>NZ_JACOFN010000010.1 GCF_028764065.1 Fructobacillus sp. CRL 2054
GAGTAAATTTGAGCTGGTTACGCGAATATCACGCTATATCCATCGATATAATCATGAACGGATTCATACCTATGAATCGAACCTAGTGATGTAAAAAAAGTGTCTAACTTATTGACATACGAGCATAACGGATTCAACTGAATCCACTTCTTCGTGGGTTGTTGTTGCGTCGTTGACAGCCGCCGCTGCTCTTGTACTGTAGTCAGTATCATCAGCCTTCGCTGAGATACCAGCAATTGAATGGCCATGATGTTGCTCAGCAACAACCGTTGCCCCAGTTAAAAGGGCAATCGTTGCAAGCGAAGCGTAAACCCAGTTCTTACCGGACTTATACATCTTGTAGTGTTCTTTTTTGGTCATCTTTTATACCTATTTCTGTACTTTTGAAAAATTCGTTCTCCGGTAATGTTACATGGTTTACTTTATTATTACAAGTGTTACGTTAAAATATTTTTAAATATCGGAATTTTTAAACAGATTAGAATGAGAATATAAAAAATAAGCTTTGACTTTTTTAAATATAAAATATTAAGGCAACAAAAAAGAACCCCAATCATCCGATCGGAGTTCTTTTTATTTTTATCAATTAGATAAAGGCCAACAAAATAAAGTTAGCCAAGAAGAAGGCTGTGATAACCAAAAGAATTGGTGACAGTTCCTTCCACTTTCCCTGGGCAACCTTCACAACGATGTAGAAGATGAACCCTGCGGCGATACCGTATGAGATTGAGAAAGAGAATCCCATGAAGATTGAAGTGAAGAAGGCAGGAATGGCAACAGCCAAATCTGACCAGTCAATCTTCTTGAATTCACCCATCATCATGATACCAACCACGATCAAAAGTGGTGCAGTAGCTGCCGTTGGAATAACGGATACCAATGGTGACAAGAAGAGCATTGCCAAGAATCCAAGGGCAGTCACGATGTTTGTCAAACCAGTACGTCCACCGGCAGCAACACCCGTTGCTGACTCGATGAATGTCGTCGTGTTTGAAGTGCCAACAACACCGGCCAAAGTCGTTGTGAATGTATCCACAACCAAAGCCTTATCCATCTTTGAGTTGAATGAGTTGTCAGCAACGAATGCTTCTTGGTCTTCCTTTGAGAAGATACCCGTTTGGTTACCGATACCAATCAAGGTACCGATGGCATCAAACAAACCAGTCAATCCCATGGCAAAGACAGTAACGATAGCCAATGAAGCTTGTGGCCATGATGACCAAAGCGTTCCCATACCGTGGGCACCAAAGGCAGCTCCGAAGGTATGACCAAATTCACCGAAGGCGTTTGGCAATGAAGTAGCGGCTGACAAATGCGTGTTGGTAACACCCATTGGGATACCAATCAAAGTCGTGGCAATCAATGTGATCAAGAATGCTCCTGGCACCTTACGGATAACCAAGAAAGTCAAAATTAAAAGACCAATCAAGGCCAACAAAGCAGAAGCTTGTATAAACTTTGTCAATTCAGGAGTCACACCACCAGAGGCCAAAAGAGAATCTAAACCACCCTTTACGGTACCACCAGCGTATGGCTTGTCATTAACAGAGATAATGTTTGAACCTGAGATAACAAAGTTGATGAAACCGGCGTTCTTCAAACCAATGTAGGTAACGAAGACCCCTAGTCCACCACCAATGGCAGCCTTTAGTTCCGTTGGGATTGCTTTCACAATTGCCTGACGTCCGTGCGTCAAGGTAATCACAATGTCAAGCATTCCAACCAGGAACACAATGGCCAAAGCCTGCTGCCACTTGAAACCAAAACCAAAGACAATGGTGTAAGTGAAGTAAGCCTGCATTCCAATTCCAGGTGCGAGGGCAAATGGTACGTTAGCGTACAGTCCCATCAACAACGTTCCGAAAACGGCAACGATGATGGCGGCAATAAAGACGGCTAACTGTGACATCCCCGCCTGTGAGAGAATTTGAGGGTTCAAGAAGAAGACGTAGGCCATTGACACAAAGGTCGTAATCCCGGCAATCACTTCTTGCTTCACTGAAGTCTGGTTTTCTTTCAGTTTAAAAAATTTATCCATTTTTCTGAGGGCTTAAGCCCACTCCTTTTAGTTTTTACTTTTTGCTTGCTGGTCGACAATCGCTATCAACGATAACGGTCACGCTAAAACAGCAAGTCCCTTTTCCTTATTAAAAGTCAAAGAGCGACAATTGGTTCTCATCCGGCAAATCGGAAATAACGGAATGGAGAGTCAAGAAATCAATAATGGTCTGCGAGACTTTTCCACGCTTTTTCAAATCTTCCTTCGAGATAAATGGCTTTTCAGCACGCGCTGCAACAATCTGGTTGGCGACGTTGTCCCCAAGCCCCGGAATGACTGAGAACGGTGGAATCAATTCGTTTCCATCAATGACCCATTCCGTTCCGTCGGAACGTTCGAGGTCAACCATCTTGAATGAGACGCCACGTTCGAGTGCTTCGTTGGCCATTTCTAAAACGGTCAACAAATCCTGATCACCCTTCGAGACATCGTTCCCCATATCGCGAATCTTCGCAATCGCCGCCTTCACGGCCTCTTTACCACGGGCCATAGCCACAACATCGAAGTTGTTAGCACGAACCGTGAAGTAGGTAGCGTAATAAGCGGCTGGGAAATAAACCTTAAAGTAAGCGATTCGGAGCGCCATCAAAACGTAGGCGGCAGCGTGGGCACGGGGGAACATGTACTTAATCTTCAAACAAGAATCGATGTACCACTCGGGTACACCGTTTTCACGCATCAAAGCTTGGTACTCGTCGGTAATCCCCTTACCTTTACGAACCTTTTCCATGATATTAAATGCATCGGAAGAAGGCAAGCCCCAGTTAATCAAATCAGTCATGATTTTATCACGGGTTCCAATCACAGTCGCGATCGTCGCCGTTCCATTCTCGACCAAATCATGGGCGTTACCCAACCACACATCGGTTCCGTGGGAAAGTCCAGAAATCTGGAGCAACTCAGAGAAAGTGTGTGGCTGCGTGTCTTCCAACATGTTTCGCACGAAGCCGGTTCCAAATTCAGGTAGGCCCAGTGTTCCCGTGTTGGAATAAATCTGCTCGGAGGTGACACCCAAAGGCTCCGTCGAAGTAAAGAGTCCCAAAACCCCCGGATCGTTAACCGGGATAGTCTGAGGATCAATCCCTGACAAATCCTTTAGGGTACGAACCATCGTAGGATCATCGTGTCCCAGAATATCCATCTTCAACAAGTTATCGTGAATGGAATGGTAATCCATGTGGGTCGTCTGCCAAAGGGCCGTCTGATCATCGGCTGGGTACTGCACGGGGGTAAAGTCGTAGATGTCGTAATCGGCAGGAACAATCAAAATACCACCCGGGTGCTGCCCGGTCGTTCGCTTAACGCCAGTCACACCCTGAGCCAGACGTTCCTCTTCCGCTCCGCGGAAGACTTTATCATGGTCACGCTCGTAAGCCTTCACGTAACCAAAGGCCGTCTTTTCAGCGACCGTGGCAATTGTTCCAGCACGGTACACCTTCTTAACCCCGAACATGACCTTCATGTAATCGTGGGCGATTGGCTGGTAGTCACCAGAGAAGTTCAAATCGATATCGGGCACCTTATTTCCGGTGAATCCCATGAAGGTTTCGAAAGGAATGTTGTGTCCATCCCCAATCAGCATTTCGCCTGGGTGGTTGGGATCTTCTTTATCTGGCAAATCATAGCCGGAACCGTATTTCTTTGGATCAGCTAATTCGAAGTAGTCCCCGTGCGCCGACCGGTAGTGCGGTGGCAAAGGATTCACTTCGGTAATTCCAGACATAGTAGCCACGAAGGAGGAACCAACGGAACCTCGGGAACCAACCAGGTAGCCGTCTTTGTTGGACTTTGCTACCAAACGCTGAGAAATCATGTAGTGCGGCGCGAAACCGTTACCGATGATGGAACTCAGTTCCTTATCGATTCGTTCCTGAATCATCTTAGGCAATGGGTCACCATAAGCCTTTTTAGCCGCTGCAAAAGTCTTCTCGCGCAGCTCATCCCCGGCCTCTGGAATCTGTGGTGGGAATGATCCTTCCTTCAATGGATGAATGTCTTCGAGCATATCGGCCACTACGTGGGTGTTGTCGATAACCACTTCCTTGGCTTTCTTCTCACCAAGGAAGGCAAACTGCTCTAACATATCCTGAGTCGTACGGAAGTGAACATGTGGTAGAGCCTGACGGTTCAGCGGGTTCCCCGGCTGAGAGCCAATCAAGATATCACGGTAAATGTGGTCTTCAGGATTGGTGTACTTCACATCCCCCGTTACCACAACGGGCTTATTCAGCTCATCCCCAATCTTGACCATATCGGCCAAGATATCCTTCAGCTTATTTGGCCCAGCAATCAAATCGCTATCCAACATTGGCTGGTAATTAGCCAAAGGCTGAATTTCGATGTAATCGTAGAACGCAGCCTTCTTCTTGGCTGGTTCGTAACCCTTTTCAATCAGGGTCACAATCAAGTCACCGGAGGTATCCCCAGAACCGATAATCAAGCCCTCACGGTACTTGGTCAAAACGGAACGAGGAATCCGTGGCACCTTATTGAAATAAGAAACGTTTGATTCCGAAACGAGTCGGTAAAGGTTCTTCAATCCCACCGGGTTTTGAATCAAAATTGACGCGTGGAAAGGACGGCCATGGCGCCAGGCGCCCCCATCCAGCATGTGATCGTTCAACTGATTTAAGTTAGCCACATCGTGCGACTTAATCGCCTCTTTAATCAGCTTCCAACCAAGGTGACCAGTCGTCTCCGCATCGTAAATGGCACGGTGGGCCTGTTCCAACTCGATTCCAAACTTCTTCGCCAAAGTTCCCAAACGGTAAGACTTGTAGTCTGGGTATAGCCAGCGGGTAAATGGCAAGGTATCAATAACGGGCTCTTCAATTGGCCCCTCTTGATAACGTGCGTAAGTAGCGTTCATGAAATCCACATCAAAAGTCACGTTGTGACCAATCAGAACAGAACCCTTAATCCAGTCTCGGAAATTATCGATAACGACCTGCTCTGGCTTCGCATTGGCCACCATGGCATCGGTAATCGAAGTCAAATTCGTCGTGAACTCCGACAGTGGGAAGCCAGGATTAATGTACTCCGAGTACTTATCAATCACGTTTCCCATCTGCATCTTAACAGCAGACAATTCGATAATTCGATCGGAAACAGCCGACAAACCAGTTGTTTCCAAATCGAATGCGACGTAGGTCAAATCTTTATCATTTAAGACTTGGTCACGAACGTTATAGGCAATGGGGTCCCCGTCTTCCACGACGTTGGCTTCCATTCCAAAAATCATTTTAATATCGTTTTTCTTAACGGCATCAATAGCCTGTGGATAACCCTGGACGTTTCCAGTATCCATCACCGTCAAGGCTTCCTGTCCCCAGGACTTAGCGAGCTTAGCTACCTGACCAAAGTCGGTCACGGCGTCCATCCCAGACATGTTGGTATGGGCGTGTAACTCAATACGCTTCTCTTCGCCCTGGTATTCTTCCTGACGGTTCTGGTGATCGACAACCTGTAGGTCATAGATGTTCAATACCAATTCACGAGCATAAGTGTCTTCTTGGACATTTCCACGGGCCTTAATCCAGCAACCAGCCTTCAACTGGTCAAAGACTGCCTCATCCTGCTCGTTGTTTGAAAACTTCTTGGCAGAAATAGAAGAAGAGTAATCCGTAATCTTCAACGTTAAAAGCTTACGCTTTGACCGCAATTCCCGGACTTCATCGGCAAATATGTATCCCTCAATGACAACGCGGGATTCTTCTCCATCGATGTCTTCCAAACGGGTAATTTCAGCGTCCGGATTAATGGCACGGCCTAAACGGAGGGCCACTCCCTCAGAAGACTTCTTAGGGGCTGCTTTTTCAGCTCGTTCAATGGCCTGATTAATGTCGGCCTGAACTTGCTGCTGGTGGGAGGCAAAGCTTTCCTCCAGTCGCTGTTGCTGATTATCATCGACTAGGGCCGTAAAAGTCAGACCGGCCATTCCAAAGGTCGCATAGATGTCCGTCAAAGAAGCCAGCACATCATCCGTCAAAAGCGCTGCTAACTGTGGCATTGCCGTGGCAATCACCACCTCCTGCTGTCCTTTTAATTGGACTGAGGAAGCCGAGGCCAACTGCTGTACCGAAGCATAGTTCAATCCGGTTTCACGCAGGGCTAGGTGGAAGTACGATTGTACTTCCTCTTCGCCAAAGCCGGCTTCCTCGGGTTGAATTGTCAGATAAACAGCGTTAACCTGCTTGAAATTGGCAGCCAATCCCCGGTAAAAGGCCAGGTAAGCCGGAAAAGTCAAAACACGTTTGCTATTCACCACGAAGCGCCAAGACTTAGCATCGGGGTCAACCACAACCGACCCTAATGAAGCATCTTGCAAGACCGCCTTTAAGTTATCAGGCAGTTCTGCCTGTTCCATTAATTTTTCTAATTGTTCTCTTCGACTAAGAGCCATTGAACCATCCTTATTGAAAGGCAAAAAGCCGACAGTTTGTCGACTTAATGAGTACTTATTTTGCTAGCCATTCGTTTAAATGAGCGGCAATTTCTGAAGCAGGCATATCAAAGCTTTCACCGCTTTGGCGAAGCGTTACTTCAACGATTCCTTCGCTGGCCTTCTTACCGACCGTCAATCGAACTGGCAAACCGATTAATTCTGAATCGGCAAATTTAACACCAGCACGTTCCTTACGGTCATCAACCAAGCTTTCAAAACCGGCATCCGCGACAACCTTTTCCAAGTCAGCGGCAAGAGCGGCTTGCGCATCATCCTTCATGTTCACTGGGACGATGTGCACTTCGTATGGGGCAATCGCTGCTGGCCATACCAAGCCCTTGTCATCGGCCTTCTGTTCGGTAATGGCGGCCAACAAACGGGAAATTCCGATTCCATAACAACCCATGATCATGTCGATTGAACGACCGTTTTGGTCCAAAACCTTGGCACCCAAGGCATCTGAATAACGAGTTCCCAGCTTAAAGATGTGACCGATTTCGATTCCACGGGTGAAGACCAACTTACCCTTTCCATCAACGGCCAAATCGCCTTCCTTAGCAGTACGGAAGTCCGCCACTTGGTCATCAGCCAAGTCAACGTCACGGTTCCAGTTGATGTTCAAGTAGTGCTTACCGTCCTCGTTGGCACCGGCTGCAAAGTTCACTAAGTCAGCGGCACGTTCGTCGACCAAGAGCTTAACGTCTTCTGGCAAACCAACTGGTCCAAGTGAGCCAAATGAAGCGCCCAACTTTTCTTGTACAAGGGCTTCATCCGCCAATTCCACTTCAGGCAAGCCCAAGAAGTTTTGTACCTTGACCAAGTTGACTTCAAAGTCACCCGTTGTCACAACGGCTGCCAATTCACCTTCTGGTCCAGCAACAAGAATCGTCTTCACTAATTCTTCTGCAGGGCGGTTCAACAATTCTGACAATTCTTCGATTGTCTTCGCGTTTGGCGTATCAATCTTTTCAAGGTCAGCCTGTGCTTCACCAGAACGGTCAACGCGTTCGTAGTAGTCCTTGGCCATTTCCAAGTTAGCGGCGTAGTCAGATCCATCAGAGTAAGCGATGATATCTTCACCGGCAGCAGCAGGTGCTGAGAATTCCTTTGAATCAGAACCACCCATGGCACCGGCATCCCCAACGATGGCGCGGTATGACAAACCAACACGGTCGAAGATGTTACGGTAGGCACCTTCCATTTGGTCGAAAATCTTATCCAAGCCTTCGTAATCGGCTGTAAATGAATAAGCATCCTTCATGATGAATTCACGGGTACGAAGCAAACCGAAACGTGGACGGCCTTCGTCACGGAACTTTTGTTGAATTTGGTAAACAACCAATGGCAACTTCTTGTAGGACTTGATGTCGTTCCCAATCAATTCAGTAAAAGTTTCTTCGTGGGTTGGACCCAAGATGAAGTCACGGTCCTGGCGGTTCTTAAACTTATACAAATCTTGACCATACGTTGCGTAACGGCCAGACTTTTGCCAGAGTTCAGCAGGCAGGATTTCAGGAACCAGCATTTCGTTGGCGTTAATAGCAGCCATTTCTTCACGAACGATGGCTTCGACCTTATTCAAAACACGTTGTGCCAATGGTAAGTAGGCAAAGGCTCCGGCAGATACCGGACGGATGTAACCGGCTTTCAACAACAACTGATGGGACTTCACTTCAGCATCAGCAGGTACTTCACGCAATGTTGGCATAAAAAGCTGTGTTTGTTTCATAATTTCCTTCTTTCCTGTTGGTTAGATTATGTACGGGGAAAACTCCCCATGAATTTAAAATTGAATCAAATCTTTGGCGGTAACCAAAATCATCAAAATAACTAAGGCAATTGTCCCAACCATTATTAAACCATTTGCTAAGAACTTTGGGAATGGGTGGCGGAAAATTGACTCGTAAAGGTCCAAGAAGACTTTACCACCGTCCAATGGTGGGATTGGTAGTAAGTTAATCAAACCGAGGTTAACAGACAACATACCAAGCAGTGCCAAAACCGTCATGAAACCTTGGTTGGTAGCTGTCGAAGTGGCCTTAGCCAGCATGACCGGTCCGCCTAACTTGTTCAATGAAAAAGACGTGGTGAACAAATTGACGATTCCGTCAGAGACTTGAGTAAACCAAGATTTCCACATCAAGAAGCCGTACTGTAAGCGATCACCAAAGCCAGTCTCGCCCTTGGCAACCACGCCAATCCGATAGGCCTTTTGACCAGATACGGTCACAGCTTCTGGCGTGACCTTGGTTGTCTTTTCCTGACCCTTTCGCTCATAGCGAATGGTCATGGTCTTGCCCTTTTGCTCGGCAACTTCCGTGGCAAAGTCGGTAAAGGTCTTAACAGACTGCCCGTTAACGGCCTTCATCTTATCGTTCACCTTCAAGCCAGCTTGGGCAGCCGGTTGATTCGACACAACCTGTCCCAGAATCGGTTCATTCAAAGAAACTTGGCTGAGTGAGAAGGCCAAAATCAAAGCGGCGATAATTGCCAGAATAAAGTTCATCGCAGGCCCAGCTAAGTTAATGAAAACCCGCTTAATTGCCGGTGCTGATTCAACCCAAGATGAACGGGGTGCTACCCGGTTTTCCTGACCAGAATCATCAACGATGGTGGCATCTTTTGAAACAGAAAGTGTTTCAGAATCTTCCGAACCATAACGGAAACCCGTTAAAGTCATCGCATCAACCAAGTCCGCCTGGTCAATTTGGAAAAGGAAGCCAGCTTCTTCCTGGTCAGCGCGCAAATCAATGTTTGTAACCAAACCCTCGTCGTTTTGTTGCAAGTACAAGCGCTGTCCGGCTTCTAGATCATCATGGTCTTCTTCCGAAGCCATTCGAACGTAGCCACCAACTGGCAGCAAGCGAATCGTATAAGTCGTGTCATTCTTGTACCAAGCAAAAATCTTAGGGCCCATGCCAATGGCAAATTCACGAACGAGCACACCGGACTTTTTCGCCACAATGAAATGGCCGAATTCGTGAAATGAAACCAATAGGCCAAAAACAATTAGAAATGCAATGATGGCTGTTATTGACATTGGGCACCCTCCTTACTAAAAGAAATAGCGATTACTGCAAGAAACCAAGAATTGAAAGCATTGGCATCACAACTAGCATGGAATCAAAACGGTCCAGGATACCACCGTGACCAGGCAAGATGTTTCCTGAATCCTTCACACCGAAGTGACGCTTGAAGGATGATTCAATCAAATCACCAAGCTGTCCACCGATTGATAGGAAGACTGTTGCTAACAAGAGTTCCAAAACTGGACGGTGTAACCAACCGGTTGCTGAATACAAGACTGTCATCACAACGATGGCAATCACAGAACCAGAAACAGAACCTTCCCAGGTCTTGTTTGGTGAGATGGTTGGGGCTAACTTGTGCTTTCCGTAGGCTTTTCCACAGAAGTAAGCAAAGGAATCCGTAATCCAAACCGTCAACATTCCGAAGAACAACACGGCCAAGCCCTTTTGATCAGCTAAGTAGAAGTAGTGGAATCCCTTACCAATGTAAACCATTGATAGGAAGAGAACACCGGCATAGTTAATGTTAAAGGACTTCTTTGACAGGACTGTCCGCAAGAGGAACAAGAAGGCAATGGTTGAAACCACCGTGTCTGAAGTGACCGTCATTGGCCAGTTATCAGATACCCAAATCCAGAAGTTGTTCGGAACAACCAGAGCAACAACTCCTGTCAAAGACAAGAGGGCTTCGAAGGAAACCAAGAGTGTCTTGGTCATCCGAAGCATTTCGCCCATGGCTACCCAGCCCAAGGCAATCGTCAACAACAACAATGGTAATTTACCAATGACCACAAGGGGTACAAAGACCGCCAAGGCCACAATTGCCGTAATAATGCGCGTTTGCATTTTAAATTCTCTCTTTCAAAATTAAGCTTTTACTTTTCCAAAACGACGATCACGTTTTGTGTATGCTGCCAAGGCCGCTTCAAAATCAACATCGTCAAAGTCTGGCCAGAAAACATCGGTAAAGTAGAACTCGGAATAGGCCGCCTGGTAAGGCAGGAAGTTTGACAGGCGCTCTTCGCCAGAAGTACGCACAATCAAATCAGGGTTCGCCAAGTCGCCAAGGAAGCCAGTGGTTAACTCAGAAGCCAACATGTCCTTATTGATGTCTTCCGGTTGCAATTCACCCGCAGCCACCCGTTCTGCCAATGCAGCTGCTGCATCCGCAATTTCCTGCTGACCCCCGTAGTTTAGGGCAAAGTTCAAAATCAAGCCAGTATTAGCAGCAGTGTCAGCCTTCGCCTTGATAACGGCCTGTTTGGTTGCTTCAGGAAGACGGTCGATGTCACCAATCGTCTCCACTTTGACATTTTGCTCAATCAATTCCGGCACAAAAGTGTCGAAAAAAGTCACGGGCAGTTTCATTAAGAACTTTACTTCATCGGTCGGACGTGACCAGTTTTCAGTTGAGAAAGCGTAAACCGTCAAAACTTGAACGCCAGCCTTGCTAGCCAACCGGGTGACACGCTTGACCGTTTCCATCCCCTCTTTGTGTCCAGCGACACGTGGGAGATGACGCTTTTTAGCCCAGCGGCCATTACCATCCATGATGATGGCTAAGTGTTTTGGTACCTTGTATTCACCGGCTGCTAATGCAGCTTCAAAGCTTGGTGATGCAGCTTTTTTCGTAGAAAACATTCCAGAAAAGAATGACATAAATGATACCCCTAAAATTTGAAAAATACTCTTCACCATTTTACCAGAATTAAAGAAGACAAACAAAAAAACCGATGAAAATTCATCGGCTTTTTGATACTTGCCGCACCCCCTTATAACAGGGTTTCAACAAGGCTTTATTAAAATCTTACTGAACCGTAACAGACTTGGCCAAGTTACGAGGACGGTCAACATCCAAGCCACGATCCAAAGTTGCGTAGTAGGCAATCAATTGGGCTGGGATAACCGCTAAGAGTGGCATCAAGAGTTCGTTCACTTCAGGCAAGACATAGGCATCCCCATCCTTTGCCAAAGATTCAGAAGCAAAGACAATCGTGTTCGCGCCACGGGCCGCCACTTGAGCAACTTCCCCACGGAGCAAGCCGGCCGTCTTTTTTTGTGTCAACAAGGCAAAGACAGGTGTGCCATCTTCAATCAAAGAAATCGTTCCATGCTTCAATTCACCAGCAGCGAATCCTTCAGTCTGGATGTATGAGATTTCCTTCAACTTCAAGGCCGCTTCCAAAGCAACGGCGGCATCCAAGCCACGACCGATGTAGAAAGCTGAGTGCTGATTCTTCAATGCGGATTCAGCAATCTTCTTAAAGCTTTCCTTTTCATCAGTGATAGCTTGAATTTCAACGGCAACCTTTGCTAATTCAGCCTTCAAGTCAAAGCCAGGGTTACCCAAGGCAGAGGCCAAGATAGCTTGAACCAATACCTGAGCCGTATAGGCCTTGGTTGAAGCAACGGCGATTTCAGGTCCAGCCAAGACAGGCAAGGCGAAGTCCGCTTCACGAGTCAAAGTTGAGTTCATTACGTTTGCCAAAGTCAAAGCTGGGAAGCCTTGCTTCTTCACGTTATCCAAAACTTCACGGGAATCGGCTGTTTCACCAGACTGTGACAAGAAGATGAAGAATGGCTTGTCTGACAACATTGGTTGGTCGTAAGCAAATTCAGAAGCAATGTGCACTTCTGTAGGAATCTTTGCCCACTGTTCAAAGTAACGCTTACCAATCAAACCAGCGTGGTATGAAGTACCAGCGGCAACGATGTAAAGACGGTCAGCCTTCTTGATGGCATCGGTAATTTCAGGAGCAATCCCCTGCAAGTTACCTTCGTCATCGTAGTAGTGACCAGCGATGTTACGAGCGACAACGGCTTGTTCATCGATTTCCTTCAACATGTAGTAAGGATAAGCACCCTTATCTGTATCTTCAGGATCAATTTCCAAAGTAAATGGTTCGCGGTTAACCTGTTCACCAGCTTCGTCATAGATTGTCACTGACTTTGGCTTAACAATCGCAATGTCACCATCGCGCAATTCGATGAAGTCCTTCGTCAAATCAATCATGGCTGCGGCATCAGAAGTAACAGCATTACCATGGTCAGAAACACCAACCAAGAGCGGTGACTTCTTCTTCGCAACGTAAAGCGTTTCTGGATCTTCGTGGTCAACCAAAAGGAAACCGTAGGCTGAGTTACCATCCAAAAGGGAAATCATCTTACGGAAGGCATCAGGTGTTGCCATGCCATCCTTAGAGAACTTGTCGACCAATTGCACGGCCACTTCAGTATCCGTTTCAGATACGAAGTGCACACCTTGCAAGTAAGTGTCTGTCAATTCCTTGTAGTTTTCAATCACACCGTTGTGAACGAGGAAGAAACGGTTATCCGCAGACTTCTGTGGGTGGGCGTTTTCAACAGTTACGTTACCGTGGGTTGCCCAACGGGTGTGGGCAATTCCGGCAGTCCCCTTGAAGCCCTTTGTTTCGGCAATGGCCTTTTCAGCCAACTTTGAAACACGGCCCTTTTCCTTAATTAAAGCATCCTTGCCTGAAGCATCAGACAAATAGACCCCGGCTGAATCATAGCCGCGGTACTCAAGCTTTTGTAATCCTTGTAGGAGGTAAGGTAGTGCATCCCCAACTCCAGTAACACCAACAATTCCGCACATGGTTGAATCTCACTTTCATATAAAAATTGGTTTTTTAAATTTAAATTATCGTATACCGCTATTTTAGCAAGGTCTACGACTTTGTTAAAGACCAATTTAACGATTGGTATAGACAGAAAGGATGAACAAAAGCATTCATAATTTCTTAAAAGTCAGTATTTTATGAGAAATACGGCGATTAAATACGAACATTTTAAATAAATATATGCTAAACTATATAAAATTTACTTATCTAAAGGAGCGTCACATGCCAATTCCAGTCGATTATCGTCTTCATTCCGGACAAGTTCTCAATGTCTTCACGCAGGAGTTTCAAGAAAACACTGTTTGGATTGATAAGGGTCGCATCATCTTTGTCGATGACTCAACAGCCTACGAAGCAAAAGAAAGCATCGACTGCTCAGGCAAATATTTAGTTCCTGGCCTAATTGACGCCCACCTTCACATTGAATCATCACTGTTGACCCCCTCCGAATTTGGTCGACTCTCATTGAAGCAGGGTGTTACTCGCATCTTTGCCGACCCACATGAAATTGCCTCAGTCGCAGGTGTTTCCGGTATTCAATACATGATTGATTCAGCCAAGAAGACACCATTACACATTCATTACATGCTTCCTTCTTCCGTGCCAGCCACTAACTTCGAACATGCCGGAGCGACTTTGGACGCCGAAGCCTTGAAGCCCTTCTACCAACACAAGGAAGTGGCTGGTCTGGCCGAAGTGATGGACTACCCTGCCGTTGCTAATGCAGATGACGACATGTTACAAAAGATTAAGGACGCTCAAGAAGCCGGCAAGCACGTTGACGGACACGGGGCAGGATTAGGCCCTGACCAGTTGGCTGTTTACCGTGCCTACGGCATTGACACCGACCACGAAGCAACATCCGTTAAAGAAGCACTAGACCGTGTTTCAGCCGGCATGAACGTCTTCATCCGTGAAGGAACGGTCGAACGGGACGAAAAGGCACTCTTACCAGCCGTTTCTGAGGCTAACCAAGGGCACTTTGCCTTCGCCACCGATGACAAGTCCGCAAAGGACATCCAAGACGAAGGTTCCATTAACTTTAACGTGGCCTTAGCCATTGAAGAAGGCATTGCGCCTGAAATGGCTTACACCATGGCCTCTTTGAATGCTGCACAGGCCCACCACCTTCAAAACGTTGGGGCCATTGCCCCTGGTTACGAAGCCGACCTGATCATTCTAGACGATTTAAAAGCTGTTCAGGTTGCCCATACCATGGTCAGCGGTGAATTCTTCGAAGACCAAAAGCAGCCCGTTCTCTGGTTGCCTGGTCAGCAAATTAATTTGACCTTTGAAGAGTCCGACCTGACTTTGCCATTGGATGCAACTAAGCCTGCCCATGTCATCGAAATTGAGCCACACCACATCACAACCAAGCATGTTGTCGAGAAGGTAGCTGTCGATAAGGATGGCAATTTTGTAGCAGATATTAACCATGCCAAAGTCGCCGTCATTGAACGTTACCACGACCTTGGTCATGGATTGGGTATCATCAAGGGATTAAACCTCAAGCAAGGAGCCATCGCCTCCACCATTGCCCACGACTCGCACAACGTAATTGTCGCTGGTCAAAACGATCAAGACATGGCGATTGCCGTTGCTGAGTTGAAGAAGATTGGTGGGGGTCAGGTTGTTGTTAACAACGGAAAAGTCACCGCTCTTCCACTTCCAATCGGTGGCCTAATGTCTGATAAGTCCTACGAAGAATTGATTGAGGGTCAAGACCGCTTGAACGCGGCCTTTGCTGAAATTTCAGATTTGACTTTTGACCCATTCCTCACCCTTTCTTTCATGGCCCTTCCCGTTATTCCTAGTCTCAAGATTACCGATCAAGGGCTCTTCGACGTCGAAAAGTTTGAGTTTATCGGCATTCAAGATTAGAATAGTATCCATGAAAGCAATCAATATACCAGCAAAAGAATTAATGCGTGTCCTTGTTGGACAAGAGGTCAAAGCCAACCAAAACGTTCAAGGGACTTTCTTACTCGTGGCAGAAGAGAACTCTGAGAAAGGTCTACCATCGGGGATGGCAGCGGCCATTGCCGACATTGCCATCGGACAAGTACAGCTGCAAAAGCTAGTGCATCCCCTACGCGTTGCGGTTGACCAACCGGTTTGGGTACCCTACCAATTTGACGAATCCTTCCTAACGGTAGAACCACACAACTGGTTCGGCCCGGAAGCCATCGTCTTGGAAAAGCGCTTTGCGGACTTTGTTAAAGAATACAAAGGGCCTCGTGATGCCAATGGAAGCATCCCTCGTTCTAAGGTTCCAAAGCAACTAGCCGAAGCACTACTAATTGAAGATGCCTACTGGGCGGACTACTTAAAGTATGCCAATGATCCTGATGGTGAATTGAAAAAGCAACTAAAGCCAATCTTCTCGGCAGAATAAAATCAAAAGCAGCCAAACAAAATGTTTGACTGCTTTTTTTGCACGCTTATTCTTTATTGAACAAGGTTGAACTCTTACAATTCATCGTGTCCCTTACTACCATTACCAGAAGTCCCCGGAAGAGATAAGTCTAAAACACCTAAATTACTAGGTTCTACTACCACCATCTCAGTGGCCGTTCCACTCTCATCAAAATAAACTTTCTCCTTGCCAAAGTTCACCCAGCGGCCACGCACGCTTTCATTACTTAGCATAGTTGTCGTATCCGCCATCGCCTCCTGAATCCAACAATTCATGTTCGCATCGATTCGACTAGCAAAATTACCATGTGAATTCGACGAACTAACAACGCCAACCACCTGATTCAGCTGGTTCAAAACAGGTCCCCCAGAACTTCCTTGCGACCAATTCACGGAGGTCGTCATAATCTGGTGGTCAGATACCGAATTCGCATAACCCGAATCAACGTACATATTGTCATTGCTATTTTCCGGTTCACCAGAATGTCCAGGTCCTAAGGCGCCAGGAAATCCAGCTACTGAAATCAACTCTCGATTTACATCCTCTGCTCGAAGCTCGCCCAGGGCTAATGGCTCTGCATCACGAACCGGTCGATTCAAGTGAACAATAGCAAAGTCGAAATCGCCCGGATCAGCACCAGGTGTTTGGGGCTGAATTGCCGCCCTAAAGTACTGTGGCGGAATCGAGATAGCTGAACCCCGATAATGGAAACCAAATGGATAACGTTCTGCCGTAGCCCCTGTTGCGCCCCCATAGGCCGGTCGAACCGACAAGTTTCTCGGATTAATCACACGGGTTGGCCAATCATTTGCTCCCGCGTTCTCACGGTCCTCCAACACCACATGCGCGGCTGTTAACACTGTGTCTGGCCCAATTAAAACGCCAGATCCCGATTCCCCAGTTTCAGTGTTTACCAAAAATACGACAGCTGAAAACGGTGCTTGCCGAGTATCAGGAACCAATCCCTTTTGAAACTTGGCTGCATCAAAGACATAGGCATTAGCCGTGGTCGTCGTCATCATTGTCGTACCCGTCAATGCAACCGTAATAACCCCTACCTGCCAAAGTGAACTTTTCATTAATTTATTCATCTCTTGCTCCTTTGTTTAAAAATCTTCTGCTTTAAAAACAAAGTCGTCATCTACCAGAGAAAGGGATTCCAACCAAGGGCTGTAAATCGAGAAAGAACAGACCGCAACAAATAATAATTTGAATAAGTTAGAACCCCAAATTGATGTTTAATACGAATCATCATAAAGCCCCCTTTCAGAGCCAATATAGCATCCCCGGAAAGTAGCTGCAAAAGCTTCGGTCTAGATGCTCAGACCTTTGCAAGAACTTTGTCTATTAACTAAAAAAACCGGCTATACATAGTCGGTTTTTTCGTTCTTTATTCACTTTTTTTCGAAACGTTTACCTGACGGGGGCGTGCCCCATCAGCTGGCCCAATGTAACCAGCGTTTTCCAAATCATCAATCAAGCGAGCAGCTCGGTTATAACCAATTCGGAAGCGACGCTGTAGCAAAGACGTTGAGGCCTTCTGCTGATCAATGACGAATTCGAGTGCTTCGTCAAAGAGTTCATCATCTGATTGGCCAGAGACACCAGCATCATCTTGTGCGATTTCTTCGTCAGTCACCGTCATCTTGTCGTCGTACGATGCCGACTGCTCATCCTTAACAAAGTCAACGATAGCAGTAACATCGGCATTCGAGATGAAGGCACCCTGCAAACGCTTATGTGGCTTACCCGGTGGTGCAAAAATCATATCACCACGACCAAGCAACTTTTCAGCTCCGTTCGTATCCAAGATAGTACGGGAATCAATTCCAGAAGCGGTACGGAAGGCAATTCGTCCAGGAATGTTGGACTTAATCGTTCCGTTAATGACTTTAACGTCAGGACGCTGAGTAGCCAAAATCATGTGGATTCCAGCGGCACGGGCTTTGGCACCCAAACGGGCAATGGATACTTCAATTTCAGATCCAACGGTTGCCATCAAATCGGCAAACTCATCCACGATGGCCACGATGTATGGCAGCTTGGTCATCAGAGCATTACCAGTTTCCTTGGCATGGGCATTGTTTTCTTCAACGGCTGCGTTGTACTCTCCAATGTTTCGCTTACCAAATTGAGCAAGCAAATCGTAGCGGTTCTCCATTTCTTCAACCAACTTGTTCAATGACTTAGCGGCCTTCTTAGGGTCAGACACAACCGGTGTTAGCAAGTGTGGAATACCATTGTAGATTGACAATTCGACGACCTTTGGGTCAACCATCATCAACTTTACTTCAGATGGCTTAGCTTTCAACAGCAACGAAACGATAATACCGTTCAAACCAACAGACTTACCAGATCCAGTAGAACCGGCAATCAATAAGTGGGGCATCGCTGCCAAATCAACGGAAACAATGTTACCAGAAACATCTCGTCCCAACGGCACAGTCAGCAATGGCTGATGAACTGTATCGGACTGTTCAATCATATCACGGAAGCCAACAACCGCTTGGGTATCGTTTGGTACTTCAATTCCAACGTAAGGCTTACCAGGAATTGGCGCCTCGATACGTATTGATTTAGCCGCTAAGGCCAGGGCCAAATCATCAGCCAAGTTGGCAATCCGGTTAACCTTCACACCTTGTCCAGGTTTCAATTCGTATTGAGTGACCGTTGGACCCAAGGATACAGAAGAAACCGTTGCCTCAACTCCGAAGGACTGCAAAGTATCATGTACCAAACGTGACTTGGCATTCAAACTTTTCGCTTCCTTCGACTGGTCAGTCGCCTTCGTTTTCGTTAACAAAGTCGTTTGTGGTAGTTGATAGTCGTCATCATCAACTTCACCTTGGCCCATATTAAAATCAGTAGACTTATCTGCAGCCTTTGAATTTGGCAAGGAAGTGTCCGGCAAAACATGTTCGACACCCTTCGTGCCATCAATGATTGGTTCTTCTTCAGTTGAATGGGAGGCTGGCTTCTGCCAGTTAATCTTTGGTTCCTCAACTGGTTCTGACGTTTCTTCGGTCGCGGCTGGTTGCTGATTATTCGGAGCAAAGGGATCATCCGCTGTTCCCTTTGGTTCAGTCTTAGAACCACCGAAAGGATCATCCCCAAAGTCCGTTAAATCTTGACGATCTTTCTTCATCAGGAGTGCACGCTGGTCACGACGTTGCTCCTGTTTTTCCTTCATCTCAACGGCTTTTTCTTGAGCCTTCTTCACAGACTTTTGAGCCATATCCTTTGCAGGCAGCTTAAAGGTCACAATTAAACCGGCAAGGAAGAGCACAATGATAATAATTACCGTACCAACATTTGATAGAAAGGCCGAAGTGAACTGGTAAAGCGCACCACCAATAATTCCAGAACCAACTGGCGTATGAGCGGATTGATTCGTAAACTCCTGGGCAATAATTCGCGTTACCTGAGACATTGGTGAACCATCAGGCAAATCAGCCTCAGTATTAAACAGGAGTGCAGACAACAGGAGCGCACCCAAATAGAGCATCCCCGTCCCAGCGTAGACACGTCCAGGCAAGGCAAATCCCTTGTCCATGATCAAGTAGTAGCCAAGATAAAAAATCAAAACTGCTAAGGTTACTTGATAAAGGTTTCCAATAAAGAATCGAACAAGGTCAGCTAAGTACACACCAAAAAGGCCAATTTGAAAAATAGCAAAAATGGACAGAATGATAATGACCACGATGGAAATGACCTGACTAGCTGCACCAGAACGGGTCATCTTCTTATTCGATTGTTTGCCCCTTTGGCTGTTTTTTCTAGCCTGCTTCGCCATTGAAAACTCCTCTTTTAATACGAGTGAACTTACTCGTAAAGTCAAAATACTTACGCTTCCTATCTTAGCACAAGCAAAAAGATGGCTCTACATATTTATGGCTATCATAAAGCTTCCAAGGCTGGCATTCTTAGGTATCAGCAAGCATTCTTAATACCTGCTGGATATCTTTGTTTTCAATTAGTTCAGACAGCATTTCTTGCTTCATTTTTTTTCGCAACAATTTAAATTCAATACTATCTGGATCAAGCTGTCCTAATTTAGCAACCTCTGTACTAATTGAATCTTCATTTGAATAAAAAGGATTAATTCTCATCATCTTGTTCTCCGTATATTTTCAACGCCCTAGGGCTAATCCGAATATTCTTTACAATGTATTCTCGTAAATCGCTTTGACTAATTGCTTTCTCAGCTAATGCAATTGATAAATCGTATAGCTCTTGTACCCCTTTATAGTGTAAAGACATCAAATTTGATTCTAGTAACAAGAATCCTGATAACAAGGCCGTGCGTTTATTCCCATTATGAAAAAGCTGTTTAGTAGCTAGGGCAGTCCAAATATAAGCTGCTTTATCAATAATAGTTGGGTGATAATCTCTTCCAAACGTATACTGATTCATCAAAGCAAGTACTTGCTCAAGACCTGCTAAATCTTTCAGACCATACATACTCTCTTTTATAAAAAGTGTTTCTGCCACTTCATTTAAAGTAACAATGTCAGAAACCGAAAATGAGTCAAGAGGTAAAACATTCAAATCAAAAATTTTTTCTTTTTGATCATTGCTAACAACTAATTGTCTAGCATGGGTTAATTGTTTGATACGTAATGTATCTGGTAGTGAATTTTCAATAATCATGCTTTGCTGCATGACCTCCATAAATTCACAAAATTGAGGTTCTGTATCATGGCTATAACTAATTTGACCAACTGGTCTTTGTATTAACATTTATAACCTCCAAAAAGTTCTCACCTTTCAGACAATTACCATTTCACTCTTCCCCTCATTTCATGCTGTCAGTATACCCGCAGTGGCCAAGACGATTCAACAGACCTTTGTATAACATCTCAGTTAATTTGATAAAAAAAGGACCAACTAGGTCCTTTTTTACACTGCAGTGATTTTGCAGTTATTAATTCTAAAAATGTATTCAAAGCAATGCTTTTTTGATCGCTTGCAAACGTTCTATAGCAGTAAATGCAAACAAAAAAGCCGCAAGCAAATGCTTGCGACTTTTTAGTAGCCCGTGAGAGAATCGAACTCTCGATTCCGCCGTGAAAGGGCAGCGTCTTAGCCACTTGACCAACGGGCCATGGTCAGTTGTTACTTGATATCGCTATCAAACAACTATGTTAGTATAGCAAGGATATTTTACCTACGCAACCCTTTTTTAGAATTTTTTTCGAATTTATTTCAACTTATCTTGTTCATAGGTGTGAGTCTTATCCAACTGAGCAAAGTCTTGCTGACGCAATGCCTCAAATAAGACGATAGCCACCGTGTTTGATAGGTTCAATGAACGAATGTTTTTATCGTTTTGAGGAATACGGATGGCCTTCTCTGGGTTTTGGCGCATGAAAACTTCAGGCAAACCAGTGGTTTCCTTTCCAAAGAGGAAGTAGCTATCGCCATCCCCTGCCTTTTCACTGTAATCAGGATCTGTATAATCCTGATTAGCAAATTTCGAAACTAGGTATAGATGGTCATTTTCTCCCAAAGTTTCCAAGAAATCAGGCAATGAAGGATGGGTTTCCAAGTTCACGTGGTCCCAATAATCCAAACCAGCACGCTTAACGGCCTTATCTGAAATATCAAATCCCAATGGTTCAATCAAGTGCAAGACAGCGTTCGTTCCAGCCGCCGTTCGTGCAATGTTTCCAGTGTTAGCGGGCATCACTGGTTCAAATAATACGATATGGTTCGTCATCTTTTTGTCCTTTTTTCATGTAATGAATTCACTCTATTCTAGCACAGGATTCAAGGCAGCCCCAGGTTGGCTCAACTTTTCCATGTTATAATAATAAAGATACAAGAAATAGCAAAGGAGTCTTTCTGAACATGACTGTTCACCACGTACTTTTTGGAACTTACACAAAGAAAACATCAAAGGGTGTCTATGAGGCAGCTTTTGACGAAGAAACAGGTCAATTGAGCGACGCCCAATTGGTATTCGAAGCAACCAACCCCACTTACCTTGCCCTTTCAAAGGCAAACAAGGCCTACATCGTCGACAAGCGCGGCGACCAAGGTGGTTTGGCTGTAGCCGATAACAACAAGCGCCCAATGGCAGAAATCGGCGCCAACATGTCTGAAGGTTCAACACCTGCCTACATCGGTGTTGATGAAGATCGTCAATTGGTTTTCGCTGGCTACTACCACCGCGGTACAGTTGAATCATACAAAATTCAAGCGGACGGCACTTTGGAATTAAAGGATACTTGGCAAAACGCTGGTTCAGGTCCTCGTCCAGAGCAAGCTTCATCACACGTTCACTTTGCCAACCTGACACCTGACAAGCGTTTGGTTGCCGTTGACCTTGGAACCGATGAAGTCGTAACTTTTGACGTTTCTGAAGATGGTAAGTTGAAAGAAATCGCCCGTTTTGAAACCATTACTGGTTTCGGGCCTCGCCACATCCGTTTCTCAAAGGATGGCGAATATGCATACCTTCTTGGTGAGTTGTCATCCCTTCTTTCAGTCTTAAAGTACAACGAAGAGGATGGTTCATTTGAACACTTGATGACCGCCTCAACCATTCCAACGGACTGGAACGAGCACAACGGTGCCGCTGCTATCCGCGTCTCATCTGACGGTCGTTTCATCTACACATCAAACCGTGGACACGACTCAGTTGCGGTCTTCAAGGTTTCAAACCTTGGTGCCGAAATCGAATTGATTCAAAACATCTCAGTGGAAGGTTCATTCCCACGCGACATGAACTTCGATCCTGAAGAAAAGCACTTGATTGTTGCCAATCAAAACACCGATAACGTTTCCGTCTTCGCACGTGATGAAGAAACCGGCGAATTGTCATTGGTACAAAAAGACTTTGCTATTCCTGAAGGCGTTCGCGTCACATTTGAAGATTAATATTAAAGGAGTTGCTCTTAATCGGGCAGCTTTTTTTATACACAAAAAGAGCCTCGAATCACCTGATTCGAAGCTCTTTTATTTCAATAACAATTATTAACGGTTCATCCGCTTTTCAACAACACCCAACATACGTGAGATTGAGAAAGTCAAAACGAAGTAAATCATAGATGTGATCATCAATGGAATAAATGGTTCGAACGAAGCCCCCTGAACAACAGAGGTTTCAAACATCAATTCTCCAACACCAATAACGGAAATAACAGAACCTTCCTTGATGACCGAAACGAATTCATTACCAAGAGCTGGCAAGATTGTTCGCACAGCCTGAGGCAAGATAACCAGGCGCATGGCCTTGTTCTTTGTCAACCCAAGTGAACGAGCAGCTTCCATCTGTCCATCATTAACGGATGCAATACCTGAACGAATAATTTCGGCAACATAGGCCGCTGAATTCAATCCCATCGCCAATGCCCCGGAGGCAAAGGCCGAAAGGTTCAATCCCAGGATTTGAGCACCGAAGAAGACCATGAAGGCCTGAACCAGCAATGGTGTTCCTCGAATATACTCAACGTAGATATTTCCAATGGCTTTCAAGAAAAAGTTTGATGACAACTTCAACAAAGCAAAGAGTGTACCAAGTGTCGTTCCAATCAACACGGCAACAACTGCCAAAGCCAAGGTAATACCAGTTCCAGAAAGGAAGTAGTGACCGTACTTATCCCAGTAGGACTTGTTTTCACCGGCAAACATTTCCTTGTTGGCTTGCTTCTTCCAGTTGTTAAAGGTTCCGTCAGTCGTCACCTTATCGATAACAGAGTTAACCTTAGCAACCAATGCGGGTGAATTCTTTGGAACGGCAACGGCAGAAGCACCAGTTGCATCAGCTGAAAATCCTGGATTGACAACAGCTAAGTTCTTGTTCTGCTGAACATAGGCTTCAGAGATTGTCTTTTCGGCAACAACACCGGCAATCATCCCCTGCGTCAACTGTGAAATCAAGTTTGGATACTTCTGCAAAGAAACAACCGAGGCACCTTCAATGCTCTTAGCCTGTTCTTCTTGAATGGTTTGCGTCTGTGCCCCAACCTTTTGACCAGAGAAGTCCGCCAAAGTCTTGTACTTTGATTCGTTCTTCTTCAAGACCAACATCGTTTGAGGTGCCTTCAAGTAGACCTTTGAAAAGTCAACCTGGCTCTTACGCTCTGGCGTAGCTGAGAATCCCGAAACAACCATGTCGATTTTTCCAGTCTTCAAAGCACCAAGTAGAGCATCAAAGCCCATGTCCTTGACTTCAAGCTTCACGCCCAACTTCTTAGCGATGGCCTCAGAAAGTGATACGTCGAAACCAACGATCTTGTCTTTTCCATTCTTTTGAGTATGGAATTCGTAGGGTGCGTAATCGGCTGATAAACCGACAACCAGGGTCCCCTTCTTTTGAATTTTTTCTAAAGTTGGATCAGTCTCAGCAGCTGAAGTTTTCATCGCTGCTAATGGTGCCATCACCATGCTCAAGACTAGTGTTAGAACAAAAAGAAGTCCCCAACATTTTTTATATTGCTTTTTTGCCATGTCATATCCTTTAATTTGTGGATTTTTACCTTTGTTATTATACAAAAAATTGGCTTCTTTGTCTGCCCTAAGATAGTAAGTACTCACACATTGCTCAACCCATCCTTCAACAAAAAAAGCAGGGAAAGATTTTCCCTGCTCGATTTTATATCAAAATCTTATTTTTGCTGTGACTTCAAAACACTCACGCTCTGTTGGCTATCAATCTTTCGTAACAACTCATTGAGCTTCAAATCGATTGCTTCCATACGCGCTTTTTTATCCTGGACGGTTAACTGTCGGTCGGTCCAAATCTGATCTTTTTCCACAACGGCGTTCTTGCGTAGATAGTGGTAAAGATTCTGCTTTATTTGCGACAACTGATTAATTTGATCAACCGCTGTTTTGATGCTTTGAACCATTGTTGCCGCATCTTCATCGGCGTTTACCTGGTCCTTTGCAGACTGTCCAATTAGATCGAGGGCTGATTGTTGTGTCTGCTTTTGGATTCGTGAATAATCCGTTGATTGCTCAACAAGCTCCTGAGACTTTTGCACAGCCGCATCGATTTGAGCACAGCCCGCCTTCTTTCGTTCGGCTAGGGGCTTTCTATCCATAACAGACTGGGCATTTTGCACAACGAGTTTGAAAGCTTCTGATTCGGCCAAGAGCAAAACGGTCAAGCGTGTCTTGCCCTGGTATAGCCCAGCTTCCACATTTCGTTCAGCCTTTCGAACCATTTCCAATCGCTTTGACTTTTCTTGTGAAGTAAAAGTCTGATTCGACTGAATTTGTTTCATCGCTTCCCGGCTCTTATTTTCCAATACCTGCTTAGCAGACAACATCGCTTTCACAATGCCAGATACCGCTTCCAGCAACTCCGAATAAAGGGCCGCTAATTGGCTAGCATCCTGCCCGGCCTTTAATTCTTTCAGCCAATTCGTTTCAAGGGCATTCAAATTACCTTCAATAACTGCTTGCAGCTGCTTCGAAAGATTGCCAGCAAGAGCCAGTTCATCTCGTTCTTTCTGGAAAAGCCCTTGCGTCTTCTCTTCAAGATTTGCCCGTTGCTCTTCTAAGTGCTGAACAGAACTGAAGTCTAAGGCCTCTTGAACCAAAGACCGATAGTGGTTGGTCAACCCTTCGATGCCAGACGAATCAAAGCTAGCAAACTGACTAACCTTAGCCAAGATTTCTTCCTTCGCCAAAGTAATTTGTTCCAATCGGTTTTCTTTTTCCGCTTCAACTAAATCAACATTATACTTAATGCTTTCTTTAGCCATACGGTGTTCAAAGGCAACCAAATCGAACACCTGCTCCTTCGAATCTTGAAGCGTCAGCATGTCCTTCAACACTTGATCACAATATTGGACAATCTCTTGCTGCCCATCTTTACGGTACAACTCATTCTCGCAAGCGTTTAATAACTGGAAAATGGCTTGTTTCTCAGCTTCTACAAGATTCTGTTCCTGCTTTGAATCTTCAAAACTCTCTCGCACAAACGCTTCCACCTGCTTTTGAAGGTAGCGTGCAGCCGTCTTACGCATCTCAACTAGACTTTGCTTCTCAGATTGCTGACTGCCCAAAATGACTTGAATCAACGATAACTGGTGAGCAGCAAGCGCTACTTCCTTTAGTCCCTGTTTCGTTAGCACATGCTTCAAAGCAGCGCTTAGTTGTTCTTGAATCTCATCCGAACGTTTTTCTCGTTCGACATCGGTCAAATCGGACACATCGGTCAGATTTTCAATCGCTTGATTGGCTGTATTAATTAAAGTCAAACGAGCATGTAACATGCCATCAAACAGTAAATTCAAGGTCTGGCAACTTTGATTCAAAAGTCCATCAACTTCCGATGCAGATTCGGCTCGTCCTAAATTAACTTCGGATTGCTTTAAGACTTTTTCAAGCGAAAGCTGTATCTGTGACTTCTCTTCATCAGTGAGGCGATCAGCTGCTGGTGAATCTTTTTCATCGTTTTCTTCAAAATGTTGAACCCTGGCAGAAGCTGCCATGAATAAGCTGTTTAACTTACCACTGGCCTTCTTCTTACGATCAAAGACCGTGGCAATACCAGTGAAATCGGTCGCCTTATCCAATCCCATCTTAAAGGCTGGGTTTTGCAAAACCTTTGTGATTTGATAGGAACTTTCTGCTTCGTCAACAAGCGCTAATGTGTTATTCAACACCTGCTTCAGTTGCTCTTCCCGGTCCGACTTTTCAGCAATCGTCAAATCATCATTTGTTTGAATCCGGTGCACAGCTTTGTTTGACTCAGCAAACATTTGAGCTCGAATGCTCAATTTTGCTTGGAGTAATTGGCTCAAATTCAAATAGCCAATCCGGAAAGCAGAATAAACCGCGTCAGCATCAGAGGAGCGCTCAATGTTCACGATTGCCCGTGCTGAAGCATTTTCCAGCGCCCGTTCCTGACTTTCCATTTGCGCATGTGTCAATGCTTGCTTCTCAGATAACAAAGACTGCTGTAAATCACGCATCTGTCGAATAGCTGCTTCACGCGCTGACTTCTGTAAATCAAGTGAGATGGCATTGGCCTGTTTAGCAGTAAAAATAGCCGCATTCAGTGCTGAGAAGTGTGCCGACTGCTCAGCTGCTTCGACGCTGATTTGCTGATCCACGTTTTCAAAAGCACGTTTTAAGACGTCTTGAACAGTAATGATTCGTTTGATTTTTTCCTGAGCAGTCAAATCGTTTCGATTAATCACCGACTGTTCCGCTGCATAATCCTGCTGATCAAGAGCCCAATAGGCTCCCTGCTTGGCTCGGGTCAGTTCTTGAATGTTCTGAATTTCCTTTGCCAAAGTCAAGGCAAGATCATCGGCCGTCTTTTGGTTCTCAAGGAGTAAGAGAGAACGTTGACAAGCGCCATCCATCGCTAACTGCTGCTTCTCTGTCAATCCCTGCTTGGCTTCTTGACTAATTCGCTGAATTTTCGTTTTAGCTTCTGTAATTAATTCCGCTAAAGTTGGGCCAGTGAAATCACCATCTATCAAAACAGCTCGGTCTAACTGTGCGTCGTCATCGCTCACCTTCTGAGTCTGGCTTTGGTTTTTAACGTTAGCCAGTGCCATCTTTAGGGCTGCTTTCACATCGGCAATCCGGCTTTCCCGGTCAATTGCGCTCAACTGCTCTTGCTTTTGAATTAAATCAATAACCCGAGCGGCCTTTTCTTCCATTCGTTGGTTCGCTAATTTTTGGGCCGGTAGTAATTCTTTTAAATTAACTAAACTCATTTGGCGTACTCCCGCCAAACGGTCTGCGTCCATTGCCAGATTAATGATACTTTCGCTGTCCAACACTGCCTGAGCCACTGTTTTTTGCTCAGCCTGAGAAAGAAGCGATTTTTGCTGTGCTGCTAAATCGGCAACATCCTGTTTTGCCTGTCCCTTTTGTTCAGCAAGACTGAGTCCAGAGTTACTCTCCTCTAGCACAATCACCTTTTCAAAGTCCACGCTAAACTTAAAGGAAACACCGTGCACCAAGGATACACGGTCAGCCAAAGTCTGACAAGCTGTTTGATAGGCCTCCTTAACGCGCTTAATTCGCTGACCCTTTTCAGCAGAAACAAAGTTAGGATTCTTGTTAATATTTTTCTCAGCTCGCTGGAGCTTATTTTCAAGTAAATGCCTGGTTAGGTCTAGCTCACTACTCAACCCTGATAAAGCATGTAAACAGCTTGATAAACGCTGATTTACTTGGTCAGCATCCAAACAATTCTGAATTGCTTGAATCGACTGCTCTAACAAATTCTTTTGCGCATCTTGCTCAATCCGGTCGTTATCCAACAGTAGCTTGTCACTACTCTTCTGTAAACGTTTTACCGCTTCTTCCTTTTGTTGATTGAGTGAGTTCACAGCGGTAAAGTCAGTGTTTTCGTTAATGACTTTTGCTAACTGCTGGACAGGTCCATTTTGCTGCTTCTTTTCATCTCCTGCCGCAAGAACGGACATCGTTTCGGCTGACTTTTCAAACTCAACAGTGGAAAGTGCTTTCTGTAGCCCTTCTTTCAAGGCGTTCTGTCGCTTTTCCTTCTCAATTTCGGTCAACTGCTTTTGCTGGTCGATTAATTGAGTAGCTTCCAAAATGACTTGCTTTAATTGTCGCTTAACTGAGACTTTAGCGGCCATCAATTCATTCAAAGCAGCTAGTTGCTCACTAAGAGCTTGTTCCACTGCCACTTGGTTCTGGCAGTTTTGAAGTTTTGCAACCCCATCTTTATAGAAATCTTCCAGTGCACTTTTCCCTTGAGCATTTTGCTTTTCAAGGAAGGCTTCTACCTGTACAAAGAGCTTTTGCATAGCATCCCGCTGTACGTTATAAAGCGGGTCTTCTAGGCCTGTAAAAGTCATTTCAGGTAAAGCAGACTTTTCTTTCTTCTTTCCAAAATTTAACAGGCGGTGTTCAGGCGAGCACTTCAAGATCAATGACATACCAGCTTGATAGCGCTCTTGAATACTCTGAGCATCCTCACCCTGTGTAATTGAAGTTCTTGCCTTTTCAAATTGTTGACTCAGCTTTTCGAGGGCGATGGCTTTTTTACCATCCTGAACCTCTTGCTGCCCTTTGATTGTTTGCTGAACTTTTTTAACAGCATTATCCAAAGTCTGGCTGGTAATCATTCGCCATTCTTCCAAGGAATGACCCGTTCGATAGCAGTTCTCAATTTGTTCTTCTGATTGGCGCTTAATCTTCACAAGGGTCTGACTCGTGACATTATGACTATCGATATCAGCCATGGCTTGATCATAAAAAGCCTGTGCTTGCTTTAACTGTTGCACCTTTGTATTAGTTAACAAAGTCAAATCAGAATTGATTTTTTCCTGACAAGCCTTAAGTATTTCACTCAAAGACTGCCGGACCTGCTCTTGTCGTTCTTCCAGTGAAAGAGCCCCATCACTTTTAGCCGCTTTGAGTAGGACTTTTGCATCAAGCAAACCTTCATCAATGGCATCCGCGTTAGGCTTCACAGATAGTTCCTGTAAGGAAATGGCTAAGTTACTGTTCAACTTAGCCAGCATGATTTCGACTTCGGACTGTGTCAAATTAACATCCTGAACAATGGCAGTCTCTTCCTGGACAGACTGCACCTTCAATTTGTTTTTAGCATCCCGAATTTGGTCCATTAAGCCTTCTGCTGTCTGATGCGCTGTTCGCATCAATCCCATTGCATGGTTTAATTCATCCGTAATTTTTTGTACACCAAAAGCAGCGTCCTTAACGGCCGTTTTACCAGCCTGATAATCACGCTTTAATTGATTAGCCTGTTCTGTCCGCTCCTTACTGGTTAACAAAACATCCCCAGCAATGGCCTGGCTTTCTGCTTCATAACATTTTTTCAGTTTTGCTTCTGCCTCGGTTTTACGCTGTGGAGCTGACTTAGCAGGACGTCCGTAGCTATCCTTAATCGCAGCCAGACCGTTTTGGTTGGCAATCTCAATTTCATCAGCGTTCGTTGCATAAGCAACATCTTGCTCCGCTGCGGTTTGAGCAGCAAAGGCCATGGCCAACATGTAGTTTTTTTCAACGGTTAAAAGCGTCTTATCCTGTTGAACGAGGACTTTCACATCTTCCACCGCATCTGCCAGTGCCTTGTTGGCCGCCGCCTTTTGCATGTTCACCGAAAGCCCAGCAATGTGACCATCGGCAACCTGTTGACGGGCTTTAGCCATCACATTAATCACCGTCTGTGATTCGGCGTCTTCATTCGTGATTTCTTTTAATAATTGACCATAAAGGCTCGCGAGCTTTTCACTCTCTCGCTCCTTCTGTTCCTTATCCAAAGTCTGATCACTTTGAATGGTTTGAACTGTCTCTTGATAAAAGCTCGTCAATTCAGCCTGTGCGTCCTCTTGGCGGGCATAACGCGACTTTTCGGCAGAACGATAAGCGGCTTTCATTGCCTTTACAGCAGGACTAGATACCGTCATCATGTCCTGAATGTTTGCCATGGCCATCAAATCATTCTTAGCGCTCCCCAGCGCTTGGGATAACTTAATGGTCATTAAATGCTTTTCCGCATCCGTTAAATTAATATCGGATTGAATCTTGGCAAAGACTTCGTCATAAACTTGCTTCAATGAACTTAAAATTTCATTACGAACCTGGTCTAGGCTGCGTCCCTTTTCAAAAGCCCCTGTTAATCGGACCTTAGCCAAAGCAAGCATATCGACAATGTGTTGTGCCGAAACGTTATTAGCATTCAATGCCCGGTTAAATTTCGTCCATTCAGTTAAGACGCGGTTATATTCCGACTGCTTTTCGACAGAGGAAAGAGTGGTTTCTGCATAAATCTGATTATTGATTTCATGCTTCAGATTATCCAAACTTTGCTGGGCATCCTGCAAACGCTCGGTCAAATTCTCAGACTGGTGTTGCATGGTAATGGTGGTAACAGCGTTATGTTCTGCGGCCAGAATTGAACCAGTGCTATTAACGTTGGTTAATGAATTTTCAGCACTGGCCAAAGCTTCGTTAACCCTTTGAATTTGCTGACTCTTTTCGGCTGATGTTAAGGTATTATCTTGATTGATTTTTTCAATTGTCGAACGAGCACTATCTTCTGCAACCTTTTTAGAGGCTTCCTGCCACTGTAAGATACTAGCCCCATGCTCGTGCTGTGCGCGTAGTTCTTTTTCAGCAGATTGAATAAAATTCTCGTTTTTATCCGCCAAAAAAGCATCGGAAGTATTAGCCAAGAGTTGACGATACCTCTCCCTCAAATGGGCTAGTTGAACACTGCGCTGGTTCCCGTCTAACCCTTGATCTTGGTTAATTTCTTGGGCTACCGCTTCTTTAATTTGGCGTAATTTTTCTTTTTCCTTACTAACATCCGTTAGTAAAGAATCTTTTTCTTCTTGAACAGTTTCAGCTTCTCTGTCTAATTTTTCATTTTTTTCGTCTTCAACTTTTTCAACCTGGTCATACAAAATACCATCAGTTAAAAGGCCTTTATCGAAATTATTTCCATCTGTAATAAAGCGGTTAACCATGAGGACCCCCTCCCGAGAACTCTCGTTAATTAGAACAGTTTCATTGTAACACCCAGGCAATAAAAAAAGGGGGCCTTAAATCCGCTTAACGCCTATAAATAGGCATTAGCAAGGCTTTTGACCATATATTAAATTACGGTTACAAAAGTCGCCTAAACGTTTAATTTCTAAAAAATACCCCTAAAAGTTTTTAAACTTTTAGGGGTATCTGTATATCTAAATATTTAGTGAATGACTTTTACAAAATGGTAATCAAAAGGCCACCCAAGACAAGGATGATTGCGCCACCAATACGGTTACCCATCTGGGCAAAGGCAATCAAGCTCATACGGTTTGAAGCTGACAAAACGGCAACGTTTCCAGTTCCACCCATTGAGTTGTTAATCATACCACCAGCAATGGCTGATTCAACTGGGTAAAGTCCGAAGAGCTTACCCAAGAATCCAGCAGACACGGCCATCGTTGCAACAGAAACGATAACACAGATTGCTAACTGCCATGAGAAGGCAGCAATCAAACCAGAAAGGTTCAACATGGCAAGACCGATACCAGCCAACAAAGCTTGCGTCATCGTTGCAGTAATCATGTTACCAAACATAACGGCTGAATCTTCGTAGTACTTTGGCACCCAGCCAGTTGCCTTAACCGCAATAACCATCAAGATCAAGAAGGCAAATGGGTTAACGGCAGGAACAAAGTGGTTCAAGATTGTTCCAACCATGTAGAATGACAAAGCAACCATCATACCAACCAACAATTGTGGTGCGTTCATTTCAGGCATCTTTGCAGCCTTGTTCACCATACCATCAGTTGTCTTCAACAATGAGCCATGACCGTTCATCGCTGACTTATCAGTAAACTTAACCAAAAGTGATGAACCGATGATAGCCAACAAGTTGGCCAAAACAACGGATGGGAAAAGTTGTGTCAAAATTGAACCTGATGAAACGTGCAAAGCTGATCCATAGATTGATGACAAAGGAACAATTCCAGCACCAACACCACCAGCCATCATTGGGAAAGTGATGTAAAGAGATGTGTGTCCAAATCCAAGACCAAGCAAGGCACCAACACCACCAACAACGAAGAAGGTACTGATCATGGCACCAAAAGCAACTGGTAAGAATCGTACGGCGGCCTTCAAGAGCAACTTACGGTCCATCTTAAAGATGGCTGACGTAATCAAAGACACAATATAAAATTCCAAGAAGTTGTTGGAAGAAATAAAGGTTGAGATGTTCTTGATTGCCGCTTGTGGTACAACACCTGTTTCAGCCATGATAGCGCCAGCCACCAAAGCAAAAGCAGATCCTCCACCCAAGTATGACTTAAAGATTGGCAAATTGTTTCCAAGATAGAAGAAGATTCCCCCAAGAATAACCAGTGCAAACAATGCACCACCCATGTTCTTAGGCAAAACGTTCATTCCAAGAACGGCAACAAGCAAAAGCAACATAATGGTAAAGGCTACTCCGCCGATGCCAGCAATTTTCAACTTGTTTTCAATCGTTGAAAACAAGCCAGCATTCTGTGCTGAAGACTGTTCGTCTGACATAGTACACTCCTCTAATGTGAATTTTTAAAATAAATACAAAAAGCAGTATAACATCATGATTAAAAATTTTTAAGCAACAAATCAAAAAAACTGTTCGATTATTAAATCAAAATAAAAGGCGCCCCTAGGGGCGCCTTTTATAACATAGACAATTAAGTTTTTTTAAAATTTAGATTTAGCCCCAGATTGTGACCAAGAAACCAGCGATAACCAAGACAAGGGCACCACCGATTCGATTACCCATCTGAGCGAAGGCAATCAGGTTCATACGGTTAGCGGCTGACAAAACAGCAACGTTACCCGTTCCACCCATTGAGTTGTTAGCAAGTCCGGCAGTAATGGCAGATTCAACTGGGTAGAATCCGAAGAGCTTACCCAAGAATCCGGCAACAACTGTAACAGTGAAGACAGAAACAACAACACAGACGGCCAACTGCCATGAGAAGGCTGAAAGCAAGTTGTTCAAGTTCAACAAGGCAAGACCAACACCAGCAAGCAATGCGTGCGTCATCGTCTTAACAATCATTTGTCCAAACATAACGGCTGATTGCTCGTAGTATTCAGGAACGATTCCCAAAGCCTTGATAGCAATTGCCAACAAGATCAAGAAGGCAAAGGCATTGATTGATGGAACCAACTTGTTCAACATGATACCAATCATGTAGAAAGAAAGTGATGTCATCATACCAACCAAAAGTTGTTGTGCGTTCAATGCAGAAATCTTTACTCCTTCAGCATGTTCGCCCGCAGCTTCCTTCATCAATTCACCTTGACCGTTCATCTTTGAGTTCTTGGTGTTTTCAACCAACAAACCGGCAGAGATGATTGCCAAAAGGTTTGACAAAACAAGGGCTGGGAACAACTGAGACAAGATGTCTCCAGCGTTTGCATGCATTGCTGAAGCGTAAATTGATGACAATGGAACGATACCGGCACCAACACCACCAGCCATCATTGGGAAGGTAATGTATAGAGACGTGTGCTCGAATCCAAGTCCAAGAAGCATACCAACGACACCAACAACGAAGAACGTAATGATCAACGTCAAGAAGGCAACTGGCAAGAAACGTACGGCGGCTTTCAAGACCATCTTACGGTCCATCTTAAAGATGGCCGAAATAATCAAGGAAACAATATAGAATTCCAAGAAGTTAGATGTTGAGATAAAAGCTTTAATCGTTGAAATGGTTGAGTGAGGAACAAGACCTGTTCCAGACAAAATAGCACCACCAATGGTTGTAAAGACAGATCCACCACCAAGGTATGACTTAAAGATAGGCAAGTTGTTTCCAAGGTAGTACAAGATACCACCGATAGAAACAAGGACGAACAACGCCCCACCCATGTTCTTAGGCAAAGCACCCAACTGGATGATACCCAATAGCAAGATCAGCATGATCAAAAAGGCGATTCCACCAATTCCATCAATTTGAACTTTATTTTCAATTTTCGACCAGAAACCTTCCTGGTTCGAACTTTGTTCACTCATGATTAAAATTCCCCTCTATCATTAATTGTCCATAATAATCACAATTACAATATAACACTCTTTGTGACAAATTACATTATGAATTTTGCTAAAATTTCCTTAAATTGCTCAGGCTTTTCCAAATGGGGTAAATGTCCCGTTTTAGGTATTACAACTACTTGGTCATCTTCACCCATCATACCCTTGAAATCATTGTAATACTCAGACTTCCATAAGGGTGACTCTTCCCCGGCAACGAAGAGAAATGGACGGGTCATATCGTAAACATTCCCACGCCAATCTTCCAAAACATGGTTTTTTAGCAGGGGTAAAGCTAGGTCAAAGTTAAAAGGATTCTTCACTTTTTGCACCTGCAAGTTATCTTTTAAACTTTGATTTATGGGTGAAACCGTTAGCCTTTGTTGCAAGAATGTTGCAATCATCACAGGATACGTATTCCAATTCATCCCCACAATTCCAGCAGACCAAGTCTCATCGTTTACCAACTTTGGTGACTCATCGATAATCACCACCTTGTCGATTCGACTTTCACCAAAGAGTGACAAATAGGCCCATGAGGCAGCGCCACCCATTGAATGTCCGACAAGCACGATATTTGTTAAGTGTAAGAGCAAGAAAAGTTCGTGCAAATCTGCTGCTAAACGGCCGATTCGTAGGTTCTTTGGTGTCCGTTCAGACTGTCCGTGTGCCCGCCAATCCATCGTGACTGGTCGAAACCCTTTCTCTTGCAAGAAAGGAATATAATCCTGCCATTCCTCTTGGATACCCGAGAAACCGGAAAGAAGCACAACAGCTTGTCCTTCTCCCCCATGGTCTTCATAACTGATGGAAACGCCATCACTTGTTTTAAAAAATGCCATTTTCACTCCTTATTAAATCAAACCGTTTAAACGCCCGACTAAGGCCGTTAAGATTAAGTAGTCTGCAGCACCGCCAATCGAAAGGTGACGTGAAATAAAGATTTCGTCCAACTCTGACAGGTAGGCCTTTCCTTCTTCAGTGGATGCCCCACCGAGCTTTCGGAAGGTATCAACGTACTCCACCATTTCTTTTGTAATGGCTGGTGTTTTCGCTCGCTTAATTAGAGTCGAATCCTCAATACCACCGGCAATAGCCATCAGGCTATCCAACAACCGGTCATTATCGCTCCCCTTACTCTCACGCAAAGTCTTCAATCCGAACTCCGATAATGGTCGCAAGCCCATTTGTACTTCGCCGCGCACGCCAGTTAATTTGTACTGGTGGAACTGACTTTGCCCAGCGGTTAAGGCCCCCTCATCGGCAGCGTTAGCCTTAGCAGCTAACTCTTTCTCAACTAAGTCTGCACCCATTTGAGAGACAATTACTTGCACGTCAGAAAGTGCGACAATCTCCTTATTTCGACTAGCATAGCCATAGGCAGCTAAAAGAATGCCGGCCGTAAAAATGGCACCCTTATGGGTATTAATCCCATTAGTCGCCTTGATCATGGCCTCTTCAGCTTTCAAACCAAAAGGACGAATCGTAGCCAAGAGTTCCTTTAAATCGCGACCAGCAAAGTCCTGTCCAGCTTCAAAAGTCTGGCCGAAGTAATCTTGCAAAGCAAGCGTTGAGTCCACAAAGGTGTAGATGGTCATATCATCATGCGCACCCACAGAAACAGGGTCAACAAGACCAGGCTTAGGATTCGTCACCGCTTCCGCCAAAAACCCAAAGGAAGCCGCTTTCACAACCGCTTCTTTTGAAAAGACTGGTAGCAAGGAATCATCCACAAAGTACTGGTTATAAAGCGAATTAATCACGGCGTGTAAATCCGCTAAATCATGCCGTTGATCACGTGCACAAGCCTTAGCGTTCTCCCCACAAACAAGGCAAGTTCGTGGCTTAAAACCAAGTGCCGTACGCGATAACTGGTAGGCGTCATCCTCTTTGGCCATCACATCCGAATCAAAGAGTCGTCCAAAGAAGGATTGTTCTTCAAAGGAAATCGCGCGCTTTTTAACCTCCACCAGTGACGCTTTCACAATGAAAAATGCCTCAGGGCCGGTTTTACGTTCTTTATCAAGAATAATCTTCCTAATCAACAAATCATCAAAGTCAGAAAGTAAAACCTGCCAACCCGCCTGAAAAATTTGTTGAATCTGGGAAGAATTTTTCACCGCTCCCGGCATATTCAACTTAACAGCCACTACCGTATCTTCAGGATAGCTATCTTCTAACTGATTTTGCTTATAAGAACGCCATTCACGGTTTTCCAGCACCTCGTCAAGCGTGACTGACTGTCCCTGGCTAAATACATCTACTTGTTCTTTCATTGGAAACTTCCATCGCCTTTCAATTTCGGTTTTCACATTATCTTTACTATTCTAACTGTAATTTGATATGTACAACGAGAATTTCTTCTCGTTTTGATTGATTAACATAAAAAGGACCAGTAAACACTGGCCCTTTAAATGGAAATTTAGTCCTTAACTTCCTTGATGACATCAATCAATGAACCATCACGGTATTCAGCCAAGGCAACAACACGGTCTGTGAATTCCAAAGGCTTGGCTTCGCCAACAAGGGCTTCGGCCTTCTTTTGGAGTTCTTCGATAGTGAAGATTGGCAAACCAGGAACCTTAGACAAGGCATCGATAAGATCCTTGCGCTTAGGGTTAATGGCAATTCCAGCTTCCGTAACAACAACGTCAATTGAATCACCAGGAGTGATAACAGTTGTAACGTCAGGCACGATTGTAGCGATACGTCCACGTACCAATGGAGCTGAGATAATTGTCAACTTTGAAGTTGCGGCATCTTGGTGACCACCGATGGCTCCACGGATAACACCGTCAGAACCTGACATAACGTTAACGTTGAACTTTGTATCCATTTCCAAAGCAGAAAGGATTGAAACATCCAACTTGTCAACCATGGCACCCTTGTTAGCTGCGTCAGCATACCAAGAAGCGTCGATTTCTTGTTGGTTAGCGTCATCCTTCATTGATGAAGCAGCACCCTTATCGAAGTCCTGAACATCCATGATGCGCTTTACAAGACCTTCGTTCAACAAGTCAACAGTTGGCTTTGTGATACCACCAAGTGCGAATGAAGCAGTGATACCATGGTCAAGCATTGATTGACGCAAGAAACGAGTAACGGCCAAAGCAGCACCACCAGAACCAGTCTGGAATGAGAAGTCTTGCTTGAAGTATGGGCTGTGAACGATAACGTCGTTAACCATCTTGGCAATCTTCAATTCCTTAGGGTCCTTAGTGAAACGAGTTGCACCAGAACCAATCTTGTCAGGGTTACCAACCTTGTCAACCTTAACAACGTAGTCAACTTGAGTCTGCTTGATTGAAGCAGGTGTGTTAGGGTATGGCATCAAGTTATCCGTTACCAAAACAACCTTGTTAGCGTATTGGGCATCGATCAAGGCATAACCAAGTGAACCGAAAGCAGTTTCACCGTACATACCGTTAGCGTTACCCATTTCATCGGCGTTTGGTACACCCAAGAAGGCAACGTCAATCTTAACCTTACCTTCTTCGATGGCACGAGCACGACCACCGTGTGAACGGAAGATAACTGGGTTCTTCAAAGCACCGTGAGAAACGGCGTCACCCAATGAACCACGCATACCTGATGACGTGATGTTTGTTACAGTTTCCTTTTCGATGGCTTCAACAACGATATCGTTCATAACGTTTGTCAATGATGAAGGTGCCAAAGTCAAATCCTTGTAACCTGCATCGATAATTTCACGCATTACCATGTTGAAGACGAAATCACCTTCACGGAAGTGGTGGTGGAATGAAATTGTCATACCATCTTTAACAGTTTCTGAAACAACCTTCTTGATTGATTCAACAACCTTTGAAGGACCAACTTGTGCAGTAACCTTAGGTGCTACACGTTGGATTTCCTTGTTACCGAAGTCGGTTGTCTTGAAACCTTCGTAGTTATAATCTTTCAAAATTGAGTCCGGAATCTCCCGGTTGACATTATTCTTCAATGTAATTTCCCTCCGCATCAATAAGGTTGTTAGCCTTAGCAAGCATCATCACACGTTCAGCACGCAGAACAACTGGGCGGTCAACCATTTGACCGTTCATGGCAATAACACCTGAACCCTTGCGCTTAGCTTCTTCAATAGCAGCCATGACGTTTTGTGCGTTAACAATTTCCTTTTGAGTAGGTTGGTAAACCTTGTTAACTGGGGCAATCTGACGTGGGTTGATCAATGACTTTCCGTCGAATCCAAGTTGGTGAATGTATTCAGTTTCGCGGATAAATCCTTCTTCGTCATCCAAGTTAGTGAAGACAGTATCGAAGGCAGCAATCTTAGCAGCGCGGGCAGCGTGCAAGATAGCGTTACGTGCGTATGACAATTCACGACCATCTGGGTAACGGTGAGTCTTCATGTCAGTCGTGTAATCTTCGGCTGACAAAGCGATTCCGATCATACGATCAGAAGCTGAAGCGATTTCGTAGGCGTTGACAACACCCATGGCTGATTCGATGGCAGCCATCAAGTGAGTTGAACCAACTTCGCGACCGAATTCCTTTTCGGCAGCTTCAACCAAGTTCTCAAGTTCGTGAACCATGTCGGCGCTTTCAGTCTTTGGCAAACGGATAACGTCGATACCGGCCTTAACCATAGCCTTGATATCGTTTTCGTAGAAAGGAGTATCCAAACCGTTGATACGAACAACCAATTCGGCGTTTCCGTAATCAAATGTTTGCAAAGCTTCGTATACTAGGTAACGAGCTGAGTCCTTTTCGTTCATGTTAACGGCATCTTCCAAATCAAACATGATTGAATCAACACCGAAAATACCTGCATCCTTAATCAAACCTGGGTTGTTACCAGGAACGAACATCATTGTTCGACGTAGTCGTTCATCTGCAGCCATTAGAGCACCTCCCAGTTTGGTTGATCTTTCAAGTCCAAAGCACGTTGTACAGCAGTGATTGCACGTGCCTTGATAACTGGTGTCAACGCACCCTTATCAACAACCTTTACGAGTACGTTGTCGATTTGGTATGCATCCAACACTGACTTGATTGTTGCCTTGATGGCATCGCCGAATTGCTTTTCGACGTCTGAAGTCAAGTCGAATTCAACTCCCTTGCCTTGGCTAAGTACGATCTGGATATCAGAAGATTCCAGCGTACCAGCCATGGCTGTTTGCTTAATTTCCATTGATTTTCTGTCCTTTCGAAATACGATCCTGTAAATCGGTTCGATGGTTCTTAATAAAGGCCAAAGTCGTATCAGGAACCAAATTGTTCAATTGATCAATTTGATCTGATTTGATCTTAGCCCGAACTTCTGTCGCCGAAACCACGTCTTGCCCGCTACTCTGAGTCAGCCGTGGCACAATGACCACTTCCACTTCTGGTGGCAGGATGGTTTGCAAGGTCTCGTTATAAAGTGCGGTAGTGTGGGAAGTAGGTTCTGTTCCCAAATAACGTTTTTGAATACCAAGTGGCTTGGCCAACTGCTCCTTGAAGAGCGTTGCATCCAAAGCCGTTTGGAATTTAATTGCGGTATCTTGATTCTTGATAAAGTAAGCAGGGAATGAAAGATAAGAAACCATGTAGTCGCCACCGTTTTCAACAGCAACGTTTGGCAAATCTTTCGTTCCTTCCTTGACCAACATTGTTCGCTCTTCAGTTGTAAAGAGTGAAACGTCTTGATTGACAACGAAGACGTAAACAAAGTCGTTGTTCTTAGCCGCTTGTTCGACCAAGTAACGGTGTCCCTTCGTAAAGGGGTTGGCATTCATAACAATGGCAGCGACTGTTTTGGCATCCGCTGGCTTCTTCGTTAATCCAGCACGGTAAGTTTCAATGTTTGGCGTTCCCTTTTCAAGGATCAGACCGTAGTCGGTTTTTGCTAGCGTGTGAAAGCCAACGTGTTCAAAGGAGCTTTGATACTGAGGCTTTGTAAAGACGAAGATTTGGAAGTGACCGGCTTGCGCCAAGTTCATTTCCAAAGCAGATACCACTTGGTTAAAGCGGGCACCGGAAGCACCAGAGCCATCATCTTCAACGGCGATATACTTGATTGTCTTGCCAGCAATTGAACCGGTTCCAACCAATTGGCCCTGATCATCATAGAGACCAATCGTTTGGTCAATTGCGTTAACCTCTTGGTCTGAAAAGACGGAAATGCCTTTTTCTTGTAAGAAGTTCTCCCATTGCTTTTTCACATTGGGATTGAACAAATAAAGGTCTTTAATCTGATCAGCCATGGTTAGGCCTTCTTTGCGTAATCCAATACAGCGTTTGTAACGGCGTCAACAACACCGTCATCAAAGACTGAAGGAACAATCTTATCAGCGGCAACGTTGTCAACTAATCCGGCCAAACCTTGGGCAACGTTAACTTGCAATTGCATGTCAACGTGCTTCAAGCCTGATTGAAGCAATCCACGGAACAAACCAGGGAATGCCAAAATGTTGTTAACTTGGTTAGGCCACTGTGATGAACCGGTAGCAGTTACGACAGCACCTGCTTCGTGGGCATCATCTGGTGAGATTTCAGGAACTGGGTTAGCCAAGGCAAAGACGATTGGTGAATCAGCCATGCGCTTAACTTGATCCTTTGACAAAACGTTGGCATCTGACAAACCGATAAAGGCGTCTTGACCATCGATGATGTCATCTAAAGTCTTACCATCGGCTTGTTCCACTTGGTCAGCCAATTCACGTTGGAAGTGGTTGTATGATTCGTCGTCTGAACGAACAACACCGTGGATATCAACCAATGTAATGTGCTTGATACCAGCAGCAATCAACAAGTTGGCTGTGGCAACACCACCAGCACCAACACCGTTCATCACAACCTTTAAGTCTTCCAACTTCTTACCAACAACCTTAGCGGCGTTAATCAAACCAGCCAAAACAACGATGGCAGTTCCAGTTTGATCATCGTGGTAAACTGGCAAATCAAGGTCTTCAGATAAGCGACGCTCAATTTCAAAACATTGAGGAGCGGCGATGTCTTCCAAGTGAATACCAGCAAATGAAGGTGCCATTGTTTCGATAGTCTTAACAATGTCATCAACAGAAACTTGCTTCAATGCCATTGGAATAGCATCAACACCGGCAAATGACTTGTAGATCAAAGCCTTACCTTCAACAATTGGCAATCCTGCACCAGGACCAACGTTTCCAAGTCCCAAAACAGCAGTTCCATCTGTAATAACAGGAATCAACTTACCTGACATTGTGTACTTAGCTTGGTCTTCAGGATGTGCTTCGATATCCTTTGCCAATCCAGCAACACCTGGCGTGTAAGCTTTTCCTAAGTCAGAAGGTGTCTTAATATCGAAAGTTCCTTGAACTTCCAAGACGCCTGTGTGTTTCTCGTGCATTTGCTGCACTTCGTTCATATCAACCATATGACCTCCTAGGATTCACCAACAATCAGTGATGTTATTCTCATTCTAAAACTCTTTCTTTGTGAAGTAAAGAGTTAATCTTGATATTTTCATAAAATCACCTATTTTTTACTCGATTTTTAATTTTTTAAAGTAATATAATTTTTTCAACTCGTCTGATTTATCAAAAAAATTTGGATAAATTGCAAAAATACCGAAAAATAGTGTAAAATAATGTTAATCGTTTCCTTGCAAAAAGATCTTTCTTTTTTTAATAGGGAAAATATAAGAACAGAATGAAGGGATTCCTATGTCAACCACTGATCCGAGTTTGCTCGCGCAAATCTCCGAGGACTATTACTTAAATAAGCTTTCCTTTGGAGAGATTTCTGATAAATACCGAGTATCTCGATATTTAATTAACAAGTATCTCAACGAGGCAGTTAAAAGCGGAATCGTCAAAATCGAAATCGCTTCGACAGCATCACGTAATTCCCAACTAGAACAAGTATTCAAGGAAAAGTATCCTGATACAACTTGTTACATCATCCAGGATGACACGACAACGTCAGCCACTGATGATTTGCTATCAAACTATGCTGCTAATCTCATGGTTAAGCACCTTGAAAAAGGACCTCACACCGTTGGTTTGACATGGGGTGAAACAACTTATTCATTAATTGATGCCATTACAACCAATCCGTTGGACCAAATCAAGTTTGTTCAATTCATCGGGGAAAACTTAAAGTACAATTCAACAGCCGGAACAGTTCGCATTGTTGAACGTGCTGCCAAGAAGGTTTCAGGTGAATTCTTGACTTTGCCTGCCCCACTTTACTTGGCAAACGACGACGTTCGTAACGGTCTTTACGACGCGGTTTCAATCAAGAAGACTTTGGATGCCTCAAAGGAGATGGATACCATCGTTACCGGATTGGGAACCATTACTTCTTTGGAATCAATTCCAATTTGGAACCAAAACATCAACCGTCTCTTCCCTGAAGTTCGACTAGGTGAGGTTGCTGGTATGATTTATGGCCGTCCATACGATATTAACGGTAAGATTTTGAACATTGATACTGACAAGACTGTTGGTCTCTCCCTTTCAACTATCTTAGACGTTCATAAGCGTGTTGGTATTGTCCGTCGTAAGTTTAAGTCCCGAGCAACTATCGGTGCTCTTCGCGGTAAGTTCTTAACTGATCTTGTTATTTCAGAATCAATTGCCTACCGTATTCTTCACGAAGAAGAAAACATGTAACAATGTAAAAAAGCAGCGACTCAATTGAGTCGCTGCTTTTTTTATTAACTTATTCAGTATCAACAGATGGTGACTTCGTCACGTACTGTACGATAGCACCAATAATTAATCCAAGAGCTGCAAACATAATCCATGAGAAGCCCTGACTTGCTAAGAACATATGTTGTTGGTACCAACCAACATGTTGAACACCTGCTTCGGTGTAAGAAACAAAGCCACCCAACATTTTGGCAAATGGCACCTGAGTCAAACCATCACCAATCGATCCAATCAGCGTTAATCCGATCGACCACTTAAAGAGTGCACTAGTGCGTCCAATCCATGGTGAAACCAAATTCAAGAAAATCAAAATGATAGCAACTGGGTACATAATCATCAAAACGGGTACAGCCCATTCAATAATCTTATCCAAGCCTAACAAAGCAACAAGGAAGGCAATTGAAATCGCCAAGGCCAGCCACTTTTCGTAGGATACCTTAGGAAAGGCCCTGTGAAAGTCGTGGGCGAAGGATGAAGATTCCCCCATTGCTGTTGTAAAGACTGCAACCGGTCCCATGACAGCCAAGAAGACTTGCCCAAAGGAACCAAAGTAATTCGTCATGATTTGTGTTAAAGCAATCGCCCCGTTCAAGGAAATACTTTCTTTCCCAAGAGAAGAAGTTCCTAGCATAATCAAACCAACGTAAACCAACGATAGGCCAATCAAAGCCCAAGTTCCTGTCTTAACAATGATTTTAGCGACGTGGGCTGGCTTATGATAGCCCATATTTTCAATGGCGTGAACAATAGCCACCCCCAACACCAAGGAAGCTAAAGCATCGACCGTGTTGTATCCTTCAATTGCAGAAGAAAGAATTGGTGCTGTCTGATAACTTTCTGTTACGTGTTGGTGTAAGTTCCCCATTGGCCAGACAAGCGCCAAAATGAAGACAATGGCCAGAAGAATCAAGAATGCAGGATTGAGATACTTCCCAATCACAGAGGTAATGGCATCCGCCTTCAAACAAGACCAGTAAACCAAAATAAAGTACACGAGGGCGAAAACAAAAAGCCCAATTTGTTGGTAGTTTGATGGCAACCAATTCTCGAATGAAAAAGAATAGGCAACCGTTGCTGTACGTGGTGCCACAACCAGTGGACCAAGACAGAAGTGCAGGATAACAACAAAAATAACGGATACGCGGGGTCCTAGGGGTTTAATCAAATCAAAAACCGAGCTAGAACGCGTGACACCCAAAGCCACCAAAGCTAATAGTGGAAGCAAAACAGCAGATAAGATAAATCCGAAAGTTGCTTGTCCCCATGCGGCACCTGCTAATTGCCCAAGGTGAACCGGGAAGATTAGGTTACCCGCACCAAAAAACATCCCAAAAATCAAAGACACCATTAGTAGGTTCTGGCGCCATGTTAACTTCTTTTCCATTTGTGACTCTCCAATTTTAATGAATCGTGGTCAAACGTTACTCACATCTATCCATTGTACTCGTTTTCTAACGTCTCCGCCACGTCAATTGATAGGAAAGCTGACATAAAAGGAAGCGAAAATAACAAGAAAATCTGCTATCCTATCAATATCGAGGTAAGCCTACATGACAGAACTCAAAAACGCAGATTTAGCCTTTGTTTTACCCAAAACAGCAGCCTTAGATCAAGCCATTTCGACTAGTACTCTTTCAAATAATGACAACTCCTATGTACACGTTGCTATTATTGAAAGAACAAAGGAAAATAAGCATTTCATTATTGAAGCAACGGGAAAACATGGCGTCATCCGCCGTCCTTTAGAAGACTTTATTAATGAACATCAAACACGTATCCATTTTTACCGTACGATTCATCCTCTAAAAGATGCAAGCAAGATTATTAAGCATGCCAAATTGGAGATTGGTAAGCCCTATAATCACGGATTCTTTCAAGATGGCCCGGGGTACTACTGCTCACAGCTCGTCATCGAAGCCTACAAGGATGAAAAGATATTTAAGGAAACACCCCTCTCCTTTGGGCCAGACGGGACAATTCTCCCCCACTGGATAGAGTATTACAAAAAGATGGGACAAGCAGTGCCAACTGACCAACTCGGCTCTTCACCAAACTCGCTAATCGAAAGCCACCAATTGAAAAAAATCCAATAAAAAAGACCGTGAATCCACGGTCTTTTTTTATATCAATTAACTCTTGATAATTTTTTCAATGGCTGACAATTCATCAGCTGTGAAATCGAGGTTCTTAGTAAATTCTAGGTTGTCCTGCAAATGATCAACAGAAGATGTACCAATCACAACAGAAGCCACTCGCTTATCTTGCAAGAGCCAAGCCAAGGACATCTGTGACAAAGTCTGGTTACGGTTCTTGGCCAAATCATTCAAATCGTTCAACTTAGTCACAAGGGCATCGCGACCATCATCAAAAAGGAAGCCGTTCGTCTTGTGAATTGGAAAGTCCTCAGGAATCCCCTTCAAGTAACGGTCCGTCAACAAACCTTCTGATAGTGGACCATAGGCGAAGAGCCCAGCATGATGTTCATCCAAAGTATCAAGCATGCCCGAATCCTTCACCTGTTGGTTCAACATGTTATAAGACACCTGGTTACCAATGAATGGTGTTCCCAAATCCTTGAAGATTTCAGCAATCGCCTTGGTCTGTTCAGCGTTATAGTTTGAAACCCCAACGTACAAAGCCTTTCCTTGCTTAACAAGGTCATCCAAAGCGCGGGCAGTCTCTTCCAAATTCGTGTTTGGATCAAAACGGTGTGCGTAGAAAATATCAACGTAGTCCAGGTTCATCTTTTGCAAAGACGTATCCAGGGCGTTAATCAAAGTCTTACGTCCAGAGAATTCACCTAGTGGGCCCGGCCACATGTGGTAGCCGGCCTTCGTCGTAATGACCAACTCATTACGGTAAGGCTTCAAATCAGACTTAAAGACTTGTCCAAAAGTCTCTTCCGCAGTTCCGTTGTTTGGACCGTAATTAAAGGCGTTATCAAAAGAGAAAATTCCTGAATCAAAGGCCTTCAAAATAACCTTACGTGAGTTTTCAAGGGGCATCGTATCCCCAAGGTTACGCCAAAGTCCAAAGGAAACAGCCGGTACAATCAACCCTGAATCTGAGACGCGGCGGTAAGGCAATTTCTCGTAACGATCTTCTGCTGCTTGGTATACCATGTGTTTCCTCCTATAAAATCAATTCTAATTCCTTGGAAATTTTTGCATGTGCTTCCACATCGGGATGATATGGTCGCGTTGCAATTTGCCAGGAGCTTGTATCAACAATTGTGAAACAATCGAAGCGACTCGCTTCTTCCTCAAAAATCTCCTTAAACTGTCCGTTCCAGGGAGTTAAGAGGTAAAAATGGGCCTGATGGAAGCGTTTTACTAGTTCTAACAGGTAAACACGCAAACCAAAGGTAAAGTCTTCAGTCGTAGCCCCGTAATTCGCATCGTTCAATCCGTAGGCGACCACCACCTTATCAGAGTGAACCAGACGACGTGGGATTTCTTGGCCAACACGCCAAAGGGCATCAATCGCCTTAGGCTCTTGGAAGGGTGCCGAATTGGTTAATCCAGTACCACCATAAGCAATCCGATTCAAAGGCTGCTTCAAATCTTTGGACACAATGGCTGGGAAAGATTGACTGGGACGGTGACGATCATGAGCAAATCCTGCCATTAATTCGCCAGCCACAATTGAATCGCCAACAAAAGTGATGTATGGACGACTTTCTGATTCTTCTTCGTTAGGCAAAACAGCAATCACCTGGTCAACGGATTCAAAAGACAAATCCGACAGAATCAATCCCTGCTTCCAAAAGGCAACCTGATCAATATCCCACTGATCAAGAACTAACCGGTAATCATGCTTTCCTTCTTGAAGAGCAAGCACTAAATCAGTTCCATCAACAGTTAATTGTTGTTCATCCTGACCATCAATCACTAAGGTCCATGTTAAACCCGGGTATTCATCAGCAAAGGATAATCGAACTTGACCAGATCCGCTTGCTTGAAAAGCTAAGTAAGCGCCGTACTGGGAACAAATTACCCCTTGCCCATCCGGATTGGCTGACCATTCCGGGGAAGCGAATTCAAGTAATCGTTCATTCTTCACGAGTTAATCCTCCCGATTCTCCTTGGTTTGAAGTACCTTTGCCAAGGACTTTTGTGCAATCACCTGTTGAATACCTTCTGCAAAAAGGTGAGCAACTGAGATTACTTTCAACTTAGGGAACTGCTTTTCTTCTGGAATGGCAACGGTATCCGAAACTAAGAGACGATCCAAATCGGATGCCTGTAACTTTTCAGAAGCCTGTGCAGAAAAGACGCCGTGAGTAGCAAGTCCTTCAATGGCTGCAGCACCTGATTCCTTAAGGGCTGCTGCGGCATTAATCATCGTTTCACCGGTATCAACCATGTCAGAAACAATGATGGCGTGCTTACCAGCGACTTTACCAGTCACACGAGCCTTTTCATTCGAGCCACGACTGTAATCCAGAATGGCCCACTGGCTACCAATTTCAGAAGCCAAACGTTGAACAAGCTTTAGTGTTGAAGGGCCCGAGGCAACGCAAACAACTTCCTGTCCAACTAATCCTTCCTTTTCCAAGAAATCCACCTGTGCTGGCAAAGCAATCAAGTGATCGACTGGAATATCGAAAAATCCTTGTACCTGAGCCGTGTGTAAATCCATTGTCATAACACGCTTAATACCTTGGCTTTCCAGCATGTTGGCAATCAAGCGGGCAACGATTGGTTCACGGGAACGACTCTTTCGATCAGAACGAGCATAACCCATGTATGGAATCACCACGTTAATGGACTTAGCCGACGTCCGCTTCACGGCATCAATGAAAATCATCAACTTCATGAAGTTTTGGTTCACTGGGTCCGCAATCGGTGCAATCACATAGACATCACTTCCACGAACAGAATCAACGATTCGTTCATAGATTTCATGATCGGCAAAAGTCTGAATATCGACATCCGAAAGCTCTACGTTTAATTGCGCCGCAATTTTTTGGGATAATTCCGGGTTAATTCCTAAATCAAAAAGACGAAATTTTGGATTAGCAGTCATCATTGGCTCCAAGAGAATTCTTTTTCTATTTCTGTTTACTTTACACAAGTAAACCATCTTCATTCATTATACTAAACTTTGCTGATTATCTGGCATAAAATCAGTGGGACTTAGGTTATCCATCCCCACCATTGGGTCAATCCCTTCGGCTAGATGAGCGGCCGTTAAACAATTTTCAGATAAAGTCTTTTTTTCCGGCTCACTTTTCTGATTTTGCAAAGGAGCAGTCTGACCAACTTTAGCATCATCCGAAACATTTTTTTCGTTTGGCTGAACATTTTTAGTCGAAACTGATTCCCTCTCAACAGAGGGCTGATCCTTTTTCTGTACTAGTGGACTTTTTACTGACTTTTGACGCACAGCATTTTCTCTGCCATCCAGCAGTTCTTCCAAATGCGTTTGTCGATGTGGTACTTCATGCTCCGCTGCGTACTGATAGGCATCGTAGTCACCCACCATAACCAGTGCCTCCTTGGCACGGGTAATCGCCGTGTATACCAGATTCTGATTCAGCATGATCTTAAACTGCGAGGTCAACACTAGAATAACGAGCTTAAACTCGTTACCCTGGGCCTTATGGATGGTTGTGGCATAGGCCAAGGTCAACTGATTTAAAGTCTTTGTTGTGTACCAAACTTCTTGACCGCCGAAATCAACCACTAAGGCATCGGCTGAAACACCCTTATCGGCCTGGTTATGGACAGCAACAACTTCACCCATATCACCGTTATAGATATCACGCTCGGTATCGTTTTCCAGCTGTAAGACTTTATCCCCGAGACGAAAAACGTTATCGCCATACTGGAGCGTTTTTTGTCCAGGTTTTACCGGATTAAAGAGGTCTTGGGCGATTTGGTTCAAGGCCTTCACACCGGCTGGCGTCTTGTACATAGGTGCCAAAACCTGTACTTGGTCAGCCGTAAAACCCTTCTTAATGGCAGAGGTCAGTACCTGTCCGACAGCCGAAGGAACTTGATTAGCAGTGGTTAGAAAAGTCGAACGGTCTCGCTGCTTATCCTGGAAGTCCGCAGGCAAGTGGCCCTCGTTAATGGCAGCAGCCAGGGTCGAAATCGACGATCCCTTCCCCTGTCGGTAAATCCGCTGCAAAGCGACGTGATCGACTTTATCACTATGGATTAAGTCAAACAAAACATTTCCAGGCCCGACTGAAGGTAACTGGTCGGCATCCCCGACCAAAACGACGTGCATGGTCTTTGGAATTGCTTCGAACAATGCAGCGGCCAATGAAATATCCAGCATCGACGCCTCATCAATCACGAGCAATCCGCCAGACAATGGGTTATCTGCGTTAAACTCCGCGTCATCCCCGTCTGAAATACCTAATAAGCGGTGAATCGTCGTGGCCTCGTAGCCTGTGATTTCGGTCATCCGCTTGGCAGCACGTCCCGTTGGTGAAGCTAAACGGACACGGTGCTCCTTCAACCATTCCTGGTCATGCCCGTCTCGGTCCCGCTGGTTGCGAACGAGTGCTTCCCAGGTCTTCACCAGGGTTTTCGTGACCGTCGTCTTTCCGGTTCCAGGACCTCCCGTTAAAACAAAGAGCTGACTGGACAGGGCTTTCTTAACCGCCTCTTCCTGTACTTCATCTAGTTGTAATTGATCAGGCACAACAAAGGCGTCATCAATGGTCATTGAATCAGCCACGATGTCAGAACGTCTAGCAAAGAGCTCTTCAATCTTATCGGCCACCGTTTTTTCGGCCAGCGCCAAATCCTTTGGCTGATAACTATTGTCTGAGTATGTCAACCGGCCTTCCGCCACTAAGGCTCCTAGAGCCGCATCAATCGCTGCTTCAGGGTCTGGTAAATCAGCACCTAGCATTGACCAGGCAGCTGACTTAGCCTGTTCCACCGTTAAATAAGTATGCCCATGTGCAAAACAAGCGTTTTGAATGGCAGCAAAGACACCGGCTTTCACACGTTCCACGCTATCAACTTCATACCCAGCCGTCTGCGCAATGGCATCGACCTTTTTGAAAGGTAAACCATCCACGTCATATACCAAGCGGTATGGGTCTTCTTGCAAAATCGTTTGCGCTTCTTCACCGTAACGGTCGTACAACTTTCCAGCCAAATCGGCTGAAAGTCCGACCTTGTGGCCAAGAGCAAAGAGCCGTTCCAAGCCCATGTTATTTTGTAGGGTTTCAACTAAGTTTTCAGCAACCTTTGGCTTCACCAAACCAGTCAATACCGAAGGATCAGCCAAAATCTTATCTAGGGCATCCTCACCCAGTGCATCCACGATCTTTTCTGCCGTTTTTTTACCAATCCCTGCAAAGTCACCCGAGGAGAAAAAGGCAATCAAGCCCTTCTCGTCGGTTGCCAACTGGTTTTCGTAACGGGCAGCCTGAAACTGCTGGCCGTAACGGGGATGGGTAACAAGTTGGCCATAGAAAGCATAGGTAGAGCCTTGCTTTACGGATGCAAAGGTCCCAGTAACAATCAACTCGTCGGCGTCCCAGTCAAAGTCATCCTCTTCAACTTGGACGGAAAGAATCTTGAAATAGGAATCCTTGGCTGCAAAAATCACGTTTTGCAGAATTCCCTTTACTTGATTGTCCTCTGAAACTGTTCGTGCCATTTTGTCCTACTTCTTCGTATATGTACGGTACAAAAATGTACCTTTTCCCATTAAATCGTCGTTGACGCGTCCTGGGCCTTGTCGAGGTAATCCGTTTGATTCCATTCAACAAGGTGAAAGTCTTTTCCATCATCCGTTGTGATAGTTGTTGTTGACGTGTTTGATAAGCCGCCTAACTGGGAGCGAATATCTTCGCGCTTCACATCCAAAAGGTTGGACATTCCAAAGGTCAAAATCAAACCATGGGCCACTACCAATACAGATGCATCAGGGTAATCAACAGCAACCTGTTCGATAAAGCGACGGAAACGCTTTACGGCCCGGGTGTACCCCTCACCATTAAAGCCTTCCCCTTCAAAATTTTCCAAGTGGTTACGGTAGGTATCGTAAGCTTCTGGATAATCACGGGCAACGTCTTCTTTTTTCTGGCCTTCCCAATCGCCTAATCCTACTTCAACAATGTTGGAATGTAAGGATAACTTAGGCTGCTTTGGCAGCTTATCCACAATCGTTTCAGCCGTCTTCTGCGCACGGGGAAGTGGTGAAGAAAAGGCGCGAGAAATCCCCTTATCTTTCAAAAAGGCCGCAACTTTATCCATGTCTTCAAAGGAAGTCTTCAAAAGTGGTGAATCACCGTGGGCTCCCTGAAAACGCTTTTCAAGGTTCCATTCGGTCTGCCCATGTCGTACAAAGTAAAAAGTTGTCATGCAATTTGCTCCAAAACTTGTCGTTCCGTCATTTCCTTCAAGAAGAAGCCAACAAGGTCTAACATATCTTTGGCATCTTCACGGGCGTCAATATCAACGGGTCCTCCAGCTGCTCCAATTACTTCAAGCTTCATGGCTGATAGGTCCTTCTTAAATACCACCTTCAATGAGATTGCCTGATCGACCGGCATGTCCGGCTGCAAAGAACGCTTCAATACATAAGTTCCAGCATTATTTGTGATAAAACCTAAGTCAATTAAGGTAAACTTCTTGATTGCTGGGCTAATCGTAAATTCACCCAAGCCTTTAATTGTAATCGTCTTTTGATAAGCCATTCTCTTCTCCTTCAATTTCGAATTTTAATGACGTAATCCCTTTGGATAGAAATTCTTCAACTGTCCGTTGACAAACTTAGCCCAGCCAACACCGTTTCCACCAGCCGTCATGAGCACAAAGCCCTTGTCCAAATCTGCCTTCGTATTCAAGGCTTCGCCATGAATATAGGCCGCCCAGTCCGCTGGGTCATCAATTGCAAAAGTCTGCTTTGTCTCATCTGGATGAACCGCCAAGGCCAACGCGTGATCTGGCTCAAAACGCTTTTTCTTAAAGGTTCCTAAGCAAAGTCCGGCCCGTAAAATCTTAATCTTCCCAAAGGCTGGACAACCTTCGGGCATTAGGAAAATACGGTCGCCAAAGCGAACTAAGTCTGACAAATCAACTGCCAATCCTGGTACCGTTTCCGCCAAGAAACTTTCCAACAGGCTTGCTTCGTCAGCCGACAATTTGTCCGCCTTCTGCTCCTTCGGCGCCTTCACTTCTTCAGCATCGATGCTTTTCTGTAGCTTTGCCACGAAGTGCCCTTCACCAGGCAAGTCCTGTGGCCAAAGTCGGGCTGTCTTTTTCAAATCCGGGTTGCCGTCCGCCCATTCTGGACGGCCATCGGCAATACCAGAACCTGCGACTTTATCGATTGCTAACAGTTCAAAGTCTGGATACTCCTTTAGCAACCATGCAATCATCTGCTCATCTTCCTCTGGCGCAAAGGTACAAGTCGAGTAAACCAAAATACCGCCAGGGCGTAGCATTTTCACGGCATTCGCAAGGATTCCTTCTGACCGGTCCGCACACTCACGCGGATAACCCTCTGACCAGTAAGAAATGGCGTCAGGGTCCTTACGAAACATCCCCTCACCTGAACAAGGCGTATCCAAAAGCACACGGTCAAAGTAGCCAGGTAAGGCCTTGGCTAAGTCCTTGGAGTCCGCCGATGAAACGATGTCATTGCGCACGCCAAAGCGTTCGATGTTTTCGGACAAAATTTTGGCACGACCAAAGAAAATTTCATTGGTCCAAAGTAATCCCTGGCCCTGCATTTGGCCTGCTAGCTGGGTAGATTTGCCACCCGGTGCAGCTGCCAAATCCAAGACTTTTTCACCAGGCTTGGCATCCACCACTTCGGCCACAAACTGTGCCGAAGGTTCTTGGGAATAAACCAAACCGGTCGTATGGTCAATACTCTTACCAGATACCTGACCAAAGTAACCATTCTTAGACCAGGCAATCGGCTTGTCCAAGGACAAATCGACCGGTTCTCGATTAGCCTTCAAAGGATTTAATCGGAAGCCTTTGTCAATTGGTCCCGACAACGCCTCAAAAAAAGGCCCGCTTTCGTTTCCGAGCAGGTCTTGATATTTTGCGATGAAAGCTTCTGGAAGTGCCATGCTTACCTCGTGTTCTGAGTCAATCTCTTACAAATACTTTGCGTCTTCAACAGGATCCTGTGAAGTCAAAATCTTAGGGCCATCCTTGGTGATAGCCAAAGTATGCTCGTACTGGGCAGACCATGAACCATCGGCCGTACGAACCGTCCAACCATCTTCGGGAGTCGTGTCAGTTGTAACTTCCCATCCACCCATGTTAATCATTGGTTCGATGGTAATCGTCATTCCTTCCTTCAAGCGAAGACCGTGTCCGGCCTTCCCGAAGTGAGGAATGGCTGGGTCTTCGTGCATCGTTGGGCCAACACCGTGACCGATGTACTGACGAACGTCTCCATAACCCATTTCGTCTTCGGTGTACTTTTGGATAGCAGCCCCGATATCACCAACACGGTTACCAACAACCGCTTGGTCAATTCCCAAGTAAAGAGCCTTCTTGGCCGTATCCATCAACTTTTGAACTTCAGGTGAAACTTCACCAACTGCGTAAGACCAAGCTGAATCAGAAATAGCACCATCAAGGCCAATCACTGTATCCACCTTCAAAAGGTCACCGTTCTTCAACTTCAATCCCTTACGTGGCAATCCGTGGGCCACTTCGTTGTTAATTGAAATGGTAACAGCGTACTTAAAGCCTTCGTAACCGATTTGCAGGGGCACACCGCCGTGGTCCTCAATATATGCCTTACACTTGGTCTCGATTTCCCAAGTATCTAATCCAGGCTTAATTAAGCCGCGAAGCATGTGGTGCATACCGGACATAATTTCGCCGGACTTGCGCATCGCTTCAATTTCACGTGGTGATTTCAAACTAATCATGAATGTCCCTTTCTCATCTATAAACTATTGTTATTATATCATTTTATACCTTGTCTGGCAGTTGCCATTACCGGCTTTTTTCGAATACCAGCTTTCCCCTTTCTTACCGGTCTGCCGTTGACTTTTCTAAAGTCGGTGACCATAATAGAGGTAAGAAAAGAAAAGGAGTGTGTCTGATATGAAGAACTTTTTACTTGGTGCCTCATTGTTTGGTAATGCTGCATTAGCATACCTATTGTTGAAAGATAGCGATCAAGTTGCTGACCTTAAGTTGAAGGCCAACGATGCAGTCGAATCCGGTAAGTCAAAGGGACAAGAATTCATTGCCCTTGGCAAGCAACGTGCAAACGACCTTACCGAAGCAGGTAAGGATAAGGCAAACCGCGCTAAGAACAAGTTGAACTTGGCCAAGGGTGAAGCCGCTGTCAAAAAGGACGAAGCCACACATTCTTTGGATGAACAATTAGCTCAACTTAAAGAACGTGCAGACGCTCACCTAGCTAAGTAAACGAATAAAAAGAGCTAAGGCCACATGGCCTTAGCTCTTTTTTTATACTGTTTTTATGATTTCCAGAAAGACAACCAATTTTGACGATAACCCTTTTCATCCAGTTGTTCCACCATTTCCTGGTTAGTTAATGGCAACTTTTTCTGTGAATCCGGCACGCCATCTAAGTAAGTTGCTTTCAGATTTGGCGCAACCGACAAGACCGTGTCATCATCACTGAGTGACTGGCTGTTGTAACGCGTAACCTTGGCAAAGGATAGCTTACCCTTTTCAGACTTCTTAATCCAGTACGTCCGCTTTTCCTGGGTAATCAACTGGACCTGACCACCCTTGGCCCAGGCGTTCTTCGTCTTACCCTGACCAGGTAGAATTTGCTTAGCATCAACTGATTGGTTCTGGTAATTATCCAAAATCTGGTTGACCGCATCAATTGTCGCCTGGTAACGTTCCTTCGAATCGGTGTACTTCCCAGCACCCGAAACAACCGTAATGAATTCGTGACCGTTTTGGTCCTTCACGATTCCTGTTAGGCCTCCACCCGATTGTGGTGTCGAACCAGTCTTCAATCCTTCAAAAGTCAAGTTCTTCGGATTATTCAATTGACTCTTAATCTCACGTTCAAACTTTCCGCCTTCGGTCAGTTTGATCTTAGCAGTTGTCTCATCTCCGTTTGGGCTGTATACCAAGCCAATCTTTTCGTAATAGCCACGAATATCTGGGAAGTCCTTGAGAATCTGATAAGCCATCATGGCTAGGTCCGTTGGCGTCGCCTTGTTTTCAGCGTCCTTCTTGGCCGACTTCACTTCGTAATCAAAGGCATCGTCATTGACCTGTCCGGCCGCGTTGTACCAGACGGCGTTCTTCAACTTCAATTTCTTAGACCAGCGGTTTAAGAACTCCTGCTGCGTTTCGGACTTTTTCTTAGCGAAATCTGCTAAGGCCAAAGAGGCATCGTTAGCCGATGTCGTAAACATGGCTTCAAAGAGCTCTTTAACCGTCAAAGTCTGGCCCTCATGCACATCCAGGTGGGCGTACATAGCCGTATCCTTATCGGACCAATCAGCAGACTTCGAAATCGTAACTGGCGTTGTCCACTGGTAGTCACCGTCATCAATGCCCTGCAAAATGGCATAGGCTGTCAACATCTTACTCTGAGATGCAATACCGATCTGCTGGTTGGCATTTTTTTCACCAAGAATTTGACCGGTTGTCGCATCGATTACTAAGGCGGACTTAGCGTTCACCTTTAGCTTCATCGCAGACCCGTCCAGCTTGGTCGAGCTATTGACAATTCGATCCTTGTTCGCCCAGTAGGCAGCGCCGAAAAATGAACCCGTCCCTAAAACCAGGGCGGCTAAAAGCAACCAGATTAAAACGCGCAAAAAAAGAGGAAGACGGCGCTTCTTCTTTGTTTCTGATTTATAGGCTGGGCGAAATTTCATACCCAAACTTGCTTTTCTTCTAAATGGATTTCTTAAATTCATTTTTCAATTATTCTTTTATTTATTAATGTGTTCCGAACAAACGGTCTCCGGCATCCCCTAACCCAGGAACGATGTAGCCATCCTCATTCAAGCCTTCATCAACTGAGGCCGTCACGATTGGTACATCTGGATGTGCTTCTTTTACAGCCTTTAGACCTTCAGGAGCAGAAACCAAGGTAATTAACTTAATTTGTGTGGCACCACGCTTTTTCAAAGCAGAGATACCATCAATGGCAGAGCCACCAGTGGCCAACATCGGATCTACGAGCAAAACTTCTCGTTGGTCAATGTCATCTGGCAACTTGACGAAGTATTCCACTGGTTGTAACGTTTCTTCGTCACGGTACATCCCAATGTGTCCGACTTTGGCAGCTGGAATCAATTCCAAGATTCCATCAACCATTCCAAGTCCAGCACGTAAGATTGGCACAACGGCCAACTTCTTACCTGCTAAAGATTGTTGTTTCGTAACAGCAACAGGTGTTTCAACCTCAACTGTTTCCAAGGGTAAATCGCGTGATGCTTCATAGGTCAAAAGCATTGCGAGCTCGTCAACAAGCGCGCGAAAGTCCTTTGTACCAACTTCTTTGTTTCGAATCATGGTTAGCTTATGCTGAACCAAGGGGTGCTTCACTTCGATAATATCGGCCATAACCAATTCCTTTCAATCCATACTTAATTAAGTGTAGCAGATATTTAGCCGAACTGCTTTTCGAATACTTAAAAAAATGCTTAAGAATGATTAAAATGACGATAAACCCCTTCTAATTGTTATTAATCAGCATTTTCGCTATAATAATAAGTACTTTGCACCTGTAGTTTAACGGGATAAAACGGGGACCTCCTAAGTCTTTGCTCCCAGTTCGAGTCTGGGCAGGTGCATTACTAATACTGATATAATGCGGTTTTGCGGGTATTTGCACGACTTTTGCATGACTAAACAAAAAAAGCACCCTAACCGATTATGGTCAGGGTGTTTTTCTTATGGAAGTTGCTAAGGCAACAATTCAATTGTACACAACTACGTTTAATTTGTGTTCTGATTTTAAAATATCAATCACATCATTCATCATCGCTTTATAACTAGCTGGATAAGATTTAATTGGCCGTGATGTGGTCGATTTACCAACCTTATTCCACTCTAAAAAGATATTCACTTTATCGCCGTATTTCGGAATCACAACACGCACGTTGTAAATGGTGTTTGGCATCTTCTTCCAAAGTGGTTCGATAAGTCGATAGATTTCATTGGCTAATTGTTTATCATTCATAATCTGATTATAACCGATTGATGAAATCAGTGACCGCTTTGTTTACTTTAATCAGGAAATCATCCATAAACATGTGCAGTTCCTTTCGGTCGCCACTGTCGTCTGTGCTAGGTTTTTCTGGTGTTGGTAAAGGTGTAGGTGTTGGGTTAGGGACGACTGGGGATAGTGTCGGTTGTGGTGTTACTCGCTTGGCTAATGTGTCCCAAGTGGACAAGTCACCGTAGAAGACAGACCGGTCGTAAGGCTTAGCATCATATTGCCACATTGTCACCGTTGACCAGTAGGCCAGATGGTCGAAGTATAGTTCATCCCCTGCTTTTTGCAAATCAGCGTTGTATGCTCGGCCGTCGTAATAAGGATAACCAGCTAACCAAAGTGGATAATCGCTCATATCATCCCAAGAATAGTTGTGACCACCGCCGTGCAAATCACTATTGCTGATGTATAGCCATGCTTTCTTACCAGTTTTATTGTAAATGTAATCAGCAATCTGTTTTGGCTCGTTGCCAGTCAATATCGGATAACCAGATACACCATTACGGTTTTCAAAGTCGATAATTAAAGGCACTTGATCATCACTACTTAACTGACCAATTACATCTAAGAAATATTGTGCCTGTTTGTCAGCAGTTACGCCACCATTAACGAATAAGTACAACCCTAAGCGCTTACCAGCATCTTGAACCTGCTTGACCTGTGTCTGGAATAAATTGTTGGTGTAATAATCACCCTCGGTTGCTTTCACAATAATCGCATCGTTATTGGCCACAATTTGACTAATATCAGCGCCATTATTGCTTGAAACATCAGCTACGTTTAACATCTTCTCTCCTATTATATGTACAGGGGACGCATCCCCTATTGATTAAGCGTGGTTCCACAACTTATCAGCATCAAAGTAAATCATGCCGAACTCTCCACCGAAGTCGATACCCACCGCGTTGTATTGTGGCAAGTATCGGTCAATCGTTCCGTGATTGTATTCTGGCAAGAATTGAACTTGCGCCCCATCGTTAAATGAACGACCGTCTGGGTCTGACAAATCAGACAACAAGTGTGTTGGAATACCGTTATTTGTCCAGTCGAATGGGTCAGCGCACAAATCTTCTGACTGCACTTGGTACATGCCATTTTCAAGTTGGCAAGTCTGAATCGTGAATGGGCCTTGCAAGACAAAGCGGTCCCCAACTGATTTGAACTTATCAATAGCACTTTCCTGTGGCTGTACAGGCGTAACTGGTGCAACAGTAGGTGCTACGTTGTCGCCTTTAGCCAAGTTCTTCCAATCGTCTACTGAACCGTAGAACACACTCTTGTCGTATCCATTAGATGAATACTGCCACATTGATACACGCCCCTGCCAAGTTGGTAGGTCGTTGAAATAATGGCTGTCAGCCCATGCTTGCAAGTCTGAATCGTATGTCACTGGTGTGTCCGCTGAATAAGGATAACCAGCAACCCAGACAGGGTAATCTGCCATATCTGACCATGTATAACCATGTCCACCGCCACGAATGTCAGCGTTTGAAATGTATAGCCAAATCTTCTTACCTGTCTTTGATTGAACGTAGTCCGCGAACTTACGTGGCTCGTAACCGGTCAACGTTTCATAGGCTGCGTTATTCTCGAAGTCCAAGATAAGCGCAACATCTGGATTAGTTGCCAAATCGCCAATCGTGTCCAAGAAGTATTGTGCCTGTTGTTCAGTATCATCTACCCCGTTCTCGCGTTCGATGAAATGATACAAACCAAGTTGTTTGCCCATTGATTGAGCAGTGGCAACCTGTGCTGAAAAGTTAGGGTTCACATAGCCAGTTGACTGTGTGGCCTTAACAATAACGGCATCGTTTTCGATTGCAATACCAGAAATGTCGTTGCCTTGATACTGTGAAACATCTGCTACTTTTAACATTTAAATCCCCCTTTATTTAGTTGGGACAGTTGTGTTAGCTGTCTTGTTTAGTTCGGCTAGTGCTTGGTCAATGTAGAACTGAATCTGTTCATCAGTAAAATTCTTAGCTAAGTCATTGGCCTTAATACGGGCGGTCAAAAACGCAACCGCTTGTGCCTTGTGTTGATCGGTGCCAACACCAGAATTGACAACGTAAGTCACTGCCTGCTCTGCCCAGTCGCAAGCGCTCTTGATATGAGCGTTACGAGTGTGGGCTTTGATGTAGTTGTCTAGGCTGTATAGCGGCTTAGCCAGCAATACAACCGCTGTTCCTGCCATGGTAAGCATGGCTTGTGCTTGTGTAATATCCATTGCTTTTATCTCCTTTTGAGTGCAATAAAAAAAGACCTAATCGGCCTGTGGGTGTGCTACTTTTTCTTGTCCAAGACGGACAAGTTCTTTTTCACTAGCGTAAATACGCTTTTCGTGGTCGTTGAACTTTTCATACAAATTAGACACATCTTTTTGTGTCATTTTCGTGGTGTTGTCCAGCCCCTTAATCGTGTTAGCTAGTAACTCCATTTGATTAGTCAGTGGGTCACCTAAGACCTTTTTCAAATACCAACCAATCGCCATGAAGATACCAGTAGCAAGGCCCAACAAAGCTGACCAATCTTCAATCGTGTGTGGTGCCAATGTTTACCCCCCCTTTTTACTAGTCCCAGTCTTGCTCCGTGATTGTTTTGTAATCACTTTCTGATAGCGTTCCGGGTACCCAAATCTTCAAATCTTCGGCTGTCATAAGGCCGTCGTCGTACCATTGTTTAAGCATGTCAAACATTATTTAGCACCTCCTTGAATAGTAGCTACTTGCGCCTGTAACTGGGCAATCTGCTTTGATTGTGCAACATCACGCGTCATCATTAGTTGCGCAAGCGTGGCTAGTTGCTTTTGAACTGGGTCGGTGTACTTTTCGTTGTTTTCCGCGTTCCACTTAGTCAACTTGTCCGGGTCTGAAATCCATGCTCCCTTTTCTGCTGACCAAACAGGGAACATAACACTGGCCGGGTCAACAGCTGTCGAATTAGCCGGTTGTGTATCTGAATTGATAGCTCCCGGAACTAGTTCTTTTGTCGTCTCATCGTATTTATAAAACCAACTCATTTAGTTCTCCTTTCACGCTGGATATGAATCTGAAGTTAGATACATTGTTGAGGCGAATAAGCCATGTTCACCGCCATTCGAAGTGCCGAGAGAACTAATATTGACCCGGCCGTTTGGTGTAACAGACATGGCAATCATCCGGTCATTTTGAGATTCTGCAGAAAAATAATGATTATCTACCGGACGATAACCGGCTAGAATATTACCTACCCACGTGCCAGGTCCTGTATTCTTAGCGTTTCCATAAATGATTAAATAAACCACGTTATTGAATCGATACATTGTCCCTTGTAAACCAAAAGCATCAGAAAACGAAGACTTGTAAAAATTCTGACCGGAACTAATTCTAATTTGGCCATTTACCGTTAAGTCACCAACCGTTTGATTATTACCTGCTGTCAATGTGTCGGCAGTCGTTGCCTTTGTCGCGTTTGTTGCGTTGTCCGCGTTTGTCGCATGGTCTGCATCGGTTGCCTTGGTTGCTGTGTCCGCGTTACCCGTTACGCCACCTTTTGCGATAATGGCCTGTTCAAAGGTGTTCTTGGCCGTGAAGTCGTTATCTTCCTTACGCTTGGCCATATTGTCCGAATTGAACTCTTGATTGATATTGTCAATCATTGACTGCAATGTCTTTTGCGTGTTCTCAATCGTTTCAAGATTAGTAGCAACCGTTGCGATACGTGCCTTAAAGTCGTTAATCGTCTGCTGTACTGTGTCCAAATAGACCTGTGACTGTGTTTGTGTCACGACCATGGTGTTTTCTAGGACAGTAAAGGCCACGGGGATGGTTGAAATAATCTGGTTGCCGTCAGAAATCTGGATGTAGGCATCTTGGACATCTCCAGATGCTTGATAAAATTCCTTTGGAATGAGCAAAGAAAAATGACCGCTGGTAATACCAGTTCGGTCATTGACTGTCTCTGTTTCCTTTACAACGCCAGATGCGTCTTTGGCGAATAACTTGATTGTCTTAGCTGACAAATCAACCGGTATCTTGCCATCGCGTAGCCAGAAATAAACTTCACGGTTGGCATCGCCTTGACGACCAT
>NZ_JACOFN010000011.1 GCF_028764065.1 Fructobacillus sp. CRL 2054
CAACTTGTGCAACAACTATTTTTATGAGTTTTGCTGGTGATTATCAAGCAAAACTTGATAACCGCTTGTCCCTCGCAAGGAACAATAATTAGTATACCGGCATTGACCCGTTCGGTCAATGCTTTTTCACGAAAAATATTAAAAAATGCGTTTTACTTTTAAATAAACAAAGGAGATAGAAAACATTCGTTTTCTATCTCCTTTGTCGCGCTTATCGCATTTTATTGTTCGTTATTTTTAGATAAACTCCACAGATTGACCATCACGGCCATCTTTCACCAAGATACCCAACTCTTTTAACTGGTCACGTAGCTCATCAGACTTCGCGAAGTCCTTGTTTTGTCGTGCTTGTGCTCGTTCTTCTAATAGAGTCTTCGCTTCCGGGGATAACTCGCGACTTTCTTCAAAATTATCCACACCAAAAATGTGCAACCATTCAGCAAACTTCCGATAGATTACCTGCAACGTTGCCGCCGGCTTTCCCTCTTCCAAAGAGCGGTTTGCCAAAGTCAAGCCCTCGAACACCACAGTCAGTGCGTTCTCCACACCAAAGTCATCGTCCATCGCTCCGATGAAGCGTTCCTCCAGCAGGTGTAGTTGCGCCGCCACGGCAGCATCTACCTCTCCAGCAGTACCCGCCTTCTTGGACAAGGCCCGCATCGTGCGGTAAATCTTATCCAATTCCTGCTGGGCCTGGTCCAAACGATCACGAGAGTAAGCGACCGGACGGCGGTAGTGGGTCTTAACTAGGAAGTAACGTAGGCCCTGCGGGTCAATGCTGTCATCTTCCAACAAATCATGAATAGTAATGAAGTTACCCAAGGACTTGGACATCTTCTCATCATTGACGTTCACAAAACCGTTGTGCAACCAGTAGTTCACGAATGTCTTACCATGGTAAGACTCCGACTGTGCCAGTTCATTGGTATGGTGTGGGAAGGCCAGGTCGATACCACCAGCGTGAATATCAATGGTCTCGCCTAACAGCACGTCGTTCATCACGGAACACTCGAGGTGCCAGCCCGGACGTCCCAGTCCCCATGGTGAAGGCCAGGCCGTCGCATCTGGGCGAACCTCCTTCTTCCAGAGGGCGAAGTCCGTGTTGTTTTCCTTTTCGTCCTGATCATCCCCATCCAAGCGACCAGCTGCGTTCTTTTTCAGCTCATCCATGTTTTGGTGGGACAAAACGGCGTAGTCCTTAAATTGGTTAGTCCGGAAGTAGACGTTCCCGTTCACCTCGTAAGCCATCCCCTCCGCCATCAACTTCTCGACAAAGGCGACCATTTCTTCCATAAACTGGGTGGCACGGGGACGGGAAGTGGCAGGTTCAACGTTCAAGGCTGCCGCGTCTTCCAAAAAGGCATCGGCGTACTTGTCCGCCACCTCTTCTTCAGTCAGTCCTTCCTTTTTACCCTGGGCAATGACTTTATCACCTAAATCGGTAAAGTTGGAGACAAAGTTCACTTCATAGCCCCGCCACTCCAAGTACTTACGAATGGTATCAAAGGCAACCGTCGAGCGGGCGTTTCCAATGTGAATGTAGTTATAGACAGTCGGTCCACAAAGGTACATGCGAACCTTGCCCTTTTCGATGGGGGTGAAACTTTCTTTTTCGAGGCTGTACGTGTTATAAACCGTTTGCATGTCGACTGTCCTTTTTAAACTTTTTTCTTATTATAACAAAAAAGCAGGAACCTTTCGGCTCCTGCTCTTTCAATTATTCATTAGGCAAGGTACTTTGCTTTCACATCGTCCATTGTCTTCAAAACTTGCTTCTTGTCCAACAAAACAAGCAATTCAGGCAAGTTTGGTCCTTGGATTTGATGAGTCGTTGCGATTCGGATTGGGTTCCAAAGTTCGCGGCCCTTAATCTCCAAGTTGTTTTGGATGGCACGGATGGTCTTCATGTAAGTATCCGCATCAGCATCCTCTGGCAAAGCCTTATAAGCTTCTTCCCAGGCAGCAAAGACCTTGCGGCCGTTTTCAGACGTGAGGTATTCCTTCATTTCGTCTGTAATGTCGCCCAATTGGAAGAATGGTTCGCGCATCAAATCAACGATTTGACGGGTGTATGAAATACCATCCACACCGGCAACGTCGATGGCTTGAACTAGCCAATCATGCTTAGCCTTGGCTTCGTCTTCGGTAATAAAGCCTGCCTTAACCAACTCCTCGATAAGTTGTGGCATGATCTTATCCTTGTCGCGACGAATCCACTGGTTGTTAATCCATTCCAACTTCTTTTGGTCGAACTTGGCGTTGGCCTTTGACAAACGCGTTTCGTCGAACATGTTCTTGAATTCTTCCAATGAGAAGATTTCGTCTTCACCCTTAGGTGACCAACCAAGCAAACCGATGAAATTATCCAAGGCTTCTGGTTGGTATCCCAATTCGCGGTACTGTTCCACGAACTGCAAGACATCGTTATCACGCTTTGACAACTTCTTTCCAGTTGCAGCGTTGATAATCAAAGCCATGTGACCGAACTTTGGAATGTCCCATCCAAAGGCATCGTAAACCATCATTTGCTTTGGTGTGTTTGACACGTGATCATCACCACGCAAAACGTGGGAAATCTTCATCAAGTGGTCATCAACAACAACGGCGAAGTTGTAGGTTGGCATACCATCGGCCTTTTGGATAACCCAGTCACCACCGACTTCTTTTCCACCGATTGAGATGTGACCCTTAACGATATCATCCCATTCGTACATCTTGTCTTCGGGAACACGGATACGAACAACTGGCTTCAAGCCTTGTGCTTCGTACTTAGCATATTCTGCTTCGCGTTCTTCCTGTGACATGCCTTCGTATTCGTAGACATAGTGAGGAGCCTGCTTAGCAGCCTGTTGTGCTTCACGTTCAGCCTTCAATTGTTCAGAAGTCTTGTAAGACTTGTAAGCCAAACCACGCTTCAACAAATCGTCGATGTATGGTTGGTAAATCCCTTGTTCGTTACGTTCTGATTGACGGTAAGGACCGTATTCACCAGGGTTTTCTGGTGATTCGTCCCAGTCCAAGCCCAACCACTTCAAGTTGTCGAGCTGAGACTTTTCCCCGTCAGCAATGTTACGGGCCGCATCAGTATCTTCGATACGGATTACAAAAGTCCCGTTGTAATGACGGGCAAAAAGCCAGTTAAACAGCGCCGTACGGGCGTTTCCAATATGCAAGTAGCCCGTTGGTGATGGGGCATAGCGGACACGAAAGTCGTCTGTCATGAATTCTTTACTCCTAAGTCAGCTTAGCTGAAAATTTCTCTTAATTAGTATACAACAAAGTTCCTAGTCATTTCAGGGCCTAGCGGGATTTTCTGAGAAAATCTACTCTAAAGCAAGCTTCAAAGCCTCTTTAATAGTAGAAACCCCAATCACTTGGATACCATCTGGCACATCAATCCCCGTCAGGTTATTCTTAGGCACAATCGCCCGGGCAAAGCCGAGCTTCCGTGCTTCCTTCAAACGGCCCTGCAAATCAGAAACCGAACGGATTTCCCCGGTCAGTCCCAGTTCACCGATGAAGACATCTGATGCTGGTGATTCCTTATCCTGATAGGAAGAGGCAATCGCAACGGCAATGGCCAGATCAATGGCTGGCTCATCCAGTTTGACACCACCGGCCGCCTTCAAGTAGGCGTCCTGGTTCTGCAAAAGTAAATTGGCCCGCTTTTCCAAAACCGCCATAATTAAGGACACGCGGTTACGGTCCAACCCCGTCGCCGTTCTCTGAGCGTTTCCAAAGACCGATGGCGTTACCAAGGCCTGGAGTTCAACCAAGATTGGTCGTTCTCCTTCAAGGGTGGCCACAATGGCTGAACCAGTCGCTCCGGCCAAGCGTTCCTCCAAGAAAATCTCGGATGGGTTGGCGACTTCGGCAAGCCCCCGGTCGCGCATCTCAAAGATGCCTAGCTCGTTAGTCGCACCGAAACGATTCTTCACTGCACGGAGAATCCGGTACTTATAATGACGGTCTCCTTCAAAATAAAGCACCGTATCAACCATGTGCTCCAAAATCTTAGGACCGGCAATGGCACCACCCTTGGTTACGTGGCCGACGATGAAGATAGAGATGTTATTTGTCTTGGCAATCTGCAGTAAATCGGCCGTGACTTCCCGAATCTGGGCTACGGAACCAATTGGCGAGGTCAAATCCGGTTCCTGCATGGTCTGCACGGAATCAATTACCATAAAATCGGGTTTCAGCTCTTCCACCTGCTTCTTGATGGCTTCCATGTCCGTTTCTGGGTAGAGGTAAAAGTCATCCCCACCAACTTGCAGTCGGTCAGCCCGCATCTTGACTTGGGTCGCCGACTCTTCACCAGTGACGTAAAGGACTTTGCCCTTACTTGCCAACTGGCCGGAAACCTGGAGTAGCAAGGTTGACTTACCAATCCCAGGATCCCCCCCAATCAAGACCAAAGTCCCGGCAACAACACCGCCACCAAGTACCCGGTTCAGCTCTTTCAAATCAGTCGCAACTTTGGGCGTTTCTTCCAAAGAAACCTGGTTAATCTTTTGAACCTTGGCAGCCTTACCGTCTAGCCCAACACGGGACTTACGGGACTGTGTTTCCGGTTGAATTTTTTCTTCAACGAAGGTTCCCCACTCACCACAGTTTGGACAGCGTCCAAGATAACGGGCAGAGATGAAATCACAGTTGGAACAAATGAATTGTGTTTTTGTCTTGGCCACTAATTAGGCCTCCCCCGTTGAACCAAAGCCACCGGCACGCACGACCTTCACATCGTCCGCATCCTGGTCAGCAAGCAAGAATGGTAGGAAGATTCCCTGACCAATTCGCTCACCCTTCTTGATGGCGACATCTTCATCCCCAAAGTTCAAGAATTGGAGGAAGATTTCCCCTTCGTTCTTTTCATTGTTGTAGTAGTCACCATCGACAACGCCGACACCGTTTGGCATGATCAACTTCTTCTTGATTGGTCCGGATGAACGGGAAACCAACTGCAAGTATTCACCCTCTTGCATGTAAGCCTTAATACCAGTTGGCACCAAGACAGGCTTTACTGATTCTTGCAATCCCTTGGCTGGAATAACCATGTCCACGGCTGCTTCAAAGTCATAGCCGGCAGCCTGCATCGTGGAACGCTTAGGAAGGTTCAACCCTTCCCCTTCATATTTACTGACAATTTCAAATCCGCGTACTGACATTTCGCGTCCCCTTTATTTCTGCTAAAATTTACTTATATTATGTCTACCATTATACGTCATCAAAGATATTTCAAAAAGGAGGAAAGCATGGCAATCATTCAAAAACCTGGTTGGTTCTATTACGAAGAAGAGGGTGAACGACTCGGTGAGGTTTCCTACCTCAAAGCCGGCCATGGTAAAGTTTTGGTCCTCAATCATACCTACGTCGACCCTAAACTCCGTGGCCAAAACATCGCTCGCCAACTAGTCGACGCCGTCTGCGACCTCGCCCGCTCCGAAGGTAAAAAAGTCCAACCGGACTGTCGCTATGCTGCCGCCCTCTTCAAGCGTTTCAAAGAAGACTACGAAGATGTCGCTCTCGAGCCCGGACAAAATGCCGACTCCTGTCCCATTAACTAAAGGAAAATTCCATGAAACAAAAGAAGACTTTCAATAACTTTTGGCGCTATTTCCTGACCGCCTTTCTGGCCATCACGATTGCCGAGGTTCTACAATTTTTCATCCCCGCACTAGCTAAGCCAATGTGGGTCAACCTACTAACATTCTTACTCGTTTACTTCTTGGTATCGACAACCATTACAGTCATTGTGACCCGGATGAATCGAAAGAAGTAAAAAAAGTACACCCGACCTATGTCGACCCACAACCGCGCGTTCCAGATATCATTCTCGAACTTGGACAGAACGCCTATTCCTGTCTCATTAGCTAAAGGAAAACCGCATGAAACAAAAAAAGACTTTCAATAACTTTTGGCTCTACTTACCGATTGCCTTTTTATCCATCACGATTTCCGAAATCCTACAGACTTTGATTCCCGCACTGGCCGAGCCAATGTGGGTCAACTTTCTAATGTTCTTACTGGTTTATTTCTTAGTATCAAAAACACTTACGGTGCTTGTAGCCCAGATGAATCAAAAGAAATAAAACAAAAAGCAGCACCCGCTATAATTGGGGACTGCTTTTTTATGATAATCTATCTAATTATTGCTAGCACTATATAGATTTTTTAGTTCATAGCACTTACTAAGCGACCCATGAAGGGCATGGTCAATCAAACCATGTCCTTTATTGTACAGTCTCATTTCTGCACTGACTAAGCGAGCCAACTTACTGTCCATTCCCTAGTATTAAAAATAATCGCAACAATTGTGACTCGGATGAAGCGAAACAAATAAAGCATAAAACGGCCCATTATTGACTTATACCTCAAAAGTTACTATAACTTTCGGGGTATTTTATATTATAGAAACGGACTCAATTCACCAAATCAATCTAGGTCAAGACTATCAATTTCGCCTTCTTCATTACCTACAAACATGAAGAAGATCAAACAAGCTTGTCCAATCGATAAGCTCATTGGAATACAGGCTTCCATTACTTTACCAGATATGAGGTCTGCAATTAACCAAATGATTTCGCCTACCAATGCCATTACCATGACAAATTGACAAAAAACTAAAGTATTCTTATTTTTCACTTCTTATCCCTCATCCTCAAAAACGTTTTTTATATTTTATCAGTTTATCCTTATATTTAAAATGCTCTTTTAAAAAAATACATTTATTTACCAAAATAAGAGGTGTTTTCTTCCCCAAAGGGACATTGCGTTCCTTAAATAATACGCACTACACCAACATTTATCTCATCACATTTTGTCATAAATTTTCTCCGAAAAATCAGTTATACTGTGAGCAGAAAATAACCGAAAGAAGAAATGGAGGTTAGAAATGAACACAACGATTAACTTGGACTTTGGTTCACCAAAAGTTATTGCACTTGCTGGTGATAAGGAGGGAGAAACAATTTACACCGAGCAGGTTGACTCGGTATTAACTCCTGAAAAATGGCAGGGGGAAATTACAATTTGCTTTCCAGACTCCGTCGTCATCATCGGTAGCTCTTTTTGGATGGGATTTACTAAAAACATGATTCAAGAAATTGGCTATGACGGTGTCTGTGATCGAGTAAAATTTGTGACTTCATCAGACGAATTAACGGAGGAGCTCTATGACGATCTTTTATGAAAGTATCATTATCCTTATCAGCATTCTCACTGTTTCAATTTCAGGATTAACATTTTATCGTTCCGAGCAACGCCTTAAATCAGTTCGCGAATTGGAGATGTCTCGAGTACTGTATGATGAGTACTTACTCTTGAAATTACCAAAAGCATATGACAGTTATAGTAAATCAAGCAACCCGATTCAAGCGGGCAAACAGTTATCCCGACAGCTCAAAATATTTAAGCAGCACCTTCACTACTTTGAGTATTCACATCTACCAATCTATACAAAAGTCTTATCAGCAATTCGACTCATTGACCTCGCTGTAAAAGATCAAGTTGAAGGAGCTAGCCACTCTCAATCCAACCGAAAAATACGTTATGCATTGAATACCATCTACAAAGCTTTCCTCTACGAACTACCCGATGACCATATCGAACAATACTTCAAGAAAAAATAGGAGGTACCTAAGCATGGCAAAAACAATCAACCTATCTTTTGCCCCTAACACCTACGGACTCGCTGGGGTATCCAAAGGTAAAGAAACTTTCAAAACACAAGTAGAACCCTTGATTACTCCCGAAGTACTAAATAGTCCTGATCCAATTACCATTCAATTTCCAGACTCGATTGTCATTATCGGTATTTCATTTTGGGACGGCTTTTCAGAAGAGCTCATCAACAAAGTCGGCTACGACGGTATCGCAAAACGCGTGCACTTTGGCACTTCGTCCGACCGTCTGACGCAAGAACTATATGATTACATGATTTAGGCAACCCTCTTCATTCCACACAAAAACACGCCCCCAATTCCTCGGGAGCGTGTTTTTTAGACTAGAACGTCAATTGCTTTAAATTACTTAGCCTTCTTTTCTTCGATAGCTGAGATGACAACCTTGCCATCAACCATGTCGGCTGACAATTCGGTCTTGTCTGGGTTATCCAAATAAAAGTCGGTGACTTGGTCACGGATTTGTTGCTCGATGACACGGCGTAATGGACGAGCACCAAGTGCTTCATCGTATCCGTCTTCAATCAAGTGTTCCTTGACTGCGTCAGAGATCGTCAATGACAAGTGCTTCTTTGCCAAAGTCTTGTTAACGTCATCCAACATCAAGTTAACGATTTGCTTCAAATCGTGCTTCGTCAATGCTGAGAATTCAACGACACCGTTGAAACGGTTCAAGAATTCAGGACGGAAGAAGTGTGACAAGCGGTCCATCAAATCGCCCTTTTCAACTTCCTTGTTACCGAATCCGGCGTTAGAAGTTGCAATGACAACCGTGTTCTTGAAGTTAACCACGTTTCCTTGACCGTCCGTCAAGCGACCGTCATCCAAGACCTGCAAGAGCAAAGTCAAAACTTGAGGGTTAGCCTTCTCAATTTCATCCAAGAGGACGATTGAGTAAGGGTTACGACGAACTTTTTCAGTCAAGGTGTGTGAGTTATCGTCATATCCGACATAACCAGCAGTGGCACCAATCAACTTTGAAACAGCGGTTTGGTCAGAGTATTCTGACATATCCAAACGGATAATGGATTCCTTCGTACCGAAGAGATCCTTAGCCAACTGCTTTGCCAACTCGGTCTTACCAACACCAGTAGGTCCGACAAAGAGGAATGATCCAATTGGACGGTTTCCCTCGTCGAATCCGGCACGGTTACGACGGATGGCACGAGCGACCATGTTCACGGCTTCGTCTTGGCCAATGACTTTACCAGCCAAGCGCTTGTCAATTTGCTTCAAGTGCTCGATGTCTGAGGCACCCATCTGTGAAACAGGGATACCAGTCAAACGTTCAACAGACTTCGCAACATCGTTGGCAGTTGCGGTAACCTTCTTGGTCTCCTTAGCTTCCTTCAATTCATGCTTGATGTCCTTGATTTGGTTCTTAATTGACAAGGCCTTTTCATAATCTTCTTCAGCTACGACACGGTCTTGTTCAGCTTGCAAAGTCTCTAAGCGCTTCTCCAAGGATACCTTATCGGTAGCTGGGTTCTTAGCAGACAAGTGAGCAGCCGTCATATCAATCAAGTCGATGGCCTTATCAGGCAATGAACGTTGTGGAATGTACTGAACTGAGTAATCCACAGCTGCCTTCAAAACATCATCAGGCAAGTTGACGTTGTGGTGCTTCTCGTACAAAGGTGCGATACCCTTCAAAATCTTGAACGTATCGTCAGCTGAAGGGGCGTTAACCTTCACTTCATTGAAACGACGTGCCAAGGCAGCGTTCTTCAAAATCGTGTTACGGTATTCGTCTTGCGTGGTTGCACCAATCAATGACAACTCACCACGTGACAAGGCTGGCTTCAAAATATCAGCCAATCCCTTACCGCCGTCTTCGCCACCGGTTGAACCGGCACCCAAGATTTGGTGGATTTCATCGAAGAAGAGGACAACGTTTCCAGCCTTCTTCACTTCATCAACCAACTTTTGAACGTTCTCTTCGAAAGCACCACGGTACTGAGTACCAGCTTCCAACTGAGAAATATCAATTGAGTAAATTTGCTTGTCTTGGATAGCGGCGGGAACGTCACCAGCTACAATAGCTTGTGCCAATCCTTCGATAACCGCCGTCTTACCAACACCGGCATCCCCAACCAAAACAGGGTTGTTCTTTGTACGGCGTGACAAAATCTCGGCCGTCTCTTGAATCTCTTTGTTACGTCCAATAACTGGATCCAACAAGCCATCCTTGGCTTCCTGTGTCAAGTTACGTCCTAACTTTGCCAACATTCCGTCTTCTTTTACCTTGCCGGCCTGTTGACTTGCACGACCGTTACCAGCCGTTTGTGCTTGGTCCATGTTAGGCAACTTGCCTGTTTGCTTGTATTGTGCAAATTCTTCAGGAGTTACTTCGCGACCATTGATGAGGTAACGACGGTTTTCTGAGTTCATGCCGCCGAGGCCGCCCATCATGTTGTTAAAGATATCATTCATATCTGAGTTAAAAGGATCATTTTGGTATGCCATAATCATTACCTTCCTTATTTTAAAATCATATTTTTATTTTTGTACATTAGCTAAATCCTAATGCACGGAGTCGGTCATTCTGAATCTTCTGTCTTCTCCCGGTAGCCTTCTTCCAGTTCACGTAGCACCTGCCACATAGCTAAGTGCTGCGCCCTGGCTAAAGCATCCAAATCGCGGACATTCATTGATGTCGCTTTCGACTGTGCCTTATTGAAGGAGCGGTGAATTGTTGTATATCCATAGCCGGAATTCTTCGATACTCGATAAATGGTTAACGAGCGATCTTCCAAATAACGCTTGATATTAAACTGAACCATATGCAGCCTCCATTTCTTTTATCGCTGTCATATATTGAACCATCCATATGACCTCCTCGACTTTTAGTATAGCACATATATGATATAACACAAGTATGCTATATCTATTTTTTTTAATTTCCATTAAACTATAAATAATCACTGCCAGAAAGCGCTCTGCTAACTGGCTTTTCTTTATTTGTCCTATTCAAGAGGTAAACATAGTGGGTAAGAAGCATTTCGAAATCGAACTTCCTGAGAAAGTCGTCCAAGACTTGCAGTTAGAAGATGGCGATAAAATCGACATCCAGGTCAGCAATCAATCCTTTAAGGTGCTACCAACCAAGAAGCTCCAGGAAAATCAGAATCAGCAGTTATCGATTCGCCGCTTCCTCATTCCTTCTATTTTAGCCGCTGTGGCTTTTGCCTTCTATAATATCTGGCAAAACGAACGTCTCATTCCCTTGACCGGTTCGGATTCGATTGCCACCTGGGTCATCTTCATGGGAGAACTAACTGGAATGGCAGCTTTTGTCTACACGCGGATCCAGAAACTAAAAAAGATTCACGACCCGCTGCAAAAGAAAACCGCCATTCGACTGGCGCCGACTCTCTTCATTTCCTTCGCCTTGATTCAGGCCCTGACCATGGTGGCCATTTTTTGGGCAATCGGCTACCTCTTCCAGGCAGCTTCCTTTGATTCACTAACCGCCACCTTGATTTTCTTCATCTTCATCTCTGTTGTAAATTACGTGATGATTTACTCGGCAACGTTAATTTCGACCACCTTTATGATGTTTCTTCTTATTATCACCATTGTTGGTGGCGTTTTGATTGCCATGGTGACCAACTCCCGTCTCCTTTGGTGGCAGCACAACTTTTCATTCTTAGGAACGGCGAAGGCCGACTTTTCATGGACCTTCAACGCGACCTTAATGGTTTCTGGTATTCTTTGGGGAACTTTGATTGACTACCTTTTTGTACCAATCCAGAAACGTCTACCACGCAACTGGCGCTTAATCACTCTTCGCATCTTCTTAACCTTTGATGCCATCTGCCTGTTTGCCATCGGGGCACTACCAAACAACCCCGGATTCTTGCACCTCGCCCATGACACGGCAGCCAACCTCCTTATCTTAGGAACCGGCTTACCAATGATTAGCATCCGCCTACTCTTACCAAAAGCATCCAAGGAATTCTTGATTTTTTCACTATCAACCGCGCTAGGCATCATGCTGTCCTGCTTCCTTTTCTACGGCATCCGCTACTTTTCATTAACAGCCTTTGAAATCTTCGTCCTAACGATGGGCATTTCCTGGTTACTACTGCTGATGCAAAATATTCACGAACTATACGAATTAAAGGACAACACTTATTCCTTTACATTAAAGGCACTCGACTAGGAGAGACTATGTCAGATTATCAAAAAAATTTTAAATCAAAAAAAAGCCCCTATCAAGGAGGCAACAAGCGCAATCAAAAGCGCCCTTCCCGTTATAACCAACAAGATGTCAACGTCAAAGTCGGGCAGAAGTTTCCACTGACCATCAAGCGACTTGGAATCAACGGCGAAGGAATCGGTTACTTCAAGCGTAAGATTACTTTTATTCCAGGTGCTTTGCCTGGCGAAGTCGTGACTGCCAAAGTAACCAAGGTGACCGATAAGTTCCTGGAAGCAAAAACGATTACAGTCCGTGAACCATCCCCAGACCGTGTCACCCCTGAAGACCCCGCTGCCGACCTCGTTGGTGGTTTTGAACTAGCCCACCTAGCCTACCCAGCACAGCTTGCCTTTAAAAAGGATTTGATTGGCCAGGCCTTGGAAAAGTTCCAACCAAAGGGCTACGAAAACATCAAGGTCTTAGACACTCTCGGCATGGACGTTCCCGCCCACTACCGGAACAAGGCATCTCTTCCCATCCGTAAGTTAAAGGGTCAACTGACCATCGGTCTTTACAAGCGTGGAACGCACGACCTGGTCGACCTACCAGAAATGGCGACACAGGACCCACGCACCTTGCACATCATCCGCAAGCTGGGTCAAATTTTGGATAAGCACTCCCTTTCTTTCTACAATGAGAAATCTAAGAAAGGCCTCGTTAAGACTTTGATTGTTCGTACCAACCAAGCTGGTTTGGCCCAAGCAACCATCGTCACCACCGAAGACCGCTTGCCTGATGAGGAACTCATTGTTCAAGACATCCAAAAGGAACTACCTGAAGTGGTAGGCCTTTTCCAAAACCTCCACGATGACTCCAGTTCCTTAATCTGGGGTGAAGAGACTTGGAAGCTTTGGGGAGAAGATTACCTACAAGAGGATATCTTAGGCTTAACCTTCAACTTTTCCCCACGTGCCTTTTTGCAGCTCAACTACGAACAAATGGAAAAGACCTACGAAATCGCCTTGGCTGCCATGGACTTGCAACCAAACGATAAATTGGTCGACGCCTATGCTGGAGTGGGTACCCTTGGGCTTTCAATGGCTTATAAAGTCGCTGAAGTCCGTGGAATGGAAATCATCCCCGAAGCCGTGGAAGACGCCCGCTTGAATGCCGAAGAAAACGGCATCGAAAACGCCCACTACGAAGTCGGTTCTGCCGACCGCGTCTTCAAGAAGTGGGCCAAAGATGGCTTTAAGCCAACGGCCTTGGTCGTTGATCCACCACGCCCAGGATTGGAAGACGACCTAAAGCGTGCTATCTTAAAAGCCCGCCCAAGCAAGTTCGTTTACATCTCATGTAATCCTTCCACACTTGCCCGGGATCTCGCTGACCTTGACTCTGCCTACAAGGTGGATTACATCCAGCCAATCGACATGTTCCCCCAAACTCCACGTTGGGAAGGGGTCGTAAAACTTGTTTTGAAGTAACCGCTAGAAAGGCCCTTGGCCACTTTAGCTAACGAAATGGAGAATGATTATGCACTACCGCGACGGACAGTACTTTGAGCTTTCCTTCCGCCAATTTTTCTTTTACTTTATTTTTTCGCTAACCTTAGATGCCCTTGGAAACGCCCTCTCTGTTTCCACAAACTTGGGTTCAGCTCCATGGACAGCCGGAGCTGCCAATCTCTCAAAGTTAACCGGATTTCCCATTGCCCTCTTCCTTGGACTCACGACTGTCCTGGTTGCCACGGCCAACATCTTCTTTTCGGGTAAGCTGAACTGGAAGCGTTTCTTCGGAAACATTCTCTTCGGTGTTCTCTTTTCACTAATGGTTGGTATTTTTAATGGCTGGTTAGCAGTATTACATCTCAACCAACTCCCAATCTACGAAAAAATCATTATTGATATTGCTGGTTTAGCAACCGTCGGCGTTGGTATTTCCATCTACCAACGAGTGAACGTCATCCTGCACCCTATTGATGACTTAACCAACATTTTGCGTTTCTCCTACTTCAAGGGATCGGCACCAAAGGCCCAGATGTCCAACTTCATTGTGGCCATCTTCATCTCTTTGACCTGTTGGTTACTTTCCGGAACGGTTGTTGCCCTAAACATTGGAACAGCCTTTGCCTTCATCTGTCAGGGTTCTATCATTGCCTGGTCTGACCGCCACGTCTTTCCTGCCTTAGTGCACGGAAACATGGAGCAGTCTCACAAGGACATTCCACAGCAAAGTTAAACTTACTAAAAAAGCACCCCTTCAAACGAAGAGGTGCTTTTATTAATAACTATTTATTAAATAAGCGCTTTGACAAATCCAAGACAACTCGGTTATTCAACATCCAATAAGTTAGTACTAACTGAATTGGATAAAAGATGACTGACTTCATGAGTCGTGGTGCCAACATTCCAGTAAAGACCGACCAAGAATGGTGGTGTGAGAACAAGAACATTAGAGCCAACGTATTGGTAATTAGGTTAACAAAAACCGTAATGCACAACACTGCTAAGGCAATGTTCCACCAGGATAACTTCTGGTCCTTTTTCTCTTGATAGAAAAAACCACCGTAAATCAAGCCGGCCATTGCCACCCCAATCGCCATGATTGGAGACCATGTTCCCCCTGAAATGAAGGTAACCTTAACGAAGTCCGTTAGGACCATGGCTAACATAGTCCAAATTGGCCCAAACCACTTGCCCATCAAGGATGAGGCCAGGAAAACAAAGGAGATACGAATGATCTGCGTTGTAATCGAGACCCGTCCCAAGATGAAGGACAGGGCAATCAAAGCAGCCAGTAAGACCAGCTGCTGGACCGACAAGCGGGGCAAGCCCCACTTCAAAAAACGAGTGCGTGAATTGTTCATATGATTGAACCTCCTCAAAGGAGTGTCCACCTGTGTTGGTGAATGCGAAACCCGCACCGCACATTAACTGTTTCGTCGCTGGCCCACATTCCGTTTCCAGCGCACTTAACGCACGGGTTTCTACCCCATAAATTTTAGCGGCGTCCGCTAGCAGAACGCCGCTTTCAATTATAGCAGGTTTACTTGGTTATTCTTAGTAAAAGTTCTGATATATATTGAAAAAGAAAAAAATAAAAAGGAAGACCAACCGGTCTTCCTTTTTTAATACAACTTTTGATTACTTATATAGAATCAACGCTGAAACGTGTTCCAATGATTCTGAGAATTTCACATCAATGATTTCATTGCCATCATTCTGCAAATCCTTCAAGACCGCGTTTAATTGGTCCGTAAAGCTTTCTTCTGACTTGGTTCCTGTGACTAAACGACTTAACATGTTTATGCTTCCTTTCGTTCTATCTACACCTCGAGTGTAGCACGATTTTAGAACAGTGACGCACTGACATTATAAAGTCACTTTTGCTCAGGACGATAAACAAGGTGAAATTTTTCTAACACAATCTTCGCCCGCGTCTTATCAAAGGTCTTCCCCATCCCTTTATACTCTTCCTTAAAGAATGGTTCATGTAACGACCGCCAGTAAGCAAGGCTTCTGTCTCCTTCACCCTCTTCGTAGGCGTGCCGTTCACTCACGGCCAGGTACTCTTCCAGTTTGACCGAATCATTTTGAATGACACAAACGGCCTCTTCACGGCTATCTAAGATAACATCATAGGCGTCCTATTCAGGTAGTGGCTCGTCCTTTTCGTAGAGTTCATAAACCGAAGCCGTTGCCGTCTTCGTTTCCTCTAGCACTAAACTAGCCAATTCATCAGCAGCGACGCCAAACTGAAAGGACGATTGCAACTTGGCAGACTTAGGAACAGCTCCCGCTTCTTTAGCAGCTTCAAAGAGTTCTTCTGCTTTCATTCCTATCCCTTTCGATCAAAAAAGCAGCCAACTAAGAATTGGCTGCTTTTAACTTTCAATTTACATCTTTGCTTCCAAATCAACGTTTGGATACTTATCCTTAAACCAATTCATCGCGAATTGATTTTCAAACAAGAAGACTGGACGGTCATAACGGTCACGAACCAAAAGGTTACGTGAGGAAGCCATCTTTTCATCAACTTGGTCAGGATCAACCCAACGGGCAACCTTTGAACCAATTGGTTCGAATTGGATGGCCACGTTGTATTCGTTTTCCATACGGAACTTGAAGACTTCGAACTGCAATTGTCCAACAGCCCCCAAGATGTACTCGTTTGAGTTCCAAGACTTATAAAGCTGAATCGTTCCTTCTTGTACCAACTGGGTGATTCCCTTGTGGTAGGACTTCTGCTTCATAACATCCTTGGCAATGACTTTGTTAAAGTATTCTGGCGTAAAGGTTGGCAGGTCTGGGAAAGTCACTTGCTTCTTCCCTGAGTAAATCGTGTCCCCGATCTGGAAGTTACCAGTATCATAAACACCGATAATATCACCAGGAACGGCTGTCTGAACGTTCTCACGCTCTTCGGCCATAAACTGGGTAACGTTGGCCAAACGAAGCTTCTTACCTGTTCGTGACAAAGTCACGTCCATCCCCTTGGTAAACTCACCAGAGACAATACGGACAAAGGCAATTCGGTCACGGTGACGAGGGTCCATGTTGGCCTGAATCTTGAATACAAAACCAGTGAACTGGTTGTCATCTGGTTCAATCAAGCGGTCGTCAACCGTCTCAATGGCAGCTGGTTCTGGTGCATACTGCAAGTACTGTTCCAAGAATTCCGTTACCCCGAAGTTGGCCAAAGCGGAACCAAAGAAGACTGGCGTCAACTTACCGTGCGCAACCGCATCGGTATCAAAGTCGTTTCCAGCATCGTCCAGCAATTCGACTTCATCCATTCCTTCTTCCAACACTTCAGGATGGTCCGAAACATTCTTGAAAGGAATCATTTCCTTTTGACGGAGGTCATAGATTCCCTGAAGAATCTGTCCAGAACCAATTGGCCAGTTCATTGGGAAGGCCTTAATGCCAAGGGTCGTTTCCAATTCGTCAACAAGGTCCAATGGTGCGCGTGCATCACGGTCAATCTTGTTGAAGAAGGTAAAGACGGGAATACCACGCTTTGAAACGATTTCGAAGAGCTTCTTTGTCTGGGGCTCGATACCCTTGGCGGCATCGACAACCATGACAACCGAATCAACGGCCATCAACGTACGGTAAGTATCTTCAGAGAAATCTTCGTGCCCCGGGGTATCCAAGATGTTGATTCGCTTACCGTCGTAGTCAAACTGCAAAACAGATGAAGTAACGGAGATTCCACGCTGCTGCTCGATGGCCATCCAATCGGATGAGGCCATCTTCTTGGCACCACGGCCCTTAACCGTTCCGGCTTCACGAATCACACCACCGTGCAAAAGCAACTGCTCAGTCAGTGTTGTTTTACCCGCATCGGGGTGGGAGATAATGGCGAATGTACGCCGTGTTTTTAACGCTTCTTTAAAGTCTGTCATAATGTCTTTATTTTACCCGAAAAAAGCAGTTAGGGCCAGACGCAATGTCTGCTCTAACTGCTTTAATCATTTTATATTTTAAATACCTTCTCGTATCGCAATATATCAATTTTGGTCGGCTTTGTATTTAGCTGCTTCTTCCTGTGTTGCCAAGACAAAGTGTCCAGCTTCCATCTCTACCATGTGACGCTCCTGACCGTCCTTTTCAAAGGATGGGTCGTAGCTCTTCACGTGATGGGCCTTTTCCTTAACAGGATCTGGCACGGGCACTGCTGAAAGCAATGACTTCGTGTATGGATGCAAGGGGTGGTTGTATACTTGGTCAGCTGTTCCCAACTCAACCAACTTACCCCAGTGCAAGACACCAATACGGTCTGACAGGTACTTCACCATCGCCAAATCGTGGGCGATGAAGAGGTAGGTCAACTTCTGTTCCTTTTGCAACTTAGCAAGAAGGTTCACGACCTGGGCTTGCACGGAAACATCCAAGGCAGAAATTGGCTCATCGGCAATCACAAACTTTGGCTGTACGGCCAAGGCACGGGCAATTCCGATACGCTGCTTCTGTCCACCTGAGAATTCGTGGGGATAACGTGAAGCATGGTCTTCGTTCAATCCAACCATGTGGAGCAATTCCAAGACCTTCTTACGACGCTCTTCCTTATTCTTAGTGAAACCAGCTTCATCTAGTCCTTCACCCAAGATGTTTGAAACCGTCAAACGACCGTTCAATGAAGCTTGAGGATCTTGGAAAATCATCTGAGCCTTTGAACGGAAGTCTGCCAACTCCTTTTTCTTCATCTTGTTGATGTCTGAACCGTCGAATTCAATGGAACCACCGGCTGGGCTGTAGAGCTTCAAAACCGTACGACCCAAAGTCGTCTTTCCTGAACCAGATTCCCCAACAAGACCAAAAGTTTCCCCTTCGTAAATATCGAAGGAAACATCTTCCAGAGCCGTCTTTTCGTTCTTCTTACCAGCGTTAAAGGTTAAAGTCAGGTTCTTAATCGAAACCAATTTTTTTGCTTCTGGGTTTTCCATCTTTTAACCTTCCTTTACAAAGTGTTCTTGCCAGTAGGCTTGGCGCTTTTGAATTTCTTCTGGTGGCACAACCTTTGGCGCACGTTTATCGAGCAACCACGTTGCTGCTTCGTGGGTTGGTGAAACCTGGAAGAATGGTGGTTGCTTTTCGTGGTCAATCTTCAATGCATAGGCATTACGGTTGGCAAAGGCATCACCCTTAGGTGGGTAAAGCAAATCTGGAGGAGTTCCAGGAATGGCATGCAATGAACCCAAAGCCGTTGAAGTTGTTGGCATTGATGACAACAAGCCCCAAGTATACGGATGCTTTGGATTGTAGAAAATCTCGTTAACCGTTCCCTTTTCAACAATCTTACCAGCATACATAACGGCCACACGGTCAGCCACATCGGCCACAACCCCAAGGTCGTGGGTGATGAAGATAACGGCCATCTTGCGCTTCTTTTGCTGAGCTTTCAAAATGTTCAAAATTTGTGCCTGAATCGTCACATCCAAGGCAGTGGTTGGTTCATCGGCGATTAAGATGTCAGGTTCGGCTGCCAAAGCAATGGCAATAACCGCACGCTGACGCATACCACCTGACCATTGGTGAGGATAATCATCAATGTGTTCTTCGGCATCAGGAATCCCAACGTCCTTCATCAAGGCCAAAGCTGCTTCACGCGCTTCCTTAGCCTTCTTACCCAAGTGCTTTTCCATTGGTTCAGCAATTTGCTTTCCAATTGTCATCGTTGGGTCCAAAGAGGTCATAGGGTCCTGGAAAACCATGGCAATCTTCTTACCACGGATTTGGTCCCAGTCCTTCTCCTTATAATCAGCTAAGTTCGTGTTGCCAAGGAGAATTTGACTGCCCTTTTTGACCGTTGCATTGGCTGCATTTAGTCCCAAAAGGGTCTTTGTTGTAACAGATTTTCCGGAGCCAGATTCCCCAACAATGGCTAATGTTTCACCTTCAAAGAGTTGAAAGTCGACACCACGAATGGCTTGAATGGTTCCTGCATAAGTTGCAAATGAAACCTCTAAGTTTTTAACTTCAAGAATTGGCGTTTGCATAAAACACTCCTATTCGTCTAACATCTTTGGATCGAAGGCATCACGCAAGCCATCCCCTAAGAGGATGAAGGCCAATGACACGAGGACCAAAATTGCTGATGGAATCAAAATTTGATAAGGGTAGTACTGCAACATTTGCTGTGCATCTGAAATCAATGTTCCAAGGGAAGCCGTTGGCGCCTTAACACCCAAGTTAATGGCTGACAAAACAGCTTCGAACATGATGGCTGATGGAATGGTCATCATGACTTGAACGATGATGGTTCCAGCCATGTTTGGCACTAAGTGCTTAAAGGCAATCTTAGGACCAGATTCACCTAGCGTCTTAGCTGCAAGAACAAAGTCACGTTCCTTAAGAGTCAAGGTCTGGTTTCGAACCTGTCGAGCCATTCCAACCCAGTTGGTCAAGGCGATGGCCAAGATGATTGACCCGATTCCTGAACCAAAGAGCATGGCCAACAAGGTAACAACAACCAAGGTTGGGATGGCTGAAATAATTTCAATGAATCGCTGGAGAACCGTATCAATCCACCCCCCGAACCATCCGGAAACCAATCCATAGGAAACTCCAAAGAGCAGGTCAATGGCCGTTGCGGCTAAGGCAACAAACAATGAGATACGAAGTCCAACCGTCACACGCTTTCCAAGTGAACGGCCCAGGTTATCGGTTCCAAGAATAAAGTTTTTATCTACGCCGTTCTTTTCGTAGACATCAACCTTATCCGTTGATCCTAGAACAGTACCATTTCCATCCCAAAATGGAATCGGAAGGCCTGACTTTGGTGGTAGGTTTTTATACTTACTACCGGCATTGGTATTAAATTGATTAGCTGAATTCTGTGAGACAACGGCTGTTGAAACCAGGGCAAAGGCACTAATGGCAATCAAGAAGTACATTGAAATAACGGCCAACTTGTTCTTCTTCAATCGATGCCAGACGGACTGCCAAAATGTCAGCGTTGGTTTATTAATCTTTTCAGTGGCGGCAACGTTTTCAATGCCGACCAATTCGAAGTCTTGACTAGCTTCCATGACTATCCTCCTACTGCAAACGAACTCGTGGATCAACGATAGCCGTTAAGATATCGGTAATCAAAATCATAACCATCAGCATCAAGGCGTAAACAATTGTCGTTCCCATGATAACTGGATAGTCCTTTGTTGGAATTGAACTAACAAATTGCTGTCCAATTCCAGGAATTGAGAAGATGTTCTCAACCAAAGTTGAACCTGTCAACAATCCCGCCGTCAATGGTCCAATCAAAGTCAAGATAGGAATCATTGAGTTTCGGTAGGCGTGCTTTTGAATCACTTGGTCTTCACCAATTCCTTTGGCACGGGCCAATTGGATGTAATCGGAGTGCAAAACTTCAATCATTTCAGAACGGACAAAACGCGTTGTGATGGCCATTGGCGTAACCGCTAGGGCCAAAGTTGGCAAGATTGTCTGCGAGAATGAATCGCCCCAACCAGAGATTGGTAACCAGTCAAGCTGATAACCAAAGACGAAGAGCAACACAATGGCCAAAATGAAGGAAGGTGTTGAAATCCCAAGAGTTGAGATAACCCCAAGGAATCCATCTAACTTCTTATTCTGGTTACGGGCTGAAACAGCACCGAACCAGAGTCCCAATAATACACCAACAACCAAAGCTTGGAATCCCAACTGAGCTGAGATTGGTAAACGCTGTCCAATCAATGTTGAAACCGATTGGTTCTGGTACTGGAAGGAGGTTCCTAAATCACCGTGTAACAAATTAATTAAGTAGTCCCAGTATTGAACTAAGACCGGCTTATCTAACCCATAAGTGGCATTCAGCTGATCAATCGCTGATTGCGTCAACTTAGGGTTGTTGTATGGCGTTCCCGGTAAAATCTGCATCAGGAAGAAGGTGGCGGTAACCACGATCCACATCGTGATGATCAAGATTAACGCACGTTTTAGAATATAGCGGGCCATAGGGTCTCTCCTTTAGTTTCATCAATATGTACGAAAGTCGGCTCTCGCCGACTCTCTTTACACTTATTTTACTTGCGGTGTGCGTAAGTAAGGTCGAGTGTCAAACCAACTGGGTTTTCAACAGCACCCTTCACGTTTGAGCGAACAAGTGAAGTTGACTTCCATGAGTAAAGTGGGTTGATGTTAGCATCATCCATCAATGCCTTTTCAGCATCCTTGAAGTCTTGTTCACGGGCAGAAGCGTTTGTTGCATCTGTGTTATCAGCCTTCTTAACTGCATCGAAGTATGTTTGGTTCGTAAACTTACCATCGTTGTATCCAGCATCCTTAGAAGCGAACAAGTCGTAGAATGTTGAACCATCGGCATAGTCACCGTTCCAGTTTGTAACAACGACATCGAAGTCACCAGATTGTGAATCCTTCAAACGTTGCTTGAATGGCACAATCTTTTCAGATACTTCAATATCTGAACCGAATGTTGATTCCCAAGCCTGCTTGATGTAATCAACCGTGTTCTTTGAGATGACAGAGTCAGCATCAGTTTCAAGGCTAATCTTCATCTTTCCTTGGTTCACTTCGGCAAGACCTTCCTTGAAGAGCTGTTGAGCCTTCTTCTTGTCGTAAGTGTAACCAGGCTTTACGTAGTCTGACAAGTCCTTGCCAGAAGTTGTTTCAGTCAATCCCTTTGAAACAAGTGATTGAGCAGCATCACGAGTACCACCCGTTGCTTGTGTTGCCAATTCTGAACGGTTCGTTGCCAAGTTCAAGGCTTGACGAATCTTCTTGTTCTTCAAGAAGGCGTTTGTATCTTGGTTATATTCAAGATAAGTAGCAGCGGCAACGGCTGCTGACTTAGCATCCTTCTTGTTCTTGTTAGCTGAGTACATTTCAGGCGTGTTTGAGATTGAAACGCGGTCAATCTTACCTTGCTTGTAAAGCTTCAAGGCAGTATCGGCGTTCTTAACTACTTGCCAGTTAATCGTCTTTGTCTTAACGTCCTTTGAATCCCAGTAGTTATCGTTCTTTACCATCTTGAACTTACCGTTTGTACCGTTCCAGTCTTCAAACTTGTAAGCACCTGAGTAAACTTGCTTTGCTGCAGTGGTTCCGTACTTGTCACCTTGCTTTTCAACAAACGTTTGCTTTTGTGGGGCAAAGTTTGGGAATGAGAGCAAGTACTTGAATTGAGGCATTGCGTGGTCAAGTTGGAAAGTAATGGTATTGCCAGAAGCGGAAACGCCCAATTCTGAAACTGCTTTCTTACCAGCCATGATGTCATCAGCGTTCAAAACACCTGAAGCCAATGAAGCATACTGTGATCCAGTCTTTGGATCAACCATTCGTTGCCATGAGTAAACAACATCCTTGGCCGTCAACTTTGAACCGTCAGACCACTTCAAGCCTGAACGCAATTCAACTGTATAAGTCTTTCCATCATCAGAAACCTTATATGACTTAGCCAAGTCAGGAGCTGCTTCTCCCTTTGAGTTCATACGCAACAAGTTTGATTCCGTATTACCCAAAATCATGTTTGAATAGCTATCCGTTGACTTAGAGATATCCAAAGTTTGAATATCTGCTGGTAACGCATAATTCAACGTATTCTTATCGGTACTAGGATTTCCACCCCAGAGACCAGCTGCTTTGGTTCCACCCGCCACAGCAGCGACAACGACAATAGCCGCCGTCCACTTCTGCCATTTTTTCATCTTTCCAACCTCCCGAGGTCTTTTTTAATGTTGAGTTAATCGTATCAGACTGTTTTTTGATTTTCAATTAGTTTTTATAATAATTCACTCATAAACGTGGTAACAAACCTGACATATAAGTCTTTCAACACTGTTGCAGCAAGGGGTTTCACTGGCCTATACCAGTCAAAAAAAGTTCTTAATTTTTATTTAAATGAGCAGATTATCATTTCAACTATGAGTAATTTTTCCTATTTTTATCAAACACTACTAAAAAAGAAAAAGAAAAAAACACCTACAAAAGCAGGTGTTTTTATGCATCTGGGTTTTCTTTATAAGAAAGGGCTGCGACGTTCAGCGTCTTGTCAGCAAGGTCCTTAGTAAATGATACTTCGTGGGAAACGATGATGGCGTTTCCAGGGAAAGCCTTAATGGCCTTGTACAAAGCATTCTTTGTTTCTTCATCCAAGTGGTTAGTGGGCTCATCAAGAATCAAGAAGTTCGATGGCTTCATTTCCATAATGGCCAGTTTAACCTTGGTCTGTTCTCCTCCAGAAAGCTGGAAAAGTGGCTTGGATGCGTTCTCAGCGTTAATACCGGCCGCTGCAAGACGTTGGCGCAGCTCTTTTGGCATTGTTGTAGGGAAGAGGTCCTGCATGGCCTGTAGCGGCGTCTGCTGGTCGTTATCCCAGTCCAAATCCTGATCAAAGTAGTTGACCACAGCAGATGGCGAGAATTCAACCGTTCCGCCAAGATTTGGAATGTCCCCCAAAATTGATTTAATCAAGGTTGACTTACCAGCCCCGTTAAATCCGGCAAAGACGACCTTTTCTTCCGTGCGCATTGAAAAAGTCACAGGTTCCAAAATTGGCTTGTCGTATCCGACTGAGAGCTTTGTAACCGTCAAAGGTGCCGCTGACTGTGAGTTCAAGTATGGGAAGTTGAATTTCGCCTTCAAGTTTTCTTGAGGTGGTTCAACCTTATCCATGCGGGCCAGCATCTTTTCACGGGAACGGGCCTGCTTAGATGTTGAGGCACGAGCCTTGTTCTTGGCGATAAACTTTTCAGCCTTCGCAATTTCTTCCTGCTGCTTTTCGTATTCACGAATTTGCTGATCAGCACGTTCTTCCTTCTGGCGCATGGCTTTTTGGAAGGAACCACGGTACTTGGTAATCTTACCGAAGGAAACATCGGCGATGGCGTTCGTGACTTTATCCAAGAAGTCAAAGTCGTGGGAGATAATCATGGCAGCGCCCTCGTAGCTCTGCAAGAAACCTTCCAACCATTCAATGTGAGCCACATCTAAATAGTTGGTGGGCTCATCGAGAATAATCACGTCATCGTTTTCCAAAAGCAGCTTAGCCAAGATAACCTTGGCACGCTGTCCACCGGACATGTGTTCCAATTCGCGGTCACGACCGATGGCTTCCAGACCCAAACCAGAAATCACTCGTTCAATTTCTGTATCGACGTCATAGAATCCAGCGGCATCGAGTTCCTCTTGCAAACGTCCGGCCTTTTCCAACAGCTTATCGTCAGCTGTCGCCGCGTACTTTTCGTACAAAGCGGTTGCCCGGTCCTGCTTATCGTAGAGGTCTTGGTAGGCTGTATGCAAAAAGTCTACCAAGGTCATCCCCGCTGGTATCTCCGCATACTGGTCCAAGTAGCCAATCTTTAAGTTCTTGGCCCACTCGATTTTTCCTTCCAGTGGCAACACCTGCCCGGTTAAAATCCGGATTAAAGTAGACTTACCGGCCCCGTTTTGGCCGACAATTCCCATGTGTTCCCCTGCCTGGAGTTCCAGATCAGCGTCTTCGTATAATGTTTTTTCTGCGTAGGCCATTGATAGCCCACTTACTTCTAATAATGCCATAAGCCTAATTATAGCAGATTTTCAGCCATTACCATAGCAAAGCGATAGCGCTTGGCCTATACTATTTAAGAAGATAAAGTGAAGGAGACTTTCAAATGAAAGCACGAAAACTAAATATCAAAACCATCCCCGCAAAAGACCCTAACCGGGCCTATCGTTTCTGGCGCGATGTTTTCGACCTTCCCCAAGTTGGCGCACAAAGCGAACGACGTCTAGCGGTTGACCACGAAGAGTTATCCTTTGTTCAAGGAAACACTGAAAATAACTTCGAGCTGTTAGTGCGCGACCACGAAGCAGAGTTAGAGCAGCATCTAAAGAATAACTTCATCGCCATCATCAAGCGTGAAGAACGCTTTGGCGATAAGGTGGCCTTGACTGTAAAAGACTCCGAAGGCAACGAAGTGACCATCGAAGGTAATCGCAACAAATAAATTCTAAAAAACCGACTTTTTTATCGAAAAAGTCTTGTCAGCCCCTGACTGCCATGCTATACTAATATCTGTTGTTTGAAACTGGTTAGTTAGCTCAGTTGGTAGAGCAACGGACTCTTAATCCGTGGGTCCAGGGTTCGAGCCCCTGACTGACCATCAACTAATAAAAAGACCAACACTTCGGTGTTGGTCTTTTTTTGTGCTCTTAAATCGACAACAAAAAAGCCGAAGCTCTCGCTTCGACTTTTAAAGTCAATTACTGACGGTAAACATAATAAGTTAGGTGACCACCATTTGCCTCTTGGTTGTAAGCATAGGCATTGGCATAGTTCCATACTGAAACCGCAGCACCCTGCTGTTCACCGTGGGCGTAGTTAACAGAGATTGCATTGTTTTGATCAACCATCACTTGGGCGTGACCTGCTGATCCTAATGAAGCACCCTGTTGTCCCCAGATAACCACATCACCACGTTGTGCATCCCATGGCTGGTCAACAGCGACCAAGTGGTACCCGTTTTGGGTCAAATAAGAGTGCAAAGTCTCCGTGCTGTATAGGTAGGCTGGTTTAGAAGCTCCCGCTTCGTACAATGCCTCGGTCATTGAACCAGAACAGTCGGCAGTTCCATCAGAGCCGTTACGTGAACCGTCCATGTCATAGGTCAACTTACCCATGTGGTTGTAGAACCAGTTAATCAAGGCTTCCGTGTTAACACGGCTGGCAGATGCTGGTGTTGAAGCCGGCGTTACCTGACTACCACCGTTATCGTTAGCAGCTGGCGTGTAAGCAGTTGGTGTAACCGAACCATTATTGTCAGATGAATCATCATCTGCCATACGTGGTAAAACATCATCATCATTGTCAGTTGTAGCAGAATCGTTTGACCCGTTGCTTGATGCAGACGAATCTGTAGCAGGAGTCGCTTCTGGCGTTGCTTCTGAAGCGGCAGGCGTAGCTGGCGCTGCCTGACTCTCTACATCTGCCACTGCGCTGGCTTGCGAAGCGTCGTTACTTGCTTGGCTTGCAGCAGATTGTGAGTACTGGTTAGCAGCTGTAGAAGCGGCCGCCATTGAGTTTGACTGTGAAATGGCTTGGCTTTCGGCAGCAGCTTGCGAGGCTTGTTCGTAAGCGGCTTGAGAGCCAGACTGTGAGTTCGCTTGGTTGTTTACCGTAGCATTCTCGGTAGCCTGTTGATTGTTGTTCGTATCCAAGGTTGGTGTACCCTGTTGAACCATAATCAAGTTTTGGTCACCCTTACCAAGGTCGGCCTGCTGCCTTTGTTGACCATCGGCCAAGTATCCAGCAGTCTTCAATCCCTGAATGATTTCAGCTTGCTTGCCCATCGTTTGACCAGCAACCAAAAGACCGTGGTCTGACAGACCAAGTTGCTGAGCAGCAGCATCAGCAGTTGTTCCGAAGGCTTCAGCAATGGCTGACAAAGTGTCACCCCATTGAACTTGATAATTCTTCAAATCCTTAGCTGATTGCTTCTCAACAGCCTGCTTGACATGGTCAACCGAGTTAGCCTTCCATTGATTTTGCGCATCCGTTTGGCTAGTTTGCTCGGTTACATCATTAGCTGACGCTGTCTGAGCATTTCCAACCACTGTCGCACCCAGCACGGCACCGGTGGCTGCCAAAGTACTTGCTCCGGCAGTGACCATTAAGCGCTTGCTGAGTTGCTTCATTGTTTGATTCTCCATAGTATGAACCTCCATTTCATTTAGCGCTTCTCTACTATAGAGTAGCAGAATCAGAGTCCATGGCGATTGGTCAGCTAAAGGTTTAAACTTTGCTTAACGAACTTTATAAAATTGAAAACGCTTGGCCTATTCTTTCATTAATGACCTTTCTAAAACCATAAAAAAAGCAGCTAACGGCTACTTCTTTTCTAATTATTTAATATTCAAAGATGACGAATGACCTGGACCCGCCAGTTCCGGTGCATAGTAAGCAATAGCCGCGTTAACAGCAGCCGGTGCCTGACCGAATCCCGTTGCAATCAAATCAATGTGATCTTCGTAGGTCGTTAAATCGCCAACCGCAAAGAGTCCTTCCTGCTTTGTCTTAACCAAGTCCTCGACAAGTAATCCGGCACGGTTCCAGTCCAAATCAATCGCCCAATCACGTTCTGCCTGACCAGCAGTCTTAAAACCATATTGGACAACCAACCGATCAACCGCTAACTCTTCCTTCTGGCCATCGTCCTTAGGGTTAGCCAATGTCAGCAGCAATTCATCCCCACTCTTCTTCACGGCATCAACCTTGAAGGGTGTCTTTTTAATAACACTTGAATCATCTAAGGCTTTAACCGATTGTTCCAAAGCACGGAAACTATCCCGGCGGTGAATCAAGTGGGTACTCTTCGCAATGTCAGCTAACTCAGCTGCCAAGTCCACCGCAGAGTCACCTCCGCCTAGGACAGCAACCCGCTGTCCTGCAAAACTAGCTAAATCAGGCGCCGAATAACTCAAGCCCTCAGACAAAAGCTCTGCTTCGTTTTCAACTTGTAAGCGGCGGGGTTCAAAGGCCCCCTTACCGGTTGCTAAGATGACGGATTTAGCCTGCAACTTTTCTTCACCCTGATTAATTTCCAATTCAAAAGTCTGACCGTCCTTCACTAAGTTTGTCAGACGCCAGCCAGTATGGATAGGTAAATCGAAACGTTTCGTCTGGTTCAGCAGTCCGTCAATCAAGTGACGGCCGGTTTCACCGGCTAAACCAGCGACATCCCAAATCTTCTTATCTGGATAAAGAGTGGTCACTTGACCGCCCACCGTATCCTGCGCTTCAACTAACAGTACCTTCGCATCACGCAGTGAAGCATAATAGCCGGCAAAAAGTCCAACTGGACCAGCACCAACGACAATAATATCGTACATTTCAGACATTTTTATACCTTTTATTCGGATATTTCATAATATCCTGGACTTTTTCGCCCTTTTCTCGAATAATTTTTGCTATACTTATTGTACCGAAACAAAGGAGACTTTCAATGCCACAATACAAAATGATTTTAGACCTGGACACTGGTATCGATGATGCTTTGGCACTTGCCTACGCAATTGGTCACGAAGACATTGACTTAATTGGGATTATCGCTTCCTATGGAAACAACTTAACTTCAGTGACGGCTCAAAACTCACTGGATCTCTTGGACCTCTTGGGTGCTTCTGATGTTCCCGTCTTTTACGGAGCTAGTCATTCCATCACGACTGATGACTTCTCAGTGATGCCCGTTTCTAAATTGATTCACGGGGATAACGGAGTTGGCGATGTTGACGTTCCAAAGTCTAGCCGTTCCGTTTCAGAACAGTCTGGTATCGACTTCTTAATTGAAGCCGCCCACCAGTACAAGGATGATCTCATTTACTTGCCAACTGGTCCTTTGACCAACATGGCATTGGCCCTTCAAAAGGACCCAAGCATTGCACAGCTCATCGGTCAAACAACGCTCATGGGTGGTGCCTTAACCGTTCCTGGTAACGTGACTTCATTAACTGAAGCAAACATCAGTCAGGACCCAGAGGCGGCTAACCAGGTCTTCCAAGCACAGAAGAACTTAACCATGGTTGGATTGGACGTTACCTTGCGTACCTTGCTTACAAAGAAGGAAACGGCCGCATGGCGTGCCACTGGAACCGAAAAGGGAAAGCTTTACGCTGACATCATGGACTTTTACATTGATGCCTATAAGACCCTTAAAATCGATGAGCGCGGTGCCGCTTTGCACGATCCTTTGGCTGTGGCAGTTGCCGTGCAACCGGACTACATTGAAACCCTTGACTTGAACATGAAGGTCACAACCGACCGCTTCACTGGCGACTATGGTCGTACCATTGGTGATGCCAAGAAGTTACTTGACCCAACGACTTCAAAGGCAGCCGTCTTGGTTGACCAGGACCGTTTTGTTTCAGACTTCCAAAACATGATGTTGAAGGTCTTGAAGTAATTAAAAATCCATTCAAAAAGATAATAAAAAAGGCTCACCTTTCGGTGAGTCTTTTTTACTTTGCCTGTACTTCGGCTAACTTATCGTCAATCATTTGTAGCACCGTCTTCTTAGCTTCTGGGTCTTCGACGAAGTTTAATTCATCCCCATTAATCAACAGCTTTGGTGAACGGTCATAGTTGTCAAACCACTCTTCATAGCGGTGGTTTAAATCCTTATAGTACTGGTAGAGATCTGGATCTTGATCAACTTGTTCATATGGTCGACCGCGTTTTGCAATTCGGGCCAGCATCGTATCCAAAGAAACGCGAACGTGAATCAGCAAATCTGGCGTCTTCAATTGATGTTCTTCATCAACCTCTTCAAGAACATTATTCAACAAATCCTTGTAGATATCCACTTCGGTCTGAGTGGCACGTCCCAAGTCAGCATTCAACTGAAAAAGTAGAGAATCTTCAAAGATGGAACGGTCAATAATACTGTTCTTTTCCTTCTGCGCTTCCATAATTTGGTCTAATCGTGTGTTTAGGAAGTAAACCTGAAGTAAGAAAGCATATTTCTTAGGATTCTTGTAAAACAATGGCAAAATTGGGTTGTTATCAACACTTTCATAGTAAGCTTTCGCCCCTAAGTGTTCAGATAAAATTTCGGTTAACGAGGTCTTCCCCGCCCCAATCGTTCCGGCCAATACAATCATGATTTGTTCTCCTAAACATTCTCTTTTTTTAGTATAGCAAAGTTATTCAAACACCAGTAGTCTTGACTTTTACAAATATCCTATCAACGGCAAACAAAAATAGCTCAGGCCTTTGCCTGAGCTATTTCAAAGAATTGTTACCGTTACTTTACGATTTCAAAGTCTGATTCAACTTAACCGTTACAGTCTTCTTAGCTGTTCCACGGTAGTAGGTTAGCTTAATCTTATCGCCCACCTTATGCGTATAGAGTTGCTCACGCAAATCAGCTTGTGTGGAGACAGCCTTACCATCAATAGCCGTTATCAAATCATACTTCTTCAAGCCAGCCTTTGAAGCAGGTGAACTGTCGTTTACCTTGTATACCACGACACCACCAGAGATATCAGTTGGCAACTTCAACTTGGACTTCTGTTCGTCTGCTGGCACCTGAGAAAGGTTAATCATTGAGATACCAATTGCTGGTCGAGTAACCTTACCGTACTTAACCAACTTATTAACGATGTTCACCACCTGGTCAGAAGGAATGGCAAAGCCAATTCCTTCTACAGCCGTTCCTGATGATGAAGATGACAACTTCATTGAATTAATTCCAATAATCTGACCGGCTAAGTTAATCAATGGTCCCCCAGAGTTACCAGGGTTGATAGCCGCATCCGTTTGAATAACGGTTGAACCACCGTAGTTCGTACTTGAAGAATCATCGGTATTAACTAAACGTTTCTTGGCCGAAATAATCCCCTCCGTTACGGAAGAAGCGTATTCTGAACCAAGTGGCGACCCGATGGCCAAAACCTTTTGACCAACGGCAATCTTTTCAGAATCTCCAAAGGAAGCCGCGGACAAGTCATCTGAATCAGCAACCTTCAAAACGGCCAAATCAGTTAAGGAATCTTTCCCAACTAGGTCGGCCACAATGGTCTTACTGTTGTTGGTAATAATCTGAATTTTGGCAGCCCCATCAATCACGTGGTTGTTCGTGACAATAAAGGCCGATCCATCGGTCTTCTTGTAAACGACCCCGGACCCTTCAGAAGACTCTGTATAAGAGGAGCCAGACTGCTTAAAGTTCACCACTGACACCACGGCGTTTGCGACTTTGGTATAAGCCGTCGAAGCGTTGTCAGAAGAATCCATGCTCTTCGTAGTATTTGCTTCCGTTAACACCTTCGAGTGGGTCACTTGGTAATTTTGATAAATCTCTTGACCGGCTAAAACGGCAGACCCGCCAATAAGACCGGCAAAAGCACCAGCCAATATTAACTTTGTGAGCTTACTTTCCATAATCTACTCCAAATTTTGCTGATTCAAGTTTATCCAGTGTCGATTAACTATAGATTAAGAATGAGCTTAATCATCATCCCACTGTTTTTCAGAAGATAGCAAATCGTCATCAACATAGGCTAATTCTAGCTTAAAGGTTGAGCCGATTCCTTCTCTTGATTCTACCCAAATTTTACCACCAAATGTCTCAATTACCTCCTTGGAAATTGCCAATCCAAGTCCGGTTCCACCCATTGCGCGTGAACGGGACTTATCAACACGGAAGAAACGGTTAAAGACCTGTTGTTGATCCTTCTTAGGAATTGCCAAACCTTGGTCGGAGATGGCCACTTGAACACGCTCGCCGACTTTTTCAAGACGAACGGTAATCGTTCCACCATCGGGTGAATACTTAATGGCATTGTTCAACAAATTATCCAAAACCTGAATAATTTTATCGTGGTCAACATCAACCCAAAACTCTTCCGTCGGAATATGACGAACGATGTTTAGTGGTCGACTAGTCTTATTGGTATTATTCGTCTTGATAATCATATCGAAACGATTAATAACAAAATTCAGCAAGGCATTTAAATTAACCAATTCCGTTTTTACCGTCATCGTACCCTGGTCAATTCTAGAAAGTTCTAGCAAATCAGCGACCATTCGAGACATACGGTCCGTTTCCTTCTGGATAACAGAGAGGAAGTGGTCCAACGTTTCAGGATTATCCTTAGCACCATCAATCAAGGCTTCAATATAGGAAGTAACCGTTGTTAATGGTGTTCGAAGTTCGTGGGAAACGTTTGAAACGAAAGCTTTTCGTTCATCTTCGGTCTTAATTTGAATGGTCACATCGTGCAGAATCAAGATTAAGGCATTAATCATCCCCGAAGGATCCTTAATCATTGAGATACGCACTTCGATGACCCGGTCGCCCAGGTCCATGGTAAAGGGTTTTTTCGTCTTAATTAAATCGCGAATATTCTGATATTCTGGCATATCCAAAATATCAAAGACAGGCTGTCCTAAGGCATCGTATTCATTCACCTTAAGATAGTTCGAGGCCGCCTGGTTAATAATCGTCAAACGACCACGCGCATCCGTTAGTAAGACCCCATCGGTCATGTGGTGCAGAACAGAATAGAGACGGTTCTTCTCATTTGAAATCATCTCAGTCGAAGAAGCAATCTTCTGTGACATGACGTTGACCGAGCGGGCCAAGGAGGCAATTTCGCTGGAACCGGCAATCTTATTCACCATGGCATAATCACCAGCAGTGATACGCGCCGTCTGCTTGGATATCTGCTCAATTGGTTTCGTGACAGTTCGCGAAAGGATAAAGGCGAGGTAGACGGCCGCCAGAACTGTCATCGCTCCTGAAATGACAAAGAGCCACATCACACGGCGGGCATTGGCATAGACTTCACGAAGGTTACCATAAGTAACCACCGCCCCCACAACCTGTCCATCTTTTTTCAGTGGAGTGGTGACAATGACCTCTTGCCCCTTAGGTCCATCATTTGTCCGCGCCTTACGGTAGGCTGGACTTTGACTCAGCGCTAACTTGGTATTAGTATCCAAGCGCTTCGTCTTTTTATCGCCGTTAACAAGGCTATTTTGGTCGGTAACAACTTGACCATCCTTGTTGTAGACGACGACGTTATCAACCATCTTATCGTCAAAAGTCTTAACCGCTGACGTTAATTCATCCTGCGCCCATTTTTCAGAAGGCGAAGTGAGCCCGGCGACTACCTCGTTTTGCATGTAAGATGGCATGGTCAACCGGTCACGGGAAGAAATTAAATCGTTAGACTCAATTTGCTGGACAAAGAAAACACCAACGGATTCAAAAAGAATCACAAAAAAAAGAACAAAGACCAGCGACAGTCTAAAGCGAATCGATTGTAATGACTTAGCAAAAAATTTCATATTCGCAAACCGGCTAGGCCTTGCCCTCCTCAATTGTATTTATTGTCCTTGCTTACCTGATGATAGGAAGTATCCAACACCACGACGTGTTCCCAACCAAACGGGGTGAGATGGCACATCTTCAATCTTCTCACGCAAACGGCGAACCGTTACATCGACGGCACGGACATCACCGAAGTAATCGTAACCCCAAACTTGACGAAGCAAGTTTTCACGGTTCATTACTTGACCAATGTGTTGTGCCATGTAGGCGAGCAATTCAAATTCACGGTGCGTCAATTCAACATCCACACCATCCTTCGTGACCATGTAAGTCTTAGTATGAATAACTAAGTTTCCTAGCTGGATGTCATCTTGGTTGATTGTTGAGTCGTTTGTTTGACCTGGTGTATGACGGTTACGTAGGTTGGCCTTCACACGGGCCACCAATTCACGGTTTGAGAATGGCTTTGTGATATAATCATCCGCACCCATTTCAAGTCCGATAACCTTATCGATTTCTGAGTCCTTGGCAGTTACCATGATAACCGGTGTCTTGTCCTTAGCGCGGATTTGACGGAGAACTTCGATTCCTTCGATTTCTGGAAGCATTTGATCCAACAAAACCAAGTCAGGGTTCTCAGTGTGGTACAAATCCAAGGCTTCTTGGCCATCACTGGCTGTCACAACTTCATAACCCTCTTTGACCAAGTTAAATTTAATGATATCTGAAATTGGTTTTTCGTCATCGACGACTAAGATTTTGTACATAGACCCTTCTCCATTTAAAAAGTAGTTATATTGCTCTCATTCTAACATATTTATGTCGTATATTGAGCATATTGATAAAATCTAGACATAAAAAACACTAGTTTGACATTTTTAAAGGTCTTAACTAGTGTTTGATTACGCTAAATATTTATTGAAAAGTCACTTAAGACCTATTCTGTTTTCGCAGCCCAGATTACTGGTTACGACGACGGAAACGGTGCTTAAACAATGGTGAAATTGCTTCGTTCATTGATACACGGCGAATAGCTTCGCCAATCAATTCACCAACAGAAACAATTTCCAACTTATCAAACTTCTTGGAATCAGGAAGGTTAATTGAATCCGTCACAATAACTTTTGTGAAGACCGAATTTTGCAAACGCTCCAAGGCTGGTCCTGAGAAGACGGCGTGTGAAGCAACAACATAAACTTCCTTAGCACCATGTTCCATGACAAGTTGAGCACCTTGAGTGATAGTGCCGGCCGTATCAATCATGTCATCAATCATGATAGCAGTCTTACCAGCAACATCACCAACGATGGAACCAACTTCGGCAACGTTTGGCTTTGGACGACGCTTATCGATTACGGCAACCGGTGCATCCAAGCCCAACATGTTGTTCAAGTTACGGGCACGGGTCATACCACCGTGATCCGGTGAAACAACAACGGCGTTTTCCTTATCTGCGATACCCGTCTCAATCAAGTAATCGGCAAGCAATGGCGCACCTTGCAAGTGGTCCATTGGCAAGTCGAAGAATCCTTGGATTTGGGCAGCGTGCAAATCAAGTGCCATAACACGAGTTGCACCAGCACGTTCAATCATGTTAGCAACAAGCTTGGCCGTAATTGGTTCACGAGAACGAGCCTTACGGTCCTGTCGAGCATAGCCATAGTATGGCAAGACAACGTTAATTTGCTCTGCTGAAGCGCGCTTCAACGCATCAATCATGATGAGTAATTCCATCAAGTTGTCGTTAACCGGTTGTGAAGTTGATTGGATAACGAAAACGTTCGCACCACGAACAGATTCTTCAATGTTAATCTGTACTTCACCATCGGCAAAACGCTTTACTGAGATATCAGAAAGTGGCACACCAACCTCCGCAGCGATTTTTTCAGCTAGCGGATGGTTTGATGAAAGTGAAAAGAGCTTAATATTAGACTGTGACATAGATTACTCCAGGCATCATTTGCGATATTTCCCTTTTATTATACCAATAAATCCATTAAAACTGGATAAAAAAAGGAGACGATTTTTAGTGCATCTCCTTTAATCTTTTTAATTAATTAGCCCTGGCGAAGCGCATATTTCAAAATCGCATTTGCAACGCCATCATGGTTATTATCAGTTGTTTCAACATCAGCTGCTTCTTTAATCATTGGAACGGCATTCCCCATGGCAACACCAATGCCAGCCTGACGAATCATCGTGACATCGTTTTCTTGGTCGCCAATCGCCATCGTTTCTTCAGGTTGAATACCTAATCGTTCAGCTAAGGCCATCATGGCCGCTCCCTTGGAAGCATCGCGGTTCATGAATTCCAAGTTATTTGGGGTTGAACGTACAACGTTCGCCGCTTCATCGAGGTCCTTTGGAACACGCGCTTGCACTTGATCCATGAAGTCCTTGTCGCCAATGAGCATAGCCTTAACAAAAGGTACCTTCTTCATGTCAGCAATCGAGTCAACTACCTTTAATGGTAACTGAACCACATAGTTTTCCTGTGCGACAAAAACATTCTGTTCACGGTCCAACGTATAGGCGTACTCATCAGATTCAATCTGTAAGTAGGCCCCTTGCTCTTGCGCAAAAGTCTCAGCCTCTTCAAACAAATCCCAAGGTAATGACTCGTGGTAAACCTTCTTTGAATGGTCAGTAGTTTGTGCCATTCCACCATTATGAGTAATGACATATTGACGGTCTGAAACAAGTCCTAAGTCCTGCAGAACTTGTTTAACACCAGTTGCAGGACGACCAGTTGTAATGACAACGTAGATACCCTTTTCACTTGCTTCTGTTACAGCTGCTTTAACAGCTGGTGTGATTTCACGACTATCGTTTAAGAGTGTGCCGTCGATATCAATCGAGATGAGTTTAATGTTTTGCATGACGGAGTCCCTTTCTTTAATAGGCCCTATTATAGCAGATTTCAGCCCTTTTCTGAGAAGAAAAACACTGTCGCATTCTTTCGAATATGTACAAAAAAAAGAACGAAGCAAATGCTCCGTTCCCTTTTTATGAAATGTGATTAGCTTACTTCAAAGCTGACCATTGCCACTTCGTGAATTCTTCGATGTCTCGACCTTCTTCACGAGTAACCTTCATGTGCTTTGCCAAGATGTCATCCATCTTTGAAATGAATGTATCGGCAGCAGCTTGGTCAATTACGCCACGTCCTGAAAGGACTTCAACGGCTTCCTTAGCTTGGTGGAAGCGGTCAAGGTGTGAGTAAACACGCATGTCGTAAGTAGTAGTGATATCACCATCTTCACGGTAACCGTGTACGTAAACGTCGCCACGGAACTTACGCTCGAAGAAGAATGATTCAACCAAGTTTTCGTAACCGTGGAATCCGAAGATAACAGGTGTATCAGCTTGGAAGAACTTGTTGAATTCGTCAGCTGACAATTCACGTTCGTCGTTACCGGCTGATTCTGACTTCTTTTGCAAACGAAGCAATTCAACAACGTTAACGTAACGGAACTTTACGTCAGGGAATTCTTGGTTAACCAACCAAAGGGCAGCCAACGTTTCGATAGTAGGTTCAGTACCTGCAGATGCGAAGGTAATGTCAACCTTTGCAGAAGGTGCAGTAGAAGCCCAATCGATAACAGCCAAACCTTCGTTAGCAAGAACTTCAGCTTCAGCAGCTGAGAACCATTGCTGACGTGGTTGCTTTGAGATAACCATGTGGTTAACCTTTGAGTGTTCTGAGAACGCACGGTCCATCACAGCCAAAGTAGCGTTACCATCAGCTGGCAAGTACTGGCGGATGAAGTTTGACTTCTTTTCGGCCAAGTGAGTCAACATACCAGGATCCTGGTGAGTGTAACCGTTGTGGTCCTGCTGGAAAGCAGTTGAAGTTGAAATCAAGTTCAATGATGGGTAGTCATTACGCCATGCTTGTTCTGAAGCGTGACGCAACCACTTGAAGTGTTGTGTGATCATTGAGTCGACAACGCGGAGGAATGATTCGTATGATGCGAAGATTCCAACACGACCAGTCAATGTGTAACCTTCCAACCAACCTTCAGCTTGGTGTTCTGACAATTGAGCATCCAAGATACGGCCTTCTGGGGCTTCGAATTGGTCGTTTGGTTCCTTCACTTCTTCCATCCACTGACGGTTAGTCGTGTCGAAGAGTGACCACAAACGGTTTGACATTGTTTCGTCAGGTCCGAAGAAACGGAATGACTTAGGGTTCATTTGCATTACCTTTTCAAGGTAAGTTGACAAAGTGAACATGTCCATGTTGTGGTTTCCATCTGGCAACAAAGTTCCACGGTTGTCGGCAGTAATGTCGTTCGTGTATTCGTGCCAGTCTGGCAAGTCAAGATCCTTAAGATCTTCACCGCGCTTACGACCACCGTTAGTGATTGGGTTAGCTGACATACGCTTGTCGCCCTTAGGAGCGATAGCCTTCAATTCATCCTTCAATGAACCATCAGCGTTGAACAATTCTTCAGGCTTGTATGAGTTCATCCATTCTTCGAATTGTGGCAAAGTCTCAAGGTTGTTTTGACCAAGAGGCAATGGAACTTGGTGGGCACGGAATGAATCTTCGATTGGCATTCCCTTTTGGTCCTTACGTGGACCACCCCATCCCTTAGGAAGGCGAGCAATAATTACAGGCCATGCAGGGATAGTTCCGTCTTCGTACTTACCGTTTTCACGAGCATCCTTTTGGATAGCTTGGATATCTTCGATGGCTTGGTCAAAGATTGACGCTGCCTTTTCGTGGTAAGTCATGTAGTCATGGATGTCATCGTTTTCGATGAAACGAGCTGAGTATCCAAGACCCTTGAAGAAGTTTGTGATTTCTTCATCTGACATACGTGAGAAGATAGTTGGGTTAGAAATCTTAAATCCGTTCAAATCCAAGATTGGCAAAACAGCACCGTCGTTCTTGGCGTTCAAGAACTTGATTGAGTGCCATGATGTCATTGATGGACCAGTTTCGGCTTCACCATCACCAACAACTGCGAAAGCAATTTGGTCTGGGTTATCCAAAACAGCACCGAAGGCGTGAGACAATGAGTATCCCAATTCTCCACCTTCATGCAAAGAACCTGGTGTTTGGGCCGTCATGTGAGAACCAATTCCACCTGGGAATGAGAAGCGCTTGAACAACGTTGACATACCCTTCAAGTCTTGTGTAACTTCTGGGTAATCTTCAGTATATTCACCATCAAGGTAGGCGTTAGTAACCATTACCTGGCCACCGTGTCCTGGTCCACCGATGTAGAACATGTTCAAGTTATACTTGTTGATCAGACGGTTTGCGTGAGCGTACAAGAAAGTTTGACCAGAGATAGTTCCCCAGTGCCCGATAGGCTTAACCTTCACGTCTTCAGCTTGAATTGGCGTCTTAGTTACTGAGAACAATGGGTTTGACTTCAAAAAAATCATCCCAGCTGACAAATAATTGGTAGCACGCCACCACTTGTCAACGAGTTCCAAGTACTCTTTTGAGTTGTAATCAACCATGTAAATAGTACTCCTTTTTCTTTCCACGAAGGCTGCTTATGCAATCCTTCGGTTAAATATTTACAAGTATTATTATATCTGCACATTAAATGGGTTTCAAGATAAAAGCGCTTTCAACAAAAACTTTCTTAATTTTGGTTGCACCTGTTTTTATAATTGGTACGTTCCAATTGTAAAAAGAACAGTAATTTTTCTATATGAAGAAAATTACTGTTCTTTTTGTTTATTCCGAACCCAACGATACAAAGGCGTTATAGCGGAGGTATTCATAATGCAGACGCATGTTGGAATATTCCAGCGGCGTACCATCGTCCATGAAGAAGATTCCTTCCATGATTCCAACTGGTTCCGTTGGCTTTAACTTTAGCAAAGTCTGTTCCTCTTCATTGGAAGGTGCCGCCATAATCGTCATGAATGACCGCGTGACTTTCTTATGCTTCTCCTTTTCAACATAACCATAAATTGACTGAGTGACATCCCCCTTCTTCAACCCAGGTAAAAGGGCGATTGGCACGTAACCGTACTCAATCATGAAGGGGACACCATTTAATTTACGTAAACGCTTAATTTCGTAGACAAAGTCCCCGTCGTTTAAGAACAAGGCTGACTGCTGTTCGGGAGTGGCTTGAATCACACGAAAGTCGAGTAGCTCGATTGCCGGCGCCTGTCCGTCAATTCGAAAGGAGTCGGAAACACCCAAGTTCGAACCTTCATGTTGGAAAATTGCTTGGTTTTTTAAATAGAGTGGATTCACAAAGGTTCCAGATCCACGTTTCTTGAATATAATCCCCTGCTGAACCAGCACGTTCAAAGCGCGCTTAATTGAAGAACGGGAAACGCCATAGTTTTCTGCCATCGAACGTTCGTCCGGCAACTTCAAATCTGGGTAGCCACCCTGATAAATTTTTGATTTAATATCGGCTTGCACCGTTACGTATTTAGCTTCTGTCATACCGGTATTCTATCATAAATTGGGTCGGCCCACTTTTCTGGTTGGTCCGCCGTCGCAGCTTGACCCCTATGCTAAAATAAAATTATGGCAAAAAAGAAAAAAGACAAAAAAACACTACCTGAATTAGTTCTTGAAAAACACGGAGTCACTTACGAGCCCCTACACTTAAACGCGCTCGATCTAACTCCAGAAGAAAAAGCTGAAAAGTTTTCAGCGCTTGGTATTCAAGAATCTGATATCTACAAGACATTGGCAGCTAAGGGTGACAAAACCGGACCCATTGTAGCGGTTGTTCCTTTAACAGAACGACTTGATATGAAAAAGTTCGCGGCCGTTTCTGGCAATAAAAAAGCCCACATGCTTCCGGTCAAAGAATTGGAAAAAACAACTGGCTATGTGCATGGCGCCAACAACCCCGTTGGAATTTGGCAGAACAAGCACTTCCCAATCTATATTGACCAGCACGCTAAGGACGCCGACTTCATTCTCGTATCAGCCGGCGAACTAGGTCGATCGGATAAGTTAAACCCACAAGAACTATCCAAGATGCTCAATGCCTCTTTTGAAGACCTAACGGAATCATAAATGATATAAAAAGTCCTTTGAACTTACCGTTCAAAGGGCTTTTTCTTTACCATGAATTATTCATATTCGAAGGAGCCGGTGGGATTGGCCCGTTTTCAGGACCACCCGCACGGTACTCCGGTGCTCGATCAGCAAACTTAAAGGTTGGTTTGTTGAACATGAGCGTGGCCGTACCACGCGCGCCGGCACGGTTCTTTTCCAAAATAACTTCGATTGGAACGGAATCCTGTTCTTCTTCAGGAGCACCGCCACCGTCTTCATCCCCTTCATCGCGATAGTAATCATCACGATAAAGGAAGGCAACGATGTCGGCATCCTGTTCGATTGATCCAGATTCACGCAAATCGGAAAGCACCGGCCGCTTATCCGTACGCTGCTCAACCCCACGGGAAAGCTGGGCCAAGGCAATAATCGGCGTCCGTAATTCCTTGGACAGTTTCTTAATGGAACGAGAAATTTCAGAAACCGCCTGCTGACGACTTTCCGTGTTCGATGATTCAATCAAACCAAGGTAATCGATCATGACCATGCCGAGAGGATGTGGATTTTCATCACGCTCTTCCTCAGACATATTAGCCAAGAGGTCCTTTTCCAGCTGACGGAGCTTTGAAGCAATCTGCGTCATTCGGATACCCGGCGTATCGTCCATGTAAATCTTCATGTTGGAAAGCGATTGAATGGCCATCGTCAGTGAGGCCCAATCGTCTTTTTCCATCTGACCAGTGGTAATGTGGTTGGAATCGATGGAACCTTCTGAAGCCACCAGACGGGTAACCAAATCAACGGCACCCATTTCCAAAGAAAAGATGACAACGGGAACTGCCTCAGTCTTAGCGACGTTCTTGGCAATGTTCAATACGAAGGCCGTCTTACCAACGGCAGGACGGGCACCGATAACAATCATCTGGTCTTCACGGAAGCCGTGGGTCAACTTGTCTAACTCAGGATAGCCTGTGGCTAAGCCGACGATATCGGAGTCGTTATCCACAGCCGCGTCCAAGTTTTCCTGGAATTCAACGATGACGTCTTGAATCCGGCGCAGTTCGTCGTTTCCACGGTCCTGTGCTAACTGGTCAACCTCGTGGGAAACTTCTTCTAGTAACTTAGTCGAATCCGTTCCGCCATCATAGGCCAAGGACATATTCTTCGTCAGCGTTTCAATCAAGCGACGAAGCACGGCTTTCTCGTGAACGATATTCGCGTAGTGCTTCAAGTTCGCAGCAGAAGCCGTTGATTCAGCTAGTTCAGCCAAATAGGCAATCCCACCAACGTTTTCCAACTGCTGGTTAGCGTTTAACTTGTCTTGTAAAGTCAAAACGTCGATTGGCCGATCATCATCAACCAAGGACTGCATGGCTTTGAATATTTCTTGGTGAGCCGTCCGATAAAAGTCTTTCGGCTCCAAAATTGCTTGGGCCGTCACCATGGCAGCGTCTGATTTCACATCAAAGAAAATCGCCCCAAAGACGGCTTTTTCAGCTTCGATGTCTTGGGGCGCCTGCCGGTATTCATTGGCCATTAATGAAACGTCGGCCATCATTACCCCTCTTGTACGTGTACGCGAAGGTCAGCTTGAACTTGCTTGTGGAGCTTAACCGGAACAGTGGCAAAGCCCATTGAGTGGATTGGTTGTTCCAACAAAAGCTTACGCTTGTCCAACTTCACTTGGTATTGTTTTTCCAAAGCCGCAACGATTTGCTTTGATGAAACGGCACCAAAGAGACGGCCGTCAGTTCCGGCCTTACCAGGAATCGTAACGACTGTCTTTTCGTCTTCCAACTTAGCCTTCAATTCCTTGGCAGCAGCCAATTCAGCGGCAGCTTGCTTTTCTTCGGCCTTTTGGCGGCCCTTCACAGCACCCAAGTTCTTACCAGTTGCTGCCTCAGCCTTCTTGTTCTTGATCAAGAAGTTGTTGGCGTAGCCATCAGGAACATCCTTGACTTCACCCTTCTTACCGCGACCCTTTACATCTTCCAAAAATACAACTTTCATTTCTGCCTCCTTTTGGGGACGAGGTCCCGTTTGCTTGTTTCTATTATAACTTAAATTGACTTTTCTTCAGCCTCTTGGCCGTGAATTGCCTGAACTAATTTTTCATAAGCATCATTGGTCGTGATATCCGCCATCTGCGTTGCCGCATTTGACAAGTGACCACCACCGCCGAGATCTTCCATCACGGTTTGAACGTTAAAGTCGCCGTTGGAACGGGCCGAAATACCGACCTTACCATCCTGGCGCTTTGTCAAAACAAAGGATGCCTTCACCCCTTCGATTTGGAGTAATTCATCGGCTGCCTGGGCAGTAATAACACCACCATAAACCGTATCGTTATCACCAACAGAAATGGCTGCGCCATCCTGCACTTCAGCCTGGGCAATCAATTCTGAACGAGCCTTGAAGTCGCCGAACTTTTCCTTCAAGAAGGATTGAATCAACTCGTTGTCGGCACCGTTAGCACGCAGGTAAGAAGCGGCATCAAAGGTACGTGATCCGGTACGAAGAACGAAGTTCTTCGTATCAACCTGAATACCACCAAGCATAGCGGTTGCCTCGATACGAGTGATTGGCGCACCCTTTTGGTTCTGGTACTGCAATAGCTCAGTGACCAGTTCAGAGGTTGATGAGGCGTATGGCTCAATGTATGCCAACAAAGGCTTATCAGACAAGGCATCTTCACCCATTCGGTGGTGATCAACAACCACCAAGCGGGTTGACAACTTGTGCAACAATTCAGGCGCACCAGTCAAAACTTCCTTGGCGTGATCGACTAAGATCAACAAGGATTGGTCGGTGGCACGACTAAGGGCATCCTTTTCAGAAATAATAGAAGCTCCTAAGTTAACACCAGGTGTTGGGTCTTCAGGGTCCGTGTTACGAACCGCCCGAAGCAAGGCCTGAATGTCTGAGAAGATATGTTCTTCATCAATGACCACGAAGGCCTTCCTGTCACGGGTTTGACTAAAGCGCCAAAGTCCCATGGCGGAACCAACCGCATCCATATCTGGATTCTTGTGACCAACCACGAAAATTTGGTCAGCCTGGTCCATCAATTCCGCAATCGTTTGTGAAATCACACGGGCACGAACACGGGTCCGCTTTTCCATTGGGTTCGTTGTTCCACCGTAGAAACGGGCGGGAGCGTCTTCTGCCTTCACAACAACCTGGTCACCACCACGTCCGAGGGCAAGATCCAAGTTGGTTTGTGCGAGTTGAACAAGGGAGTTAATCTCTTTTTCACCATAGGCAATTCCCATCGAAAGGGTCAAAGGTGAGTTCTGCTGAGCGGTTGCTTCACGAATGGACTTTACAACCGTGAACTTATCATCTTCTGCCTTTTGCAAATCCTGTTGGTAACCCATTAACAAGTATGACACTGGACTCAAGCGACGAACGTAAAGTTCATACTTTCTAGCCCAGTCCGTTAACTGCCCGGTAACTTCTGTACGCAGCTTAGACGTTTCAGAATCTGGCATTCCTTCGGTCACTTCTTCGTAGTTATCAACAGAAATGATCCCCGTTACAAGACGGTGGTCAGCCAAATTCATTTCCAAAGCCACATTATCGGTAATATCCAATAGATACAAGGCCCCAACACCCTTTTGGTAAATCAATTCAAAGGAATGGTCTAGCCACTGAATACTAGTATGACCATCTTCCTTCATTGCCATTGCAATGTCGGGTTCAGAGTCATCAAGGACAGAGCCAATCAGGTCTTGGTTACCAAGTAACTCCTGCAAGTATGGGTTTACCCAAACAACGCGGTCTTCGTCCAGCAGGATAACACCAATTGGCATTTCCAAAACGGCTTCCTGCTGACCGACTTTGACACGGTGGGTTAACTCCTCCATGTAGGATTCGGAATCCTGACTAGCTAAAATCAACTGGCGTACGAGAACCCCGGCCATCAGGACCAAGATTAGCAACCAGACAAGTGCAAAAATCCAGTTCACTAAAATTGCTAAAACCATCGATAGAATGGTAATCAAAGCAGCCATTCCGACCGACATGACAAAAGTCTTATTTTGTTGATAGCGGGCAAGCGCCCCAATGTTTAAAAAGGTTTTCATTTTTCCCTCAACAGTCCTTTATACTTAGGTCCATTTTACCATATTTAGTGAATTCTTAATATTTAGCTCTTTTTCAATTCAAAAGTTGAAAATATATTTAAGCACAAAAAAAGCAAGACCGAAGTCTTGCTTTTGATAACCATTAGTCTTCAGTGACGAATGGCAACAACGCCATGATACGAGCGCGCTTGATTGCGGCTGTAACCTTACGTTGGTTCTTTGCTGAAGTTCCAGTCACACGACGTGGCAAGATCTTACCGCGTTCTGAGATGAAACGTTCCAACAATTCAGTGTTCTTGTAGTCAACATATTCGATATGGTTGGCTGCAATGAAGTCTACCTTACGGCGACGACGTGGTCCACCTTGTGGGCGACGACGTTGTGGACGTGCGTTTTGTTCTGACATGAGAAAGCTCCTTTCCTAAAAGAATTTTTAGAATGGCAAATCGTCATCTGAGATGTCGATTTCCGAATTAGAGTTGGCTGCAAATGGGTTAGCATTTTGACTGCCAGCTTGATTATTATTTTGACTGTTGCTTGCAAATGGGTCAGCAGAAGAAGCGTTGCTTCCAAAGCTGTTGTTACCACCAAAACCACCGTTCTGACCTTGGTCAGATGAACCGTTTTGTGCACGGCGACGTTCTGAATCAGCCTTTGACTCCAACAATGAGAAGTTATCAACTGATACTTCGGTCACGTAAACACGTTGGCCGGCGTTGTTTTCGTAGTTACGAGTTTGCAAACGACCTTCGACGGCCACCAATGCTCCCTTACCAGTAAAGTTTGCAAAGTTTTCGGCTGCCTTCCGCCAGATCACGGCGTTAATGAAGTCAGCTTCGCGGTCGCCATTGGCGTTGGTAAAGTTCCGGTTCACGGCAAGCGTGAAAGAACCAACCGCCACCCCAGACTGGGTATAGCGCAATTCCACGTCACGGGTTAACCGTCCAATTAAAACAACTCGATTGATCATATTTTAGGTCCCTCCCGGTGGAATTTCGTTTTACTTTTCGTCTACTTTAACGATCATAGTACGCAAGATGTCTGCTGAGATCTTAGCCAAACGATCGAATTCGTTAGCTGCTTCGTTTGATGAAGCAGTGAATTCGATAACGTGGTAAGTACCTTCGCGGTAACCAGCGATTTCGTAAGCGAAACGGCGGTTAGCGGCCCAGTCAGCTGACTTAGTAACGTTCGCACCGTTGTCAGTCAAGATACCGTCAAAACGCTCTACAAGAGCCTTCTTGGCATCAGCTTCCATATCAGGGCGAATAATGTATGTTAATTCGTATGCTGTAGTCATCGATTTTTCCTCCTTTTGGTCTCTGGCAACCGGCTGGTTGCAAGGAGTGCGTGCAAGTCTGCACTCACGTCTATTAAATATACTAAATTTCTAACGATTTAGCAAGGGCTTAAGATATCCACCGTTTACTTCTTTCCCTTGTGCCCCGTGATACGAAAAAAGTCGGCGATTTTCGTCGACTTTTATAGAAAATATTTATTTTTCTTCCACGTCTTCTGACGCCTGGCGCAAACCAATTCCGGTCAATGCTGACAGCAAAGAGAAGACTGGTGAAAGCAAGGCCAAGAATGTGTATGGCACAAAGGCCAACACAGAAACGTGCAAAGTCTGGCTAGCAAAGGCACCGGCCACGCCCCAAGGAACCAAGTAGTTGGCAATGGCCCCGGAATCTTCCATAGCCCGTGACAAAGCAAGCGGAGACAACCCGAAGCGCTTGTAGTCTTCCTTAAAGAGCTGTCCTGGCAACATGGTTGAAAGGTACTGTTCCCCAACCAAGAAGTTGGTGGCAATTCCCGTTAGCAAAGTCGAGAAGACCAGCGAACGCTGTGACTTCAACTTTGAAACCAAAGGATTCATCACGGCACGAAGGATACCCAAGTTTGATAGTAGGCCACCCAAACCAAGTGCCAACATAATCAACATGATGGTGTCCATCATGGCAACCATCCCCCCACGGTTTAACAAAGCTACCAAAGTCGCGTTGTGGGATGAAGAATGGTAACCATTCACTACCAAATTCGACCAAGCCGTCAATGAATGACCGGAGAAGAGGTAGTATGCCGAGCAAACGACCACGTTAATCAACAAAGATGGAATGGCCGGAATCTTCTTAGTCGCCGTGATAAAGATCAAGGCAATCGGCACAATCGCCCACCAAGTTGGTGTAATCAAATCCGTCATCACCGCTGTCTTAGCTGACAAATCACCGGCATGTCCACCAGTGAATCCAAAGGCAATGGCCAGAACTAAGGTTGTCAGCAAGGCTGGAATCGTCGTCCACATCAAGTTCTTCAAGTGGGCAAAAAGGTCAACCTCGGCGACCGCCGCCGCTAAGTTCGTTGAATCAGACAAAGGCGAGGTCTTATCCCCGAAGATAGCACCGGAAATAATGATTCCAGCAACCAAGGCAGGGTTAAAGCCGATGGTAATCCCAATCCCCATCAAGGCCACACCAACCGTGGACATAGTCGTGAAGGCCGAACCAATCATGGTTCCAACCAAGGCCGATGTCAACAAGGCCGTTGGCAAGAACCACTGGGGGTTAATCAACTTAAATCCCGACCAGATCATCGTTGGGATAACACCCGTTCCAATCCAGAGGGCAATCATGGCACCAATTAATAGGAAGAGAAAGAGCGGCGCAATTCCCGCTTCAATTCCCTTAATCAGGGCTGCCTGTGAGTCTTTAAAAGTCACACCCGCCAAACGGACAAGTAGAATAGTCCAGGCAATGGCCACCAGAAGCGGTGCGATTGGTGCTAATCCAAGGCCGATGATTCCCCCGGCCAAAATGAAGACCACCCCTAAGAGTAGGATGGTCGAAAATGTACGATTCAATGTTTTTGTCATTTTTTTATCCAATAGTTATTCGCCAGTTTTACAGTGGCAAATCAGTATATCGACTAAAGCTCTTTCGTGCAAACTTTTAAGCCTTCTTGCTTCTCGCAATGGCGAAAAGCCCAATATTAACCAAAACCATCCCTACGAAAACCGAGAGGAAGAGTCCGGCAAACCAGCCGTGATCAAGCATGATTCCACCATAAACAGGTCCGAGCATACGCCCCATGGAAATCATCATCCCAACAAATCCCTGCGCCTGACCGGAGACGTCCCGTGGTGTCACCTGGGCAACCCAGGCCGGCACCTGAGGGGAAGCCAGCATTTCACCAACCGTCAGCAATTCGAAAACCAACACAATTTGCCAGAATTCGCTAACAAAAAGCATCAGGAAGAAAGACGAGGCGAAAATTAAACCACCGGCAATAACAGAAATCGCATAGTTCCGCTTGTTCGCCCAGTTCGAAATCATCTTCTGGAAGACGATAATGGTAATGCCATTCAAGACCCAGAGGTTAGCGTAGTGGGCCGTTGAAATACCAATCCGGTGCATGTAGGTTGCCATGACCGTTTCCCAAAGCATGTAAGAAAGATACATTAATAAAAGAAAGGCAGCAATCCAAACCAAGAGAGGTGTGATTTTTAGCTTTGGGCGTTCACCTTGAATCACCTTGGCAGGTTCAACCGGTACGTCATCAGCTAGAACCGTTTTGTTCTCTTCTTCCTCTTCCAAAGGAACTTCTTCGCTAATGGGACTAGTGTCCACGTTGAAGAAGATGGCCACAACCACACCCAATGTTAGGTACAAAGTAGCGGCAATCAACATCAACCACGAGAAGCCGTAGTCAAAGAGATAACCAACAACCAAGGTTCCCAAAACCACGCCAACGTTCAACACGATGTACATGTTGTTGAAAATCACACGGGTGTTTTTTCCCGTAACCGTCGTTGCATAAGCGTTTAGCAAAGTCGTCACAGAACCCAAACCGATTGAGGTCGACCAAATCAATATTGCAAAGACCGGCCAACCGTTAAAGAAGAACAAAGTCCCAACCGACAAGAAAGCGATGGCAGTTGCAATCAGTAATGCAGGATAGGGTTTCCAACGGTCAAAGAGTTGACCGGCAATGAAGGATCCCAGCATGTTCATCAAGGCCGCCACCAAGAGCACAATCCCCGATGTTGTTAGCGTCTGTCCCAAAGAGAGTGTCATGTGAAGGGTTGTCACCGGCCAAATCATGGCATGACCAGTGTTAGCAGCTAAATTGGCTAGCAGTAACCATTTTTCATTCAATTTTTTAGCCTGATTATCGACCATCTTAGCCCCCTTCAGCATTTTTAATTAGTATAGCATAGCCCCTTTTTAGAAAGGCCGACGAGAAGAAATCATTCGCTTTCCATTTTACCAGGGACAGTCCATCAAGAATGAAAGAATTTTGGTTAAGGCTTATCTAACAACAAAGTAACCGTTTTCATTTTTCTGACTTTTTAAGCATTAGTCACTGATTTTTCAGGTCGTATCGTTTATAATGTAGAAGATAGAGAAAAAAGAGATAAAGGGGAATCTTAATGGTTGATGAATTAAAAACCTTAGTTACGTTCTTCGGTGCTACTGGTGACCTTGCCAAGCGCCTGCTTTACCCATCTGTATTTAACTTGTACAAGAAGGGCTATTTAGCTAAGAACTTCGCCATCGTTGGTACTGCCCGTCAGGATTTGACGGACGCCGAATACCAAGACATGGTCCGTACATCTGTTTCAGAAGGTCAAGACAAGGAACAAGTTGAAGCTTTCTTGGAACACTTCTCATACATCGCTTCTGATGTAACAGATGCTGCTGGATACGTTGGTTTGAAGGAAGAAATCGAAAAGGCTTCAGATAAGTTCGACGTTGCCGGAAACCGTATCTTCTACTTAGCCGTTGCCCCACGCTTCTTTGGAACAATTGCTCAATTCTTGAAGTCTGAAGGACTTTTGGCTGATACAGGATACAACCGTATCATGATTGAAAAGCCTTTCGGAACTTCATACAAGACAGCCGAACAGTTGCAAAACGAATTAACGGCCGCCTTCAACGAAGACCAAGTTTACCGTATTGATCACTTCCTTGGTAAGGAAATGGTGATGAACATTGCCCCTCTCCGTTTTGGAAACCCAATGTTGAACACTGCCTGGAACAAGGACTACATCAAGAACGTTCAAGTTACCTTGGCCGAAACACTTGGTGTTGAAGAACGTGCCGGTTACTACGATACAGCTGGTGCCCTCTTGGACATGATTCAAAACCACACGATGCAAATCATCGGTTGGTTGGCCATGGAAGAACCAAAGGACTTCTCAGCCGCTGAAATCCGTAACGCCAAGAACGCCGCCTTCTCAGCCTTGAAGATTTATAACGAAGAGGAAGTAAACCGCTACTTCGTTCGCGCCCAATACGGTGCAAGCAAGACAAACGCAGACCACGTGGCCTACACGGACGAACCTGATGTTCCTAAGGACTCAAAGACTAACACTTACATCGCTGGTGAATTGCAATTCAACACGCCACGTTGGGAAGGTGTTCCTTTCTACATCCGTTCAGGAAAGCGCATGAGCAAGAAGACCACTCGTATCGACGTTGTCTTCAAGGCTGGTGCCTTCAAGTTTGGTGGTCAACAAGAACCTCAAGAAACTGTTTTGACTATCGTCGTTTCCCCTGACGAAAAGATTACGATGTCATTGAACTCAAAGAAGGTTGCCGATAACTTCTCAACACAGGTTATCAACCTTGGTTGGGCACCTACGGCGGAAGAAAAGGCCGAAACGCCAGCACCTTACGAGCGTATGCTCCACGATGCCATGGACGGTAACGGTTCAAACTTTGCCGACTGGCACGGTGTGGCAACTGCCTGGAAGTTTACCGACGCCCTTTCAGATGTTTATGCAGCTGACAAGGCACCACTCTTCACTTACGAATCAGATACCATGGGACCTAAGGAAGCCGATGAGCTTCTCGCCAAGAACGGCGACGCCTGGGTATTCGACGGCGAAGAATAATCATCCAATCAAAAAAGCAGTAGTCCGAAATCAATCGGACTACTGCTTTTTATTATGTCCTTCTAAAGGTGGCCAACCATGAGTTCGTAAAGATGCGCAATGAAGCCGGAGTCATAGAAAACGTACAGACCAATTAGGATATAACAGATTCGCATTAACTGTTCACCAAAGCGGTCGATGACGTCAGTCACTACCTTCTTTTGATCAACCCAGTTAATTAAGGAGACAGCAAGGACTGTCAGAATCGCAATAACAACTAAGCTGACAGCAAAAGTCGTCCAGCTTTTTCCCAATAAAACCGGTAAGAAAATAGAAAGATTACAGCCGGTACAAACCGATAGGTAAGTTCCAAAGACAATCCAGAAGGGCGACTTTGCCTGCACATCCCCCTCACCTTCATCTTCACCTTTCAGACCCACATAGATTGGGATGATACCTAATACACCAAGCAACCATTCTGGCAAAAAGCTCTCCAGCAACTGACCTGCGATAAAGCAGAGCACCATGAGCAGCATCGTTGCCGCCATAAAGCCAAAGAGCACCGACCGAAAAGGATACTTCTTCAATAAGAAAAGCATCATAATAAAGAAATCGAGGTTAATCGCTAAAAAAGTCAGTGCTAAAACTAAAATATTCATATATTCCCTCATTCACATTGCATGAATAATAAATCATATTTAATACATGAATAGAATATCATATATAAAAGCAAAGTCAATTAAGGCAATAAAAAAGCAGTCTTACGACTGCTTCAACTTATCAAATTAAACTTTATCCAAATCAAAAGCCGGATTATTTAATAGGCCAGTTTCTTCATTTAAGGTTCGCAAGAAGTTCTTCATATATTCTTTACGCTTTTCACCTTCTACTCGTGCTGCCGGCGTATTTAACTGAGCTGGCAACTTAAAGATTTTTTCATAGAAGTGGTTTACTGAAGGGTTATCGTTGTTACGGTAAGAGGCCTTATCCTTCAAGTCCTTAACAGGCAAAACCTTTGGGTCTGCCAGAACATGACCCTTTGCTCCACCGTAGGCAAAGGTTCGAGCGATAGCAATGGCTCCGAGCGTTTCAATTCGATCAGCATCTTGAACATATTGACCCAATTCAGACAACTCGTAGTGATGAACCAAATTTGCCGAGTAAGACATATGCTGAATAGTGTCCATCACATCATCTTTTTCTGCAGCGGAAAAGCCAGCATCTGTCAGCAACTTTTCCACCTTCTTGATCTGGCCAGGCACATCGTCCACAACCTTATCATCAATCGTATCGTGCAGTAGGCCACCTGCACGCATAATTGCTTCCTGCTCCGCCGTCACCTGGCCGTGGTCTTCAACGAAGAACTTCACCGCCCAGTCGGCAACACGTTGGGCATGATAAAAATCATGTCCTGACGTATCATCCCCCAAAGTTGCTAGAGCAAAGTCGTGAATCGCACCCAAATCAATCATGTAAACCTCTCCCCTTCAATCAAAGCCTAAATCGTTTTTCTCATTTTAGTGCAAAAAAAGCCATGGTTCAAGTGTTTATTTTTCAATTATTTAAATAAAAAGCAAACATTTATTTTTTTATTTTCTTTTATGTTCGTCTTTACCTGCTAAACCGTACATAAAGAGCGTTTCCAAGTCAGCCATCTGATTCTCCGTCAACTCTTCGTGTCGGTTTTCAATGTACTCCATTAACCAGGAAACCAGCATCATGATTGATTGATTACTGGCCTTTGTATGAATAACTCCGGAAACCCGCCCCGCCATAATCAGCATCGTCACTAACTGTTGCTGCATCTCTTTGAAATAGACAGAAATCCGTTCCGACTTCTGACCAAACACCCGGAATTCTTCAAAGCCTTCCGGTCCAAGCAGCTCTTCCAACTCCTGTTGATTCTTTTCAAAGACTCGAATCATTTCTTTGAAGGAAAGATCTTTATTAGTTACTTCTTCCAACAGCTGGTCGAGGTGTTGCTTTTGAAAGTCGTAGACAACCTCTTCCGTTAGCGCCTCTTTACTATCAAAGTACTTATACATGGTCACAAAAGAAATTCCAGACTTTTCGGACACTTCTTTAATGCTTGTATGAGCGATTCCTTGTTGAATCATCAGCTCCGTCGCCGCCTGTAAAATACGGCGACGATTCTGTTCCTTTAATTCTTCCCTTTTCATACAAAGCACCCCAGCGAGTTTAATAAAATCATTATAACTTGACTTTTCACGAATTAAAAGGTTAAATATACACAACGAATATTTAAGTTAATGAAAGGAAGCACCATGTCATTTTTAGAATTAAAGGACATTCATAAGTCCTACTTCTTGGGATCACAAGAGTTCCCTGTCTTAAAGGGCATCGACCTCAACTTTGACCTCGGGGACTTTGTTTCCATCCTAGGAGAATCCGGTGGTGGTAAGTCCACGCTGATGAACATCATTGGTGGCTTGGACCGTAACTTTGACGGACAGGTTCTTGTGAACGGGCAAAAGCTCGACCACAAAAAGGAAAAGGCCCTCGATAAGTACCGTCGTGAAACCATCGGCTACATTTACCAGTCTTATAACCTCATTTCCCACCTTTCCGTAATGGACAACGTTCTCGTTTCCTTGGACATGACTACCTTGTCAAAGAAGGAACGAGAAAACCGCGCCAAGGAACTCCTGACTAAGGTCGGCCTTGACGGTCAGATGAAGAAGTACCCAAATCAGCTTTCAGGTGGACAGAAGCAACGTGTGGCCATTGCACGTGCCCTAGCTTCTGACCCTAAGGTCATCATTGCCGATGAGCCAACTGGAGCCTTGGACTCTGAAAACACCAAGGAAGTTTTGGAACTGTTGAACGAGATTGCCGCTGAGGGTCGTCTGGTTATTACCGTTACCCACTCACAGGCCGTTGCCGATGCTGGAACCCGAATCGTTCGCTTGGCCGATGGTCAGATTGAATCGGACGAACGCATCAAGCCTGCCTTCAAGCAGACTGATAAGGAAATGATTCAGTCCCGTCCATTGCCTCGTATGGCTTCATTGAAGAACGCTGCTAAGCACTTCAAGTACAACCTAGGCCACAACTCCTTGATTATTCTAGGAACTTCAATTGGGCTATTCGCGGTGATTCTCTTCTCTGGCCTTGGAAACGGTGTGTCTGGCTACATGTCTAGCCAAATCACGAAGGTTGCCAACCCACAAGTTATGTCGGTTAGTCGCTACGTCAAAGAAGACGATGACGATGATTCCATGTCATCCATGATGTCCGATACGGAAACACCCGCCTTTACCAGTGCACAGCTTGAGCAAATTAAGAAGCAAAAGCACGTCTCAAAGGTGGAGCCTTCGCTCAGCGCAAGCAACGTCAACGTTTCATACAACAACCAAAACGTAAAGATGCGCTCCATGATGAACTGGACTTCCACTTACTCAAACGATTCAGTTAAGGCTGGTCACGCCCCTACCAAGGAAGGTGAAATTCTTTTGGACCAGTCAGCTGTTGCTGAAAAGTTCAACAAGAACAACTACAAGGATCTCATTGGTAAGCAAGTTACGGTTAGCTACGATACCCAAAACAGCCAGAAACAACCGGTAACGGTTACCTTCACGGCCACTGTTTCTGGTATTGGTCACACCGACAGCAAGGGCTATCAAGTAAACGCCGTTAACACAACGACGTTACAAAAGTCCATGCAAGCAGCTGGTGTAAGCACTGACCCTAGCGGTATCTCTGTGAAGGTTGATGACTTGGACAACGTTGAAAGCACTGCTAAGGCCATTGATAAGATCAAGGACGGTCAAACTCGTCTTTACAAGACATCAACAATTCAAAGCACCATCAACACCATCCAGACTTACGTCAACTTGGTCACAACGATTCTTGCTACCATCGCCGGTATCTCACTGGTTGTTTCAGCTTTGATGATCATCGTGACGATGTTCATGTCAGTTGCTGCCCGTACCAAAGAAATCGGTATTCTCCGTGCCTTGGGTGAATCAAAGCGTGACGTTAAGTGGCTCTTCGTTTCAGAATCACTTATCACTGGTATTCTTTCTGCCACTGTTGCAACAGGTATTGCCTACCTCGCCGAGGCAGCAATTAACGCTGGTTTGAAGAATATCGCTGATTACGCCTTCGTTCAAATTTCTGTTGGCAACGTTATCACTGCCTTCATTCTTGCACTTTTGATTTCTTTGCTTGCCGCACTACTTCCTGCACGTCGCGCCGCAAAGCTCAACCCAATTGATGCTTTGTCAGCTGACTAAGCGGTAAATCAATACAATTAAAAAGTCGTACGTGAATTACTTCGCGTACGGCTTTTCTTTTATCCAACATCAGCCGGTGGCAATCCTTCCAAGTAATCTCGGAAGAAGGGACAATCGAAGAATGCTGCCAAATCATTCCCATATAGATGGCAGAAGGTCAGAATCACCAAAAGGTCTGGTAGTACCTGACCCGACTCATACTTCGAGATGGCCGATTGGGACAAATGAAGGCTAGCCGCAACTTGTGCCTGCGAGTAGCCGTGCATCAAGCGGGACTTCTTCAGCCGGTTAGCCAGCTCTTCTTGAACTTGCTGGCGGAGGGCAGTTTCCATCCACTTGTGGTCAAAATGCTCAATTGCTGTGGGATGTGCAAGAACCATTTTTCTCTCCTCCTTCTAAATGGTTGCTTGCTTCGATTTCCTTTCTCCTACTGTCTTGCCCATATTATAACCAGTCATAGTCCCCTTTAGAAGTACAAAAGAGACCTAAAAGGCCTCTTATTCCTAAGGTTCATAATGGCTATACAAAAGCCCAAAAAGAGTATAAAAAAGGCCAGCATCTCTGCCGACCAAAATAAAAATTTAGAAGTATACACCAGAAATTGGAAAACCAATCGCAACCAAGTAGATGGCCCAGCCCCAGAAGAGGTAGCCAATGATTTCAACAATGGTACGTTGCCATGGCAAGTGCCAGAAGAATGGTCGCTGACGCATCAATCCCTTCACACCCTGTTCCAAGACGGCCCAAACGAGAAGCCCGAAGAACGTCCCTGACCCTTGCGTAATAGCAGAGTCATAGTTTGCCCAAACCACAAAGGAGATGCTCAAGACAACGGAAATCAAAATGAAGAGACCCTGGCCGAAATCAACGAAGATACCACCACCAATTGATAGCGCTTCCACCTTTGTTGTTTTCTCACTTTTGAAGACCTGCTGCCAACCAATTCGGACGAGCGAGGCTAAAATACCACCGAGTAGTCCAACCCAAAGGGCATTCAATAGAATTGTCGCAAGCATATCTAATCTCCTTTAATTCACTTCTTTTATGATAACACTACACTCATTCTAATCAAAAGACAGGCCGCTATTTTCTTGCTAAAGTCTAAAGAATCAACGAGGAAGCCCAGTATTATTGACTTTTTGGTATAATAGGACATTGAAAGGTTATTTATCTAGTATCTTAATATGACCAAATACAGTTAATTTCAATCGCAGACGGACGAAGAGTCACTGCATTCAAATGGAGGTTTTTCTTTTGAAAGTCAAACGCGAAAATATGATTGATTACTACACATTCAGTTCAACCGCTGAACTACTACTCTACTTAGGCATCGAGCGGGAAACCCTTTTCCACCGTGCCAAATTGCGTGGTATCGATTTGAACGGTACCTATACAGAAGAGGACCTAGCAGCCCTCAAGCCTTCTAAGGACGCCTACCTTGGTTCCCTTAACGCCGAAACCGAAGCAGAAGTCGAAGTCCTCAAGATGAAGCTCCAAATGCTTGAGTCACAACTCGGCTACAAGGATCAGCAGCTTGAAGATCGCCAAGAGCACATTGATACTCTTAAGGCCACTCTCTCAAAGGCTGAAAGCAACCTCGAAAAAACTCAAACAACGGTCGACCAACAACAGCACCTTCAATTGGCTACCCTCTCCCAACTCGACAAGGTCACATCCCGTGTCCAACGAATCGAAATGGAAGAAGACCAAAAGAAGCATTGGTGGTCACGCAAAAAGAAGAAGTAAAAGGAAAGAAGCCGCGCGGCTTCTTTTTTTGCAATAAAAAGAAGAGCTAATTCATACGAATCAACTCTTCTTTTTTAACACTATTTATTGGAATCAACTACTTGGGCCTGTAACCAATGTATAGTTAAAGGTTGCCGCAGAATCATAAGAACCATTCTTCCATGAGTTTGTAGTCTTTAATCTCAATCCATAATCATTTGCATATTGGTTACTGAAAGTATAGCCATCTGCTCGTATGCTGATAAAATGGACAGATTTTATGCATCGTCCACTGTATAATTATCCCAAGACTAAAAAGGAAATCAGCACATGACTAAAAGGCCACGTTACTCACAGGAATTCAAAGATGCCATT
>NZ_JACOFN010000012.1 GCF_028764065.1 Fructobacillus sp. CRL 2054
AATGGCATCTTTGAATTCCTGTGAGTAACGTGGCCTTTTAGTCATGTGCTGATTTCCTTTTTAGTCTTGGGATAATTATACAGTGGACGATGCATAAAATCTGTCCATTTTATCAGCATACGAGCACTGACTTGGCGAAGGCCCAGGTCGAGCAGATTGAAAAGGATAAGGCGAAGGCAGCGATTGATAAGGCCGCTGAAGAAGCCAATGCTTTGATTGACGGCTTGAAGTGGGATGCGACAAATGCCAAGGATCAAGCTGAGAAGGCGAAGGCGCAGGCCGCCATCCAAAACGATGTCGACCAGGCCAAGCAAAAGATTCAAAACGGCAGCTTGGCGGAAGTGCCAGGTAACCGTGATGAAGGGATTGCCCAGATTCAGCGCGATGCCGCGAAGGCCGCCATTGATAAGGCAGTCGCCGAGGCCCAAGACAAGTTGGCAAAGGATAGCAATATTCCCGACGGCGATAAGTCAAAGGCGGAAGCAGCCATTAATGACGCTGGTAAGCAGGCGAATGAAAAGATTGACGGTCAGACTGATAAGGATGCCATCAACGATGCGAAGAAGAACGGTTTGAATGACGTTCAGGAGGCATCACAGGCTGCGGCGGAGAATGGTCAGAAGAAGGCCGATCCTAAGCAGGCAGTTAAGGACGCAGCGGACAAGGCCAATGAATACATTGACCAGTTGAAGTTGAATGAGGAAGACCAGGCGAAGGCCAAGGGCAACATCACGAACGATGTCAACAAGGCAATGCGGACATTGACTTAGCGGACGCCTCACAGGCCGCTGACTTGGCGAAGGCCCAGGTCGAGCAGATTGAAAAGGATAAGGCGAAGGCAGCGATTGATAAGGCCGCTGAAGAAGCCAATGCTTTGATTGACGGCTTGAAGTGGGATGCGACAAATGCCAAGGATCAAGCTGAGAAGGCGAAGGCGCAGGCCGCCATCCAAAACGATGTCGACCAGGCCAAGCAAAAGATTCAAAACGGCAGCTTGGCGGAAGTGCCAGGTAACCGTGATGAAGGGATTGCCCAGATTCAGCGCGATGCCGCGAAGGCCGCCATTGATAAGGCAGTCGCCGAGGCCCAAGACAAGTTGGCAAACAACGATAAGCTGAACGCAGATGTCAAGGAAGAACAACAAACTGCTATTGATAAAGCAGCGGACAATGCTAAGAGTGATATTAATAATGCTCAGGATAAGACTGGCATTGATAACGCGGTTGATAGTGGTAAGAATGCCATTAACGATTTGAGTAATATCATTGTTCTACCAACTACTGGAGGTGAAACTCGTAAACCAGCCGCCGTTCCAACGCCTGCCGTTTCAACTAATTCTGAAGTTGTGGCAACGCCAACGGTTGCATCTGAACCTGCACGAACAACAACGACTCAGTCAGAGACTCCAGCAACTCAGATACAGACTCAAACTGAAGTTCCTGCGGCAAGTGAAGCTACACAAGCGGAGTTGCCAAAGACGACTGAAGGAAAGAAGACAACAAAGTCTTCAAAGCCAACAAAGACAAATCAAGCAACGAAGTCAGTGAAGGAACCAGAACACGATAACGTGATCTTTAATAGTTTCCTGGGTGCAGTTGTAGCATCGCTAGCTGGATGGCGTGGATTTGTTTGGTTTGCAAAGAAAAAGGAAGAGGATGAAGAACAAAAGTAAATAAGTAGTCTAATTACTTGAATCATTCTTTTAGCACCTCCTATCAATTGATAGGGGGTGATTTTTCTATACATAAAATTAAGGGGAGCTTTTAGACAGTATCAAGGTGAGAGATTGCTCTTATTTAAAACAGTGTTCTGCCTAATATCTAATAAAATCGTGTTCAGAAGGTTCCTGGGCGACTTTTCCGGTTCCTGTAATTATTTTTTTGATATAATGAAGGTATGAAAAAAGGTACAGTAAAAATTTGGCAACAAGACCGTGGATACGGTTACATTACACCCGATGAAAAGGGTGATGACATCTACGTTCACTTTAACGGAATTGCAGGGGAAGGCTTTAAGTCCCTGCATCCAGGTGAACGAGTACAGTACGTGCTTGTACAGGGAAAGGATGCTTTCCAGGCTGCTCAAGTTTCCGAAATTAAAGAGGAGGACTAAGCCGTGGTTAAGAAGGAAGAGTTCTATTCTAACGAGGTCATGTATGAGGGACCAATCTTTAAGATTGATTCCCGTCGCGTCAAGCTCTTTGACGGTACGATTGCACAGCGTGACGTTGTGACACGTGGACCAGCTGTTGGTATTTTGCCATTAGTTGATGAAGACCATGCGGTTTTCGTTAAGCAGTGGCGTGAACCAGTGAAGGACTTCGTGTTGGAGATTCCAGCCGGTAAAGTCGATGCCCGTGATCACGGTGATGTGAAGACAGCTTGCCATGAAGCGGCAATTCGTGAATTGAATGAAGAGATTCGCGTTCATCCTGGACACTTAGAAGAGTTCGCCGATGGCTTTGAAGCCGTTGGCTTCACTGATTCTAAGATTGCCCTTTATGTTGCAACTGATTTGGAACACTTGGATGGTTCAGATCAATTGCCACGTGATGAAGGGGAATTCTTGGATGTCATCACGGTTTCATATGACGAGATGACAAAGATGTACGAGGCCGGTCAGTTGAATGATTTGAAGACTTTGGCAGCTTACTTCCACTGGACAATCCGGAGGCTAAAGAATGGCCGCTAATTTTTTCAATCGAAATAAGGAAAATCGTGAACAGCGTAGCCGAGCACGTGAACGCCGTCGAGTCGAACGTGAATACGCTAGGGAACACGAAGCCGAGATTACAGTTGTTGAACCCGCTAACCGTGCCGAAATGCGCTTAACGCACAAGGGCAAGTTTGAGCTGGGTTCTGATGGACAATTAACACAGCGTGGAAAGACCGACCGACTCTCATGGCGTTATAACCGTCTCATGATTTTGGTCGCCTTCATTACTGTTGTGATGTACACGTTGTTCTTCGCACTACCATAGGAAGGAAGCCCATGAAAGTTGGAATTATTACCCCAATGGCTGAGGAAAAGAAGGCTTTGACTGCTGCGTTGAAGGATGCACAGGTCGTTTCTTTTTCAGACCTTGAAGTTTTGGTTGGAAATTATCAGGGGCAAGAGATTTTCTTAGCCGAATCAGGTATCGGTAAAGTCGCCGCTGCTACCGCAACGACGATTTTGACGCAGGTATTTGATGTTGATGTCGTGATTAACACTGGATCAGCGGGAGCCTTGCAACCTGAATTAGCCATTGGTGATTTGGTTATCGGTCAGGAGTTAGCATACTTTGATGCCGATGTAACGGCTTTTGGTTACGACTACGGTCAGTTACCTGCACAACCCGCACGCTTTGAAGCGGACCCTGATTTGGTTGCTGCTTTTTCTGAATTGACAGATGCCAAGCAGGGATTGATTGTTACTGGTGATACTTTCGTTCAGCAGGCCAAAAAAGAAGTTATTAAGGTTCACTTCCCTGACGCCTATCTAGCTGAAATGGAAGGGGCAGCGGTTGCTCAAGTTGCCACTCGATTTGGTAAGCCATTCATCGTTTTGCGCGGCGTTTCAGATCAGGCAGACGGTGAATCAGACGTGGACTTTGATGAGTACGTTGTTCAAGCTGGACAGCGTTCAGCTGAATTGCTCTTGTCTTACCTAAAATCACTATCAAATAAGTAAACTTATTAAAAAGGACAATAACCATGATTGCAGTTTATAATCAAGCAGCAGAAGGTGACATCCTGATGCTGACTTTTGCCCCATCTACTGGGCGTCAAAACGTTGAAACAAAGGACAATGTGACGGTGGTGACAGACCCTGAATCAGGTGATTTGTTAGCTGTGAACATTGCTGGTTTAGCCGATGAATTAGGCTTAACTGATGAAGCGGGTCAAATCTTTTTGACTGACGAACAAGCAGCGATTGTCACAAAGACAATTAAGGCTGCTGGTTTCGATATTCAAGTTGAAGCGGAACCATCAAAGATGGTTGTTGGTTTGGTTGAAGAAATGACCGAACATCCAGATTCTGATCACTTGCACGTGACTAAAGTTGATGTTGGTGGCGACGAACGACTCCAAATCGTATCTGGTTCTCCTAACATGACGACAGGTATCAAAGTCGTTGTTGCACAACCTGGTTCGATGATGCCTTCTGGTGAAATTATCTGGCCTGGTGCACTGCGTGGTGTGCCATCAGCTGGAATGATTGCTTCTGGGCGTGAATTGAAGTTGGAAGGTGCACCGGATAAGCCAGGTGCATTGGTTTTGCCAGATGACTTCGGACCAGTTGGGGAAGCCTTCTCATTTGAAAAGGCAAAAGACCTATACAACGACGGTCGCATCGATACAGATTATTAAAAAGAAGGGTATTATGCCTAAGAAATATTACTTCATCGGAATCAAGGGAACGGGAATGGGTCCTCTGGCTCAAATCCTCCATGACCAAGGAAACGAAGTCGTTGGTTCTGATATTGATAAGTTTACTTATACTCAAGCGCCTTTGGAAAAGGCTGGAATTAAGATTTTATCTTTTGATGCTAAGAACATTGAGAAGTATAAGGATTACATCTTTGTACGAGGTAATGCCTTCGAAGATGACCAAGTGGAAGTGCGCGCAGCACTTGATGCCGTCGTTAAGATGATTTCTTATCCTGATGCTGTTGCGGAACAGATTGCACAAGCAACAACTATTGCTGTTGCTGGTGCGCATGGTAAGACTTCAACGACTGGTATGTTGGCCCACGTGATGAAGAACGTGGCCCGTACTTCATATTTGATTGGTGATGGAACCGGTCATGGTGTTAAGGACTCACAGTTCTTCGTTTTGGAAGCGGATGAATACCGTCGACACTTCAAGCCATACCATCCTGATTACGCCATTTTGACGAACATCGACTTTGACCATCCTGATTATTACAAGGATTTGGATGACGTTTTCTCAGCCTTTGAAGACTTTGCAAAGGGTGTGAAGAAGGGAATCGTTGCCTGGGGTGATGATCCATCTTTGCAGAAGTTAACGGTTGATGTCCCACTTTACTACTACGGTGATGTGGCAGGGCGTGATGACTTCTTGATTGACCAAATTGATAAGGAAACTGATGGTTCAAACTTCCATGTTTCATTCCGTGGTAAGGATTTGGGTAAGTTCTTTATCCCAATCTTTGGTCAGCACAACATCTTCAATGCAACGGCGGTCATTGCGGTTGCTTACCTTGAAGGTTTGGATTTGGATGGTATTCGCGAACACTTGAAGACCTATCCAGGTGTTAAGCGTCGCTTCTCTGAAAAGGTTGTCGATGGCGTGACGATCATTGATGATTACGCCCATCATCCAACTGAAATTCAGGCTACTTTAGATGCCGCTCGTCAGGAACACCCTGACAAGGAAATTGTGGCCGTCTTCCAGCCTCACACCTTTACCCGTGTGATTGCTTACAAGGATGAATTTGCCAAGGTCTTATCTAAGGCTGATAAAGTCTATTTGACGCCAATCTTTGGTTCAGCTCGTGAAGCAACTGGAACGGTAACGGCCGAAGACATCGCTAAGGAAATTCCTGGTGGCGCTACGATCATTACTGAAGACAATTTGTCACCACTCTTAAATCATGAAAACGGTGTCTTGGTCTTCATGGGGGCGGGGGACATTGAAAAGTACGAGTTCGCCTTTGAAAAGCTACTCGGACAGATTCAATCAGACCGTTCTTAATTAATTTTAATTTTCAATTAGTGTAAATTATTTAGAATATTACAAAGAGATTTATAAAATATACGAGGAGGTATATCATGAATAACTTTGATTTCAACACACGTCGCGATGTGACAGGTGCTGATGAAGGAATGAAGCTCTTCTTCCAAAAGGTTTACGGTTTCATGGCCATCGCCTTGTTGGTAACTGCTATTTCTGGATTCATCGTACAGAAGTTCTTCTTGCCACAGGTCGTAACTTTGTTCACTGGTTCATGGATTGGAACGATTGCGGTCGTTGCCATTGAATTGGTATTGGTTGGTATGATTCGTGGGGCTTCAATTAAGAACAACCCAGCGAAGGCCTTCGGCTTGCTTATGACTTTTGCGGTGGCTCAGGGATTGACGCTTGGAATTCTCTTGGCTTTCTACACGTCAGCTTCAGTTTTGGCAGCCTTTGGTTCGACCGCAGCGCTCTTCGGTGGAATGGCCGCTTACGGTTTCTTCACTAAGAAGTCACTTGCCGGAATGGGACCTATCTTGTTCGGTTTGTTGATTGGCTTGATTTTTGCCTCATTGATTAACATCTTCATGGCATCATCAGGTTTGCAACTTTTGGTTTCCTTTGCATCAGTTATCATTTTTGCTTTGTACACAGCTTACGATAACAACATGCTTCGCCAAAACTACGTACAAATGGCAGGCCAGGGAGCAGATGACTCACAATTGACAGGAATTGCTGTCGTTGGAGCCTTGATGCTTTACATGGACTTCATCAACATTTTCTACTCACTCTTGCAACTCTTCGGAGATCAGCGTGACTAATCATTAATAAAAGAAGCTCGCTTAGGCGAGCTTTTTTTATGCTAAAATCGAAGAAGATAAACAAGGGGTATTTATGAGTAAAAAGATTCTTTTAATTGATGGTAATTCGCTGGCATTTCGTGCTTTCTACGCCATGTACCAGCAGCTCGACCGAATGGTAACACCTGAAGGCCTACATACGAACGCTTTAGTTGCCTTCAATAACTTTATTGAGTCAATTGTTTTACCAATGCAACCTGATATGGCCTTGGTTGCTTGGGACGCTCGTTCCGGAAAAGAAACTTTCCGTGGCGACTTATACCCAGAATACAAGTCTGGCCGTGATAAGACGCCAGCTGAATTTAAGGAGCAGTTCCCATACTTGCACGAAATGGTGGAAGCCCATGGGCTACACAACTATGAGCAGGTTGGCTTAGAAGCCGATGACATTATTGGAACTTTGTCACGTGTTGGTCAAGCCGCTGGTGATCAGGTAATCATCATTACCGGAGATGCTGATTTGACTCAGCTGGTTACCGACGATGTGACGGTGAAGTTGACCAAGAAGGGTGTGACCCAGGTTGAGGTTTACACGCCGGACTTTATCATGGAACAGTACGGTATTACGCCGGCACAGATTATTGATAAGAAGGCGCTGACTGGCGATACTTCTGATAATTATCCTGGTGTGACGAAGATTGGTGAAAAGACTGCCTTGAAACTCTTGAAGCAGTACCATGATTTGGAAAACTTGTACGCCCATGTTGATGAAATGAAGGCTTCTAAGATGAAGGAGCACTTGATTGAGGATAAGGACGTGGCCTTCCGTGCACAAAAGTTGGCAACCATTGTGACCGATGCCAAGTTGCCAATTGGACTCACGGACATCGAATACCATGGACCAAAGGAAAAAGGACTGGTTTCACTCTTTGAGAAGTTGCACTTTAAGCAGGCCTTGAACAAGTTGCGCGCCAACTCACTCTTTGATGACGATGGCGAAGCGGCGGAAGAGGCAGAAGCCAAGCAGGGGAACTTCACGGAAGTCAAGGAGCTAACGGCTGACGTCTTGAAGAAGTTAGTCAAGGAAAAGTCTTTGGCCTTCCACATCGATACAACAGGTCCTAACTACCATACGGCTGACATGTTTGCCTTTGCATTGGGAAATGACACGGTTGGTTATTATGGATCACGCGACTTTACCCTCTTCGATAATGAAGACTTACGTCAAATTATTGAATCAAAGGATATCGCCTTGGAGCTCTTCAATGCGAAGGAGCATTGGGTGCTTTGTCACCGGTTGGGATTGAACCTTGATGGGGCGGACTTTGATTTCTTATTGGTTGCCTACCTCTTAGATACGGTTGATAACGATAATGTTCTGTCCACACTTGCAGGACGCTTTGGCCGTTACTTAGCGAGCGATGAAGAGATTTACGGTAAGGGTGCTAAGTTCGCCGTTCCAGAAGATGATAAAGTCTTGATTGACCATATCGGTCACAAGGTACAGACCATCTTTGACCTGCGTGACCAAGCCTTTGCGGATTTAGATAAGCATGAGCAGGGACATCTCTATCATGATATTGAATTGCCACTGTCCTTTGTGTTAGCAAAGATGGAAGCACAGGGCTTCACGGTGAAAGAGGATCGCTTGGCTAAGATGGGCCAGGAGATGGACGAGCAAATCGCCAATCTGAAGTCTGAAATTTATCAGATGGCTGGCGAGGAGTTTAACATTAACTCAACGAAACAGTTGGGGACCTTGCTCTTCGATAAGATGGGGCTGCCTGTTATTAAGAAGACAAAGACGGGTTACTCAACGGCTGTGGAAGTATTGGAAAAGTTGGCGCCACAAGCACCGATTGTAGAACACATCCTGGCTTACCGTCAATTAGCCAAGTTGAAGTCAACCTATGTGGATGGCTTGTTGGCCGTTGTTGACCCAGCTGACCACAAGGTTCACACGCGTTTCTTACAGACGTTGACGCAGACAGGACGGTTGTCATCTGTTGATCCAAACTTGCAGAACATTCCAATGCGTACCGAAGCCGGTCGTAAGATTCGTCACGCCTTTGTGCCAGCACACGAGGGTTGGGAAATCTTTGGCGCTGATTACTCACAGATTGAGCTCCGTGTTTTGGCCTCAATTACTGGTGACCCAGCCATGGAACACGCCTTTGTCGAAGACGAAGACATTCACGCCGAAACGGCTCGGAAAGTCTTTGGTCTAGCAGACGATGCGCCGGTGGATGCCGACCAGCGTCGTACGGCTAAGGCGGTTAACTTCGGAATTGTTTATGGAATTTCAGATTACGGTCTTTCAAAGAACTTGAACATTCCTCGTAAGGATGCCAAAAACTTCATTGAAACCTACTTCAAGGAGTTTCCAAAGATTCACCAGTGGATGGGTCAAATCAAGGAGCAGGCGCACAAGGACGGTTACGTGGAGACGATTGAGCACCGCCGTCGCTACTTACCTGATATCAACGCTAAGAACTTTAACACTCGTTCCTTTGCTGAACGAACGGCAATGAACTCACCAATTCAGGGTTCTGCTGCCGATATCATCAAGATTGCCATGATTAAAGTGAGTCGGGCCATCGAAGAGAAGGGGATGCAAGCCAACATGCTCGTGCAGGTGCACGATGAATTGGTCTTCGAGTGTCCAAAGGAAGAGTTGGAAGAACTCCGCGAAACGGTGACAAAGGTCATGGATTCAGCGGTAAAGTTAGCTATTCCTTTGAAAGTCGAATCCCACGCTGGACCAACTTGGTATGAAGCAAAATAGTTAAAAATAAAAAAGAGCCAGATTCTAGGCTCTTTTTTGCTATAAATCGTTGATTTTAAGCCATTTAACTGACTTTTTTAAAAATAAAGTTTAGAATGAAACTAGACCAATGACCATACCAATTCAGGGGGTAAGGTCAAGAAACCTGACCAATTATTATACAAAAATATAACTTTCGGCTATTATTTTTAGCAAGGGGGATGGTTGAATCGTGAAAAGTTCAGAATTACAACGAAATAAGGCTGTCTTGCCAATGTCTGTGGTACGTGAGCTTACCTTACTTTCGGATCGCCAGATTCGATATTACGAGGAACACGGGCTCGTAAAACCAAAAAGAGGAAATGGCGGTCAGCGTCGTTTCTCTTTGAACGATATTGACCAACTCTTACGGATTAAGGATCATTTGGATGCAGGTGATTCGACCAAGGATATTAAAGAGCTCTTTGATAAGGCAAACCGTCTGAAGAAGATTCGCGAGGAAGATACCGATTCTTCACTACGTCGTTCTTTGCAAGACGAATTTGCGCAAATTGCCCGTTTTAATCAACCTTAGCCAGAAACGTGCATGAAGAAGTTAAACAAATTGGGGGAAAAGATGTCAAAGCAACTAACCAAAGAAGAAATCAAGCAACGCGTTAAAGACGAAAACGTTGAATTTATTCGCGTGACTTTTACCGATGTTTTGGGAATGATTAAGAACGTCGAAGTGCCAGTTTCACAATTGGACAAGGTCTTGAACAACGATCTAATGTTCGATGGTTCATCAATCGAAGGTTTCGTTCGAATCAACGAGTCGGATATGTACTTGTATCCTGACCTTTCAACTTTCTTGATTTTCCCTTGGGCAACCGATGAACACGGTGGTAAAGTCGCCCGTTTGATTGCCGATGTTTACAACAAGGACCGTACACCATTCGCAGGTGACCCACGTATCGCCTTGAAGAACGCCGTTAAGAAGGCCGAATCTGAAGGCTTTACTGCATTCAACGTTGGTACTGAACCAGAATTCTTCCTCTTCAAGATGGATGAAAACGGCAAGCCAACGATGGAATTGAACGACCACGGTTCATACTTCGATTTGGCCCCAATGGACATGGGTGAAGACGTACGCCGTAAGATTGTTTTGACTTTGGAAAAGATGGGCTTTGAAGTTGAAGCTGCTCACCACGAAGTTGCGGAAGGTCAGCACGAAGTTGACTACAAGTACGCGGATGCCATCGATGCCGCCGACAAGATTCAAACTTTCAAGTTGGTTGTTAAGACAATCGCTCGTGAAAACGGCTACTACGCAACCTTCATGCCAAAGCCAGTTGCCGGAATCAACGGTTCTGGAATGCACGTCAACATGTCACTCTTTACCAAGGACGGCAACGCCTTTGATGGTAAGGATGATGACTACATGGGTCTTTCAACGACTGCTATGAACTTCTTGGGTGGACTTTTGAAGCACGCCCCAGCCATCACTGCCATTGCGAACCCAACGGTTAACTCATACAAGCGTTTGATTCCTGGATTCGAAGCGCCTGTTTACATCGCATGGTCAGCCTCAAACCGTTCCCCAATGGTTCGAGTACCTGCATCACGTGGTATGGCTACTCGTTTGGAATTGCGTACAGTTGATCCAACAACCAACCCATACACTTGCTTGGCTTCAATCTTGGTAGCTGGTATGGATGGAATCGATAACCACCTCGAACCAATGGCATCTGTTGACCGTAACATCTACTTGATGGACGAAAACGAACGTAAGAAGGCTGGTATCAAGAACTTGCCTGATACGCTCTTGGATGCTTTGGAAGAATTGGAACAAGATCCAACAATCATCGACGCAATCGGTTCACACATCACGGATAAGTTTATCGAAGCAAAGCGCATCGAATATGCTTCATACCGTCAATATGTTTCAAAGTGGGAACTTGATAACTACTTCATGCAATACTAAAATAATTTAACTTAAAAAGTCCTCCGAGCATGCTCGGGGGACTTTTTTGTGTGTTTTTATTTCTTTGTTAATTGTTTTGCGACGAATCAGGTAATCTGGTCGTCTTACTTAATCGTTTCCTTACGGGCCACGTTGAAGTAGAAGAGAGTACCGTTAATGACCATGACGATTGCTGAGAAGATAAAGATGGCCCGGTAATCAAAGATGGAAGCAATCAAGGTACCGGCCATTGGACCTGCAACCGCTCCGATATACATAAAGGATTGGTTGTACGAAAAGACTAGTGAAACCATTTCCTTTGGGGTGTTACGTGATAGGAGAGTTTGAACACCAGGCATCAAAGTGGCATCCGCGATTCCAACTGCGAAACGGCAGAAGATTAACCAGAAAACGGTTGAGACAAAGGCCGTTGGGAAGAAGGCGAGGACGGCCAAGATAAAGCCGGCCTGAATCATATACTTGGTTCCGATTCGGTCACCGAGTCGGCCAAACCATGGGGCGAAGATGAAAGTAGCACAACCAGGCATGGCAGCAACAACTCCCGTAATGAAGGTGATGTTTGATTGACCATGGAGTACTTCGTGAACGAAGAGAGCCACGATTGGGTTAATCGACATGTTCACCGTTTGAACAAGGGCAGTTGTAACGAAGAGGCCGAGTAGGAGGTTCTTGTTAGGGAGATCCCGGAACTTGTGGGATGGTGCCGGCTTGTTGTCTTCTGTTGTTTGTTGAGTTGCTTGCGGTGCTTCTTCTTCAACGAATAATAGGATGAAAATAAAGACAATGCCAAAGATGAAGGCCGTGATTAGGAAAATCATCCGGTAGGACATGAAGCTGGCGAGGGCACCACCGACAAGGGGGCCAATTAGGTTTCCGCCGGTGAATCCAGTTGTCACAATTCCCAGTGTTCGACCAACTTGGTCACGTGGTGCTTGAGTGGCAATCAAGGCGTTGGCGTTGGAGACGAATCCACCCAGTCCACCTTGAATGGCACGAAAGAGTAGTAATTGCCAGATGTTTTGAGCGAAACCGTTGAAGGCCATGAGAACTCCAAGACCTAAGGCGGCTCGAAGCATCATGAGCTTACGTCCTTTTTTGTCGGCTAGTTTACCCCAGAGAGGGGAAACGATGGCAGAGACCATGAAGGTTACAGCAAAGGCTGCTCCTGAGTAGAAGTTCAGTTCCTGCCTAGAAAAGTCACCCAGCGTTTTGATGTAAAGGGAAAGGAATGGGAGGATTTCGGAGAAGGCAATCCCAGTCATGAAGACAGCTATCCAAACAATCCACACGTTCCGTTTCCAATTAATTGCTTTGTTATCGTTGGTCATGTATCCCTCCTTTATATAGAATGCTATTTAAATAATATTACTCCTTTTATTTGCAATTTTCAGCTTCGTTCAACGGGTGGAGTCGGGATAGACTTTTATAGTAGATAAAGAGGCTGGGGATTGTATAATAATATGCTCATTTTAGAACATCATAAGGGACAAATTCTAACTTGTGTCCACTGTTTTCTTCTACTATAATTGAGATTAAATACATGTTAAATGGCAATCGCCGTTTTGAAAGGGGGTCCCATGACGAAGCATAAAGATTACAAGGCCAATGAGGTCTTGGAAATGGTCGGGGACTATTTACCAGAGGATCAAATTAAGGCCGTTCATGAAGCCTATAATTGGGCCAATGAACTACATAAAGAGCAGAAACGTCAATCTGGGATTCCCTACATTGCGCATCCAATCCAAGTAGCTGGTATTTTGGCCGAGCTGAAGATGGATGGCCCAACGATTGTTGCTGGCTTCTTACACGATATTGTCGAAGATACACCTGTGACTTTGGAAGACGTTAGCGACAAATTCGGCCCAATTGTGGCACGCATTGTTGATGGCGTGACCAAAATATCAAAGATTAAGTATCAGGATTCAAAGGTTCAATTGGCCGAAAACCACCGGAAGCTTCTTTTGGCGATGGCAAAAGATATCCGTGTGATTATCGTTAAGTTGGCCGATCGCTTGCATAACATGCGTACTTTGGATGCCTTGCGTCCTGATAAACAACGTCGAATTGCACAGGAGACGCTGTCAATTTACGCCCCACTGGCTGACCGTCTTGGAATTTCTGCCATTAAGTGGGAGCTAGAGGATTTGTCACTCCTTTATTTGGAGCCGGATGCTTACCATAAGATTGCTTCGATGATGGATATGAAGCGTGATGAACGCTTGGAAGTGATTCAGGAAGCCGTTGATAAGATTGAATCAAGTATCGACGAACTACATATTGAAGACGTTTCCGTATACGGACGCCCTAAGCACATTTATTCAATTTACCGTAAGCTGGTCGACAAGCATAAGTCTTTTGATGAGATTTATGATTTGTCAGCTATTCGTGTCTTGACGGAAACTATTCCAGATACCTATGCGGTTTTGGGTGCTATTCACGCCCACTGGAAGCCATTGCCAGGTCGTTTTAAGGATTACATCGCCTTGCCTAAGCCAAACGGTTATCAGTCATTGCATACGACGGTAATCGGACCAGCCGGACGTCCTTTGGAAGTACAGATTCGTACTTACAAGATGCACCAAGTCGCTGAATTTGGTGTGGCGGCGCACTGGGCTTATAAGAAGAATAAAGGTTCTGATCAACAGGCCAACGTTTCGGACCAGTCTGAACAAGTCTTGAACATGATTCAAGGAATCCTGGAGTTCCAGGAATCTGCTGAAGATGCTCAGGACTTCATGGACTCCGTTCAAACTGATCTTTTCGTGGACCGTGTCTATGCCTTTTCACCAGCGGGGGATGTTTACGAGCTAGCCGCCGGGGCTGGGCCTTTGGATATGGCCTTTGCCATTCATTCTAATGTTGGTGCACATACAACGGGAGCCAAGGCCAACGGCCGAATTGTTCCATTGGATTACCGAATCCAAAACGGTGATATCATTGAGATTTTAACTAGTCCAAACGCTCAGCCATCACGTGACTGGCTGGATCTGGTTAAGACTCGCAAGGCCCGTCATAAGATTAAGTCTTCTTTGAAGAAGCGTGACCGCGCTGACAACATTCAATCTGGTTTGGATGCTATTTCAAAGGAACTCTTTGACCAGGGCTATGATGTGAATAACTTCATCTCTGATGAACAGTTGCAAGCTGTTGCGGATACATTCCAGTCTGGAACCAAGGATGATTTGCTGGCAGCGGTTGGATACGGGGATGTGACCCGTTTGGCTGTTGTCCGTGAGTTAACCAAGTCTTACCGTGAGGAGCTTGAGGCGAAGGAAGCCGAAGAGTTACAAAAACGCCTGCTCGAAGAGGGTGGTGCCATCAAGAAGGAAAACATTCCGGTTAAGGGGAAGTCAAATAACCCTGATTCAGATGTTGTGATTGCCGGAATTGATAGTCTTTTGGTACATTTGGCCCACTGTTGTACGCCAGTTCCTGGCGACACGGTTACCGGTTACATTACGCAGGGACGTGGTGTTGCCGTTCACCGTTTTGACTGTCCAAACATTCATTCAGCGCAAAAGGCAGGAGAACGTTTGGTCGATGTTGTCTGGGCCGACCCAAACGGTCAACGTCCTGATTACACGGCTGACTTGACCATCCATGCCGAAAATGAACCTGGTATCTTGAATACCTTGTTGAAGTCTTTGAACTCAAAGACCCGCTTTATCAAAGAAATTAACGGACACGTAACCCGTGGCGGCATGGTACAAGTTCAAGCATCATTAGGTGTCTCAAACTTGGCACAGTTGAATGGCATTATTGATTCATTGTCCGCTCACCACTCGGTTTACGACGTAAAGCGTACGATTCACTAAAAATAAACAAAAAGAGAAAGCGAGGAGGACTCCGTGTCCAACACCCCAATCCGCCTGGTTTCCTTAAAAAAGGACGGCCAGGATCAGACTGTTTACTACGATGCAAAAGCACAAAGCTATTATTTGCGTCGGATGCCTAAAAAATCAGGCAATGATTTAGCACTTTTTATTACTTTTTTGATATCGGCCATCATCGGTACGATTCTCTGGATTGGTAAGTTTTTCTTTCCACTACCAACGATTACTTTAAGTAATCCATTACTTTGGTGGATTGGGTTGTTCGTCACGACCATTTTGCCTTTCTACTTTTGGTGGGCAGCTTACCGACAGGTGAAGAAGGTTCAGATTCAACCGAATGACTTTGTTTCTTATCGGCCTGAAGTGTCTGAACGACGACACATCAAACGGAAGTGGGCAATTGAGCGAGCATGGATTATCTTTGTTCTTTTGCTTTTACCACCGACTAGTCTGCTATTTTTGATTCTTTATATCTTCAAGATGAATCTGATTGATGCGGTGCTACTAACACTGCATGCGACCTTATTCTTACGACGTTTGCAGCCGGATGTTTGGCTGCGATTGAAGTTACCAGCACGAAAAATCAAATAAAGAAAAACGCTCCTGATTATTCAGGGGCGTTTTTTGTATTGAGAAGAAAAAAGGCGGCACCCGCAGGTGTCGCCCTTTTATTAATATTCGTTATTTTTTGAGCCAGTAGACTAGTCCGAAAGGAATGGTTGATTCCTGTCCCTTGAAGATTCGTCCTAGGTTTTGGCGGTGTCGGTAGAAGACAAAGCCGGTTAGGACAACTGCCACAATGGAAAGAATCAAATCGTGGTAGTAGAAGATTGACATCACGGTGGCAAATGAGAAGCCGACCATTGATGCAACGGACACCATTGAGAAGAGAACCAGGCAGGTCACAAAGACTGCACAGACCATCCAGAAGAGGGGACCGTTGTAGACGGAAAGGACACCAGCGGATGTGGCGACGGCTTTTCCACCTTTGAAACCAATCCAGATGGAGAAGGTGTGACCAAGAATGGCGAACAAACCAACTAACATGACGTTAATGTCTAATCCGAAGAAGTGGGGTAGCATCGCTGCTAAGGCACCCTTTAAGATATCAAAGGCCAAAACGAAACAACCAGGAACGGGTCCTAAAATTCGAAAGGCGTTCGTTGTACCGATGTTCCCGGAGCCTTCGGTACGAATATCTTTATGGTAGAAAATTTTACCAATCCAGTAACCGGGTACTAATGAACCGATTAGGTAGGCAAGTACAAAAACCATAATCATTTTTTCCATGGGTAAAAACTCCTTTTTGAAACAGCAGATAATATTTTACCACATGGTGGCAAGTTTGGTTCTAAAGAAGACTTTTATTTCGCTTAAAAATGGGGGAATGAATCGAAATGAGATTAAAAAAATCGGAGTAGTGACAATATTTTTTGTTGTCAGTTTTTAAATTTTAATCTATTATAAAGTAGATTGCCAAAAGTAGGGGTAGACCCCGACTTTTGGAATACGAAGATAAAAAGGATGATCACTGTGACAGAGCAAAGACATTACGATGCAGATTCGATTAAAATCCTAGAGGGGCTCGAGGCCGTACGTAAGCGACCTGGTATGTACATTGGTTCAACCGATGTCCGTGGTCTCCACCACCTGGTATATGAAATTGTCGACAACGCCGTCGATGAGGCACTTGGTGGCTATGGTGATGATATCGAAGTTACCATTGAAGAAAACAACGCCATTACGGTTTCCGATCAGGGACGTGGAATGCCAGTGGGGATGCACTCATCTGGTAAGCCAACGCCTGAAGTTATTCTGACGGTGCTCCACGCCGGTGGAAAGTTCGGACAGGGTGGTTATGCCACTTCTGGTGGACTACACGGTGTTGGTTCGTCCGTTGTTAACGCTTTGTCAGAATCATTGAAGGTTTCCATTGTCCGTGAAGGACACCGTTTTGAAGAAAGCTTTGAAAAGGGTGGAAAGCCAATTGGAACTCTTGTGGACTTGGGACCAACCAAGGACCACACTGGTACGACGGTGACTTTTAAGCCGGATGCTTCCATCTTTTCCACAACGGTCTTTAAGTTTGATACCTTAGCGGAACGTTTGCGTGAAGCGGCCTTCTTGATGTCAGGCGTGAAGTTTACCTTGACTGATAAGCGCGTGTCACCAGCCCGCCAAGAAATTTACCACTATGAGCACGGTTTGCACTCCTTCGTTGAATTTTTGAACGAAGAGAAGGAAGGCCTTGGTCCTGTTATGACTTTTGAAGGAAAGTCTGACGGCATTGTGGTCGATGTAGCGGCTCAGTATAACGATGGTTATTCAGAAACGCTTCTTTCCTTTGTTAACAACGTTCGTACGCAGGACGGTGGAACCCATGAAATGGGATTCCGTTCTGCCTGGACGAAGGCCTTCAACGAGTACGCACGCCGTGTGAACCTTTTGAAGGACAAGGATAAGAACCTGGAAGGTTCTGACGTTCGTGAAGGTTTGTCTGCGGTTATTTCCTTGCGTGTGCCAGAAGAAATTCTGCAGTTCGAAGGACAGACCAAGGATAAGCTGGGAACAACGGAAGCCCGTGGGGCGGTTGATTCCGTTGTGAACGACACGCTGGCTCGATTCTTGCTTGAAAACGGGGACTTTGGACAAAAGATTGTCCGTAAGGCACTCCGTGCTCGTGAAGCTCGCGAAGCAGCCCGTAAGGCCCGTGAGGAATCGCGAACTGGTAAGTCAAAGGGTAAGAAGGAACGTTTGCTCTCTGGTAAGCTAGCGCCCGCTCAGTCGAAGAACGCCGACAAGAACGAATTGTTCTTGGTCGAGGGTGATTCTGCCGGTGGTTCTGCTAAGCAGGGACGTGACCGTAAGTTCCAGGCAATCTTGCCTTTGCGTGGAAAAGTCTTGAACACCCAGAAGGCCAAGCTGGTCGACCTGTTGAAGAACGAAGAGCTTTCCACTCTGATTTACGCCATCGGCGCAGGGGTTGGCCCAGACTTCAATATTAAGAATGCCGCCTTTGATAAAGTCATTATCATGACCGATGCCGATGACGACGGTGCTCACATTCAAACGCTATTGCTGACTTTCTTCTATAACTACATGCGACCATTGGTCGAAGCAGGGAAGGTTTATATTGCCTTGCCACCACTTTACCGTGTGAAGTACCGCGGCAAGAAGGCGGACGACTTTGCCTGGACAAACGATGAGTTGGCCAAGGTGACGTCAGAAGCGAAGACGAAGTACGAGTTAACTCGTTTCAAGGGTCTTGGTGAAATGAACGCCACTTTGCTTTGGGAAACCACGATGGACCCAGAGTCACGAACTTTGATTCGTGTCAAAATCGGGGATGCCATGTTAGCTGAAAAGCGCGTGACAACTTTGATGGGTGATAAGGTTGATCCTCGTCGTCAGTGGATTGAAAAGAACGTTCAATTTACTCTTGAGGAAGAAGGGTCAATTTTGGATAACGTGGCCGGTGGTTCTGATTCAAAGCAGGTCTTTGACCAAGTGATGGCTGGCAAGGACCCACACGGCGAAAGCGAAATTGATGAAATCGCCCGTGTTGCTGCGAATAGTCCTGCTGCTAAGGCAGAGCGTGCCGAAGCTGAAAAGATTGCTGCTAAGAAAAAAGAAAAATCTGAAGAAAAAGTCTCAGAAAGTAAGTCTACTGATAAAAAAGTAACTACTGAGGAAAAGCCAAAGGCTGAAAAGACAGCAACTAAGTCTGATGAAGGCCAAAAGGCCAAGGACGATAGTAAAAAAGCTCCCGAAAACTTCGAGAACTTGGATTTGTTTTAATTGATTACGAAAGGATAGGGAATTGCTCACATGGCAGACCGCATTACCGAGCTTTCATTAGAAGCCGTCATGGGCGAACGCTTCGGACGCTATTCGAAGTACATTATTCAAGAGCGAGCCCTTCCTGATATTCGTGATGGACTCAAGCCTGTTCAGCGTCGTATTTTGTACGCGATGGACCAGGATTCAAACACTTATGACCACCCATACCGTAAGTCTGCCAAGGCTGTCGGTAACATCATGGGTAACTTTCACCCCCACGGTGATTCTTCAATTTACGACGCGATGGTGCGACTCTCTCAGAGTTGGAAAGTCCGTGAACCATTGATCGATATGAACGGAAACAACGGTTCGGTCGATAACGATCCGGCCGCTGCGATGCGTTATACCGAATCACGTTTGTCGAAGATTACCGGTGAAATCCTCCGTGACCTGGCGCAGGACACGGTGGAAATGGTTTTGAACTTCGATGATACGACCTACGAACCAACGGTTGTACCATCCCGTATTCCAAACCTTTTCGTGAACGGGGCGACGGGGATATCTGCCGGTTATGCCACGGATATTCCCCCACATAACCTAAAAGAAATTAACGACGCCTTGATTTACCTCTTGGACCACCCTGGTGCAAGTCTGGATAAGTTGATGGAGTTCGTGAAGGGCCCTGATTTTCCAACTGGTGGCATTATTCAGGGACTGGACGGCATCAAGCAGGCCTATGAAACCGGCCGTGGCCGTGTCGTGGTTCGTTCAAAGACCGAAGTGACACCACTTAAGGGTGGAAAGCAGAAGATTGAAATCACTGAGATTCCTTATGAAGTGGTGAAGTCAAACTTGGTTGCCAAGATTGACGGTATTCGCTTGAACAAGGAAGTGGCTGGAATTTCTGAAGTCCGTGATGAATCGGACCGAGAGGGGATGTCGATTGTCATTGAATTGACTAAGGATACTTCAGCTGATGGAATCCTGACCTACCTCTTTAAGAAGACGGATTTGCAGGTTTCTTACAACTTCAACATGGTGGCCATTCACGACCAACGTCCTGTTTTGGTGACTTTGCAAAACGGTTTGAACGCTTTCTTAGACTTCCGTAAGGAAGTGGTCTTGAAGCGTTCAGCCTATGACTTGAAGAAGGCCCAGGCCCGTCAGCACATCGTTGAAGGGTTAATCCGGATGCTCTCCATCTTGGACCAGGTTGTTCAGACGATTCGCTCATCAAAGAACCGTAAGGATGCCACTCAGAACTTGATGGACCAGTATGACTTCACTAAGGCCCAGGCGGAAGCCATCGTGACCTTGCAGTTGTACCGTTTGACCAACACCGATGTGACGCAGTTGCAAGACGAGCACGATGCTTTGGCAAAGAAGATTGCCGAGCTTGAAAAGATTTTGAACGAAACGGCTGCTTTGCACAACGTGATTCGCAAGGAATTGCGTGATGTTTCCAAGGAATACGCCACGGACCGAATGACGGTGATTGAGGACAAAATTGAATCCTTGGTCATTGATACAGCCGTGACGGTTCCTGATGAAAACGTTCGTTTGTTACTTTCACAAAACGGTTACGTCAAGCGTTCATCACTTCGTTCATTCAAGGCATCTGCTGATGAAAACGGCTTGGCCGAAGATGATCCAATCATCTTGAACGAAACGGTTAACACAACTGAGCACCTTCTGGCCTTTACGAACATGGGAAACTTGATTTACCGTCCGGTATACGAGATTGCCGACTTCAAGTGGAAGGAACCAGGGGAGCACTTCTCGCAAACTTTGAGTAACTGGAGCCCAGACGAGACCATCTTGTCGGCCATGGTGATTAAGAACCCTGAAAGCGAAAAGACTTTGCTAATGGCCTCAAACGACGGCTACATTAAGCAGTCAGTTTTGAAGGATTTGATACCAAAGTCCTACAAGAAGAAGTCCGCGACCGTGATGAAGCTGAAGACGGACGAGTCACGAATGGTAACGGTTGCGCCAGTTGCTGAAAACCAAGAAATCATGACGATTTCTGAATCTGGTTTGGCCTTGCGCTTTGCCGCTGATGAGGTACCCGTTGTGGGGGCTCGTACGGCAGGTGTGAAGGCGATGAAGCTGGTTGATGACGACCAAATCATCACGGCGCTCGTGCTGGATGACAAGTTGGCCTACTTGGCTTTGGTAACCAACCAGGGAACCTTCAAGTATTCCCGCTTGGATGAGATTTCTGAATCCCACCGAGCAAACAAGGGAATGCAAATCTTGTCACCGCGTAAGACGGTGCACTACGCTGTTGCTGCGGCGACGGCCATTCCTGCTGACCAAGGAGCTTTGCGAATTGAAACCGACCGCTTGAAGACTTTTGACATTCAGTTACAAGATCACGGTCTATCAAACCGCACGGCCAACGGCTCGGCACTGTTGAATCCATCGTCTGATGGACAGGCGAAGTCAATTAAGGCCTTGAATTTAGAAGAAGACTAGAAAAAGTCTAGTCCTTCTTGATACAATAGGGATGAATTGGAAGCGGGTAACCGCAATTGAGGAGAAATTAATCATGGCAAAGATTCAAGTTTTTGGACACAAGAGTCCTGATATGGATACAGTTGCTTCTGCAATGGGAGCTGCGGACTTGTTGGCACAACAAGGTTTGGATACTGAAGCGGTTGCGCAAGGTAAGCCAAACGCCGAAACACAGTTCGCATTGGATTACTTCAAGTTGGAAGCTTTACCAGTTATTGAGAAGGCAACGACTGAAGAAGTTGTTTTGGTTGACCACAACGAGGCCGCACAGTCAGTTGATAACTTGGCTGATGTAACGGTTTACGGTATCTACGACCACCACAAGTTCAACTTCCAGAACGCAACGCCTTTGTATATCACTGCAAAGCCTTGGGGTTCTGTTTCAACCATCTTGTACTACGAATACAAGCAAGCTGGTTTGACAATTCCTGCTAAGATTGCTGGAATGTTGGCTTCTGGTTTGATTTCAGACACTTTGTTGTTGAAGAGCCCAACCACTACTGACGTTGACCGTGAAGCTTTGCCTGAATTGGCTAAGATTGCTGGCATCGATGATATCGAAGCCTACGGTTTGGCAATGTTGAAGGCCGGAACTGATCTTTCTAAGAAGTCTGATGAAGACTTGTTGGAAGGGGATGCTAAGTCCTTTACAATGGGTGGTCACGACTTCCGTATCGGTCAAGTTAACACCGTTGACATTGATGACGTTTTGAAGCGTCAAGCCGATTTGGAAAAGGCCATGAAGGCTTCTGGATACGAGAACTTCTTGTTGGTTATCACTGACATCTTGAACTCAAATTCAAAGGCTATTTACCTTGGCGATGTGGCAGCAGCCGTTGAAAACGCCTTCGACAAGAACCTTGTTGATAACGTTATCGACCTTCCTGGTGTCGTATCACGTAAGAAGCAAGTGGTTCCTCCATTGGAATCACAATTCTAAGTTGTACATTGGGTAAAACTTTTTTAAGAAAAGTTAAAGAGACCCCTTTACAGTCTAGAAACAAGCATGTATAATACTATTTTGTATTGACAAGCAAATAAATTTTTATCAAAAATTCTAAAAACTGAGGAGCTAGGACTATGCGTATTCATGTCGTATTAGGCAATGATGAAACTGGAGAGCGTATTTACTTGACGTCAAAGAACCGTCGTAACACGCCTGACCGTTTGGAGTTGAAGAAGTACTCACCAAAACTTCGTAAAGTTGTAACGTTTAAGGAGATCAAGTAATGGCTAAGAAATCAAAGATTGCAAAGGCAAAGCAACGTGAAGCAATGGTTGCCAAGTACGCTGACAAGCGTGCTGCTTTGAAGGCTGCTGGTGACTACATCGGTTTGGCAAAGTTGCCAAAGGATTCATCACCTGTACGTGTACACAACCGTGACCGTATCGATGGCCGTCCTCACGGATACATGCGTGAATTCGGAATGTCACGTTTGAACTTCCGCCAATTAGCACACAAGGGTCAGATTCCTGGTGTCCGCAAGGCTTCTTGGTAAACTAAATTAAAACCACAGCCTTGCTGCTGTGGTTTTTTCTTTACCTCCTTGCTTTTCGGCCGTAAATCAACTATTATAGAGGTAAGTTAATTTACAGTCGTAAATGAGCGGGTCGAGAACATTTGACCGGCTCATTTTTTATGGCAAGAAATAGGAAGGGAGCGATAAATGGTGCAAGCAAAGAACCAAGCCCTTGTCGATATCGTTCAACCAATCATTGATGAACAGGGACTCCTCTTATGGGACCTGTCAATCAAGAAAATTGGTGGACAAAAGACAGTTGAGCTCTTAGTTGATCTGCCTAACCATGAGAACATCTCCATGGCGCAGATTACTGAATTTACACAGGCGGTTAACGAGGCCCTTGATACGGCTGAAGTTGATCCAGTTCCTGGTGAATACATGCTAGATATTGCCTCTCCAGGTATGGACCGGGCATTGAATGAACCTTGGCATTTTGCCTGGGCAAAGGAGGCGGGTGATCCAATCACCATCGCACTCTTTGCCGCAAAGGATGGCCAAAAGAAGTGGACTGGTGATATTAACCAGCTCGATGATTCGAAGTTGACTTTGACAGTTGATGGGGAAGACAAGACTTTTACCTTCGACGAAATTGCCAAAGCCGTTGTCTCTGTCCAGTTTTAATAGTTAACAGTGGAGTATGCACATGAGTAAAGAACTAGTACAAGCATTAGACGCCTTGGAAGCAGAACGTGGCATTGATCGCGACGTCGTTGTTGAAGCTTTGGAAAACGCCTTGAAGGCTGCTTACAAGAAGCAATACAATGCGAACCAAAACGTCGAAGCAACATTTGACGACAAGAAGGGCAAGATGACTATCAAGCAGGTGAAGACCGTTGTGCTTGATGAAGATCTCTTGGACCCTGATACAGAAATCTCCTTGACGGATGCCTTGGCAATTAACAAGGCTTACGAACCTGGTGACGAAATCCGCTTTGACGTTACACCAAAGGACTTTGGCCGTATGGCAGCGCAAGCCGCTAAGCAGGTGATCGTTCAAAAGATGCGTGAAGCAACTCGTCAGGCCGTTTATAACCGTTACAAGGATTATGAAGGCGAAATTATTACCGGTGAAGTTGAACGTCAAGACAACCGTTTCTTGTACGTAATGTTGCCAGGTAAGCAAGAAGCCGTCATGACTGCTGGCGACCAAATGCCAAATGAAACCTACCGTATGCGTGACCGTATCAAGGTTTTGGTATCAAAGGTTGATGATTCCTTGAAGGGACCACAAATCTTTGTATCACGTACGGCGCCTGACTTGGTTAAGCGTTTGTTTGAACAAGAAGTGCCTGAAGTATACGATGGAACGGTAGAAATCGTTTCTGTTGCCCGTGAAGCCGGTGATCGTTCAAAGATTGCCGTTTACACGCACGATTCTGACTTGGACCCAGTTGGTGCCCTTGTTGGTCAGCGTGGTGCCCGTGTTCAGGCCGTTGTGACTGAATTGGGTGGCGAGCACATGGATATCGTTGAATGGGTAGAAGACGAAGCACAGTACATTGCGAACGCTTTGAATCCTGCTGAAGTAACGGATGTTATCTTCGACCCTGAAAACGACCAAGCCGTAACGGTTATCGTTCCAGATGACCAATTGTCATTGGCAATCGGTAAGAAGGGACAAAACGCCCGTTTGGCTGCTCGTTTGACAGGCGTTAAGATTGACATCAAGCCTGAATCAGAAGCCAACGATTTGGCTGTATCAATGGATGAAGCATCAGATGATTCTTTTGATAATGCAGCTGATGAAGCCGCTGATACAGATGTTGACGATAGCGTAGACGCTATGGTCGCAGATGATAACGAAGAAAATCCTGAAATCTAATTTCTTGGAGGTGCCTCATGAAGACACGGAAAATTCCGATGCGAAAAGACATTGTCACTGGTGAGATGGTGGCAAAGAAAGACCTTGTCCGGGTCGTTAAGAATAAGGAAGGCGAAGTCTTCTTGGATCCAACTGGTAAAAAGAACGGCCGTGGCGCTTACATTTCCTTAGACCGTGAAGTGGCTAAGGAAGCGCAAGCAAAGCACGTCTTTGAAAAAGCTTTCTCGCAGGTAATTGATCCAAAATTCTACGAGGAACTTTACGAATACGTTGATCATCAGCAAGCCCGAAAAGAGCTTTTTGAAAATGAACAAGACTAAGGAAATGATTCAGGTCTTGGGTCTTGCCCGACGCGCAAATAAGCTCGTCTTAGGGTCAGGGCCGACTTTAAAAGCGATTCAAAACCAGACTGCCCGTGTCGTCTTTTTTCCAAAAGACGGCGGTGCCAGTCAACATAAGAAATTTTCGGACAAAAGTCAGTTCTACCAAGTTACCTTTATCGATGACTTGACCAGGGATGAAATTAGCCAATCAATCGGTTTAAACCGGTCGGTTCTCGCCATTTCTGACGCTGGCTTTGCTAAAAAAATTAAACAATTACTTGAAGAAAAGGAGCGGAATTAATGGCAGAAGAAAAGAAATTCTCTGGCTCAAACCGAAAGACCCGCAAGATGGCAGTGCCAGAACGTAAGGAGTTACCAGCTTCACAACGTCGTCACGCTGCTAAGTTAGCGGATGGAGCGGCTAAGCCTGCATCACCAGCTCGTCCACGTCCAAAGTCAAATGGACCACGTAAGGAACAGGGTGGTCAAGGCCGTCCTCAAAACGGTGGTCATAATGGCGGACGCCCAGGACAATCTGGTTCACGTCGTCCAAACAACCGTTCAAACAACAGCACTGGTCGTCCAATGATTCGTGAAAAGAAGTCATGGTCAACTAAGCCACGTGAAGGTCAAATTAACTATTCTGCAAAGAAGGATGATTCTTTGAAGGAATACGTTGCAGAGAACAAGCGTGCCAAGGAAGCGGCTGCTAAGAAGGCGGCCAAGCCTGCAGCAAAGAAGCCAGCTGCTAAGCCAGCGGCCGCTGCAACGGCGGCCAAGCCAGCTGCTGATGGCAAGGGTCGCTTCGGCGGTTCATTGGCCTCAGGTGGTAACTCACAACGTAACAACACGCGTAAGCGTAATACAAACGGTACTGGTCAACAAACACCACGCCGTAACGACAAGCCACACGGTTCAAAGAAAGCCCGTCGTATTGCTGCAAAGCAAGCTCCTAAGAAGCAACCAACTGTTCGTAAGGAACAGCCATTGCCAGAAGTATTGGAGTATAAGGTTGGCATGAACGTGCAGGACCTTTCAAAGCTCTTGCACCGTGACACTGCTGAAATTATCAAGAAGCTCTTCTTGCTTGGAATTGTGACGAACCAAAACCAGTCATTGGATGAAGATACTATCGAAATCCTTGCGGCTGATTACGGTATCGAGGCTAAGCAGAAGGAAGAAGAAGATTTGGCCGACATCGACCGTTTCTTCGACGATGCTGCGGTTAACGAAGAAAACTTGGAGCCACGCGCACCAGTTGTTACCATCATGGGACACGTTGACCACGGTAAGACAACTTTGTTGGATTACTTGCGTAAGACAAACGTTACTGCTGGCGAAGCCGGTGGTATCACGCAGCACATCGGTGCCTACCAAGCTCGCTTGGATGGCCGTTTGATTACCTTCTTGGATACACCTGGTCACGCGGCCTTTACTGAAATGCGTGCCCGTGGTGCTAACATCACCGACATCACTGTTTTGGTTGTTGCCGCTGATGATGGTGTTCAACCACAGACAATCGAAGCGATTAACCACGCCAAGGCTGCTGGAACACCAATTATCGTTGCCGTTAACAAGATTGATAAGGAAGGGGCTAACCCTGACCAAGTTATCAACCAATTGATGGCTTACGACCTTGTTCCTGAAGAATACGGTGGTTCAACAATCTTCGTTAAGATTTCTGCCAAGATGGGACAAAACGTTGATCAATTGCTTGAAATGATCTTGCTTGAAGCCGACGTTTTGGAATTGAAGGCAGACCCAACGGTTCCTGCCCGTGGTTCAGTTATCGAAGCTCGTTTGGATAAGGGACGTGGTCCTGTTTCAACTGTTTTGGTTCAACAAGGAACTTTGCATGTTGGAGACCCTGTCGTTGTTGGAAACACTTATGGTCGTATCCGTACAATGCAGAACGAAAACGGACAAGACATCAAGGAAGCCAAGCCAGCCACACCTGTTCAAATTACTGGTTTGAACGAAGTGCCTTCAGCTGGTGACCGTTTCGTTGTCATGGCCGATGAAAAGTCAGCCCGTGCAGCTGGTGAAGAACGTGCAAAGCGTGCTCGTGAAGAAGTACGTAACTCATCTTCAGTCGTTACACTGGATACACTCTTTAACACAATGGCTGAAAAGGCAATGAAGTCTGTTCCAGTTGTTGTGAAGGCCGATGTTCAAGGTTCTGTTGAAGCCTTGGTTGGTTCATTGAAGAAGATTGAAGTTGATGGCGTTAAGGTTGACGTTGTTCACGCCGCTGTTGGTGCCATTAACGAATCAGACGTTTCACTTGCTGAAGCATCTGGTGCCTTGATTATTGGATTTAACGTGCGTCCTACGCCATTTGCCAAGAACCAAGCGGCAGCTGACAAGATTGACATGCGCTTCTACTCAGTTATCTATGATGCCATTGATGACGTGACGGCAGCCATGAAGGGTAAGCTTGAACCAGTTTACGAAGAAAAGGTTATCGGTGAAATCGTCGTTAAGGAATTGTTCAAGTTCTCTAAGGTTGGAACCATTGCCGGTGCCACTGTTGAAGAAGGTAAGATTACCAAGGACTCTAAGGTCCGCATCGTTCGTGATGGAACGGTTGTCTTCGACGGCGAATTGGCTTCATTGCAGCGTGGTAAGGATGCCGTTAACGAAGTGAAGTTCGGTTACGACTTTGGATTCACTGTTAACAAGTTTAACGACATCAAGCCAGGTGATCATGTTGAAGCTTACATCATGGAAGAAGTAAAGCCTAAGTAAGCTTTTAGAATTGGAGGCAGATATGGCAAATCCACAACGTGCTGGGCGTTTAGCTCAGGAAATTCAAAAAGACATTTCCGATTTGATCTTGAAGCGAGTAAATGATCCTCGTGTCCAAGATGTCACGATTACGTCTGTTGATGTTTCGGGTGACCTGCAAATCGCCACCATTTACTACTCAATCCTTTCAGACTACGCGTCTGACCGGAAGAAGGCTCAAGCTGGATTGGAAGCAGCGTCTGGATTAATCCGTCGCGAGCTTGGTTCACGTTTGACCGTTTATAAGATTCCTGAATTACACTTCGTATTGGACCAATCAATCCAATATGGTGACCACATCGAATCATTGATTCGTGAATTGCACCAAAAAGAAGGTAAGTAAGAATCACTAAGAAAGAAGTTGACAATCCGTTGACTTCTTTTTTATTTGATATAAATGAATTTTATTCACGTTAAAAGGTAATAGTTTCATCTTTTTCACCTAGGAATTGAAAAGAAGAAGGGGTAGACTATCAGTAATGAATAAGAAGTAGTAAGAAAGGAATGCCAGCCATGACACAGCCCTTGAACCAATTGGTGACGGAATTAGAACCTGATCGTATTTTGACTTTTCAAAAGTCCATCAGCAAGTTCGACAACTTAGTTTATTTGACCTTTGGAGAGCCTGGTTTCGCGACACCAGACGCCGTGAAGCAGGCAACGATTGCAGCCATTGAGGCCGACCGTTCCCATTACGGAAACTCACAGGGTGAGCTGGCATTACGTGAAGCAGCGCGTGACTACTTGGCGGACCGCTATGGTTTGGACTATCCAAGTGTTAATAATTTGATTATGACGGCCGGGGTAACGGAGGCCATTCAATCGGTGTTCAAGACTTTGATTACACCGGGCGATGGCTTGCTGATTCCTGACCCTGCCTATGGTTCTTACTTTGCTGCTTTGTCTTTGGCAGGTGGCGTTGCTTTGCCAGTCAACACGGCGAAGACGGGCTTTAAGTTGACGGTTGAAGGCGTGGAAGAGGTCATTAAAGAGGCGGTTGTACCTGTTAAAGCCGTGCTTTTTAATTACCCAAACAATCCAACCGGGGTAACCTATAGCTTGGCTGAGTTGAAAGAACTGGCCGAGTGCTTTGAAAAGCACGACCTTTGGGTGATTTCAGACGAAATCTATGCGGAGTTAACTTATCAGGGGGAGCACCATTCGATGGGTAAGCTCTTACCTGACCGGACGATTGTGGTGAACGGTTTGTCTAAGTCGCACGCGATGACTGGTTACCGCTTGGGATTAATTGCCGGGCCAGAATGGTTGATTAACGAGATTCAGAAGGTGCACGGTTCTTCCGTCTTCTCACTTCCTACCTTTGTGCAGGATGGCGCTGCGGCAGCCTTTCGAATTCCACGGACCTCCTTGGACTATATGAAAGAGGGTTACCAGGAACGGCGTGATTACGCTGCGGCTAAACTGGAGCAGATGGGCTTTGATCTCGTCAGCCCAGAAGGGGCCTTCTACCTCTATGCAAAGTTGCCTGACAAGGTGCAGGAAGATTCTGACGTCTTTGCTTACCACCTGGCAGAAGAGGGTGGCGTGGCCTTGATTCCCGGAACGGCTTTCTCAATGTTTGATGAAGCCAAGCGCTACATCCGAATTTCCTATGCAGCCGATATGGAACGCTTACAATTAGGTTTGGATAAATTAAAAGTCTATCTAGACGAAAAATATTAGATATATAAATGAGTAAACATTTAAGCGTTTGCTCATTTTTCTTTCATAAAACCTATGAATTAGGCGAAATTTAAGTTAAAATAGAAGCAACGTTTAAACAGATGAAAAGAAAGAAGTGATTCAATGACTAACAAAATTCCAGCATTAAATCCTGAAGTAACGGGCGTCGCAGCCGATAAGATTTTAGGTTTCCAAGAAAGCATTTTGGGTGTTAAGGACTTGCTCTTTTTGACTTTTGGAGAACCTGGCTTTGATACGCCTGAGGCCGTTAAGAAGGCCACCATTGCCGGTGTGGAAGCCAACCACTCCCACTACGGTAACTCACAGGGTGACCCTGAGTTGCGTCAGGCAGTCCTTGACTACATGAAGGACCGTTACAACTTGCAGTACGACTCTATTGATGAAGTGATTGTGACGTCCGGTGTGACGGAAGCCATCTTTGCCATCTTTAAGACTTTGCTCTCACAGGGGGACGGCATCTTGATTCCTGACCCTGCCTTTGGCTCTTACTTCTCATCAATTGAGATGACTGGTGGCAAGGCCATTGCGGTTGATACCTCAAAAACTGCCTTCAAGTTGACGCCTGAATTGCTTGAAGAAGCCATTGCAGCAGCAACAGTGCCAGTGAAGGCCGTGCTCTTCAACTACCCAAGCAACCCAACCGGTGTTACTTACACGAAGGAAGAGTTGGAAGCCTTGGCCAAGGCCTTTGAAAAGGCTGGCGTTTGGGTCATTTCAGATGAAATTTACTCAGAGTTGACCTATGGTCGTGAGCACGTTTCCATTGGCGCTTTGATTCCAGACCGTGCGATTGTCGTGAACGGTTTGTCAAAGTCACACGCTATGACCGGCTACCGTGTTGGATTTGTGCTAGCGCCAAAGGCTGTGGCAGCCGAAATTCAAAAGGTGCACGCAACCTTGGTTTACTCCATCCCAACCTTTGTTTACGACGCTGCATTGGCCGCTTTGAAAATGCCAAAGTCAGACATTCAGCCAATGATTGATATTTATCAGAAGCGTCGTGACATGGCGGTGAAGGTACTCCGTGACTTGGACTTTGACGTCTTGTCACCAGACGGTGCCTTCTATATCTTCGCCAAGTTGCCAGACGACATCGAAGAAGACGGCTGGACTTTTGCAGAAAAGTTAGCCAAGGAAGGAAAAGTCGGGGTCATTCCTGGGGAAGCCTTCTCGAAGTTTGACGGAGCCAAGCGCTACGTTCGAATCTCATACGCAGGGGACACTGACCAACTAGAAGAAGGTTTGTCACGCTTGCAAGCTTACATTGAAAAGGTTCGTGAAAACCGATAAAATAAAAGCCGACGATTTCACTTTGAATGACCGGCTTTTTTGATTGAATGGAGAATGATATGGCAAAGCAAGCAAGTACGTTAACTGGTTTACTTGTGGTAAATAAGCCCAAAGAAATGACTTCTTTTGGCGTGGTTGCTCGTCTGCGCCGCATTTCGGGGCAGAAAAAAATTGGACACGCAGGAACACTGGATCCAAACGTGGATGGGGTTCTCGTTGTGGCCTTAGGTAAGGCAACTAAGTTAATTGATTTACTGCAAACCCGTCCAAAGACCTACAAGGGAACGGTTACTTTTGGCTATGCGACTGAGAGTCAGGATGCAGATGGGGAAGTGGTGGAGAAGAAGCCACTGACCGAAGGACTGGATGAAGAAAAGTTGAAGGCTGCCTTCCAAGCGCTAGAGGGCGACATCATCCAGATTCCACCCATTTATTCAGCTGTTAAAGTCAACGGTCGTCGTTTGTATGAGTACGCCCGCGCTGGCCAAGAGGTTGAGCTGCCTAAACGTGAAGCAACGATTTACGACTTTAAGCCAACTTCCGATTTACGTTGGGAAGAGGGACAGCCTTACCAGTCGATTGATTTCGAAGCCCGGGTGTCGAAGGGAACCTACATTCGGACATTGGCCTATGACCTGGGGAAGTCTCTCGGATTGCCTGCTACCATGACTTCTTTGACCCGTACGGTAGGTTCTGGCTTCTCCATTGACCAGGCGGTGGACTTGGATAAGTTAATGGAAATGTCTGAGGAAGAGTTGGCAAAAGAGCTCTTACCAATCGCCGATGTTTTGGATTACGAGCGAAAAGATCTAACGGATGAAGAATATTTTGCCGTTTCACACGGTCAAAAAATTTCAAAGTGGCCAAAGAATGAGAGCGGTTATTACCAACTGTATTATGACCAGAAGCTGATTGCGGTTTACTTCTATTCGGATGAGGATGAACTCTGGCGTTCTCGTTACCAATTTTAAAAAGATATAATACGAAAATACTGACGCTAGCTATGAAAATAGCTATCTTTTTTATTTATTTTAAGTAAATTCAGATAATTGAAATACTGCCAGAAAGGATTATAATTTCACTTGTGACGATACAAACAATGAATTTAATTTGAGGAGAGGAAAATGAGCTTTGAAAAGCGCGTTTCAAGGGAAAGAGTAGTACGGAAGCAGTTGCGAAAGGTCAAGAAAAATTGGGTGGTGGCTTCGGCGACGACCCTGGCCTTTCTTTTTGCCGGGCAGGCCTTATCTGGACAATCGCTGTCTGCTTCGGATAATCAGCCGGATAAGCAATTGGTACAGGCGGATGGTGCTGGCAAGACTCAGCCAACGGTGGGCTATTCCAACGATGGCTTAAATGTTGATGACAATGACAAAACAACCTATAGTTACTCGAATCCAGGAAACGCGAATAAAAGTGTTTTCCTCGTTGGGATGAACCAGAATATCAAGGTGAATGTTGACGGAAAACTCTACAAGACTTTTTCGGCCCGTGCGGCCTTAACTCGCTACTCCAAAGTTGATGAAAACGGTCATCGTAATTGGTACTTTGATAAAGTCGATGTGAATGGCTCTCAGCCGGGTATTACCTTCGGACCAAATGCCAAGTACATCGCAACAACTGATCAGTCAGTGCGCTTCTTCTTTAGTCCCTTAAACTTTACTGCTGATCAAAAGGTGACTTATCCTGATAGTTATTCACTGCCTGAATTAAAGACCAATCAACTGGATTTTGTCTCCTTGTCTCAGACAGAGAATGGTCAAAACATTGCCGATTATGTACAGACGACTGAAAACGGCCTCTTTGGTTTTATGAATAAGAATTCTTATGCGGATAAGGAAGCCGTTGGTCAGCCATACCGAATGGCCATCGGAAGCAACCAAGATTATTCCGTTTTGAAGCACGGTGAAAACACTGTTGATATCACTTTGAATTTGAAGTCAAAGACTCATGTGGTCACGACTCAGAAAAAAGTAACGCGGACGATTCACTTCCGGGATGCAAATGGGCAGAAAATTGCGGGTATGTCCGACGTTAACTGGCCAGTGACTTTGAACATCTCACAGACGGTGAGCGACTTTGACGGGTCAGCAATTGGGACGCCAACGGTCACGGTGGCGCCTGGTTCAGCTAATCAAGCCTGGTCGGTCTATCAACCAGCGCAAAGTACGGATGACTACCGGTTAAAGAACGTCTTGGATAGTAAGGGGCAGGTTGTATCAGGTAATCAGCTTCCCGCGGTGAATGACTTCGATATTCATTCAGATAACCAAGAATACACGGCGGTTTATGAGGACCGGGTGGGGATGGTATCAGCGTCTGATGATTTACCAAAGTTGATAAAGGAACAGCTACAAAAGTCGATGACTCGTACTGTTCATTTCCAGTCGGCCGATGAGGAACACAAGCAGCTATTGCCGGATAAAAGCGAGACTGTCTCCATGGTTGGAACGGCCCTCTACGACTACCACACAAAGCAGCTGGTTCATCCTGACCAGATTACTTGGAAGCTAGCGGATGGATCAGCTCAAAGCTGGTCGGATATTAACTTAGATAAAAAGATTCAAAACAAGGGTGATGCCTACGTCAATCCGGTGGTTCATTCTGGTTCCTTGCAGGGCCGGACTTTTGCACCCACAGACCCAGCCGTAAACGAAGAAGTTATCGTTTACTATGACTCGCAGGCGAAGATTGATGGGCAAAAGAAAGAGGCCAAGAGTGGTCTCGAACAGTATGCACAGAAGACGATTGATTCAATTCAAAAGGATGACTCGCTGTCAACAGCTGAGAAGGCAAAGCAAAAGGACGCCGTCAATGGGGTACTCGGAGAGCTAGAGGATAAGCTTGCTGATTTGAATACATCCGAAGCCATTGATCAGGCAGTAAACGAAGGAAAAGCTGCTCTTGATAAGGAACACCAGCCGGGTGAAAAGATCGCGGATCAGAAGAAGGATGCGGCAAAGGCATTGGACGAGGCTGCCAAACAGGTTATCGATGAAATTCAGCAAGATCAGAACTTGTCACAGGATGAGAAAGCTAAACAAGTTGATGCTGTGAAGAAAGCCTTGCAAAAGCTCGAAGAAGACCTCACCGGCTTAAAGACGGCCGATGAGATTAATCAGGCCATTGACCAAGCTAAGAAAACATTAGCTGACCAGTATCAGCCTGCGTCAGATGATGGTAAGAAAGGTCATGATGCCGACAATGACCAGCCGGGAAACAAGGATGGTGATGACCAACCTGGCACTGATGGAAATGGTCAGCCAGATGCCAACGGAAAAAAACCGGACGGTACGGATTCCAATAAGGACGGTCAAGCTGGCAATGGGGATGACAAGAAGTAGCCAGCTCAGCCAGCAAAGAAAGATAGAGATCGTGCAGATAGTTCTCAGAAAAAGGAAAGATTTAACCAAGACGGAACGAAGTCGATTCAGTCAGGCTTACCAGAAACTGGCTTGAATAAGAAAGTTGATTTGAAGGAGACGGTGCTAGCTGTGATTACTTGGACAGCGATGGCAGCAGCGACGGTTTATACTATTTTTAAGAAGAACCAAAAGTAAGTTTTCATCATCAGAATGGCAGAAGGGCAGTTTCATTAAGTTGAAACTGCCTTTTTTATTCATAAAAACGTTATAATTAAAAATATGACAGAACTATATAAGATTCACTATCCTTTGGATAACAATACCTATAAAGCCACGGACCAGGTTTTGGTCATGGGTTATTTTGATGGCGTGCATAAGGGCCATCAGGCCGTGATTCGGGCGGCTAAGGAAAGGGCCGACGAATTAGGTTTACCTTTGGCTGTTTTAACTTATACGCCATACCCGGGCGTGGTTTTTGAAAAGCAAAGCCTACCTTGGCATGATTTGACACCATTGGACGAGAAGGTGGCCTTGTTGGGGAAATTAGGCGTGGACCGCGTCTACTGCTTGAATTTGACCTCGAGACTGTCTGCACTTGAACCAGAGAACTTTGTTGAGCAAGTGCTACTGCCTTTGCAGGCCAAAGTGGTGGCTGCCGGTTATGACCATCTCTACGGACGCCCTGCGGATAAGGCCAACATGGCGCATTTGTCAGGATACGCCCAGGGACGCTTCGAAGTTTTGACTGTTGGTAAGAAGACGCTTGCTGGGGATGAAACTGCTGAAAAAGTCGCCTCCCGGGACATCCGGGCAGCACTGGCGGATGGTGACTTGGACTTTGCTAATGCTAGCTTAGGGCGTGCCCATCGGACAACGGGGATTGTGGTTCATGGGGATGCTCGCGGACGGACGCTTGGTTTTCCAACGATTAACGTTTGGACGCCGGAGCTGGAAACACTGCCAGCACTGGGAATCTACGTGGTGCGCGTTCAAATTGCTGGTCAGACGGTGCAGGGGATGGCCTCGATTGGCCGAAACGTGACTTTTGAAGCCAACCGGCCGGTCACGGTTGAGATTAACCTACTGGATTTTAACCAGGCTGTTTATGGTGAACCCGTGAAAGTCGATTGGTTGCAGTACCTGCGTGGGGAAGTGGCCTTTGATTCAGTGGACGATTTAGTGGCGCAATTAGAACGTGATCGAGAAGATACAAGAGAATATTTCAAGAAAAACTAGTCGGAAGGCTGGTTTTTTATTTTGTATAAAAGCTTTGATAGCAGGCTTTAAGGTGAGATTTTAATCTTCATTTAGCACTCTTTCAAAAAGACTGCTAAAAAAGGGTTGCATTCTATACAAGCTTGCGTATAATAAGAATTAGCAGTTGAGGTAATCGAGTGCTAAACAAAGAAAGGTCGGGTGCTTTGGTGTTAACGGAAAGACAAAAGCGGATTCTAGCCGCCATCATTTACCAGTACACACAAACCGCCCACGCCGTTGGGTCGAAGACTTTACACGACGAGTTAAACTTAGATGTTTCGCCGGCGACAATTCGTAATGAAATGTCTAGCCTGGAAGCAGCTGATTTGATTAAGAAGTTACATACTTCGGCTGGTCGTGTTCCTTCACTTGAAGGTTACCGTTACTACTTAGACCATCTAATGGGAAAAGCTGGTGTTTCTGACCAGGAAATCCAAATGGTGGCCAAGCAGATTCGGGGTAACTTCCACGAGTTGGATGAGTTACTAGATCAAACCGCGAAGTTATTGGCAAAGGAAACCGGGTTAACAGCCTTGGTGCTAAAACCTAAGCCAATTAACTTGAAAATTTCATCCTTTCAGTTAATTCCGATGGAGAACCGGCAAGTGATTGCTGTTCTTGCAACATCGGATGGAAAGGTGACATCGCAGACTTTCCGCTTACCAAAGGAATTACCTTTGGATTCGCTATCAGGCATGGTGGCTTACATCAACGCGCAGATGGTTGGACGACCTGTTCACGAAGTTCTCTCACTGATGACTTCCGAACAGTTGCCAGTCTTACTATCCCGCAAGATTGAAAGTCCCGCTGCTTTCCTTCAGTTGTTTGGCGACGTCTTAGCCCGGTCGGTTTCTGAAACCGTTCACCTGGGCGGTCGCTTCAACCTCTTGGAAGTGGCTGACGATGCCTACATGGATGTTAAATCAGCTCGTAAGATTCTAGAGCTCTTTGATTCACCTGATGCTGTCAGGCATTTGGCGAAAGCCAAGCCGGGTCAGGTAAACATCCGATTGGGCGAGGAATTACACACGCCGGTCTTAAACGACTTTGCCATGTTGTCAACGGCCTTCACGGTTGGACAGGATGACAGTGGTGTGATTGCTCTAGTTGGTCCAATGCGATTACCTTACGCCGAACTGTCGCGTTTGCTTTCAGCATTCGCTTCGGCCTTGGATTCAAAACTCATCGAATACGATAGATAAAAGGAGGCTCTTGTGGCCAAGAAGAATCAAGAAGATAAAGTCGAAGAACAAGAAATCCAAGAGGAAGAAAAGGCCCAGGATTTCGCTGGTGAAAACCCAGAAGCTAAGCCAGAGGAAAAGGCAGAAGAAAAAGAAGCCGACCCAATGGCTGAGTTGAAGCAGCAATTGTCCGAGAAGGATGACGCACTCTTACGTGCACAGGCTGAGATTCAAAACATCCAGACTCGTAACGCCCGTGAGATGGCCAACATCCGCAAGTATGACGGCCAAAAGTTGGCCGAAGCCATCTTGCCAGTTGTCGATAACTTGGAACGCGCTTTGGCTGTGGATGCGGAGGGTGACGAAAAAGTCGCTCAAATCCACAAGGGTGTTCAAATTACTTTGAAGACCTTGAAGTCAGCATTGACTGCCAACGGTATTCAAGAAGTTGGTCAAGTTGGCGACGACTTTGACCCACAAACGATGCAGGGTGTCCAAACGGTTCCTGCTGAAGGTGAGTTGAAGGCAGATCAAGTAGCAGCGGTTCTCCAAAAGGGTTACATGCTACAAGATCGTGTTATCCGCCCTGCAATGGTTGCGGTTGCACAGTAAGATAACTTACATACATGGTGAATCAACGTTCAACGTACCACACCGAAAAAAGCTAAAAATTGTTTATTAAGGAAAAAGGAGTATCGAATATGTCAAAGATTATTGGTATTGATTTAGGAACAACGAACTCTGCTGTTGCTGTTTTGGAAGGTGGTAAGCCAAAGATTATCACCAACCCTGACGGTGGACGGACAACACCATCTGTTGTCTCATTTAAGAACGGGGAAACCCAAGTTGGTGACGTGGCAAAGCGCCAAGCCATCACAAACCCTGACACGATTTCATCAATCAAGTCACACATGGGTGAAGCTGGATACAAGGTTAAGGTTGACGGCAAGGAATACACACCACAAGAAATCTCAGCCATGATCTTGCAGTACATCAAGGGCTATGCTGAAGATTACTTGGGTGAAAAAGTCGACCAAGCGGTTATCACAGTTCCTGCTTACTTCAACGATGCACAACGTCAAGCCACTAAGGATGCTGGTAAGATTGCCGGTTTGAAGGTTGAACGTATCATCAACGAACCAACGGCCGCTGCTTTGGCCTATGGTTTGGACAAATTGGACAAGGATGAAAAGATTCTTGTTTACGATTTGGGTGGTGGAACATTTGATGTTTCTATCCTTGAATTGGGTGACGGTGTCTTCGAAGTTTTGTCAACAAACGGTGACACTCACCTTGGTGGTGATGACTTTGACCAAAAGATTATCGACTACTTGGCTGATGAATTCAAGAAGGAAAACGGCATTGATTTGAAGCAAGACAAGTTGGCCTTGCAACGTTTGAAGGATGCTGCCGAAGCTGCTAAGAAGACTTTGTCATCAGCTTCAGAAGCACAAATCGATTTGCCATTTATCGCTTCTGGTGACCAAGGCCCATTGCACTTGCAAATGTCATTGTCACGTGCAAAGTTCAACGAATTGACTGCTGACTTGGTTAAGAAGGCTGAACAACCTGTATTGAACGCCTTGAAGGATGCTGGATTGTCATTCTCTGACATCGATGAAGTTATCCTTAACGGTGGATCAACTCGTATCCCAGCCGTTCAAGAATCAGTTAAGAAGTTGACTGGTAAGGAACCTAACCACTCAATCAACCCTGATGAAGCCGTTGCTTTGGGTGCCGCTGTTCAAGGTGGAGTTATCACTGGTGATGTGAAGGACGTTGTTCTTTTGGATGTTACGCCATTGTCACTTGGTATCGAAACCATGGGTGGTGTCTTCACGAAGTTGATTGACCGTAACACGACGATTCCTACGTCAAAGTCACAGGTCTTCTCAACTGCTGCTGATAACCAACCAGCCGTTGATATCCACGTCTTACAAGGTGAGCGTTCAATGGCTGCCGACAACAAGACATTGGGTCGCTTCCAATTGGCAGACATTCCTGCTGCTCCACGTGGTGTCCCACAAATCGAAGTTACCTTCGATATTGACCGTAACGGTATCGTAAACGTTTCAGCTAAGGACCTTGGTACTCAGAAGGAACAAAAGATTACCATTCAAGCTGCCGGTGGATTGTCTGACGAAGAAATCGAAAAGATGATGAACGACGCCAAGGCAAACGAAGAAGCCGACAACAAGAAGAAGGAAGCAGTTGAAACTCGTAACAACGCGGATCAATTGATTTTCCAGACTGAAAAGACTTTGGAAGAAGTTGGTGACAAGTTGTCTGAAGAAGACACAAAGCCAACCAAGGATGCTTTGGAAGCCTTGAAGAAGGCCAAGGAAGATGCAGCTGCTGAAGATGCTGATTTGACTGACTTGAAGGAAAAGTCAGACGCCTTGTCAAAGGTTGCCCAAGAATTGGCTGCAAAGCTTTACCAACAAGCACAAGCTGCTCAAGGTGCTGCTCAAGGTCAAGCAAAGGATGACAACACTGTCGACGGTGACTTCGAAGAAGTTAACGATGACGACAAGAAGAAGTAATTTCAACCTGAAATAACTTTTTATATCAAAACAGGCTAGGGAAACCTAGCCTGTTGTACATACTATGAATTAAAGGAGCTGAGCTTGTGAATAATACGGAATTTTATGATCGACTTGGTGTTTCAAAGGACGCCAGTCAGGACGAAATCAAGAAGGCCTACCGAAAGTTATCCAAAAAGTATCACCCCGATTTGAACCATGAACCAGGGGCTGAGGATAAGTATAAGGAAGTCCAGGAAGCCTGGGAAACACTTGGTGACCCTAAGAAGCGTCAGCAGTACGACCAATTTGGTGCCGCTGGTGCTAACGGCCAAGGCGGATTTGGTGGCTTTGGTGGCGCACAAGGTGGCTTCGGAGGAGACTTCTCCGACCTTGGCGATATCTTCTCACAGATGTTCGGTGGTGGCTTCCAGCAGGATCCGAACGCCCCTCGTCAAGGACGTGACTTACAGTACCGCATGCAGTTGACTTTTGAAGAAGCCATCTTCGGTACTGAAAAGCACGTGAAGTACACGCGTTCACAAAGCGACCACAAGCAAACTGAAGTCAAGGTGAAGGTGCCTGCTGGTGTTGAAACTGGTCAGCAAATGCGTTTGGCTGGTCAAGGTGAAGACGGTGTTAACGGTGGGCCACGTGGTGACCTTTTCGTTGTCTTTACTGTTGGTGCTTCAACGAACGGCTTCGAGCGTGATGGTGCGGATATCTATGTTCAACAGGACATTGATTTCGTAACTGCCACATTGGGTGCTGAAATTCCTGTGAAGACGGTTCACGGTGACGTGAAGTTGAAGATTCCAGCTGGAACTCAAAACGGCCGTCGCTTCCGTTTGGCAGGCAAGGGTGCACCACGCTTGCGCGGTGCCGGATTTGGTAACGAGTACGTCATCGTTAACGTTGTCGTACCAACCAAGTTGAATAAGGAGCAGAAGGCTGCCATGGAAGAATTCGCCAAGGCATCTGGAAAACCAGCCGGTAAAAAGGGTATTTTTAAGTAATTAATGTATTAAAAAAAGCGTTCGAGTTTAATGGCTCGAACGCTTTTTTGTGTCTTTTTATAATGAGAAATTAGCCCCAAATCTTCTTTGCTGTATCAATGACCAATTTGATTTTGGCTCACTGCTCAGCTTCGGATAGCTTATTTCCTTCTTCGGTAGAAGCAAAGCCGCACTGGGTACTCAAGGAAAGCTTGTCTAAGTTGTGGTATTGCGTCGCTTCTTTGACGCGCTTAATAAGACTTTCTTCGTCTTCTAGAGCTGGGTCCTTTGATGAAACCAGTCCCAAGACAACTTCTTGGTTATCATGGACTTTTTCAAGGGGGGAGAAGTCACCGGCACGAGGAGTGTCGAATTCCAGGTAAAAGGCTTGAACCTTTTCGCGGGCCAGAAGGGTGTCTTCAACTAATCCATAGCCTCCGGCAGCAGCCCAGGTTGAAGCGTAGTTACCACGGCAGACGTGGGTGGAAACAGCTAGATCGTCGGGAAGGCTTTCTAAGACGCTGTTATTGATTGAGAGGAATTGTTCGGTTAAAGTCTTCACGTCTTCATCTTTGACATGGGTCAACTTACGGAAGTTTTGATCAACAATCATGCCCCAGGTACAGTCGTCAAACTTGAGATCGCGGCAACCTTCATCGTATAGTGCTTGGATTAACTCTCGGTATGCTTGAGCGATATCCTTAATTGCTGCCTCTTCCGTTCCGTATACGTCTAGCAAAGCCTTGGTATTTTCTTCACCGCGGGTTAGTTCTTTATAACACTGGGCGGGGGAAGGGATGCTTTGACGAGCAATCACGTCTTCACCAGTAGTAATCTTTTTGAGGTAGGCAAAGGCCTGTAGGTCGGGATGGTTTTTATTAAAGCGAATCTTACCGGTTACACGAGCGGATTCGGGACGGGTGTCCGTGTCATGGAAGTGATAGCCTTCAGGCACTTTGACTTTTTCGATTCCGTCAAAGCCCCAGAATGTGTCCAAGTGCCACCAGGAACGGCGGAACTCACCGTCGGTCACAAACTTTAAGCCGCTCTCGATTTCCTTTTGGACGAGTTGACTGATTTGTTCGTCTTGAACCCGCTTTAGTTCATCGGCTGAGAGTTGGCCTGCTTGGAATTTCTGTTGTGCTTCCTTCAGGGCCTCTGGACGAAGGAATGATCCGACGATATCATAGTGGATTTCGGTGTTCTTAAATGCTGGCATAGTGTGCTCCTTTGTTTTCTAATACGTGAGTTTCTCTGTTATTTGTTCTTATCTTTTAGCAGTCATGGTGGATTGGTACAGGCTTTGTGTTGAACCTGCTTTTTATTCTTTCTTCTGTACATTGCTTCTCTCCAATTTTGATATAAAGGCATTAAAAAAGTCCCGCAGTCTTTGTTAAAAAGACTACGGGACGATTGGCTCGTATTACCACCCTGATTCTGCTCCCTATCGCTATGAAGCACTCAACAAGTACGTCTAAAAAAGAGATACTCTAACGCGGTAACGGGCGCACCCGAAGCTGGCTCATACGAGACGACTCACCAACTTGTTTAACTCCGGGACCATTTTCATCTTCTAAGCAAGGCGAACTCTCACCAAAATGTTCGCTCTCTGATTCATGCCGCTGAAAATCACTTATTCCATCAACGTGTTGTTGCATACACAATACCGAGTCATTCTAAACTTGTCAACATTTTTTATCATTTTATTTTCATAATCTCATTAAAAATAAATATAAAAAATGCTTAGCATTGCGGTTTAAGGCAAATAAAAAAGCCCGAAAAAATTTCGGGCATTTTTTTAAACGTACTTTGTATTGTCGTCGACCTTCCATGGTTCAGCCTTATTGATGTGATCGTAGTAAAGCTTACCGTGAAGGTGGTCGATTTCGTGTTGGAAGACAATGGCAGGGTAGTTACGCAATGTCTTTTCGTAAGTATCACCCTTTTCGTCTTGGTAGCGAACCTTAATCTTCTTTGAACGGGGAACGAAACCAGGAACATCTTCGTCAACGGAAAGACATCCTTCTCCCGTTTCAAGGGCGACACGGCCAACTGTTTCTGAAATAATCACTGGGTTGAAAATAACACCCTTGAAGTAAGGTTCGTCATCTTCTTCCGCTGGATCTTCAGAAGGAATGAGAATGGCCGTCATTTGAAGTGATTCGCCAACTTGGTTGGCAGCTAATCCAACACCGGGACGTAGTCCGTATTTCTCGTTTTGTTCAGGGTCCTGTGACACAACCAAGTAGGTCATCATGTCTTCTGCTAGCTGACGGTGTTCTTCCGAAAGTGGGAAGGACACTTTTTCGGCTGTCTTCCGCAAGACTGGGTCGCCATCTTTTGTAATCTTATCCATGGTAAAGCGAATTGTCATGGGCAAAGCCACCTTTCTTTTCATACCTTTTAGTATAGCAAAAAAGGCGGGGAATGTGAAAGCAGGCGCAGGACTTTATCAGTATCATATTATACAGTTTAGCAATAAGTGTGCTTATTATTTATTAAAAGTCAGACGGGCATCGTCTGGATATAGTGGACAGTCCTTGTTAAAATGTATTTAGAAAAAGAAATCAAAGGAGTCAAGCATGGCTGATAATTATCAACTACCAATTGATGGTAACTGGGATGTGAATGACATGATTGCTGTTTCAAACCTAGTGGATGCTGTTTTGCAGGTCTACGAGGGCGGCTGTGACCGAGCATTACTATTAGATGCTCATCAGAAGTTCAGCCAGGTGATTCCATCTAAGGCAGAGCAAAAGCGCTTTGACCGCGACTTCGAAGAACAAACTGGTCACTCCATTTATCAGACAATGAAGTTGGCGGCCAACGGTAGTAACCGGGTGATTGTTAAGTGATTGACTTAAGTAGTCTTGAAAAAATAAAAGAAATTGATGCCTTGGTTTCGGGCTGGATTAAGGACTTAGCTGCCCAAACAAAGAAAGAGCGAGCCCAACATGCACTAAAAGTTTCCAATAAAGACGGGGACCGTCGTAATCTAGTGACCAATATTGACCGGGATAACCAGAAGGTGCTAATTGACAAGATTAGCTCGCTGGATGCCAATGCCCGCTTTGTCTGTGAAGAAGCCGGGGAGGCCCGGGCCCAGTCGATGGACGGACAGGTTTGGTTTATTGACCCAATTGATGGTACCCTAAACTTTGTGCTTGAAAACCGAGATTACGCCATCATGATGGCCCTTTATGAAGACGGGGAACCCGTCTTGGGCTGGATTTGTGATGTGCCCGCTGGGCGACTTTTTCATGGGGGCCCACGGACAGGTGTTTATGAAAATGAGCACTTATTAGAAAAGATTTCGGATAAGGCATTGTCTGATTCGGTTGTCATCGTTTCGGGTCGACGACTAGTGGTCGGCGAAAAACCGTACAGTGCACTGGCTCAAAGAGCTTGCGCATTCCGTGTTTTGGGATCAGCAGGGATTTCCTTCACCCGACTTTTCGTTGGTTCAGCACAGGCTTATCTTTCTAAGCTCTCGCCTTGGGATTTAGCAGCCGGAAGAGCACTAGCTGAAGGATTGGGCTATCAAGTGAAAAACCTTGACGGTACCCGTCCTAATATGCTATTATCTAACTCAGTATTAATCGCTACAAGCAGTATTCATCGCGAGGTAGTCAAGATGGTGAAAGACTAGGGGATACCTCCTAGTCTTTCTTGTGAGTAGCTAAGATAAAGGAGCACAAGAAATTGGCAAAACTTCGCGAAGATATTCGTAATATTGCAATCATTGCCCACGTCGATCACGGAAAGACGACGTTGGTTAATGAAATGTTGAAGCAGTCAGACACAATGGACGCCCGTAAGGAAGCAGCTTTGGGTGACCGTGCCATGGACACGAACGACATTGAAAAGGAACGTGGAATCACGATCTTGTCAAAGAACACGGCTGTCCGTGTTGGCGACCGTCAGATCAACATCTTGGACACACCTGGTCACGCCGACTTCGGTGGAGAAGTTGAACGTATCATGGGAATGGTTGACGGTGTTCTTTTGGTTGTCGATGCCTTTGAAGGTACGATGCCACAGACTCGTTTTGTTTTGAAGAAGGCCTTCGAACAACACTTGACACCAATCGTTATCGTTAACAAGGTGGACCGTCCAGGTGCACGCCCAGCCGAAGTCGTTGATGAAGTCTTGGACTTGTTCATCGAATTGGGTGCCGATGATGATGATTTGGACTTCCCAGTTGTCTTTGCATCAGCTATGAACGGAACCACTTCATTGGATCCAGAAGTTGATACACAAGAACACACAATGAAGCCTATCTTCGATAAGGTATTCGAAACAATCCCAGCCCCAGTTGACAACTCTGACGAACCATTGCAGTTCCAAGTTGCCATGTTGGACTATAACGACTTCGTTGGTCGTATTGGTATCGGACGTGTTAAGCGTGGAACTATTAAGGTCGGAGATAACGTTCGCGTTATGAAGATTGATGGTTCAACTCAGGACTTCCGTGTTACTAAGTTGGCCGGATTTATCGGTTTGGACCAAGTTGACATCACAGAAGCTAAGGCCGGTGATTTGATTGCCGTTTCAGGTATGGAAGACATCAACGTTGGTGAAACTGTTGTTGATCCAGAACATCCTGAAGCATTGCCATTGCTTCGTATTGATGAACCAACTTTGCAAATGACTTTCCGTCAAAACGACAGTCCATTTGCTGGTCGTGAAGGTAAGTTCGTGACTGCCCGTCAAATCGAAGACCGTTTGCACCGCGAATTGCACACTGATGTGTCATTGCGTGTTCAAGACATGGACCAAGCTGGTGCATGGTTGGTTTCTGGTCGTGGTGAATTGCACTTGTCAATCTTGATTGAAACAATGCGTCGTGAAGGCTTCGAATTGCAAGCTTCACGTCCACAAGTTATCTTCCGAGACATCGACGGTGTGAAGTCAGAACCATATGAATCAGTTCAAATCGATACTCCTGATGAATACTCATCATCAGTTATCGACTCATTGAACCAACGTAAGGGTGAAATGCAAAACATGGAGTCAGTTGGAAACGGCCAGACTCGTTTGACTTACATGGCTCCTTCACGTGGTTTGATTGGTTACTCAACTGAATTCATGACTGCTACTCACGGTTACGGTATCTACAACCACACGTATGCAGAATACCGTCCAATGGTTAAGAACTGGGAACCAGGTCGTCGTAACGGTGCCTTGGTCTCAATCAACCAGGGACAGACTACGAACTACGCCATCATGGGTGTTGAAGACCGTGGTCAAATGTTCGTTGGTGCCGGTGTTGACGTCTACGAAGGTATGGTTGTTGGTATGAACGCTCGTGACAACGACATCTCTGTTAACGTTACGAAGATGAAGCCACAGTCAAACGTTCGTTCATCAAACAAGGACCAAACTGCTTCTATCAAGACGCCTCGCGAAATGAACTTGGAAGCATCACTTGAATTCTTGAACGATGATGAATACGTTGAAGTAACGCCTGAAAATGTTCGTATCCGTAAGGCTATTTTGAACACTTCAGAACGTGAAAAGGCTGCAAAGCGCAAGAACAAGTAATTTAATAATTAAATTCGCTGCTCTAAATTTTGAATAAAGATTTGGGGCAGTTTTATGGAGATATGGCACAATCTGGTACTGCAGCGGACTCGAAATCCGTCGAGCCGTCGTATGGCGGTGTGCGGGTTCAAATCCCGCTATCTCCTTGACTATAATCAAGAGAGGGTAAGAAAGCTGAAAGGCTGTTCTTATCCTTTTTTGTGTTGTCATAAGTGGTCAATTTACTTTACTTCTTGAAAAGGACTTTATATTCTTTAGGTATATTAAGGTGAATGAATATGATTTATAACCTTAGTTTTATTTCTCTGTTTATAGACCTAAAAAGGGAGGATGCTAACATGATTAGTAATAAAAAACATGTTGTTTTCGATTTAGATGACAAGGTGCAGGCAGAACGATACCGTAAAATTTTTCATCCAACGAAGGCAGAACAAGAAGCCAATGTGTCTAAAGTTAAGAAAAGTTTTGTTAAAGCTGACGAAGGCTTAGAACGTTTTAAGGAATTGGTGGAGAATGGAAAGATTAAGCTTTGAAGTTTTTCCTATTGCTGATCTAGTGGATACCTCTCAGTTGAATGCTTATAGTTGTGGTGTTGTAGGGCTTGATGACTTTATTCAATATAAATACCAAGAGTTTGAAAAGATGCATTTAACTAAATTAAGTGCTGTTTACGTAGGACATATACTAGTAGGTATGTTTGCTTGATCGGCTGCAAGTAGTTCTGCTTCTTTTGCCGACATTAATCGACAGAGAGTATTTGGCGAGGCAAGCAAGAGTAAAGTTTTACCGATGGTTAGTATTGACCATTTGTCGGTTAATAAACCGTTTCAGTTTGGAAATTCTTCTGTCAATTTACATCTCGGTACCACTATTCTTAAGTATATTTTTAAGCTATTAATTGATGTTGGAGTAGAAAAGGGAATAGCCTTCGCCGGTGTGCTGGTTGAGAGCTTGCCAGATCCGGTCGACTTTTACTTAAATAACGGTTTTTATTTTATTGATAAATACGAAGAAAATGCCTTGAGTAAAGAGACATATACATTAGCAATTAGTTATGATGATATGGTTAAGGTGTCTGAATATTAATAAAGAAATATTGGGTCAATTTGTGGATTATTTTTTGACAGAGGGTAAGAAAGCTGCTTCTTATCCTTTTTTATTTACATAAGTGGTCAAATTTGCATTTTATTCCTTGAAGTTTTATAACGAAGTTGTACTTTTAAATATTACAGAAAGGGATAAGTTATGGTTGATTTGAATACTAATGTTGATAGAAAAAACGTACATGTTAAACGATGGATGGCCGCTTCACTGGCTTCCTTTGCACTACTTGGGGCTGTAAGTGTTAGTCCAGTTACGCACAATGTACTTCCAGTTTCACGAGTTACTGCTAGTGCAGATACGACGAATGGAACTTTCGGAACTGTTAATTATACTTATGACAATTCGACAAATACTTTGACCTTTACCAGTGGTGGAGAGTTGGCTGCTAATTCTAGTTCAAGTCTTGCAACTCTTTTCCCAAATGTTCAACACATTGTCTTAACGCAGTCTGTTGCAGCACCAAAAGATTCAAATCATTTATTTGATGGTTTAACTAAACTAACTGATTTTGCTGGTCTTACAAATTTGGATACTTCGAACACGCAATTTATGGGAAGTTTATTTGCAAATGACTCTTCTTTGACTGCGGTTGATTTAAGTAAATTTAATACGGCTAACGTTGGTGAAATGGTGCTCGTATGCTGATAAAATGGACAGATTTTATGCATCGTCCACTGTATAATTATCCCAAGACTAAAAAGGAAATCAGCACATGACTAAAAGGCCACGTTACTCACAGGAATTCAAAGATGCCATT
>NZ_JACOFN010000013.1 GCF_028764065.1 Fructobacillus sp. CRL 2054
CAACCGTTACCGATGAACCAACTCCTTTGATACGAATAATCATATCGTGATGCTGTCGGTATGGGTCAATGGCTAGGTCGCTCGGATTGTTGACAACAAATGAGTTAGAAGTGAAATGATAGCTTGGCAAGTTGTCCAAATCTAAGTTCATTCCAAATGATAACTTATCCAAGTTATCGGCCAATTCATCCGAATTAAACGGCGTGACCTTTGTTCCAGAAATCACGGTAAACGTGAAATTAACAACCGCATCATCGGCCCTATCCAAGGGATTAATGTCGGTCGGATTAGCCAACACCCAGACCGCTTTCCCTGGGTCGTCAGATGAACGAATCCGCATCGTTTTACGGCTATACAATTCGCCCTGTAAGGCGCTCTTAGCAAGATTAAACTCTTGCCGTGTATTTGCCTTAATGAGCATTGAAACGGTCGCTGTGGACGAGTTAAACGCTACTGTCTGTAACAGCTGGCCGTCACTGCCTTGGATAGAATTATAAGCCGGTGTAATCTGTGGCGCACCCACATTCATTTCCAACAAATCAATATTTGGGTACTTGTCTGTTAGACAAAATTCGCTGCCGTCTTTAGGCATGATATATAAATCTGACATGTTTCCCCTTTCTAAGTTCGTTGCCAATTACGCATGGCATTATCTTTTGACATTTGCTGATATAGCCCAACCAATGAGCCTGCCTGTCCGCTACCTGCCAATTGTTCCTTATTGACGCCCAAGATGAGTGCCAACAGTGAAATGATTTGGTCAAGTTTTGAGCTGTCAACTGATTGTTGAACTGGTTGCGTTGATCGCGGTTCGCTTGATTGGTTAAGCAAGTTATACCCGTTTGACGCTTGTACGCCAGCGACTGGAATTATTTTGCTTGGGTTGAAATTGTTAATCACGCTAGACACGTCATATAGCCCATCGTGTGAACCAACAACTCCACCGGTTGCGTACTTCTTAATGCCCTGCTTATCCATGATTCGCTTTGTGTCAGCTCCCGAATAAATACGAGTTCCGACCGGCAAAGGCATGATGACGTTACGCTGATTAGACATCATCAATTCGCCAGTAGGTAGGTGCATCAACTCTTTCCAGTCGGGACCAGTTCCATCGTTGACCATAACAATCTGGTTATTTTCCTTGACGATACCACCCATGGCGAAGTGTGGAATCAACTTACCGATTGACTTGCCGACCTTACCGATAGTGTCAGAAATGCCCTTAATAATGGATTTGACCTTATTCACGGCCTTTTCTACCGTGGAAGTGATACCGTCCCAGATACTAGTGAACGCACTAGAAATACCGTTCCAAGCGCCATTCCAGACACTTTCAATGCCATGTACAGCACCAGAAATCACTGACTTCACTAGGTTCATTGCACCACTTGCGACTGATTTAATTCCACCCCAGATTGAACCGAAGAAAGAAGAAATACCGCCCCAAACAGCGTTCCAAACCACTTGAATACCTTTGACTTCGTTACCGATTAGGGTAGACAATGACTTAACAACTGACGACCCAAAGGACTTGATTCCGTTCCAAATACCACTGAAGAATGAGTTAATTCCACCCCATGTGGCGTTCCAAACGTTACCAATTGTCTTACATGCGGATGAGATAAACTTACCGATGTTACCCATCACATCGCCAACGAATCCAACAATTCCACCGAACACGCTCTTAATCGTTTTTCCGATGTTATTAACTGCATCACGGAATGGCTTAAAGTGCTTGTATGCCTGAACCACAGCCACACCTAATCCGACAACGGCAGCCGCAAACCAAACCATTGGATTGGCCGCCATAGATACGCCAACTGCTTTAATGGCAACACCTAGCATCTTAAATGCCGGTGCTACCTTTTGCGCGAACATCAGTCCCTTTAAAGCGACAACAAAACCAGCAATAACACCAGTCAGCACCTTAAAGGTTGTCTTATGGTTCTTAGCCAAGTTGCCAAGTTTATTCAGCAAAGGAATAGCAATTTTAAGGCCAACGCCCATGGTTGTTCCTGCTATTTTGGCTGCCGTTCCCATAGCGCTAAAGAAGTTTTGAATATCCTTAGCATGTGCTGCGATGAAATTGGCTAACTTTTCCACTCCACGGCTTGCTGCATCTGCAAATGTTACAACTGGGTTCTGTCCTTTCTTTCCAAAGGACTTAGAAAATGCACCAAAAATCGTGTTCGCTGCTTTATTGACCGAATTACCAAAGCGATTAAAGGCATCATCAACACCTTTACCGTCTAGTGACTTTGACAAGCTGGCAAGCATAGCGTTTGAATTACTAAAGAATCCCTTAGTAATCTCGCCCGATAACACTTGATAACGGGACTTAAAATGGTTCGTAAAACCATCAAAAGTCTTGTAATAGTTATCCAAGGCCATTGGCTTGGTCTTGGCTAAGTCGTTCATGGCGTTTTTTACATCGTTCATTGAAATCTTGCCGTTCTTAGCAAAATCATTCAACTGGGTACGTGAAACACCCATCGTCTTAGCCAATTGGTCACCGAAACCTTTATACTGCTTTTCCATCTTCGTGATAGAACCAGCGTTAATCTTACCGGTTGCGGACATCTGACTAAGCATCTTAACCGAGTCAGCCATCTGGTCGTCATTCTTTCCGTATGCACGTCCCAAGATTCCCAGTGAGTTTGTCAGCTGTTCAGTCTGCTCCTTGTTTTTCGTGATGCCATAGGCCGTTTTAGTCATGGCTGCACCGACTGATTCGGTATAACCAGATGTTTCACGAATCTTCTTCACGTTATCCGTCAGTGATGCTGACAGCGCCTTATTTCCATTGGTAAACGTATCGAAACCGACTTGGATATTTTGCATCGTTTTGTTGTATTCAACACCGGCCGAAACAACCCCTGTGATGTGGCTAGTAACGGTTGATAAGGCATTAGTGACGCCACTAGCAACCAAGTTAGCACCCAACATCTTAGCGAATAAATGATTGGTCTTATTGACCTTTTCATTCATCTTATTTAGCTTTTCGCGTGTCTTGTCGATGCTAGAACTGTTGATTTTAATCCCATGGTTATTCATGGTCTTAATCTCTTTGTTCGCCTCGGCAATCTTGGCTTTCATTTGAGCAACGCGCAACTCTTGTTTCTTGTACGCCTCCGAGTTTTTATCGCCAGATTCTGACAACTTATTCAACTCGGACTGCTGAATTTTCAAGATGCTGTTTAAGCTCTCACGGGTCTTTTGCAGACCAGACAACTTAGCCTTATTGGCTTCGTTCGTCTTCCCCTCGGCCTCCAGTGCTTTCACATTGGCATTGGTCATTTCGGTATTGTGCTGAATGTCGCCATTCAACTTAGACAAACCGGACGACTGATACTTATATGATTCGCTGGCCTTGGATAATTGACCATTGTAGCTATTTAATTGCCGTTCAGCTTTCACCAATTCAGCGGTCAAATAGGTCTGCAAGTCCTTACCCTTTTGTGTGTCAGTATTGACATTCCCAAGGGCCGTTTTAAGGCTATCGACCTTTTCTTTTTGCTTTGCGACCGTATCAGTCAGTCCATCATACTTGGCCTTAGATGCGCCAACAGCATCCCCTGCTGACTTCATCTGCGCTTCTTGCACTTTCCAAGCGTTGTTGGTGGACTTAACTTCATTTCCCAACTCTTTCAGTGACGACTTAGCTTGTGTCACATCAAGGGTTAGGTTGGTCGCCATTTCTGTTGCAATTTTATTAGCCATTTATACCTCCTTTCATATTTTCTGTGCAGTCTTGCCGTCCGAGTTAAGGCCCATTGAACGCAAGAAAGCACCCGTTGATAATGGTCGGTCTTTCTTTTCTTTAGCGTTCATGATTTCGGCCATTCGGTAATAGTCTTGTTGATCAAAGTCACTGGGCAAGATGTGTAATTCAGACAATGCCTGTTGGTAGGTATAATCGAAATCTTTTAGCGCTTCATCAAAGAAATCAAAACGCTGGGTTAGGCTTTTAAATCGTCCACCTCTCCCGTGTTTTCTTCGGGTTCTACCTTTAAGATGGCTGATGTAATCTTAGTGGACAAATCAATGGTTTCATTAAAGTCAAGATTATCGAGCTTTTCTTGATGCTCTTCATCCAAACCAAGCATGTCAGTGATGTATTCTTGCGTGTTGACCATGTTTTCCAACATTGAAGTGAACATCGTGTCCACGCCTTTGGCGGCGCTAGTATCATCAGACGCCTTTTCCATTTGCTTTTGCATCTGGGCTTGCTTGACCTGCAAACGAGCCTGTCCACGCTGAAATTCAAAGGTCTTGCGCATGTTTGCGTTAGTTTCTTTGATTTCAATCTTCTTGCGAATACCTAATTCTTGTAAAACACTAATTTTAACTGTCATAATTTCTCCTTAACGATATTTTGGCGGCCTAGAAAGACCATAATAAAAAGCCGACCGTTAGGCCGACCTGTAAAAAAATCACTTGGATGGAACAACCGTTGCAGATGATGCAGTTGCTGGGAAGATTTCGCCGAACATCTTGTCCTTGTCGAAACCTTGTGCTTCAGAGAAGTAATACTTACCAAAGCCATCGTCCCCACGTTCGATGTGTCCGAATGTCAACGCATCAGTTGTGCGCTTTTCAGCTGCATCGTTCGTTGCCATATTTTGGCTTGGTTCAGTAACAACGGCTGCGTAGAAACCAACGTAAACAGGTTGTGTTTCATCAAAGGCGTCTGCTGATTCAACCAACAAGGCAATGCGGTTGTTTGAGTTAGACTTACCAGTGATGCCATAACCACCCTTACCATCTGATTGGTTACCAATCATGCGCTGCTTGATTTCTGCTGGCAAGTGGTTGACCGTCAAAACAGTCTGCACGTTACCCTTAGCGGCTGACTTGTAGACAATCTTGTTTGAACCATAGATGTCAGATAAAGCACCTTGTAGGTTGGTCATGTTAGCAGATGCCAAACCATAAGAAGTTGATTCATCAATTAAGAACTTACCGTCCTTATCGTTGACGTCACCGTTAATACCGTCAACGCCCGTGATAACTTTGAAATTGCTATCAACACGAGCAACCCATGCTCGCTTAATACCTAATGTGGCCATTAAATACCTCTTTCTGTCTTACCGACGATTATTGTTTGATAGTCTTGAGCGGTGTCTGGGTCTTGAATGCGACCACGGACGTTTTCCACGACATATCCTTTTGAAATTAAAAAGCGCATCAGATCTAACTCAACTGAGTCGTAATCTAATTCGCTTTCTGTTGAATAATAAATTTGAATTTCTAGGTCGTACTGCATGCTTCGAAAAGCATTCGACCCGAAGTCCTTTAGTTGTTGCGTGCTGTCACGCATAAAAATGAACGTGCTGTTGCTTTTAGCTGTATCTGGTACCGACTTGATGTAGACATCGTCCGCCCAATCAAAGTGGCCAGATAACAGACCGTATAAATTACTAAGTGCTGTCATTTACTCTTCCTTTGCTGAACTTCCGTCAGTGCCTTTTGAATAGCGTTTCCGGTCTTTTCTTGAGCAGCAATCACACCCTTATCCAAGAATGAATCACCTTTCATTTTGACCGTACCATCGTTCAAAAAACGGGCAATACGAGCATGATTAGCATCAGATTTGCTAAAGCCAACCGCCGTATTCCCATTTTCTTTTTCACCATCTAATCGGCCAATCTCGAATGAATCAGCTAAGTGCTTCATCTTTCCTTGACGGCGACTCGCATTGTAGTGATTAGAACGAGTTGTTGCTGCCAAACTGTCTTTCAACTCTTCGGCACCCTTACCAGTAATCTCTTCACGCTCTTCCACTGTTAGATTGACCAGCCCACCTACCTTGTTTAACCATCCCCCTAATTGACTTTCAAAATCGCTCATGGCTTGGTTACCACCTTGAGTGTTAATAGGTCAAAGGTTTCACGCATAGAACGGTTATCTGGACTGAACAAAACAAACTGATAGACCACGTCTTTGATACGAACCCGTAAGTCGGGCGTAATCGCACCATCATGACGAACAGCAATCTGCTTTGTGTCTGTATCAGTAACACCAAGCAACTGATATTGCTGGTTAAAGGTCTGATTTCGCCAACCAAACCATCGTGAAAACTTAGGTGTAAATGTCGGAACAGGGTTTCCATTCTTGGGGTTTGGCTTTGTGGTGTACGTTCCAAACTCGCACCGGTCTGTGAACTCAAGTGGATTTATTTGCATCGGTATTCTCCTCCTCAAATCGCGCATACTCGCCCTGCAATTGACTGACAATCGAATCAACTGCCAGTTCAATTGGATAGGACTGAACGAGCGACAAGGCCGTTCGGTATGAGTAATAAGCACTCGCTTGAGCGATAACTGCCACCCTAATCAACTCGACGACATTGTCTTGCTGATAAAAGGCTGGCTTATCGTTTCCAACAGCGTTTTTGATGTAGTTTTCGGCAGCAATTGCATAGCCATGTAACAACGTATCATCTGCGTTCGTGTCAACACGCAAGGACAGTTTCAAATCATCAATTGATACTAGTGGTTCAATCATCTGTCCTCCTTTCAAGCCGCCCCAATCTCTTTGGGTACTGTGTATTTATTCGGCGACAAGGTAGCGCGCTTACTTAGAAGCGTCAGCGGTTTGCTTAGGCAAGTTGAACACTTGGTCAGCAATCTTAGTAAAGCCACCAGCGATGTAGGCGTCGCCATCCGTTGGCTGTACATCAAAGCGGTCAATAACACGCAACTTAGTCGTGTCAGTCGTGAATGAGTTGCCACCCACGTTAGTCGTGGCAATTGACATGTTCTCACGGTCGAACAACGTGATTGCTTGTGTGAAGTCTCCGAAGTAGATAATGTTCTTGCCGTTTTCAAGCGTTGGCATCCACTTGTCAGAAACAACCTTGACTGGGAATCCCAAGATGGTATCGACCGCACCTTGAGTAACATCCTTTTGGATGAGGTATTGACCAGTTCCCGTCTTGACCTTTGACAATGTGTTAAATCCAGACTGGTTAACGACGAACTTAGCCGTTGCCTTAAGCGCTGGGTCAAGTTCATTGATGAGGTCGTGCAAGTCGTCGAACTTTGCAACATCAACGGAGTGATCAGGTGATGCCATTACCTTCAAGATTTCAGCGTTGCGAGTAACAACGACCTTCTTGGCAACCCAGCCAGTCAACCAACCCATGATGTTTTCGGCAGTATCCTTGAGCAATGAGTTAGTGACGGTTTGGATTCCTGCATAGCGCTTGATGAGGTACTTAACCAACGTCAACTTTGGTTCGTCGATTTCACCAATTTCACCATCTTCTGCGTCCAAGTTGACAAGTGGCGTAACATCAGACCACTTTTCGTAGACACGTTGACCGTTAGTAGTACCAACGTGTTCAACACGAACCAATTCTTGCAATGAATCGTATTGGCGAACCAACTTGTTAATGGTTGTTTGGATGTCCTTTGGAATCGTCAGTCCAGCATTTACGCCAGAGTCATCAGTCGTTGAATTGACAGAGTTCTTGAAAGACATGTCGCCCATGACCATCTTCTTAAAGTCGTCAATGAAGGTTGCCTTCTTCTTTTCTTCCGACTTAGTCAATGGCTTAACATCTGCCTTAACAGCTTGCGTTGCCATTTCATCAGTGAAAGCGTCCAGGTTTTCCTCAGCCAAATCGCGCTTAGCAACAGCGTTTTCAACTTCTGCCTTCTTAGCTTGGATTTGTTCAACTGTCACATCATCGTTGACAGCCATGGCTTGCATTTCGGAACGCAAATCAGAAACCTTGTTTCCAGCGTCTGCGTAAACCTTTTGTAGTTCGTTTAAGTTCATGTATCTTCTCCTTTTTAGTTAAATGAGGCTAACAAAATAGCCGCCTTCTGATTTCGCAAATCAGTAAGACGACTTTCGTTCGTTACTTCTTCAGTTTTTGATTTTTCCGTCTTGTCTGACGTGGGCTTTTCTTCCCGTTCTTCCAACTCGGCTTTTGCCTTTAAGTTCAAAAACTTCTCAACAACAGACTTTGGAATAACTCCTGCTGCTGCATTAACCAACTGTGGCGCTTCTTGGAACATGATGTTGTCAGCAAATCCCTTATCAACAGCATCCTTAGCTCCTAGCCAAGTTTCGTTGCTCATCATGTTCAGCAACTGTCCCTGATCAATACCAGTCTTCTGCTCATAAGCACTGGCGATTGATTCGTCAATACCTTGCAAAGCGTTAATGGTCTTGGCCATATCATCTTGGTTCCCCTCCGCCATTGTTGACGCTTGGTGAATCATGATTTGACCAGTTGGACTGATGTTGACTTGGTCCCCAGCCATTGCAATCACGGAAGCGGCACTTGCTGCCAAACCTTGAATGTTGACCACCACGTTTCGGTCACTGTCTCGCAACATCGTGTAAATCTCGGATGCTGCAAAGACGTCCCCTCCGTTTGACGCAATGTTCAAAACAAGGTCATCTGTGTTTCCGTCCTGTACCTTCTTACATACATTGGATGGATTAACGCAAGTTAAGTCCAACCAGCTGTACATCAAAGCCGTTTGGTCGTCGACAACGGGACCCTTAATATCAATTACTGTCATTCTTTTCCTCCTTTCCTACTAGTTCACTCTGAAAATCTGGCATGTTATCTGGCAAATATCCAGAGTTCTTCAACAACCATTGCGCCTGTTTAGGGTCAATCATGCCGTTCTTGGCAAAATCAGCAATGTTCTTCGTGTAATCAGTATTAACCGGGTCAATCGCCGGCTTAATATCAATCGTGACGTTCGTTCCTAATTTGTTCTTTAGCTCCGAGACAACCGAGTTAGCAAAGCGCATTAGCGACTTAGCATACTCGCCAGACATCATCTGGACGGACGACTGTTGGTCTCCTGTTCCGTTGATAATTGAATCTGGAACGCCATAAACCTTGGCAATCTGCTTTCCCGTCCAATCAGTCTGTGACAAGATACCCATCACATCACTTTTGATTTCCAAAGGTGTGTAATCAGACAACTTATCAAGTACAATTGGTCCGCCGTTTGAATTGTCAACTTGTGCTTTGAAACCACGAGAGACGGCCGCCTTAGTTTTAGCGTTCAGACCAGCCGTATCCATTTTCAAGACACCACTGTTAGTGACTGATTGCGCCAATGCTTTCAACGTCAACTTGTTTGACCCGTCTTTAATCTGGAACTCGCTAGCCAATGCACGCAAAGGGCTAACTCCAGTTGCTCCACCGTTCTGGCTAAGCAATCGAAAGTGAATCATGTCTTCCATGGGGATGACTGGCATATAGCCAACCGTTGGACTATCAAAAGTTGCACTGTAATACAGGCCGGAATAATCTTGCTCGGCATAGACACCAACTTGACTTGGTCGCAAATACTCCCAGCGCATGTCGTTACTGTTCACGTTCCGCCATCGGTAGATGAACGCTTCGCCACCCAACAACAACTGAGCGAAAACACCCTGCCAAAAGCTATGCGCGTTCGACCAGTTATTTGTTGGGTTGTCAATCATTGCCTGTGCTTGCTTCTTATCAGCATTCAAAACCGATGAAGCCAAGTCAGAAGACAGTTGAAAGACGACTGAATAAACATCCGAATTACGTAACGCTTTATCAGCTGTCACATAATCGTTATTCTGACCATCGACGTTCAGAAAGCTAACAACATCTGCATTGTCAAAGCCAATCTCTTGACCATTAGAAACTACTAAGCCGTTCATGATTTTTGGCTTAAATAGTGGCACTAGTTTTTACCTCCTTCATTTACTGACGCCAGCATTTCACTTGCCAGCGCGATCAGAATTGATGTGATTGCAAAGGACAACCAAAACCAACGGATTCCAAAGGAATAAGCGAATAAATTGCCAAAAATAAGGAAAAATCCGAAGAAAATCACATCAAAATATCCCCAAATAAGGGTCAATAATTGCTTAACCATTGTTCAAAAACTCCTCTGGGATGCCCCATTGTTCTAATAGTTGCTTATTTTTTTCGTCATCAGACATATAGTCATACGCCTTGTTCGGGTCGTTAACAGGCGAATAGCTCTCGAAATGGAACATCGCTTGGTACATGGCATCAATAATGGCATCGACAACATCAATCTTTAGCGTTGCTTTAGCCTTATCGACCTGTATGCCAATCTTGTCTTCTACTACACGAGCATTAACCAGCGCTTTTTCCATGATTTTGTCGTCAAAGCGTGTTAGCGAACCCTCAACCAATGACGACTGTAAGAACTTAGTTGGGTCTTTTAGCTCACTCGTCCTTTGTCGAACCGCAAGCAAGGGCCACGAACTGTTGTTCTCCAACTGCTTAATCGCTGCTGTTGCGCCCCATGCGTCATAACCAAAAAAGACCACTTTCAATTCGTGGTCTTCGACAAATTCTCGTATCCATTGATACACTTGGTCGTCATTGATCAGACCTTGCGGGTGGCTTGTTACAGTACAATATCCGAGCGCTTCCAAATGTCGGTATTCGATACCGTCTTGCTTTTCTTTTGCTTCAATCGAACCTGCCTTTTCCCAAGGGATAAACGAGTGTTGGTAAATATGCCAACGCTTTTCGCCATCTTGCATATATGGGAAGACGAACGCGATTGCCGTATTGTCAGAGAACATTGAGTAATCAAAACCGATGTATACTTGGCGACCGTCAATATTGAACTGTTCGTCTGGAATAATTGACCGTTCAATATCAGCAAGTTTCAAAAAAGCGTTAGTTGATTCTTGTAGCCACATGTTCAAGTTCTTGTTTTGGAAGTCAGATATTGTTCCAGACAACGCGTCAGAGTCTCGTTTATCAGTAAGTCCACTTATTAAGTTGTCTCGTTGACTGTCAAGACCTAGTAACGGGTTTGACTTGTTCCAAGTTTCTGGTTGGAACGTTTCTTCGAGGCTATCTTGTGCCCAAATAAGTCCGAGATAAGTGTCAGCATCACGCTTCCAATCTTGCTCCATTGCCTGTTGAACCATGCGTTGGTCATCATGGAATGGCACGTTTGGATTCGGATAGGCAGTCGATATTTGCACGAACTGTCGGTTCTTTACTTTGACTTGACCAGAGACAATCTTTGATATTCGTTCTCGGCTTGTGATTTCACCAATCTCATCAACAATCGCTGTAGTAAAGTGGTACGAATCATATTGCCCGGACTCATAACTGATTGCTCGAATCACGTTGTTTGTTTTCTTCATGATGACTTGGTCGCTCTGTACAGCCAGTTCAACGTTTTCTGCTAAACCTTTAAACAGTTTCGATTTAGCTAGCGACTTCAACATCGTACTGACATAGCCAAACAACTTCTTCGTCTGCTTGTAATTGATTGAAGAAACTAAAAAGTCCTGGTTCTCAAGACCAAGACTTTCGATTAAGAATGAGTACGCCATCAAGATAGCCATCAAGTAAGTTTTCCCTTGACCACGTGCGACCGAAACAATGGCACGACTAAATCGTTTACCTCCGTTTAGATCACGCCAAGCAATCAACTGAGTCATGATGAAACGTTGCCATGCCATTAACTCGGTTGGTTCTCCAGTATCAACGTTCGGACACAAGGCAGCAAACTTTAATATCTGGTCAGCCTTTTTCAAGTCATAAACGAATGGAAAGTCGTCTTGACCTTGGCGTTGCAAGTCACGAATATGTCGGAAGCAAGCCAACCTCATTAAGTAGCCAGCTTGTTCATATCCATCGAGAACGCTTAACGCATACTTTGTACCTTCGTCAGTGTACTTACTACGTATATCCTCTATATTCAATTGTTCAAACGCGCCAACCACATCATGGCTGACGGTTAAATCAATCTTTGTCATTTGAACATTTCCTTAACAATAGCCAACGAATCTTCCTTGCCGTCATTTAAGCCATCGAACAATTCTTTGCGACTTTTAGGGGACAATCCAAGCTCACGACCGATGTTATTCAAGTTCTTAATCGAATCAGAATAAATCTGGGTCATGGGGTTTCGTTTATACCCTTTGAAGTCTTTTTCAAGAATTTCTCCAGCGGCGTTCTGCACTGATTCATAGATTGGTTGGACTTCTCCGTTTTCTTGGATATGTTGATAGGCATTCCGGTACATTTCGTACTGGGTGCAATACATTTCAACCAGTCCGCTATCCACTCGGACAATCTCTTTATTATCGTTTAAAAAATCGACAACCTTACGCCAGGCATTACCTGCTAATCGACCAAAATAGTCCGGTGGGTCTTTGCGTAGCCTCCCACCGTTTACGTTTTTATCCGATTTTTTAGGCATTGCGCGACCTCCTTTCTGTTCGGTTGACCCCCCTACCCTAAAATTTTTGAAAATCAAACTTTTACATAAGATGACGATATGTGTGCGCTCTCTTCGTCAGACGAACAGGGGCGGGGGTTGTTTACATTTTTAATTATTTTTAGTGCAGTTACACCGCTACAAAATAAAAACGCTTAAATCGTCTTATATGACGTTTAAACGCTATTCATTAGTTTGTTGATTAAAGTGAGGTCGTTAATCGGTCGCACAGGTTTTAAATCCCGACCATTTCCGGTTCCGTACCAGCTCTGTTCCCAACGTGTCTTCTTCGTGTGACAAGACGGACAGACGACTGCTAGGTTGTTTAACTTGGTTGCCATTCCTTGGTCAGCTTCCACAGGTACGATGTGATCCACCGTCTTAGCAGGCGTAACCAAACCAGACAACTGACAGTATCGACAGATGTAGTGGTCGCGTTCCAATGCCTGCTGTCTTAGATGAACCCATTGCCTTGTCCGATAGAACGCATACTGGTTGGACTTGTTCTCGTCCTTATGCCGCTCTATCTGGTTGTACCTTGAGTAGTCACGCTTCGGTTTGTCTTCCTTGGCTAGGTATTCGTGTTGCTTACAGTAACGTGACTCATATGCCACCATCTTGTGACAGCCATTCGCTCTACACCGTTTTACTCTTGGCATTTGTACCACCCGAACAGAACTAGTAGTACAGCTAACGTGATGATAAAGCCAACACCACCGAACAAACAATAAGCGAGTATCAGCAACGCTACGACCGCGATAAACAAGAATTCAAAGAATGAGATGACGAGATAGATCCCGGCTAACGCAATCAGTAATAGAATCATTTTTGTTTCTCACTTTCTCTGTATGCAATTAACGCCCATAGCGCATCGTTAAAGTCTTTCTTTTCAACAACAATCTCATCACCACCGTCTTCAATAAATCGAACCAAGCAGTCTGCAACGTCTTCATCAGACATATCTCGAATGTCTTCGCGCCAGTCATACCGTTCAACTAGTAGCGCCAGTAATTCTAATGGTGTATCAATTGGACCAAGAGGCCAATCACTATCACCACATGTTTCACAATAATAAGGGTCATCATATAAATCGAATGAATAATTATCGTATACATCTAGATCAACATCGTCAAAGAAAACACTACCCATGTGACTTTCGACCGCATACAAAGTTTCAGGTAGTTGGTTGTTCATTGTTTCTTTTTTGAAAACGATTTTGTCCATAACTTCCTCCAAATAAAAAGACTATTCCCACACTGGAAACAGTCATATGTACACAAAGCAGAGCGCAAAGATTGCTAAATTAACTAAGACGATTGATGGAGGTGCTGCTATGAAGATGAACCAATCAATTACTACCTATCATTCCTATCGTTGCTTTGCTTTTGTTTTGACTGTAAAGGTCACAGTCGGGACAGTTTCCAATGTACAAGGCCCGTTGGTAGGCACGCATATTTAATCCTTCAGCCACGACATGTGTTGCGAGTAATCAACACCACCGTGTTTTAAGTCACGGCGCATTTGATTTCGTCGACGTTGCTTTTGAACGTCACTTTGTCGACTCGACTTAATCTCACGTCGATTAACTTCGCTCGACTTCTTCGCACGAATCTGTGATCGTTGGTGCTTGTCTAAATAGATGCCTTCGTATTCTTCGTACATTCTTGTTCTCCTATGTATGAACAAGGCAACCCGTCGACTAAGTAAAATAAATAAAGAGTTCGATTGGGTGCTTGTGACGTTTGCCTTGTTCTTTGTTGTATTTATATAAAATACTACTCTACTAATTTAACACGGTTTTTAGGGTCATTCGGGCATTAAAAGTGCCAAAAAAGTGACGCTCTAAACGTTTCTGCTATAAGTGTACTTGGTAACCAGCTCGCGTGTGTACCAAACAGACTGCTTGAACATCTGCTTGATGTTGTGCATTTGTCGCTTGCATTGCCGTTCTGATTTACACATTCGGTTCGCCACTTCATACCACGGATAGCAATTTCTTTTGTCATATCGGTAGTGCAATAGTGACAACGAACCTTCGTCTAGCGTTAAACAAAAGTCAGTCATTGACCGTTGCTTGCGTTCTAATGATTGAATCAGTGGGTTTGATTCTTCACGGATAAGGTTACCTTCAACCAAATCACGTTGCCCGTTCCGCCGACTTCCTCGACTACCACCGATGTTCTCGTCACCGTTTCCGACACGTTGCCGTATTTCCCATTTCAAGTAGGCTAACTGGCGTTCAGTCAGACCGGTAAAAAATTCTGAAAACAGGCGGTCTACTTCGTCTGCCATTGTTACCTCCTATGTTTATTCTTCTTCCGGCCTAAACCAAGACCAATTCTTGTCAATGTGATGAGCGATTCCGTCTGAAACGAAGAACATCAGCGCACCGAAGAAGTATCCAAACCAAAACATCATACTTTCTCCCACTTTCGTACTTCTCTTAATCCGTGTTCGCCGATGTACTTAATCATTCCATCGAAATCAGTTGATAGATAAGTACCTAACAGCATATCTTCAATCCGCCAAACGTTCTCTTTATACTGGCCAATCAGATATCGGCAACCATCTCGGTCTTCATATACCTTCATCATTTACGTGCCTCGTCCAACGGAATAACCTTGACTCGATAACTGTTTTTCAACGCTCGCATCTCTTCCGGTTTATTTTCCATACTAAGAACAGGATTGTACGCATCCCAATCGACAATGCGTGCTGTGTATTCTTTCGCTGTTTGTCCCCCCTCAATCATGTAATCAAGATAGACACGCGCTTTCTTCAAATCTGTTAGTCCGTTTTTCTTCTTGTGTCGGATAACGTACTTAACTACGTTCGCTTCATACGGGTCCAAGTCAAACTCGTCCCAAATGTCGAACACCTGCATACCAGATTTACCAGTGTAGCGGTCAGGCTTTTTAAGTTGCTCACTCATCACTTACTCCAAACTGACTTAAATCGTCCATACAAAGCCGTCATTAAGTAGAAGGCCATCGTTAGTAACATAGGCAATGAACTAGCAGAATAACCAGTAGTCAAAGCCGTAAACCACAGTTCGATGTTCACGAAGTCCGCCATTAGCCACAATGTGTAACTGTCACCATAGCCACGGAAGACATACAGTGAAGCTGTTGCCCCAATAATCAAAGTCAATGAGTCCCATAGCGGATTCGTGTCACCGATGTGTTGATAGATAATGAACGCAACGGCCCAACCTGCCAACATCAAGGCAAAGGTTGCAGACCAACCAGCGACAGACAAATGCTTTACGCCGTTTTCAATACGATGCCCCCAATTCTTCCAAGTGACAATTAAGGGGATGTCAATCAGTGTCACAAAGACTAACTGATCTAGAACGCTAGCATAGTGTCCTGCCGTCCAGTTGACGTAGATAAAGCCGACAGCACTAATCAGACCAAGCAGTCCGTTAATCGGCTTCCCAATCATCATGTAGACCGTACATGCCGAACCAAGTAGTGTTGCCAATAATGTGACAGTTGATAACACTGTGATTTCGTTCAATAAATAGAACATCAACTGTGCGCCTGTCATGAATGCCAACATCACAGCACCCGTTGTGTTCAATGACTTCAATTCATCTTTAAGCCATGTAAAGTAATTTTTCATATTTTTATATTCCTATTCTTTTTCATACTGGTCACGCAATTCTAAAATTTTGCGGACAGCACGCTTACGACTACGTTCAATCGAGCATTTTTCAGTCAATAACCAAAGAATGTTTCCAACAATCACGCCAATAATGGTGAATATCACTATTCGTAAAGTTTCTATATCTTTCATCATTCAAAGAACCCTATCAAACGTCCAATTTTGATTTCTGATACAATCGATGCTTCTTCCGAGGTCATATCATCTGATTCATACTTTGCTTTCAAATCAAAATACTTGAATGATGTCCGAACAAGTTCATCCTCTAATTCTTCATTTTGGCGTTCTAAAAACTTAATTCGCTTTTGCTTTTTATTAAACATTTTTACTCCAATTTTGCATCTGTCTACAAGTTACAAAACTTTTCGCACATATTCCGTATATATACCCCTATACCTATATAAAATATATATATATATATATATATTTACTTGTAACTTGTAGAAGAGTAGAAACTAGCCTTAGAACCGCAACGGTTTGAACCGTCTACAGAAAAGCTACAAATTTTTTTTAAATTGTAGCTTTCCCATTCTAATGCGGTTTGTTTTCTACACTTTCTACAAGTTCAGTTGGTAATTAGTTTGTACTTTTAAGAATAACAAGAATAGTTTTGTAGCTTTTTCGACCTTTTCTACAATTTATCTACTGTTTCTGTAGACTGCTAAAAATCTCTTTCGCCTTAGTCGTATCAACGGTTTTAGCGTTGTCGTCGACCATTACACGAATTGACTTGCCGTTTCGTTTTGTAACCCGTTCTCGATAGCCCATTGACGATAAAACATCAACGATTTTCTTATTCAAGAAACGTACCGAGTTACCTTCTAGCAAGTTCGGGTCGTTCGATGTTAAGAACTGCAAGACTTCCTTTTTCGTAAAGGACTCGTTTTGCAACTCAACGAACTTCCGAACTCGGTCGACAAAATCACCATCGCTTGATAGCTCTTCAATTGTTTCGGCCATCACTTCGCCAATTTGTCTATCAAACTTGCGTGATTCACCCATTAACTCGTCCCAGTCGTATTCGTGGACTGCTTCGCCAATAATCTTTTCCGCTTCCAGTTCAGTGATAGAAGCTGGGTGTCGTTTTCGTTCGTTTTCATAGACGATAATCGGCACGATACGACGATTACCAGTTAAGTCCTTAATGTAACTAAAATCGTTAGTCGTTCTTGCGATAACGAAACGCCTGCGGTGCGTCTGCGATACATAGCCATATGATGCACGAAATGTCAGCTTGGTTGATGAAACAAACTTCTTAAACTCAATCGCTGACTTACCAGATGAAACCAACATTTCATCATCGTTGACTAGTAAGCTGCCAGACATCACTTCCAGACTGTCTTTGTCACGGAACGACGTTATCTGATCCGTGTAATACTCACCACCGATTTTCTTCAAGAATTGGGTCTTACCAGTTCCTTGACGGCCGATAAAGTCTAACGTGTATTGCCAGTTGACTGTGGCCCCATAAGCACCTGCAACCATATACAGCAACATCAATCGAATGGCCTCGTTAGCGTTTGGGTTTCCGAAGAAAACTGTTCCAAGCGTGTCTAATCGATGAACGCCATCCCACTTCTTCTCATAGCTATCAAAGCGCTTAGCTGGTTCGTTGAACTTCTCTTCAACAGCTATCATGTTGAGTGCTTCTCGAATCTTGTTAATCGAAAACGGCTTGTCGTACTTGCGTTCCAAGTGCATCTGTAAGGTTGAGAATAACGGGTCAGTGATTGGCCCCTCTTCAACCCAGATATTCTGGATAAGTTGTCGTTTCCGGTTAATCACTTTTCCGGAAAATTCATCCATGGCGAAATCAAGACCAGTTTTCTTAATCAATTCTGCTATTTCAACTGATTTCATTAACTACTCCATTTCTGCCATGCGTAATCGACTTTCTTGGCTAATTCTTCCTTTTTGTAAGTTGATGTAGGAGTCATGGCATCGGCCAGTAAGACCATGTGTAAGACCGTTTCTGGACTAACACCGGTCATTAGTAATAACCAGATGTAATCCTTGATAGTATCATCGTGCGTGCCAACTTCTCCCCAACCGTTCTTAATTACATCAAACAATGGCTGATGCAAGAAATTGATTTCGCCATCACTGCTCATCGTCTGCTTGTGTTCTGGTTCGGTGTTTTCAATAAAGGCTAACAACTCATCCCCTGCATCGGGTAGGTCGTCCAATTCTGGCAATTCGGAATGGATAACGACATAGTTATTTTTACTGGCCTTAATGTCCACATCGTGAACTAGTCCGATTTTTTGTGTCAGTGGTTCATCTGGCTGTTTGAAATAAGCGTGATAACCACGTTTTGACTGTTCAATGTGACCACCGACAACTAATGGCGCTAGTTTTTCGTAGACGTCTTTATTATCGAAATCGACAGCGAACCAATCGTCACCACCACAGACAATGGCAATGTCATAGTTTGGCTTCCAGTTTCGCAAGACCCACTTCTTGTCACACTCAACTGTTGCAAAAGGCAAAATTGGCTTTTTATCGACGACCGGTGTAATGCGATAGCCTTTATTTAAAACGTTAATTGCCTCTATTTTTTTCATTAGTCAATTGGGTTCTTTTCGTGAGTGAAGTTGACGTTGATACCCTCGGAACCGTCTTGCTTTTCGTAAGTGCGGTGGGTAACAGTTGAATAGAACTTCAAGTCAACGATTGGTAGTAATGCTTCGGACACTTTTTCATCCCCTTGCATGAAATCAGATTCGGTCAAGATACCGGCCATTTCAACCGCAACAATCAAGGCGTTCAAACGGTTCACATTGTTGACCAAACGACTTTCCTTAACATCAACACCAGATGCGTCCTTTGTGTTGATTGAGAAAATCTCGCCACCTTGCTGGCCATCGTTCGTTTCGTAGTCAACTGAGAATGAGTGACCTTTCTTGAACGGATCAAAGCGAACATCAGTAATGGTCAATTCATAAGTTCCCTCCTTGACTGGTTCAAAGCCACCCTCCTTGATAACTGTTTCATTAGTCACTTGTGCGGCTTGCTTGAAAATATCATTATAGTTAGTCATTGGTTAATCTCCTCTTAATTCTTCTTTTCTGCTGCTTGCTTTAAAATTTCTTCACGTCGTTTAAGTGCTGCTTCCTTGCGTTCCTGTCCCTCACGTTCTGGGTCAGCAACATCTTTCAAGTGGTCTGGCAATTCGTCTTGTTTCCAGTAGCCACGATGCGCACGCCATTCGGCTGTGTGGTCTTTGTTGATAAAAATCTCCCCATCAATACGACCTTTTAGCCATGAGTAATTCTTCTCACGGGCATCGGACTTGATGTTCCCGTCTGCATCAATGGTTGTACGAGCGATGAAAACGGTAATCAACTTGCTATCATCAATGGCTGTTACCAACTTCTTAAATCGTCCGTTGAGCTTGGCCCAACCGTTAAATGAGTTGGTCATGTCCGTAATCGACCCACCATTCGCCACACCGCGTTCAATACCGTCTAGCATATCTTCAATCGTGTCAACGACAATAGTCTTGTAACCTGCCTTAACGATTTCTGGGATGGCGTTAATCACATCTTGGTAATCGAATGCTCCACGTAGGTCTACACCATCGCGACCCTCCTTAATGGCGTTACCGTCAAATGATAGGAAGAACGGTGTTGGAAACTTCCCGACAAAAGTTGTCTTACCTGCCATTGCTTCACCAGACACAATCATCTTAGTTGGCAATGGGCTTTTTAGTTGAATGTTGCCACTTGGCTTTTTAATCGTAATCATTCATTATCCTTTCTTTTGTGTTCGTGAAAAATGAAAATTCTTCAATTCATTCAGATTGAAATATTCTCTAATCAAAATAATTTCATCATCTGCATATTCAACGTTATGTTCAAAAATAAGTAATCCATTTTCGATTTCAAAGTTTTTCACGTTACTGATATTTTTAACTTTCCCGTCAACAAACGTGGCGCTTAGGAATAATTTATTGTCACTCATCATCCGCTCCCAACTTCACTCTGATTAGCTCTGGGTACTCATACGCTTTCTTCATCGCATGGAATAACTCGCTATCAATATCTGGGTTATATCCCGCCTTGAACATCTTGATTTGCAAAGCGTTTAGATCAACTGACTGCTCGACCATTCGTTTCTGGTCACGTGTTAAGTAAATGTAGTTAATCATTTGTAATCACACCCCCGAAATAGCCAAACGCCCATTTGCTCCCATCATTCACGGCTGGAATGTTGTCTGGGTCGTTAATGTAGTTCACTGCCTGTTCAATCTCATCACCCATCTCATCGGCATAGCGCTTAATCTCATCACTATCCATTTTGTAATCGTAGATGAATGGCTTGTCAGGGTTTTTTGCTACATATAATAGATGTGCTTCTTCCTTTTCAAAGATAAAAGCGTACCAAGCAATTTGTTTTTTATACTCTTCTTGACGATTGTCCCTAAAATACTGATAATCATTTTCTCGGAAATGATTAAAGTCCATTGGCGCTACTGTTTTGAAATCGAATACTGCATTTTCAGTCAGCATATCCGCTCGACCAGTGGCAGTGAATTGAATACCGTTACCAGTTTCGCTTTCTTCATCGAAAGGTACTTCGTATTCTGCTTGACCAAATTGGCTAGCGTAGTCACGCAAGTGCTTCCCGATAATCTCGGCATCTTGATACTGCTTTTTTAGTTGGCCCTTGGTCTTGCCAGTTTTACTGATGAGTAAGTCCTTTTCTTCATCAGACAGACCTGTTAATAAGTCCATCCCCTCGGCTACGTTGTGAACAAGAGTCCCGAATAGGACAGCATCCTTACTTCCCTCCCACCAGTCGATTTGACCGATGTAGTCTTGATAGGCTCGCAATGGGTTTTTGCTAAACTTGAACGCCCGAGTTGGTGACATGTGTATTTGGTCAGTCATTGTCTACCTCTTCCTTACGGAACTTATGTGGGTTATAACCTGCCAGATATACTTCTTTTTCAGTCAATGGTGCTTTTTGATTTTCACCGTAAAAGTCACCTGAACAAGATGTTGTGATAATTCCGTATTTATTAGTTAAATACCAACTTTCACCATCATCATCTAATTGCTTGTACCACCAATAAAATTTTTTGTCTTTCTTTATATATTCTTCGTATGCCCAACTCCTAGTCAGCGGGTTAGCTATTGCAAGAATCTTTTGCCAGTCGCGTGAGAATAGATAGTTTCCATATAATCTGGCTTTGAAATTGCAGACGGTTTCAACGTCTATCAAACCATTTCCGGTTTCTTCATTTGCTTTTTCAAAGGCGTCGATAATTTCAAAAAAATCTTTTTCACTTATCATTGTCTACCTCGATGCGTTCAAACATATCTGGGTTATACCCTGCATCAATCACTTCTTTTTCAGTGAAAGGACTACCAAATATTGTGCAATTAAGAGCTATTACACCAAAATTATTAGACAATCGATACTCATCCCCATCACTGTCTTGCTTTTTATATTTCCACTTGTATATCTTTTCTTTCTCAACAAATTGTTCATGCGCCCATTCACAGGTAAGTGGATTAGCAACAGCCATAGCCAATCTGTTGCTTATTTTTTCTATTTCATCAATAGATAAATCTTCGTTGATATAGCTTTTGAATTTACTTTCGAGTTTCCATCCTTTTTCAGTGATATTTTTATAGTTCGAAAAAGTAAAACTTTCAATAATAGACTGGTATTGTTCTTCTGTAATTTTTTCCATCTAATCCTCAAACCTTTCTTCATTAAAATCTTGCTTAGCCATTAGCGATGCTAGAATGGCATCATCAATTGTTCTGTTGACTACTAAGTAATCACGGGTCACTTTGCTGTCTTGTCCAATTCGGTAGTTACGATATTTAGACTGGTCAAAGTCGATGAAACTGTCTGGCAAGGACCACCAAATGGCGTGCTTGTAGTCGTTCAAAGTCATCCCTGAACCAGCCGACATCTGGATGAGAATAAAGTCGCCAGTCGCGTTAAATTCTGACCCGTTGACATGTCCAACATCGTAGTCTTTCAACGCCTCGTCCAGTAGTTCCAGTTCAACGTTATAGGTGTAGAAGATAATTGTTTTATCTTGCGCGTATTCTTCCTTTACACTGTCCAGCCATTCGACCTTGGCTTTGTTATTCTGGTTCTGTCGTTGATAAACACGGCGAGCAGACGGATTAGGGAAGATAATCTTGTCGTCCTTTTTGTAAGACATTTTCGTCTTGCGATAATCTCGGTCTGGCTCAAATGTAACTGTGTTTTCAACTACTGGTGGCAGTTCGGCTATATCGTCCAATGTGACCACATCAGATGAGATGGTCTTAAACCACTTCCCCAATTGCTCGGTATTCTTACCAACTTTCCAGATAGGAAATTTTGACCAGTAAGGTGTTTCGGCTATCTTGTACAAGTCCTTAAATTGTTTCTTGTTCTTGACGTGTCCGAAGTACAAGGCGTACATTTCGAAATCATCCCATTTACCATTGCTAGGTGTTCCAGACAAGAACACAAATCCTGTACAACACTTGAGTAGTGTAAGTAATTTCTTTGATCGTGCCGAAGTGTTCTTAAACTTGTGAGCTTCATCGACAATCAAAACCTTACCGACAACATCGGCATTGTTTAACTTCTTCACTCCGTCTGTGGTAATCACTTGCAGACCGTTTTTAAAGCCAACTAAGTCCGCATCTTTTTTCCACGACTTCGATTTAACAACCTGCCGTGGCGCTATAACTATCACATCTGATAATGGGAAGTGTTTCATAACGTGGCTAAGACCAACAACGGTTTTTCCAGTTCCCATTTTCATAACGTAATAGTAATTAGGTTTTGACTTAGCAACCTGCTTGGCTTGTGCATCGTAAAGGCTAAAATAGCTGTTCGACATCTGTCATAACCTCCAAAAATTTGGTCATGCTGTCAATCACTTCCCATCGGCCACCGTTGCGTTTAATTTGATTACCAACCGCTTTCTGCTCGACCGAAACTGTTCCCTTACCGTCTGGCCTTTTAATCTCCAGCCCTAAGAATCGGCCGTGCTTATCAATCGTGATAATGTCTGGCGTGCCAATGTCAGTACCCGGCCCTGCTTGGGTCTTGTTGATAAAATGGTCATTCTGGCGTAGATAAGCCGTGATTTGTGACTGTAAACGTTGTTCAGGCTTCATCGAACGCCTCCAATGTGTAGCTATCTGCCACACTTCCGTTGTCTAAAATCTGACTTAAATGTTGATACTCCATGGATTCCTCCCAACCAAGTCGTCCAGTGACACTTGAAAATAATCCGCAAAATCAATTAGCGTGTAATAATTCGGAAGTGATATGCCGGCCTCAATGTTCCCGATAGTGCCTTGTGACAAGTTAGAATGATGAGCCATTTGACGCTGGGTCACGCCCTCTTTTTCACGTAACGCTTTAATGCGCTTACCAATTTCACTCATCTTCATCCCCCACACAGCACTCATCGATGTATCCAATACCTTTGGCATTCAACTCGTCCTGTTCCGTTACCATGTGATTTTCAATATCTGGCATTACGCATCCCCTTTCAATTTGTCGGTCGCATCGAACACTCTGATTTCTTCCAGATGCGCACGATAATATGGCTTTAGACGACCGTCTGCTTTAGCATCTTCAAACTGCTTGAACAGGTTGTCTTTGTCGTCCGCCACGAACGTGTCCATAACGACACCTTCCATGGTTATCGTTAATAATCGGTAATACATGTTCTTGCTCCCTTTCGTGTTAGAATGGAAACATAAATATTTGTAGTGGAATATTTATGCCCTAGCTCACTTTGCGAAGTGGGCTTTTTCTTTTTGCAACAATTCGTGCAAATCGTTATTCATCGCATCACACTTTACATCGTTGTAGGTCCAAGATGGCTTGAGCGCTTTTTTGATGAAAATAACTAGTCCAATAGTTGCTGCGATCAAACACGTTCCAACTACTAAATAATTACTAATCATGATGTCGTTCATTTACTTGTCCTTTCTATGCGTACTTATTGGCCTTTTTAAAGAAGTAATTATGCAAAGCTAACCCGTCCCATAACGGGTGGGTCTTACTATCCATAATCGGCTTTGGAAAATCTCGTCTGCTTTTGAAATGTCGTCTAAATGTGGCATACGACTTGATTTCCAAAGTTTTCATTATTTCGGCCTGCGTGTAGTGCTTGGTGATGTCGAATTTGCGATTCATAATCACTCCTTAAAACCAAATTTCACCGTGGTATCCGGTAAAATCAAACAACTTTTTCAGATGCTCGCGAGCTGCAGGGCCACTTGCCGCACCAGACAATAATTGACGAACATAAGTAGTTGAACGGCCAATTACTGGCGCTAGCATATCCGGCTTCATACCTTTTTGTTTTAGGTAGAATTGAAACTTGAATCGTGCTTCTTCCAAAACTGTCTTTGCTTCTTGAACAGACATATGGTTTCTCCTTTCTATAAAAGTTTGTAAGTTTAACTTTACTTTCTGAAAGTTTAGTACTATAATTCTAAACAAAAGCAACACAAAACAAGTTAGCTATTACATTAGACGCCCGCCAAGACAACTTTTGTTTTAACTGTTTTTTGTTTGCGTAAATAACTTACAAGACATATATTATCTGATAGTTTAATAACTGTCAACATTAAATCATCAAACTTTCAGATAAATATTGTCTAAGAAAGCGAGAAACATTGATATGACGCTGTTAGACAACGCTAAAAGAATTTCCAAATTAAGGGGAATTTCTTTAAAAGAGGTCGCCGTAAAGGCCGGATTAGGCGAAAATTCTATTTATTCATGGGATAGAAGTAGCCCAAAAGCTGAAAACTTACAGAAAGTTGCTGATGTCCTAAATGTATCGACTGATTACTTATTAGGTCGCACAACAGATATGAATAAGTTTGATTCTGATAACAAGACCACTGACATATTGGACGAAAACGTTATTCTTGCCTTTAATGGAATGGAAATTCCCGACGAGGACCGTCAAAAGCTTTTGCAATACGCGCAATATGTTATGGATCAACGCCAGCAAGGAAAGAAAGGAAAAATCAATTAATGGAAAAAACCTACGAAATTGAAGATGTTATTCAAGCGCTAAATAACTTAGCTTGGGAGAATGATATTACAATTTTAGATATTTTTGATTTAGACCCAACCACATCTGATACATCCATCGTTATTATGCGTTCGGTTTTTATGAATCGTAATTATAACCGAGTAGCGTACCCATTCCGTTTAGCACACGAAATCAGCCATATCTTGTATGGCGACCCAAGCGCACAAAGCGTTTATCATTTTAGTGAATTTGGAAAACGTGGTGAAGAATTACAAGCACATAAACATGCTATTTCTTTATTGATGAAAATAAAGAAACCAGCTTCTCCACTTTCATTCATGGAATGTTACAAGGTTCCGGCTTGGCTTGATGGTTATGTTTCTGAAACTTTCAAACAGTTAGCGTGATTAAATGAAGCAACTTTATTATGCAGCAGTTTTCACATTTGCTATTGTTTCGGTTGCTCTAGCTGGATTAGATATAGGCGGATTAATATCAATTAGTAAAGAACCTTATTTCTTAATTGATAAGTTTATCCTTATATTCTTTTGGGTTGATTACATCGCACGATTTACTAAATCTGATAACAAGTGGAAGTTCTTTAAATCGAACATTTTTGATTTACTAGCAATCATCCCCTTTGATTCAATGTTTTCGATGTTCCGGATTGCTAGAACTATTCGATTGCTAAAGTTATTGCGCTTTGTCCGTATTGTCGGATTTGCTGGACGATTTAAAAGGAATTTAGCTAAGTTCATCAACACAAATGGCTTTATTTATTTGATGAGTTTTGCGGTTGTTCTGATTCTGATTTCTGCTGGTGTATATTCACTGGCTGAAAATATTAGTTATGCTAATTCGCTCTGGTGGGCTATCGTGACCGCCACGACTGTTGGATATGGAGATATATCCCCCACTACTGAATTAGGGCGTGGCATCGCCGTAGTGCTAATGTTTGTGGGTATTGGTTTAATTGGAACAATAACAAGTACTGTGACTTCCTTTTTCACGCAACAGCAATCAGAAGAATCTGACACCGAATTAAAAGAACGCTTAAACAAAATGGACGAAAAATTAGACAGAATTGAAAGGATGTTATCCAAATGAAAATGAACAGCAAACAAAAATGGCTTATCGCTATTTCAGTAATTGTATATGTGGCTATTATCGGGCTACACATTATTGATGCTAATGACCCTAGCAGTGTCAACTACAAGGGCGGTCAGACGGCTAAGAAAGGAAGTAACTAATGGTATTGCTTGGTTTCTTATTTATTGCCTTTGGTGGTATTTATTTCATGTTCTGGGCGAGTTATAAAATATTTACTTGGATACCATGGCTATTATTGGCTACAGGTATCTTTATGATTATTGATTTTGTGTTAGATCATTGGATAATCACATTGATTTTGTACACAATCTTCGCTGTTCTTTTGTATTTTGGACTAAGTGATGAGGCCCAAAACAATATTAAAAAAGAAGAATCTAACGACTAAGCCGACAGGCTTTTTTGTTAAACCCATTTTTACTGAACTTAATAAATCAATATAAAAAAGTATGAAAGTGAATAATCAAAATGGCTAGTATATACAAACGTTCTAACAGTTGGACAGCAAGTGTTTCGATAAAGTTAAATGGACAATACCGCAAGAAAACGAAGTCTGGTTTTCCAACTAAAAAAGAGGCCGAACAATGGGCTAATGAAAACGAAGTAGCTAAGGCTAAGGGTGTTTTTAACAAGAAAAAACTACTCTTCTACCCCACTATGAAGAAGTGGTACGAAGTCTTTAAAGAACCAAAAGTCGCCCGTGCAACTAAAAAATGGTTTGAGGCAGTTTTAAAAATAGTAGAACGCGAATGGCCCAACAAACCAATTGAAGATGTCCGAAGTTCAGATTTTCAAGAGTTATTGAACAACTATGCTAAAACCCACGTTAAGGTATCAACTAAGCGTGTTAAAAACATCATCTCGGAGTTTTGTCGCTATGCCATGGATGAGGAGTATATTACCCGTGATTTTTCACGTAACGTCTACATTAGTGGTATGAAAAAAAGCAAATCAGCTGACATGAAATTTCTTGAAAGTAAGGAATTAAAGAAACTATTGGCCCGTGCAAAAGCTGGACAAGGTGTTTCATCACGAATGATTGTGACGGCTTGTTACACGGGGATGCGTTATGCTGAAATAGCTGGACTAACACCAGATGATGTTGATCTAAAAGAACAGACAATATCCATCGAAAAAACATGGGACATGGTCGTCCATCAGTTTAAGCCAACTAAAACAACTGGTTCAGTTCGTACAATCTATATTCCAGATGAATTAGTAGATTTGTTCAAAAAGTGGCGATTTGGAAAACGGTTTGTTTTTGAGGGTCAAGATGGTTTCCCACCGACTAACAATGCCTGCAATAAAACATTGGCTAACTATTTGAAGAAAGATGATTCAAAGCAAGTCACATTTCACGCTCTAAGACACACACACGCTAGTTATTTACTTGCGCATAATATATCCGTCCAATACGTTTCCGAGCGTCTAGGACATGCTAACGTGAATATTACGCTAGGTATTTACGCCCACCTTTTGGAAGATAAACGAAAGGCCGAAAATCAGCGTGTAATGAATAATTTGAATAATTTGAATAAGTTGTAGCAAATTTGTAGCAAACGGTAGAAAATAAATGTTCAAAACGTTTCAAAACATGACAAAACATTACACAATAACAGTGTATTTAAGCCCTTTTATATTAACGTTTGCAGCGTATTAGCTCCACAAACAGCGATATATCAACATTTGTAGCAAATATACTAAAAATGCCCCCTCAGCGCATTGAATGTACTGATGTATCAGCATTTAATAGGTATTTACAGTATTTTTACAGTATTTTATAAACAAAAAAAGCACCCCAACCGATTAAGGCTAGGGTGTTTTCTTATGGAAGTTCTTTATCTATTTTTTAGACACAAAAAAGACCCGTCACAATTGACGAGCCTGTAATAAACAACGTTCCGAAACAGAAATAGGAACAGTTTAAATTCTATCATAGTCGACCGATGAAATCAGTGACCGCTTTTTTTATTCTGAACTGGATGGAATAGTTCGATTCTTTGACTGTTTCCTATTAAATAAAACTCCCTCAATTTTCTATCCTTCATTTGCATTTTCACACCAAATCAATACAATGGAGGTGTCTAATTCTTTTAGAATCAACCCACTTAAAAGATAATCAAACACAACCTATATTTGAAAGGCTTTCTAATGGTTAAATATAACTTTATTGTCGCTTCGGCCCGTATTGAAACAGAGATTTCACTCCCAGTTCGTCCACAAATTGGCGACGTGATTTCTCTTTCACTCGGTGTTTCCAGCCCCCACTATCTCGTCCACCGTGTCGAGCTCTTTGCCAATTCTGATATTGTCAACGTTCACGTTCAACGTTTCCCTGATCAACTATCAGCAAAGCTTGCCATTGACGGTTTCCGAAACACCCGTAACTTTTTACGCGAAGAAGACTAAGTCAAAGAAAAACACCGCTCAAATCAAATGAGCGGTGCTTTTTTTCAATTAAAAGTGTGCCTTAATCTTATAGATTGGCTGACCCTTTGCCAGGAACTTTTCCTCGTATTCGGTCTTTACATTGCCTTCGACTTTATCAGCGTCGGCATGCAAGTCCATCGTGTAGTCTTCGGCTGTCCAACGCATACCAAAGTTCATGAATGAAACCAGTGAATATTCAAATAAGTGACGGTTGTCCGTCTTAAATTCTACTTCACCACCATCAGGCAACACGGCCTTATAAGAGGCCAAGAATGACTTATAAGTCAAACGACGTGCTTCATGACGGGTCTTTGGCCATGGATCAGAGAAGTTCAAGTAAATCTTTTGGATTTCGGCCTTCTCAAAGTATGTTTCAACACCAGAACCGTTTCCATAAAGGTAGCGCAAGTTAGGCAAGATACCCACTTGGTCAAAGGACTTACGAGCGGCAATAGCCACGGCAGTCTCTTGAATTTCCATTCCGATGTAGTTGATTTCAGGGTGAGCCAAGGCCATCCCAAGAATAAACTGTCCCTTACCAGAACCAATTTCAACGTGGATTGGCTGTTCCTTATCGAACAGTTCCTGCCAGTGACCCTTTTGTTCTTGGGCACGGGTCTGGTCGATAACAAGGTCTGTATGTTCCTCAAGCCAAGGCTTTGCCCATGGTTTTGAACGTAAATGCATAATGAATCTCCTAAACTATTTTGTTTTTTTAGATGTTGTTTGTGATTGAAAGATAAGAAGCATCAACAGGGTTGAAAGTAAGGCTACTCCCCCTGCCTGAATCCCAGAAAAAATGCTAATTAAAATAATAAGCAGGATGGCAAAGGACATTAAGAAAGTCTGAACCGCCCCATTGAAACTTCGCCTTCTATCAGCCAAGTTGGCGGATAGCAAGCTATTCCACAAAACACGTTCTGACTGGTCAAAGACCGGCCATAGTTGACGGTTTGCAATGTATAGAAAAGCGACAATCAAAGCAGCCTGCAAATACCAGGCCTGATTCCGTATAGTATACAGTAAAACAGCGACCAATAGAAACTGACGAACAATCAAATTTAAAGCCGATTGGTTTCGAATCAACTGTCGCATTGCCAGCGCCTTCATCGGATGCTTTGAAAACGGTACTTTTTTCAGCACTGGGTCGAGGTAAGCCCGTCGCTTGATCACAACACCCTGTCCTGGAACCTGAGCAAAAAGTGCAAAGAAACGGTAACGACGGTTACTCATTCGTTCTGCCTGACTGATTGCCCATTCCCAATTGACTGTTGGTTCCTGTTTAGAAGGATTAAAGCGAACTTGAGAATACTCGAACCGAAGCTGGCCATACTTAATGGTCAACACTACCAAGAGAACCAAAATAATCCAACCATTCTCTAGGCCCGTTTCTTTCAAAATCGGTAGGGCCAAAAGAAAGAATATCAGCTGAATGCTGCTTCCAACGAAGAGAGATTGTCGGTAGGCTTTAGGCAAATAGTCCTTAATTAAGTACTGGTCCGCCCCAAGCAGGAAAATCCGGTCTGCTGGCTTTAGATTAGTCTGTAAATGTCCTAAAAAAAGTCCACTAACAAGAAAAACAAGAGCCAACAACTGCCAAGCAGTAACAGCAGTTCCAAAAAGTGCTAAGGTGTGACCATGTAAATTACGGTAAGCCAAGACAAGCGCACCAAAGGCAATCATCAAGAAAACCAGAAAGTGGTCGTTGAACAAAAGCTTCAGGTAACGCTTTGTTTCGATTTGCTTTTGCTCGGCCCGAATCGAATAAAGATTCCTTAATTGAATTTTTTGTTTTTCTTGACTCATGAGAACAAATCATCCAAACGATCAACTGTTAAATGACGTGATTCGGCTAATTTCTCAGGGGTACCGAAGTAGGTCATTTCCCCGTCTTCCAGAAGTGCAAAATCATCAACATAGTCAGCCGCTTGCGCTAGCAAATGCGTCGTCAGCAAAACCGCCGTCCCCTTGATAGCCTTTTCTTTCATCAAATCAATCAGCTGCTTTTGAGCTAAGACATCCAATCCAAGGAAGGGCTCATCAATTACCAATAAAGGCGTATCCAGTGCAAAGGCCGCCACTAGCATGACCTTCTGTTTCATCCCTTTCGAAAAATGCTGAGGAAGCCAGTGCCCCTTGCCGTCCAAACGGAAAAGTGCCAATAATTCCTGGACCTTATCCCAGTGCGAAGCATCGTCTTGCCGATGAGCTGCCAAAACAAGGTGTAGGTGTTCGTCCAAGGTTAGCTCATCATAAAGAACGGGTTGTTCTGGAATATAAGCCAAGTTTTCTTTATAAGAAGCTGGATTTTCTGTCAAAGTCTGTCCGTCAAGCACCAGCGAACCGGCTAAGGGCTGCTTTAATCCAATCACCTGTTTTAGAGTCGTAGACTTCCCGGCACCGTTTAGACCAATCAAGGCCACAATCTGTCCCGATTCAACTGAGAAGGTTAAATTTTTAACAACTGCCTGGCCTGCATAGCCGGCAGAAAGGTTCTTTATTTCTAATCCCATGTCTTTATTATACCAGGCCCCCTTCGCTTTGATATAATAATAAGTAGAAAAAACGATAAAGGAGTTCTTCTAATGGCAGATATTTTTGACAAGATTATTGCAGGTGAGATTCCATCCTACAAGGTCTACGAGGATGAATACGTTTTGGCCTTTTTGGACATTTCACAAGTTACCCCAGGGCACACACTCTTGGTGCCAAAGAACCACGTTGACAACATCTTTGATTACGACGAAGAAACGGCAGAACACGTCCTTTTGACTTTACCAAAGTTAGCCCGTGCCATCCGTGCAACCAACCCTAAGATTACGGGAATGAACATCTGTTCCAACAACGGTGTCTCAGCTGGTCAAACCGTTATCCACTCACACTGGCACTTGATTCCCCGCTACGACGATGACAACTTGAACGATACGCTTGCTCCAACCATTGATCACTCTTCTGAATACACAGAAGCCCGTTATCAAGAAATCGCAGATGATATCAAGAAAGCGTTATCTTAATGGCAATGACAGGAATGAAGCGCATGATTGCCCGTTTTAAGGAAATTAACACCCTTCAAAAACGTGCCAAATTTCAAACGGCTGTCCTCAAAAAAGCAGTAGAAGGTAGCAAAAAAGACGTCGCAGACATTCAACGGGATGTAAAACGTTTTACCTTTAAGAACCAAGCTCAAATTGATCGTATCAACGAGACTTTAGCTAAGCACAAGAAGTAATTCAAAATACTCTTTGAATTATCATAAATAAGAAAGGACCGACCCACATGTTTCGTAAAGTAATCTGGGTGGTCATTGCCCTTGTCTTTGTTTCAGGACTAACCTACTTAGCTGTTAGTGGAAGCAAGACTTTGGTAACGACCGATAACGGAAAAATCACACAGTCTGAATACTACGATGAAGTCAAGCAATCTTCTGCTGGACGCCAAGTCTTTGCTCAGATGGTCATCAACAAGGTCTTGGACAAGAAGTACGGTAAGGAAGTCACTACTTCATCTGTTAACACACAGTACAATACACTTCGTGCCCAGTACGGTGACAGCAAGTTTAAGCAGTACCTTTCACAGTCTGGCATGACCGAAAAGCAGTACAAGCAATCACTCCGTGATAAGCAAGTCATGCAAGCTGCCGTTAAGGCCAACTACACGATTTCATCAGATAAGTTAAAGGAAGCCTACGAGAACTACGTACCCGACACTAAGATTTCTTTGATCACTGCTAAGAGCGAAGATGACGCCCAAGCCGCCATCGATGCCTTGGATTCTGGCGAATCATGGGATGACGTCTACAAGCAGTACTCACAGACTAACTCAGCAGTTTCTGGAACTGGTCAAATGGCCGCCTTTGATTCAACCAACACCAACGTTGATTCAGAGATTCGAAAGGCCGCCTTCAACCAGGACAATGGCGTTTACTCTTCCGCACCTGTTAAGGGTTCTAACGGAACTTACTACGTTGTCCGTACCGATTCAATGGCCGACAAGCCAGCGCAATCAAAGGTTGAACAGAAGTTGAAGGACAAGTTAACCAACGACTTCATCAACGATACCAACAACCAGGATGCCATGAAGAAGATCATTGGTAAGTTGCTCAAGAAGGCCAATGTCAATGTGAAGGATTCTGATTTGAAATCTGCCCTTTCTGGCTACTACACTGCAAGTTAATGCAACAAAATAAAAAGCGGTTCGATTGTCTTAATCGAACTGCTTTTTTAGTACTCTAATAAATTAATCGCTTGACCGGTATTCAACTTTTCATCAAAAGTCCAAAAGAGAACTTGCTGATCAAGTGCGACTTCTTGTAGCAATGCCAAAGTCGCTTCGCGCCGTTCCGCATCCAAATGAACTAAAGCATCGTCAATCAAGATTGGCAAAGGCTCTTCTTCATGGAGTGTATTAGCTAATGCTAGGCGAAGAGATAGGAAGAGTAAGTCCCTGGTTCCTGCAGATAATTCAGCTGTTTGAAAAGTCTGCTTCGAATCAGCCATCTTCGTTTCATCGGCAGCTTCACTCAAGAACAGATGCCCCTTTTCCAACTTTAGTTCCTGATAACGCCCCCTTGTTAACTGGGCGATGTAAGCAGAAGCCTGCTCTAAGACCTGCTCGGATAGGGAATCTTCCTGTCCTAGAAAGGCTTGGTTAACAACATCTTTAGCCAAGACCTTTGCTAAATAACGAGTATAGGCGACTTCTAAATCGCTTTCTTGGTTCGCCAACTGCTGTTCCAACTGAGCTAAGCCACCATCTGCAATTAGCCGGTTCATTTCTGACTGATGGTTAGCCAATTGTTGCTGTTTTGAACGTTCTTCTTCTCGGATTGCTTGTAAGTGCTGACGGAGATTCTTTAATTTTCCCTCAAGCTGGAAAGCGCTCTGCTCACCATACTTTTGAAAAAGCGTTTGCAAGCGGTCATATCGTTTTTGGCCAATCTGTTCATGAATCAACTGGCGCTTTTCTTGAGCCGTTTCATCCGCCTTCTTCTCATCAACCAACTGGTAGAAATCCACTAATTGGCTAACCCCATACTGCGACAGTACCTGGTTCAAAGACTGCTTTTGGTCTGCCAGCTTTTTCGCCAAAGTCTGACCCGCCGTAAGCAACTCATTCAAGACTTGCTCTGTCTTGTCAGCGCTCGCACTTTCCTGACTTTGTAACCAGTTATTGGTCCATTCAACTAGTCTATCTGATGACCAATTAGTAAAATCCCCTTGATCAATAATCTGATAAAAAAGCAAGCTATCAGACAATTGCTTTTTCGCTAATGTTTCTTCTTTGTCCAGCGCCTGTATTTTTGCCTGCTTTTGCCAAGCTAAGGCAACATCATCCTGCTTCTCGATGGCTTCTGCCAAATTAAAGGGTTGGTAGCGGTCAAAAATCACTTGCCTTGCCTGATAATCACGGTAGGCCTTAGCCAAGAGAACGGCTGCCACCAGCCCAATGCCAAGTCCAAGTGGTGCTGAAAACGTGGCGACAACAATAATGGCCAAAACAAGAGCCATGCCACCCAAAGAAGTTGTCAAAACAGAGGACTTATTCGCCCTTTCCTGTTCTTGAACAGACAAGGTTTTCGGTAAACCATGATCAAATTGTGCAGCGAAGTTCGTCAATTGTTGAACGAATTCCTGTTTCTTAGTTCGAATCGCCATTAACTCTTCCAAGAAATCCGCAATCATTAACTGATCTTGATTCTTTTCCTTTGGCTCATCAAGAACCGCTCGTAACTGGTTAACTTTCTCCTGATTCGCCTCTTGCTGCTCAGACAACCATTTTTCAGACTGTTCGAAGCGCTGCACTTGCTGAACAATTTCTGGTTGAATTTCCTGGTCAACAGTTTTTGAACCACCATCGTTCTGTAACTTCAAGCTTTGTTCAAACAGCGGCCAGGCTTTGGCCAAACTTTCCTGCTCACTAATTTGATTAAGAAGCTCCTGTTCTGACTGCTTTACCTGCTCTAAATCATCATTCAGAGACTTTTGTTCTTTTAAAAGCCTTTGATAGCGACTGTACTTTTCCTGTTCCACCGGCCGCTGCGCCAACAACTCCTGGTATTCCCGGTTAGCAAGGTTGAGTGGCCGTTTGCCGTTCTTTCCCTGAGCAAAAAGCGCCTGCCCCTCTTCCTGCCTGTCGCTCGCCCATTTCAAAAAGCGCTGCGCCTGAGGGCGGGTGTAAGATAGTAATACTTGGTCAAAGTCATCCGCGGTTAAGTCCGCCACGGCACTCAATTCTGACTCATCAAAGGAATAAACTTGTCTGAAATCACTTTCTTCCAAGGGCGCAATTAAATCAGCCAACCACTTTTCGGGATTCGGCATTTCCAAGTCGCTATCAAGAGCAGTCACGGTCAACGATGATTTCGTTCGTCCCAACCGTTCTACCCTGAATCGACCCTTTTTAGTAGATAAAACAAGGGAGCCACCATACTGAGCCCCAGAACGAGGAACATACAATTGATTTCCCGCCTTACGCCCCTTTGGAAAGCCAAAGAGAACACCTAAAATAAAGGCCTTTACGGTCGACTTTCCAGCCTCGTTTGGTCCAAAAACCACCTGCCATTGGTCATTTAAATCAAAAGTCACATCGGACCATTTTCCAAAACCGGAAATATGAATGGATTCGATTTTCATGCTTCCCCTCCTTCAGAAAATAGTTCTTTCAAAGCTTCCTGAACGGCTGTCCGACCTTCTTCACGAGCAAAGTACTCTCGGATTGAAAGGGGCACCTCATCGGATAAAGAGTCTGTCAACGATTGCCCAGCAACGGTTTGCTGTATCGCTTGCTCAAAATCCATTTGTGCAAAGGCCGGTTTAACTAACTGCTGACTCGTCGTCAAGTTAACATAAATTGGCCAAACGGTGTCACTATCAGATAATGACAACTGAATTTTATCGAGCAAACGCCCACTTGCCTGATCTGCTTGTAGATCAGCTGGAATCGTTCCCTTTAATTCAACAGATAACAGTGTCTGACCATCATACTTTTCTTGCTTTAACTGCTCCATCAAATCTAAAAAGGATAGGCAATCCGCGATTTCAACGGTTTGAAATCGGACCGGTGCCAAATCCAGGAATGTTGGCTCTAAACCCTGTCCTCTGTCTTCTACTAATAAAGCCCCCTTGGGACCCGTCTCTTTCCGATTTAACCCCTGTAAGTTACCAGAATAAGCAATCACCGGTTGCTCATGCATAATCTCTCGAATATGAATGTGCCCAAGGGCCCAATAGTCATAATTCTTCTGCAGCATCCCCTCAATCGAGAAGGCGGCATAATCATCCCCAACTTGACCAACTGCCCCATGATACAGGCCAACTTCATAATCGACCGACTCGTTTCGAACTGGAAAGTCCGCTAAACGGTCTCGTCGCTCAGACCGGTCAGCATATGAAAAGCCAACAAAGGCCACTCGCTCACCAGAACGAGTCATCAGGACTTTTTCTTGAACCTCGTGGCTGAAAATATGGACGTTATCCGGCCAGGCATTTTGCACCGTTTCATAAGCCTGATAATCATGGTTTCCAAAGGAAAGAAGAACCTGAATGCCAGCCTCTTTCAACGCTAAAAAGCCCTTTACCAGGGTTGCCTGTAAACGGGCGGTCTGACCTGCACCGTGCAAAAGATCACCAGGGAAAAGAACAAAGTCCACCTGTTTCTGGATGGCTTGCTGAATTAAGCGGTCAAAGGCAACGTAGCCAGCATCCGCCACGGCCTCCTGAAAAGACTTTGGTAAGTTTTTTGATAGGCCAGTAAAGGGATTGCCTAAGTGGACATCCCCCGCGTGAATAAATGACAACATAAGCTCGCTCCTTCCAAACAGATGTTCGTATCATTATTATACAAGAGCCAGCACGCTTTTCAAAAGACTGCACTAAAAAAGTCCCAGAAAATTTCTAAGACTTTTTGTTCAATATAATCTTTTATTACTAGACTAATCAGTCTAGAACGTCCTTTGTAAAACGCCCCATTGGCTGATAATCATGACGGTCCTTAAACGATAGCGGTGCCGTTTTAACCAAACGCACCTTTTGGTTCTGCTCGGTTAAAAATACTTGACCTGGACCGATTAACTTACCTTTTGTGTGCTTACCAATCCGCCAGGGATGCTCTTTCTCACCTTCAGCAACATAAAGCTTACCAGAGGCATCTTCTGTCAAAGGCTGTCCGTATAGAATCGCCGTGTCGTACTTTCCCTTTGCCATCCTAATTCTCCTGTAAACGAATCATCTTTGCACCCATTTCAAAACGGGTTGAGTCGATTGGCGAATCAGGCTTCAAATGCAAGTTGAAATCCGTTCGGTCAGAGACCATGGCAAAGTCCGATCCACGCAAAGCTGGCATATGCGCAACTAAGGCTTCCAAATCACTGCCATCCAAGCCACCCTTCCAAGAGCGAACAACCAATCGAATCAAAGACAGTTGCAAAATCTTTGACAGGAAGGCAATTTCACCAAATGGCATTGGCCGTAACCAAGTATCTACGGCAAAATTAGGCAGTGCCACTTCCTTTGGCCAATCCGTCCGCTTCTCACGCCAGATTAATTGATAGACGCCAGAGTAAGGTAGCTTAATGCCAGATAAATCAGCATCGAAGACGTCCTGGTCAATCAAACGGACCTCGCCTTCCTGGTGCTGCGTTAGTACCAGTGGATAGGCTGCTTCGCCATCGTAAAAGATGTTCAAAGCAAACTCGGATTCATCCGACTCAGGACCGGCTGGCTGATGCTTTTCCTTTGGTAGCACAATGACTTTTTGCCCTAAGGCCACTAGAGCTTCAATCAACTTCCGTCGATTACCAGCTACCACGATGGCCTCCGGATGTTCCTGATCAACAACGGCCATCACGTCAGAAACTTCCAATGGTTCCAAATACTGCTTATCAGACAAGTGTGGTAACAAGGAGGCATCGGCTGCATTGTTGTTCATAATCACCGTCTTATAACCAAGCTTACGTAACTCGGACAAAACAACCGAAGTCACATAACCCGCGGCGGCTCCATCCCCCATTCGGAAGGCCCCTGCCCCAACAAGCAAAATCGACTTATCCGAAACGGGCTCGGACTCATTTTCCTCTTCAAAAGTCGCAAAGAACTGGTGGGCGTTTTCAGGAAACTCACCGGCTGATGGCTCCAAGGCTTTATAAGTCGGAACAACACCAGATTGCTTTGCCATCGCGCGAATCGATTGAAAGTCTGACTGCCAAAAACGAGCCAACAAGCCGTCTGAAAGGCCGGATTGCTTAGCAACTGAAAGCAATTCCTGGCTGGCTTCGCCATCCACAATCTGACTCTCAATCTTCAACAATTGCTTTAATTGGTAGAAATAGAATTCATCAATCTTAGTTAATTCAGCCAATTCATCAACTTCGTAACCCCGTCGAAGTGCTTCAACAAGCAAGAGCACACGGTTATCGTGGGGATGAATTAACTGTTGAATTAGCTCATCATCTGACACGTTCTTCATGTACTTTGGTGAGAAAGAACGGTTGTTAAAGTGGGCCGCACGAATCGCCTTTTCCATGGCTTCAATAAATGTTCGACCAAATCCAAGGGCTGAACCGACGGACTTTTGAATCGAATTCAACTGACGGTTAACTTCAACCCCTGCCGCCTTCAAATCACCAAAAGAGAAAACTGGTAACTTAACAACAATATGGTCCATTACCGGTTCCATCATCGCTGTTTTAGCGTGATAAGAATCTGGTAATTCTACATCCTGCAGGACACGACCAGCAGCCAACTGGGCAGCCACCAGCATGACCGGATACCCGGTCATCAAGGCCATTCGATTAGTCAGATTATCCAAGTAAGGCGAAACCTTAATGATGTATAACTGGTTGGTCTTTTCGTTCAAAGCCAATTGAACGTGAACAGGACCCTGAATGTTCAAAATATTAGCGACTAAGAAAGCCTGCGAGCGCATTTCTTGGAGCACTTGATCAGAAATCGTTAACACGGGTGCCACGGAGAGTGAATCCGCCGTGTGAATACCGACCGGATCCATATCCTCTGTGGCCCCAACTTGCATACAGTTTCCATTACTATCGCGAAGAACCAGAATGGAAATTTCCTTCAACCCATTAATGGCTTTCGAAATCACCACTTCCCCAGTCAAAGACTGAGACATCACCTGATCAATTGCATCTTCAAAGTCGTCCAAGCGCCGGACAATTTTCCGTGTCGTCCCTGCCGCTGGGTTGTGTGCACGCACCAGCAATGGCAGCTCTAAATCACGTAAGAGTTCATTGGCTTCGGCCTGATTACGAACAATTGTTGCCCTTGGCATTGATAATCCAGCAGACTCCAGGCGTTCAAAAAGTGCCGCAGAATCGTTTAACAATTCAACAGTGGAATCAGGCATCCCCAATCCAACTGGACGAGCGCCATCCTCTTCACGCCATTCGGAAATAATCTGCTGCCAGAGCCGTAGCCCACGAATACCAGCAAATCCAGGAAAAACCGCGTCAATTTGCTTTTCTTTAATGATGGACTTAATGTTTTGAACCGTCAGCGTTGAAACAATGGTCTCCGCCTCTGAGGATTCCAACGCCATCGAATAAGGGTTATCATCCACCAAAAAGAGACGGTACCCCTGCGACTTTAAAATGGGCAAAACCTGATAAATGGCTGCATCGTTTTCACCCTGCATACCAAAGTCAGTTTCACCAGCACCCAAGAACAGGATGCGCTTTAAGTTTTCATCAGTTGTTCTTTTGTACATAATCTACTACCGTTTCGAAGAAGTCCGCAAAAACCCGCTTTGCTTCAAGTGGCCCTGGTGCCCCGTCGGGGAAAAACTGAACCGAAAAGGCTGGGAAGTCACGGTGACGCAACCCTTGAATCGAGTTATCCACCATGTCCCGGTGAGTTACGAAAAGCTTCTTTGTGTCCAAAGCGTCTGGGTCAACCACGTATCCACGTCCCTGTCGGGCATAAATCATTTCTTGCGAAATAATTTCCTGAATCGGATGGTTCATCCCGTGATATTCAGCTGGCAAAGTCGTCAACTCCGAGTTGTTTGCCAGTGCAAAGAGCTCGTGTCCCAAACCAATACCGAGCATTGGCACCTTTGACTGCAAGACACGAATCAAAGTCAACACTGACTCTGGCAAATCCTCGGGGTTTCCTGGTCCAGTCGACAAGATAATACCGTCAGGATCCAAGGTCAATACTTCGTCCACCGAGGTCGTGTATGGCAAAACAGTTACGTTCGCATCATAATCGCCAAGGACACGCAGAATGCCATTCTTCAATCCAAAGTCAATTACGACAATGTGGAAACCACGTCCCGGGTTTGAATAGGCCTTCGTCGTTGCTGTATTCTGCACTTGCTTATTAGTCAGAACAGTCGCCTGCAACTGATCACGAGCATGGTCATCAACCACGTCGACAATCGTCGCCTTCTGTGAACCGGTTTCACGAAGGTGCCGAATCAACTTACGGGTGTCCACCTGGTAGAGCCCCGGAATATTGTGCTGCTTCAAAAAACGGTCCAGGTTCATTCGTCGTTGACGGTTAGTCGAAACCTCGGCCAAATCGTGAACAATCATGCCTCGAATTTTAGGATTAATGGACTCGTAGGCCTCGGCGTGAATCCCATCAGCTCCAACAACGGGCATGGCAAAAACAATCATCTGCCCATCGTAAATTGGGTTCGTGATTGTTTCCTGGTAACCAGAGGTCGCCGTATCAAATATAATCTCACCAAAGGTTGTCGCTGGTGCGCCAAATCCTTGGCCTGAAAAAACTGTCCCGTCTTCTAGAATCAGATGCCGTTCCATTTTGTCCCCTGTTTTATCGCAGCAAGTTCAATGAATTAGTGAACGATTTCAACTTCGTCCACGTCATCAATCTCCTTCACACGCACTTGAATCTTTTCGTTTTGCGCAGTTGGAATGTTCTTCCCAACAAAGTCGGCGCGAATTGGTAATTCACGGTGTCCACGGTCAATCAAAACCGCCAATGAAATCGTCTTTGGACGGCCGATTTGAATCAAAGCATCCAAAGCCGCACGAGTTGTACGTCCGGTAAAGAGCACGTCATCAACAAGAACAATGTTCTTATCGATGATGTTGACACGGTCGTCTTCGTCCAATCCCAACTTGGTATGGTTACTCAATCGGTCATCTCGGTAGTCGGAAATATCAATGGCCATCACCGGAATCTTAACGCCTTCCAGTTGTTCCAAACGGTCAGCAATTCGGTGTGCCAAATACTCACCACGGGTTTTTACACCGACCAAAATCAAGTTCTGGCCACCCTTGTTGTGTTCCAAAATTTCATAAGTAATTCGCGTTAGTGCGCGTTGCATGGAAGCTTGGTCTAAAACGATTTTGTTAACCATCTTTCACTCCTTTTTATAAGTTTGCTTGTATTATTGTTCTTTACGTAATGCTTTTAATACTCGTTCGAATGTTGCGGGTAATTCTGAATCAAAAGTCATCTTTTCGCCCGTGCTTGGCTGTGTTAATACCAAAGTCTTAGCGTGTAATAACTGGCCCTTCAGTTTAATATCGGCAATTACCTGCTGGTGACCATAGGTTGAATCACCAACTACTGGGTGTCCAATATATTGCATGTGGACACGAATTTGATGTGTTCGCCCAGTTTCCAAGGCTAGCTTCAAAAGTGTATAACCATTGAAACGTTCCAAGACTTCAAAATGAGTCACCGCATCACGGCCACCAGGAACAACCGCTTGTTTCTTACGGTCCTTTGGATGGCGACCAATTGGTGCATCCACCGTTCCCTTATCTTCCTTGAATTCACCACGCACCAAAGCGTAGTAATAACGTTCCGTTTTGTGGGCTTTCAATTCGGCAGCCAGTGCTTGATGAGCCTTGTCATTTTTGGCAACCATTAGTAAGCCCGACGTATCCCGATCAATCCGGTGTACAATTCCTGGACGGAACTCCCCGTTAATCGTTGACAGTGGTGCATGGTAGAGCAAGGCGTTCACCAAGGTCCCAGTCGCGTGCCCAGCAGCAGGATGTACAACCATTCCCTGTGGTTTATTCACCACAATTAGGTCATCATCTTCATAAACAATATCAAGCGGAATGTTCTCCGCTTCGATGGCTGTCTCCTTCGTTTCAGGCACCGTAATGGTTATCTCGTCACCAGCCTTGGCCTTATAAGAGGACTTCACTTGCTTCCCGTTAACTAAAACGGCTCCTTCTTTAATCCAGGTTGCCAAAGTCGAGCGTGAATGGTCAAGACCAGCGTTTACCAATGCCGCATCCAGACGCTTACCGCCCTCCTTAATTGTGATTTGCTTACTGTTGCTCATTCAGTTCATCCTTTATTTTACGGCAGGAGCGTCGTGTCAAACGATAGCGCTTTTCTTTGCCGTTTTCATCTTTAATCGTTAGTGTACGACCATCAACTTCGGCTGATTGTCCTTCTTCACCAAGTTCGATAATCTTCATTTTCCAGAAACGTAACTGCAAAATCTGAATGTATTTCTTATCAAAGACTAGCCGCCGCATTCCAAATCGGTAGATACCAACTAAGACAATGAAGACGGTATAAGCCAGCCAAAGACCATCAACCTTATAAAAGAGTTCTGACGCCCAAATTGGGCTAACTGCCAAAAAGCAGCCCCAAATCAACCAGCAAATTGCAGCCCAATCAGAGGCCGGCTGATAATATGCTTTAATTTTCGTCATGATAACTCCTTAAAGTGAAATATACTGGTTCTATTTTACCATTTTCTACCCGCTTCTGTTATTGTAAGACTGGTAAATATGAGGAGAAAGTTGCATGATTCAAATCCAAACTGATGCCGCCTTCCGACAATCCACAAAGGAAGCTGCAGCCGGCATTGTTTTTGTCAAAAATAAAGAGCAAATGCCACTGAAGGGTTCATTAAATAATTGCCAAAGCAACCAGGAAGCAGAGTTTCAAGCCCTCATCTGGGGACTTAAACAAATTCAAGCTGAATTGAACGAAAATGAAATGATCCAGATTCAATCAGACTCTGAAATCCTGGTCAATTCTCTTCAAAAGAAGTACGCTAAACACTATCAAAAAGAGGTCGACGAGATTCTTAGCCTGTTCCCAAATCCCGACATGGTTTTCGTTATCTGGGTACCAGATAGTAAAAATAAGGGTCCCCACCAGCTTGCCTGGCAGGTTTTAAATCAAGACTAAACAACTTGAATGCCAACATAACAATCCAGTTCACACCCTTGATACAAATCCCTTTCTCTGGTTAAATCTTATGCAAGAGAGAATTAGTATTATCGGAGGTTCAATGTTAGCAGTACAACTCGCCATCTTTCCCCTTATCCTATTGGCTTATAGACAGTCAAATGAATATAAAACGAAGCCCAAAATTACCATTGCAGTCGCCTGCTTTGCCCTTTGGATTTCACTCATGTCTATCTATTCATCTGCCCAGTTGGCATTGCAGGAACATAATTTAACTTTTCTATTAGATATCAACATCATTCCCTCGATACTCTACTTCATTTTGGGAATCTGGTTAATCCACATGGTTGTAAAAAGTCAATAAACACAAAAAGTCGTTTAGGAAAAATCCTAAACGACTTTTTATTAAATTTAAGCTTCAGTTTCGTCTTCAATCAACAATTGGTAAGCCCAACGTGCTGTTGAAACGTGAGGCGCTTCTTGCATGTGAACCGTTCCACGCTGCTCAAAACCATTGTTCTTAATAACCTTTTGCATTGGTAAGTTACCTGGGTGCGTATCAATTCGAAAATCACGTGCCCCTTGTGCATAGAAGTATGAAATCAAGGCAGTGATGAAACGTGGTGTCAAACGTTGTCCACGGAACTTATCTGACATAGCAACACGGTGAAGTGAGGCGTAATCATGCCCTTCCTTCAACCATGAACCGTCTTCCAAGGCTGTGTAAAGTGGATCTTCACCTTCAAAGGCAGCTGCATATCCTGCAACTTGGTTATCAACCATCAACACAAAGGCTTGGTGCTTATCCATATCAGTTTGAATTGTATCTGCGTTTGGGTAATCTCCCTGCCATTGATCCAATCCTTGTTCTTTCAAATAAGCTTTGGCCGTTTGTAAAATTTCGACAATGGCGTCAATGTCGCGAGCCTTGGCCCGCCGCATGTATACTGCTGGCATATTATTTGTTTGCACGTTCAATGAGTCAAACGTGCGGCTCCTTTCTCTCAATCATCAGAAGAATATTATAGCACAAAGAATTCGATGACAAAAAGCCTAGTTCAAATTGAACTAGACTTCCTGCAGTTATTTAACTATTTTCAACTACTTTTGCTTCCGCTTCTTAGTTTTTACAAATCCAAAAGCAGCTGCTGCCATTGCGGAAAGTGCCACCATCGCACGGTTTCCACTGACATTATCTTGCTTAGCCGTTGCAGGTGAAGCAGCAGATGAATCTGCACCACCCCGCTTCTTCATTGCTTCAAGAGCTGCCAATTCTGCTTCCCGCTTTGCACGTTCAGCATCTTCAGCCGCCCGTCGGGCAGCATTGGCATCAGCATCTGAACCACCAGAGTGGTCGCCACCATTACCGTCATCGTTACCGCCACGGTTGTCCGGATTATCTCCGCCACCACCGTTATCGTTATCACCACCGCCACCTGATGGATTGTCACCAGACTTTGGTAATGGTAATTGTGCAATCTTATCCAAAGCTTCTTGAACCGCTGCGTCAATTTTATCGTGTGTATCAGCCGCATCAATCTTAGCATCCGCGTCTTCAACGATTGCCGCTAGGTCCTTTTCAATTTCATCTCGTTCACCAGCATTCGCATTTGGAACAGCATCGATAGCAGCCTTCTTTTCTTTGGCCGCCTCAGCAACTTCCGCCTTTGCCTTTTCCTTATCGTCATTAACGACTGGAAGACGGTCAGGGTCATCAACCGCTTGAATAACGAAGATAATAACGTTCTTCACTCGAGTTAATTCACCAAGAGTCTTTGAGGCATCCAGAGCAGATAGGTTATCGTTAATAATCTTATCAACCTTTTGCTTCTGACGTTCCAAGCTTTCTGGATCAACATGGTCAATCTTATCGAAAGACTGCTTCTTTTCGTCCCCAGCTTGCTGTACAGCTGTATTTGCTTCCGCAAGGTCCTGCGCTGTTGCCGGGCGATGGTCACGGTCCAGCTTTGGAGACTCAACCGCATTAATTGCTTCTTCACCTGCCAAGAGTACTTGGTTCAAACCAGCAATGGTTTGCGCTCCAGCAATCTTTTCTTGGTAAAGAACCACCGTTTGGTCAACTTCAAGCTTTTGAGCAGCTAAGGAATCACTTTGTGTACCAATAATGTTATCGAAGTCAGACTTCTTCGTTTCAGCAACACGCTTCAGCTGCTCAATAGCCTGATCGCGATCCTGCTGGCTTGGCGTCTGGTAGTCACGACTCAATGCTGGCTTTTCGACCGCCATAATTTCGGCACGGGCAACCTTCATTGCTGGTGCCAATTCTTGTCGTTGTACCAATGCCATAATCGTCGTCTTAACTCGACCGAATGTATCCTGTAAAAGTTGCTTTTGCTTAGCCAGTGAATCAGGATCAACACCAAGAAGGTGTTCAAATTCATCAGTCCGCTCACTAACCAGCTTTTCCAACTCGGATACAGCCTGCTCTTTTTCAGCATCCGTCAAAGATTGGTAACCATCTTCAACATCTGGTCGAGCCACTGCTTGGATAGCAGATAAGGCATCAACCAAGTTCTTCTGTAAATCAGATTGGGTTTGACTATCTTGAATAATCGACTTTTGCTTTCTCAACGTCTCAGTTAATACCTTGATTTGACGGTCTAATGACTGAGCATCAACGTGGACAATTGATTCGAAGTCAGCACGCTTATTTTCTGCTGCCTTTTCTAGAGATGAAATAGCCATTGCAATCTCTTCCTTACTTGGATGGTCATCCTTTGGCAATACATCTGGGAATGGAATGTTATAGAGGTCTTGAACAGCCTTATTCACGATGGCGTTTAGCACCAAATGTGTCTTTGCTTGACTAAACAATGGAATTCGTTCCTTAACTAACTGATCAACTTCCGCCTTTCGCTGAGCCAAACTATCTGGATTTACCCGTGCCATATGGTTGAAGATATACTTACGGTTATCACCATCCCAAGTCAAACGGTTTGTCGCTGCCTTAATATCCAAACTTGTTGGTGTCTGGTAGTCATATTCCAGCTCAGGAGTTGGAACTGTGTCAATCAAACCAATGTATTGACGATACTGGAAGATAACGAACCAATTCGTATCTGCCTTTTGAATAGCATTTTGACCCTTAGTTAAAATATCCTGCATAATGTCAAGTTCTTCTTTTAGACTAACTTGGCTAACATGTTCAATGGCCTCAAACTTCTGCTTCTTTTCATCAGCATAGCGCTGGAGCATTGCCTTGTAGATATCCTTCATCTCTTGGCTAGCCGGTTGGTCAGCTGGCTTAGCCTTTGGTGCAGGCACTTGAGAAATATCCATAATTGCCTTACTAATCAAGCCATCTAATTCACTCTTCGTGTTTGCATTATTAATATCTTCCGTGGCTTTATCTACGATTGCATCAACACGGTCCATCTGTTGCTTCAATGAACCCTGGTCAACATAAGGAATTAGTGTAAACTCTTCTTTCTTAGTTCGACCAGCAACAACAACCTGACTAGTTGCTGATCGCTTGTCTTCAGGTGTAATTGGTTCGAATCCTGCGGATAAGGCTGGCTCCTTAACGGCATTAATTGATTGGATAGCCGATGTCAAAGTCTGATCAACACTACCACGTGTTGCAGAAGCTTGAATATCATCCGCTGCCTTTCCTTCAATCGTCCGAACCTCTTCTGTTTGCTTCTTCAAGCTAACAGGGTCAACGTGTTCAATGGCCTCGAAACGCTTAATCCGTTGGTCAGCAGCTTGATACAGTAGTGCTCGTATGTCAATAAGTTAGACACTTTTTTTACATCACTAGGTTCGATTCATAGGTATGAATCCGTTCATGATTATATCGATGGATATAGCGTGATATTCGCGTAACCAGCTCAAATTTACTCTT
>NZ_JACOFN010000014.1 GCF_028764065.1 Fructobacillus sp. CRL 2054
ATGACCGAACTGGTATTACCAGCGGTCATTTTTCTTTGCTCATTCCAAAGGAATTTTATCAAGCATCTGGAGATGTCCAAGATGCCTACATCCAGATTTCTGACGGCAACCAGATTATTTCAACCATTCCCGTGGCCTTTACTGTGCTAGAAAACACGATGGTGGTTACTCAAACACAATCACAGGTCTACATCGACACAGTGAACAAGCTTGTTGAAGAAAGCCAAGCTCGTATTCAGACATTGTCTAACAACCTGACCACTATCGAAAACGAGCAAAAGCACTTGCAAGCGATTTTGGACAATATCAACCAAGAAATTGATTCCGATGCCTTTGCTAAGAATAATTCGGACAACCATTTCACGAAATCAAATACCTTTGACAATCAAATCATCGCAACTGGTGGTTTGAAAGGAAACGTCACTGGAAACGCGGACACAGCCGCCAAGGCGACTGATGCAGACCACGCTACAAACGCTGATAACGCAACACAGGCGACAAAGGCAACGACTGCCGATTATCTGACAGCAGGTAATGGTCAGACGGTTGGGGACTTGACGGTAAACGGTCAGCTAAAGGTAAACCCACATCAAACAGTCGTTTATAATAGCACTACTGATAACGTTTCAGCAGTCACTATGGAGTGTCGAAGAACAAACAATACCGTAACAATGGTATTGAGCGGAAACGCGTCACACCTTACACAAAATAATTGGATCGGTACTATTCCTGTCGGATACCGTCCACAGTATGATGTCCGGTTCCCGGCCGTTTCGGCTTGGTCAAAAATCATTATGTTGAAAGTACAGCCTAATGGGCAACTTATGACAACGACTATTGCCGAAGACAGCAATACACACGGTATCGAAGCTTATGTCGAATATGAAACAGCAGACGACATGCCTAATTGAAAGGAGAACTAAATGAGTTGGTTTTTTAAATTCGATGAAAATACTCACGAATATATCGCAGGAGCGATTTATTCTGACGAACAACCTGCCAATTCGACAGCGGTAGACCCCATTGGAGTTATGTTCCCTGTCTGGTCAGCGGAAAATGGAGCTTGGGTTTCTGACCCAGACAAGTTGGCTAAGTGGAACGCGGAAAAAAACGAAAAGTACACTGACCCAGTGCAAAAGCAACTAGCCACGCTTGCACAGCTAATGATGACGCGTGATGTAGCACAATCAAAGCAGATTGCACAGTTACAAGCGCAAGTAGCCACATTGCAAGGGGGTACTAAATAATGTTTGACATGTTGAAACAATGGTACGACGACGAACTTATGACAGCCGAAGATTTGAAGATTTGGGTACCCGGAACGTTGTCCGAAAGTGATTACAAGACAATCACGGAGCAAGACTGGGACTAGCAAAGGGGGTAAACATTGGAACCACACACTATCGAAGATTGGTCAGCTTTGTTGGGAATTGCTACTGGTATCTTCATGGCTATTGGCTGGTATTTGAAGAAAGTCTTAGGAGATCCGTTGACTAATCAAATGAATTTGCTATCGAACACCATTAAAGGACTAGACGACACTACAAAGATGACACAGAAAGATGTGTCTAATTTGTATGAGAAGTTTAATGACCATGAAAAGCGTATTTACGCTAGCGAAAAGGAACTAGTCCGACTTGAACAAGAAAAGGTAGCACACCCACAGGCCGATTAGGTCTTTTTTATTGCACTCAAAAAGGAGAGTAATCAAATGGATATTACACAAGCACAAGCCATGCTAACCATGGCAGGAACAGCGGTTGTATTGTTGGCCAAGCCACTATATAGCTTAGACCGATACATTAAGGCACACACGCGTAACGCTCACATTAAGTCAGCTTGCGACTGGGCAGAACAGGCCGTTACTTACGTTGTCAATTCTGGCGTTGGAACCGATCAACACAAAGCACAAGCGGTGGCGTTTTTAACTGCCCGTATTAAGTCAAACGGTTTGGCTAAGAACTTTACGGACGAACAGATTGAGTTCTATGTTGACCAAGCTTTGGACGAACTAGACAAGACAGCTGGAAACGTTCAAGCAACGTCACTTCCAACTAAATAAGGGGGAACAAGAATGTTAAAAGTAGCAGATGTTTCACAGTACCAAGGTAACGATATTTCCGGTATCGCTAATGAAAACGATGCCATTATCGTTAAGGCCACACAGTCAACTGGCTATGTGAACCCTAACTTTTCAGCGCAAGTCGCTACGGCTCAATCAATGGGTCGTCAGTTGGGTGTTTATCACTTCATCGAACGTGAAAACAACACAGATGATACTGAACAACAGGCACAACACTTCTTGGACACGATTGGCGATTTGGCAACTAACCCAGATGTTGCGTTGATTCTTGATTTTGAGAATAACGCAGCCTATGAAACGTTGACCGGTTACGAGCCACGTAAGTTCGCGGACTACGTTCAATCAAAGACAGGTAAGAAGATTTGGCTATACATTTCAAACGCTGACATTCGTGGCGGTGGACATGGTTATACATGGTCAGATATGGCAGATTACCCTGTCTGGGTTGCTGGTTATCCTTATTCAGCGGACACACCCGTGATTTATGATGAAGATTTGCAGAACTGGGCAAACGGTGCCTACTTCTCAAACATGCCAGAATGGCAAGATAAGGTCACAATGTGGCAATATTCTTCAAATGGCTATGATAAGAGCGTATTCTATGGCGATGTAGAACTATGGAAGCACTTATCAGCAGGTGGTGCAGTAACGCCATCCGAAATGCCATACGTGGCACCTGATAACGTAAAACCAGAAGAAAGCGCCATTGACAAGTTCAAAGAAGTTGGTAATCGTTTTATTTTGCAGGGTGATTTTTCAATTCAGACCTGCCAATTTATCAATAAGATGTATCAATGCCAGTCGGAAGATTTGGCAGCAGACCCATTTGATTGGGATGATAACGGTATTTGCACCAAGTTGCTTACTGACGTATCAGACCCAGTTGGTCGCTCATTTGAAGATGGCGCAACAGTCGCATTCTTGCAACGTTTCAACCACGGAACAATTGACGAATATAATGTTTCAGCCAATACTGTTGGTATCGACATGGGACAAGAATTTGGCGGTATGTTGTGGCTAGATGCTGACAAAGCATGGAACCACGCTTAATTAAATAGGGGATGATTCCCCTGTACATATAATAGGAGAAAAGATGTTAAATGTAGCTGATGTTTCAAGCAATAATGGTGCTGATATTAGTCAAATTGTGGCCAATAGTGATGTTATTATCGTGAAAGCAACCGAGGGCGATTATTACACTAATGAATACTTCCAGACACAAGTTAAGCAAGTTCAAGATTCCGGTAAACGACTAGGACTGTACCTATTTGTCAACGGTGGCGTTAATGCTGACAGACAAGCACAATACTTCCTAGATGCGATTGGTCAATTAAGTAGTGATGATCAGATACCGTTAATTATCGACTTTGAAAATCGCAACGGTATATCTGGTTATCCAACATTAACGGGTAACGAACCAAAAGCGATTAGTTCTTACTTATACAATAAGACTGGTAAAAAGGCGTGGTTATATATCAGCAATAGTGACTTACACGGTGGTGGACACAATTATTCATGGGATGATATGAGTGATTATCCGCTTTGGCTGGCAGGCTACCCGTATTACGATGGCCGAGCATTTTCAGACGATGTTCAGAAGCAAGGGGATGAGCTTTACTTCGACCATCTGGCCTACTGGTCAACAGTGACCATGTGGCAATACGATGCCAAGCCATACGACCGCTCAGTGTTCTACGGCGACCTATCAACCTGGGACACGTTGTCCAAGCGAGTGACACCACAACCCAACCCATCCCCCGTCGTTCCTAATCCGACGCCAACACCATTACCAACACCAGAACGGCCTAGCACAGACGACAACGGCGACCGTAAAGGACTGCACATGTTTATGGATGATTTCATTTTAAAGATAAACAAAGCAGTCACTGATTTCATCAATCGGTTATAATCAGATTATGAATGATAAACAACTAGCCAATGAAATCTATCGTATTATCGAACCACTGTGGAATAAGATGCCTAACACCATTTACAACGTGCGTGTTGTGATTCCGAAATACGGCGATAAAGTGAATATCTTTTTTGAGTGGAATAAGGTTGGTAAATCGACCACATCACGGCCAATCAAATCTTATCCAGCTAAATATCAACCAATGATGAATGATGTAATTGATATTTTAAAATCAGAACACAAATTAAACGTGGTTGTGTACAATTAAATTGTTGCCTTAGCAACTTCCATAAGAAAAGCACCCTAGCCTTAATCGGTTGGGGTGTTTTTTTTTTGTTTGCTACATATTTGCTACAAACGTCTGTTAAGTGTTGAAATATCAACACGTTTTATGCGCTGAGGGGGAGTCGAACCCTCGACCTGCCGGGTAGAAACCGGCTGCTCTATCCAGCTGAGCTACCAGCGCATGTATTAAAAATCAATACGCTTTATTTTAGCAAAAAAGGGGGTAGAAAGCTAGAAATGGGCCATTCATTTAGAAGTTAATATACTAATTTTATGTATCTGTATTGAAACTAAAATGATAGAAAAATTTCACTTGTTATCTGTCAAAATCCAGGATACTATTTTCTAGTAAAGGAGATTCAAATGCTTGCTTATTTTTACCTCGCTCTGGCGGTAATTGCCGAGACTACGGGAACTGCTATGATTGGGCAGACTAATGGTTTTACTAAAATCATTCCAACGGTTGTGACGCTAGCTTGCTATGGTGTGTCTTTCTATTTGCTAGCGATTGTTGTTAAGACAATTCCAGTGCATCTGGCGTACGCGATTTGGAGTGCGAGTGGTATACTAATTATTACCGCCTTGAGCGTGCTAATCTTTAAAGCAAGCTTGAATTGGCAAACGGTTTTGGGGTTGACTTTCTTAGTCATGGGAGTGATTATGGTCAACCTTTTCGGAAACGTTCATGAGTAATTCTTTAGAAGGAAAATTCTAAAGAAAGTTTGGGAGAAGAATATGGAAGAGAATACAACAAAGAACGGCTTCACATGGTCTGAAGTCAAAGAAAACATGAAGCAAATTTTCACATGGTCATACTACAAGGAAGGGTTCTCCGGTTGGGACCGTTCATCTTATGTATGGTTGGCAGTTGGATTGGTTGTGATTGTTTCGACTGGGTTGGCACACGGTTTGAATTACTTGTCTGTGATGTCCATGCTTGGTGGTGCCATCGGTTTCACTTGTACCTTAGCTATTACGGCTAACCGTCGAATTAACGGATTACTTGGATTTATTTCAGCAGTTTTGATTTCAATTGTGGCTTTCCACTCAAAGAACTATTCTGATATTGTGATGCAGATGATTTACCTGATTACTTTGGATTTGAACTTTATGTTCTTTGGGAACGCATGGCAGAATCGTAAAATTAAAGTCATGGATAACCACGGTTGGGTCTTAGCAGCTGTAACGGCTGTTGTTGCCTTCATTCTGTTGTATGCAATGGATACGACGGTTTTGATTTCACCACGTCCTGTGATTGATGCCTTGTCTGCTACGATTGGTATTACCGGTGCGGTTTTGACCATCTCAAAGTACCGCTCACAGTACTGGATGTGGACTTTGCAGGGAATCATGTCTGTTACCCTTTGGGGATTGACTGCCTTGCAAGGGGATGCTAACTGGGTCCTTTTCGCAACTTACATTTTGTACCTTGGAAACGATGTTCTTGGATTGTTCTTCTCACCATGGGCACGTGCTATGAAGGCAGAAATTAACAAATAATTTTTCAAAAAAATATTATAAATTAGTGCAATAAAAGGTTGGATTTTTGTCAGTTATGACAATTTTTCAACCTTTTTTGTATCATCATTTTTTTAGCTATTTCCTTCATAAAATAACTTGCTATACTCAAATTGAAAAAGAGCTTTTGGGGTATTAAATTTTATAAGAAGGAGTTTAAGTGAATGAGTAAAGCAATGGATGCGCGTGTTATACGGTCGCGACAGGTGATGCGGACAGCGACCATGAAACTTTTGGCTGAATCAGATCGATTTTCAATTTCTGAGTTATTAGAAGAAGCCCATGTCACGCGGGGGACTTTTTATCGGCACTATAGCAATAAAAATGATTTAATTAATGACGTGAACCATTACCTTGTCGATGATTTGCTACCTAAGGATACGGAGCGTTTTGTTTGCTATGAAGTGATTCAAAAAATAGCGGCTGAAGCGAATTTCTATCACGAGGTATTTAATCATAATAAGAATACCGATTTGATCTTCTACTTAATGTCAGAGCTTCGCAAACGACGGGATGTCGCTTTGCAGAACCTTCGTTCCAGTGCCTTGAAAACGCGGATCGTTTTTCAATGGGAAATGATGACGGCGGCCTTCTTTGCAGCCGTAGCACTTTGGCTAGAAGAGGGGATGCCTTTCTCTGCAGAAGACCTCGTCATTGAATTTAAATCGCTGTGGAAGGGTACGTCGGGCCGCACCAAGAAGTCGGCCCAGTCCTTATTTGACTTTTCGGTTCCCTTAGACGAACCGACAGAACGAGGAGACCTAATTAAAGATATTCCACAAATAAAAGAACGGTAATCGTTTATACTTGTATTGGGAATATGTACTAAAAATGTATGAAAGTTCGGGATAATTGCAATTCCGAACATTCCTTGCTATAATTAAACAGTTGTTAGCGCAGCTACAACCACACAGTGCAGGTATAAGAAAGTTCATTGAACCGCCTCGTACTGGTGAGTCTAAGTATAAAAGGAGAATTCAATAATGGCATATGCAATTATTGTAACTGGCGGCAAGCAATACAAGGTCGCTGAAGGCGATACCATCTTTGTTGAAAAGTTGGACGCTCAAGAAGGAGACAAGGTTGTCTTCGACCAAGTAGTGTTGACTGATTCAAAGATCGGTACACCTTTTGTTGAAGGTGCAAAGGTCACTGCAACTGTGGAGAAGCAAGGTAAGGAAAAGAAGGTTGTTACTTTCAAGTACCGTCCTAAGAAGCATTCCCACACGAAGCAGGGACACCGCCAACCATACACGCGCGTGACGATTGATTCAATCGCGTAATCATCACTGTAAAAGGAGAATAGACTTATGTTGATGAATCAAGATAACTTACAACTCTTTGCCCACCACAAGGGTGGTGGATCATCTGCCAACGGACGTGACTCAGCCGGTCGTCGTCTTGGTACGAAGGTTGCTGACGGTCAAGCTTTGACTGCCGGTTCAATCATCTACCGCCAACGTGGAACGCACATCTACCCAGGTGTTAACGTTAAGCGTGGTAACGACGATACGCTCTTCGCGTTGACTGATGGCGTTGTAAAGTTCGAACGTAAGGGTCGCGACAAGCGTCAAGTTTCCGTTTATACTCGGGAAGCATATAACGAAATGGCTAAGGCCTAAATCGTTGAAAAGCAGGCATTGCCTGCTTTTTTTGTGCATCTATTAGATTAAAAAAACATCATAAAAATGATTTCTGCCCTAATTTGACGGTTCGTATTCTTAATTTAAAACAAATCTATGTTACAATGGCCAAAAGAGATAAAAAACAGGAGGCAGAAAATGGGATTCTATGAAAAGCGAATTGCAAAGCTGCAAAAATTGATTAAGCAGTTGGACTTGCAGGGAATGATCATCACAAATGGTTCAAACATGCGTTACCTAACTGGTTTCACTGGTGGAACTGGTGATGGTGTTGTCGTTGTATCATTAGCTGATGCGGCCTTGATTACCGATGCACGTTACGAAAATGAATATGTCAATTCATTGCCACAGGGTGTTTCCCTGCACGTTACCCGTGATTACTATGGGGAAGCGGTGAAGCAGTTAATCGAGTTCGGTGTTGAAAAGCTTGGTTTTGAAGCAGAATTGCCATTCTCAACTTACCAATTGATGGATGACTTGTTGCCAGCTAACATTTCATTTGATGCTGTTCCTGGTGCTGTTGAAGCCTTGCGTGAAGTAAAGGATGAAGTGGAAGCGGACGCCTTGCGTAAGGCTGCCGAAGCATCTACCAAGGCTTTCAATCAATTGATTACAGAAGTTAAGGTTGGTATGACGGAACGTGAAGTCGCTAACCGCTTGGACGCCTTGCAGAAAGAATTTGGTGCTGATAAGCCTTCCTTTGACACAATTGTTGCTTCTGGTGCCCGTTCCGCAATGGCTCACGGAACCGCAACCGATAAGAAGTTGGAAAAGGGTGACTTGGTCACCATTGACTTTGGCTACTATGTTGACGGGTATACTTCTGATGTTACCCGTACCTTTGCCATGGGTGAGATTGACCCTGAATTGACAAAGATTTATGGCATCGTTAAGCAGGCCAACGAGGATGCCATTGATGTCATTAAGCCTGGACTCTCAACTGCCGAAGTTGATGCTGTTGCTCGTGATTACATCAATGGTGAAGGTTATGGTGATTACTACAACCACGCTACTGGTCACGGTGCTGGATTGGATATTCACGAAGGCCCAGTACTTTCAGCTCGTTCATCCGATGAAATTCAAGCGGGTAACTTGCTAACGGTTGAACCTGGTATTTACTTAGCAGGTAAGGGTGGCGTTCGTATCGAAGATGATATCTTGGTAACGGAGGACGGTCACGAGAATTTGACTGCCGGACTTCCTAAGGACTTGATTGTCATTGACCGTTAAAAAATGAATTTGAAAAGTCTCTGTAAAACGGAGACTTTTTTATTTTCCAAAGAAAGATATGGAAATAATGTTAAGATAGAAAAAGGAGGTTAGCGATGGAAACTATTCAATTACGACACACCAACGATATGCACTCACATTTTGGACCCTGGCCCAAAATTAAACGTTTCTTGCTGAAGGAGACACCTAAAAACGGGACTGTTTTCCGCTTCGATATCGGCGATGCCATTGATCGTTTACATCCGCTAACTGATGCGACACTCGGTAAGGCTAACATCGAGATTATGAACGAGGCCAAGTATACGGCAGCTACTATCGGTAATAACGAAGGGCTTGTCATGCCCCATGAAGAGCTCGACCATTTGTATGACAAGGCCGACTTTGATGTTATTCTAGCCAACATGAAAGTGAAGGATGATGGCAGCCAGCCAAAGTGGGCAAAGCCATACAAAGTCTACGAATCCGATGCTGGCACTAAAATTGCCGTTATCGGAATGACGGCTCCTTACCAGGAAACCTACCAATTATTGGGCTGGTTGCCAGAAGACCCTGAAGATGTTTTAGATAAGTACTTAGCTGAAATGCGGCACAAGGCGGACTTAGTCGTCTTGCTTTCGCACCTTGGTTTGCCAACGGATCGTGAATTGGCTGAAAAGTATAACATCGACTTCATTCTTGGTGCACATACGCACCATGTTCTACCCGAGGGGGAGTTGAAAAACGGCACCTGGTTAGCGGCTGCTGGTCGCTACGGGGAGTATGTTGGTGAAGTAACGATTGAATTGGATGACCAGCATAAGGTACAATCGGTTGTTGCAAAGGCACATAAGACGGATGATTTACCGGCTGAATTGCTGGATGACGAAGCAATTTCAATGATTAATCAAGCTGGAATTGATAAAGAGTCAACTGAAATGGTGACGACTTATGAGCCAGCTATTTCAAAAGAAGAGCAGGGGCCTGATTGTTTGAAGGCCTTACAAGACTTTTATAACTTACCAGTTGCTATCTGTTCGACAGGACTATTCCTGACGGACTTACCGGCTGGACCCAAGAGTAAATATACATTCTTGAAGGATATGCCTCATACCATCCAGCCAATGCTCCTCACTCTTTCAGGTAAGGATTTAAAGGCCTGGATGGCTGAGTATCAGGATAAGAAAGATAAGCTATTGACCCAGCGAATTAAAGGTTCTGGTTTCCGGGGCGATATCTTTGGAAAACTCTTGATGACTGGATTGAAATACGATGAATCAAATCAGTTGACTTATATGAACGAGGTCGTTCAGGATGATAAGGACTATCAGATTGCGACCTTAGACCACTACCGCTGGTTGGATTTCTTTACGATGTTAGATGAAGCACCGGCTAAAATTTCTCTGGATGTTTTTCTACGAGAAATGATGGCCGATTACTATCAAAAATTAGAGGAAGAGGCGATTGCGCCAATCGCTTAAAGTAAACGCATGGATCACGCTACGTTAAAAGATAGAACAATTGAACAACAATTGCGTCGGCAATCAGAGTATCAAGTTTCTCGAATTGGCGACGAAATTGAAATTGATGGCTTGAAGTTGACGCTCTTGGATAATTTTAAGGACGCCTTTACGACGGAGGGGATGGCGCTTCGCTATACACCTTTGTTGAAACAGTATGACTATATCGTTGGTGATTTGTCTGCTGGGCAATTGCGTTTGCGTGGCTTTTATCACGAGGAGCGCAAGGTGTCAGCTGATCAGAAGATTAATACCCTGGCTGACTATCTCTATGAGACGGTGAACTTTGGGGCGCCTTACTTCATTTTGCAAAGTCAAAACTCATCATTCCGTCCGGTTAAGGAACGTGATTACTTGACTGAATGGGAAGAAGAGCAAAGGGAGAAGCGTCAGAAGCAGCAGACGCAGGAGAAGAAAAACGCTAAGAAGCGCCCTACTAAGAAGGCTAACCATTCAAACCGTAATAACCGGCCAAAGAAGCGTGCTGAACAAGCAGCTGATCAGCAGAAAGCAAATAAGAATAATAAACGGCGCCATCGTTTTACCGAACGGAAACGAACGGGAAATAAAAAGCCGGATTCTGAGAAAAATGAGCAGAAGAATCAAACGGTAAAGGTAAAAGAGGGTGGCGATGCCAAGCCTAAGCGTCAACAACGCCGTCGCAACCATCAACGTGGAAAAGTTGCAAGTTCGAAGCAAGGACAGTCGGAAAAGCGCCAAGCAAAACCAAATGTTCAGTCGTCAAATTCATTGAATGAGAGTAAAAAAGCTGGCAATTCAAAGAGACGTTCCTTTACGATTAAAGAACGCAATTAATGAAAGAAAAGAAACGGCCAGATGATGGTCGTTTTTTTATAATATTTTCTCTTGACTTAAAGTAACCCTTTTAAATATAATTAGGTTACTCAAAAACAAGGAGAGAGCTTTATGAATAACATGAGAGTACGTGATTTGACCCTGGAGGCCGTCTTTTTGGCACTCCTAATTGTTTTTGCCATGGTGCCTGGTATGACCTTAGGTTTCTTGCCAGTTCCTGTTGTCGTTCAAAACCTAGGGGTAATGTTGATTACCTTGGTTCTTGGTGCACGTCGTGGAACGATGGTGATGGCTGTCTTTATTATTATGATTGCCTTGGGCTTGCCTGTATTGACAGGTGGGCACGGTGGGGCTGCGATTTTGGTTGGACCAACTGCTGGTTACATCTGGGCTTGGCTTTTCCAACCAATTATTTTTGCGGCTTTGTCATTAGCATGGCCTAAAAAAGATGGACAAAATCGTCCTGGCGTCTTCCAATCTTTTGTATTAATCTTTATGATTGATGTAGTTGTTGTTTATGGCATGGGGGCTGGTTGGTTGACCATCTCTGCGCACATGGACTTCTGGAAGACTTACATGGCAAACATGATTTTCATTCCTGGTGACCTTTTGAAGGTCTTCATTGCGACGGTTGTTGCCAAGGCCTTTCCAGAAAAGATGTTTAAGTAAGCAAACTTATTTGTTTGGAGATATTCGATGGTTGAAACAAAGATAAAGACAAAAGACCGCGTTCTGAGCGCGCTTGCTAAGCAGGTTGGTTCCTATGTTTCAGGAGACCAATTAGCCACTGAGTTAGCGATTTCGCGGGAGTCAGTTTGGAAGGCCATTAAATCCTTACAAAAAGACGGTCATCGAATTGTTTCAAAGAAGAAGATGGGCTATGCCTATCTTTTTTCTGACCATGTGGATGCAAAGGTGGCTGAAAATTATTTGAATGCTTTGAGTCATGGCAAGCAGCGGTTCGATACCATTCGAGTCTTCGATGAAATTGGTTCCACTCAGACTTTTGCAAAGGATTACTTAGCGAAGAACCCTAGTCCTTATCCATCGATTTTTACAGCCCGCACGATGGGTGCTGGTTATGGTCGACGGGGACGGGCCTTTTTTGCACCAAAGGACCATGGCCTCTACATTTCATTATCATTGCCGATTGATGCGAAGAAGGAGTTAATCCCATCTTTGCTAACAACCTCGGCGGCAGACGTGATTGCTAATGTCTTGGAGGACAGCTTTCCCGGACTTGATGTCAAATTGAAGTGGGTGAACGATCTGATTGTGAAGCGCCATAAGGTTGGGGGAATCATTACTGAAGCCGTCTTTGACATGGAACAACATCAGTACAATGCCCTTGTACTTGGCTTCTTTGTGAATGTCTTGCCAGCTGCTTATCCTGAAGAGATTTCGCAAAAAGCTGGGTCGGTTTTGGAGAATTCAGATGTTGAAGTGGACTGGAACTTTTTGCTAGCTCGATTGACTTTGGCATTGATTGACATGAACGAACACTACCAGGATGGTTCGTACTTGGCAGATTACCGCAAGCGTTCCTTGCTGATAGGTCAACTAGTGGCTATCCAGGTTGGTCAAGAGATCGTGAAGGGAAAAGTCACGGGCGTTTCCGATAAGGCTGGTTTAGAGTTAGAATTAGAAGACGGCGAGAAGAAGACTTTGTATGCTGGTGAAGTAACCAAGGTCAAGCTGTACGAAAATCTAAATCTATAAGGGTGGCAAAGCAATGCGTTTGATATTTGCATCAAATAACAAGGCAAAGACCAGGGAGATGGCAAAGTTTACCAAGCTCTTTGGCTTTGATTTAGTCTCTTATGTGGACGTGCTTGGTGAGAAATTGTCATTTCCAGCGGAAAGTACGACCAGTCAGGAAGAAAACGCCAAGCAGAAGGCAGTCTTCATTCATGAGCACCTGCCTAATGAGTGGGTGCTTGCTGATGATACGGGCTTCTTTTTGGAAGCCTTTCCCGACCGCTTTGGTGTAACCGCCTCCCGTGAATTTGGGGCGCTTGGCTTGCATGGCAACGAAGAGGTGAATGATTATCTGTTAGACCTCTATAAGGACATTCCTGACGAAAAGCGGGGTGCTTATTTCCTATCGACGATGGCGCTGTGCTCACCGGAGGGAAAAGTCACAATTGCTGCTGAGCGTGGCGGTGTTCGCATTGCCCGTGAATTACATCCGGGTCCTGATTTGGGTGGCATTACCGATTTGCTACTAGCAGAAAACGGAAAGTCCCTTTCCGAAATGCCGGTTGAAGAAGCGGTTGCCTTCCATGATCGTGGTCGAACTTTTAAAGCTTTAATTGAAAAGGCCGGCCTTAATAAATAATTTTTAAAAGTCTGTCTGGCAAGCATGCCGGGCGGACTTTTTTATTTGACCTGGTCTAGGCAGCTGCCTTTGTGATGGGGGATAAATCATGCTAAAATGTATAGGTTAATTTGACGTTTGGCCTAAGTGGCCGTAAAGGAGAGCAACATGCGACAAGCAAAGTCAGCCTACTGGCAAAAGATTGTTGATTCTGCAAAAGATGAACAGGGCAACCCACGTCCCTTTTTCTCAATGGCCCCAATGGAAGCCGTGACGGATACAATTTTCCGCCGGGTTGTTGCCAAGGCCGGTGGCCCCGATGTTTACTACACGGAGTTCACGAACGCCGCTTCAATGGTGCATCCTGAAGCAAAGTTCTCGATTCAAGGTCGGTTGGCCGTGGCTCCTGGCGAACAGATGCCAATTGCGCAAATCTGGGGATCAAAGCCTGAAGCCATTGGTGGGGCAGCGAAGCTTCTTCCTGAAATGGGCTATGAAGCCGTTGATATCAACATGGGCTGTCCAGACGGGACCGTTATTAAGAATTCTTCAGGATCAGATTTGATTCGCCACCCGGATACCGCGGTGGAATTGATTGCAGCAGCCAAGGAATCTGGTTTGCCTGTTTCAGTTAAGACCCGTTTGGGCTTTAACAAAGTCGAGGAATACCACGACTGGTTGGAAACGATTTTGAAGCAGGATGTTCAGGTATTGACCATTCACTTGCGAACTCGTAAGGAAATGTCAAAAGTCGATGCTCACTTCGAGTTGATTGACGACATCATCGCCATGCGTGACCGTATTTCACCAAATACGCTTTTGCAGTTGAACGGTGATATCAAGAACTATAAGCAGGGAATGGAAATCGCTGCTGCTCACCCAGGTGTTGACGGGATTATGATTGGCCGTGGGGTTTTGGAAGATCCTTATGCCTTTAATCATGAAGAAACCGAGCACACCTTGTCTGAGTCAATCGATTTGCTGAAGCTGCAGCTCGATTTGTTCGATGAAGTGACGAAGACGGTAACGCCAAAGCATTTCGAGGTCTTGAAGCGTTACTTCAAGATTTACCTACGTGGCTTTGCCCATGCCTCACAGTTGCGTCAAATGCTGATGGAAACCCATGCAACTGACGAAGTCCGTGCCATTTTGGATGAGCACGTGGGGGACTTGGTTAAAAACGAGGACCGTTAAAAGAAACTGTGCTATACTGAAAACAAGTTCATAACATTTGGTTGAGGTCGTACTCAAGGATTTACCTAACGGGGGAGTTAGGTTTGTCTTTGACTACGACTTTTTTGTTTGGAAAAATAAGGAGAATTTATGGCAGGTGTTGTCTTAGCAAGCATGCTCTTAGCAGCGTTATTTTTGGCCTGGTTAGTGGAACGAATCGGTTTGCCAGCGGTGGTCGGACAGATCGGTGCGGGATTGTTACTGGGACCAGCCGGTTGCCATTTTCTATCGGCGAACACGGTGACTGGCCACTGGGCTGAAATCGGGGTTTTATTGTTGATGTTCTTAGCAGGTATTGAGTCGGATTTGGACCTGTTGAAGAAGCACCTGAAGGCCTCCTTTTCCGTTGCCTTAGCTGGTGTCGTGACACCCTTTACCGTTTTCTTTGTCTTCGGTCATTTGTTGGGCTATGGTAACGAGCAGGCTTTGCTCTGGGGTGTCCTGTTCTCGGCTACTTCGGTTTCGATTACCGCCCAAATTTTGACGGAGTACAAGCAATTGAAGTCGGAAGCGGGATCAACGATCCTAGGGGCTGCTGTCATTGATGACATTCTGGCCGTTTTGATGTGGACGGTTTTTGAAGCGAGCTTTGGGGTTGGTGATACGAAACACTTGCCCTTAATCTGGACGGTGCTTGGGATGATTGCCTACCTGGTTGTTTTGTTAGGTGCGCTTAGTTGGGCCTTACCCCGGGTACTTCCTCTTTTAGCCAAGGTTCCTCAACCAGGACTCTTGTTAACCGTTGTCTTTGCTCTGATTCTCATCACGGCTTACTTTGCTGAATTCGTGGGCCTATCAGGGGCGATTGTCGCTTTCCTAATTGGCTTAATCTTTAGCCGTCTGAAAGGGCGGGAAAGTATCGAGCATGGCATGACCCTGGTAGGGAATGTTGTCTTTATTCCGATTTTCTTTGTAAATATTGGTCTGAAAGTCTCCTGGGATGGTCAGCAACAACACCTCTTCCTCATTGTGATGTTGACTGTTTTGGCAATCCTAACGAAGTGGTTTGGCCCTGTTTTCGGTGCCCGCATCGTCGGGATGGACAAGAAGCCGGCTCACATTGTGGGGGTGGGGATGGTTTCTCGAGGCGAAATGGCCCTGGTGATTGCCGATCTGGCCTTGGCTGCCCATCTGCTAAAGCACGACATCTATGCGGCCATGGTACTGGTGATTCTCTTAACAACCATTTTTACACCAATTGTCTTAAAACCAATGTTGAAAAAGAACTAAATTCTTTCAAAAGTCGGGTAAAGGCCCGGCTTTTTTGTTTGCTCGCAGAGGTTGCGGCTGGCATTCCTATGCTATAATAAAGGCACTATGAAATTAACAGGAAAACAAGTGACGGCCCTCTTGCAGGACCACAATTTATTGGTACAAGGTCCATCGATTGATGCCGACTTTGACTTCTTACACTACGATTCACGACAGGTCAAAGAAAAGACACTGTTCGTTGCTAAGGGTGCCTTTAAAGCCTCTTACTTGGACGGGGTGGAAGGCGTGACTGGAATGGTTGCCAGTGATGACTTCGGTCTGGATATTCCGCTCTGGTTGGTTAATGACACGCAGAAGGCCCTGGCGGTTTTGTCACAGGCTTTCTTCGATTACCCAGAAAAGAAGCTCTGGATTGGCGGCATTACTGGAACCAAGGGTAAGACGACGGCGGCCTACTTCGCCTACAACATTTTGAAGGAAGAAACCGATGGGAAGACAGCGCTCTTTTCAACAGTTAACCGAATTGTTGGTCCCAAGCCAGAGGACAGCAAAAAGTCCGATTTGACGACACCAGAATCCTACGAACTTTATAAGGATATGGCTCGAGCAGTCGAAAAGGGGATGACCCACCTGGTGATGGAGGTTTCCTCACAGGCCTACTTGAAGAACCGTGTTTACGGCCTCCGTTACAATGTCGGTATCTTTTTGAATATCTCGCCTGATCACATTGGGCCAAACGAGCATCCTACTTTTGCCGATTATTTGGCACATAAGGAAATGTTGCTTGACCATTCAGACCAAGTAATTATTAACGCAGGGATGGACCACTTTGATGAGGTTTACCAGCGCGCTGCTTCAAAGCACGAAAACGTCTGGACTTACAACCGCGAGGGGGCAGCTAGTCAATTGCCTGATCTGAAGGACACTGTCGAATTCCACTCGGATAAGACGGAGCTTCACGATTCCTACTTCACGGTTGAAGACTGGGCGAAATTGCCTGCCTTTAAGGAATTAGCTGGTTCCTACCGTTTGAACTTACCTGGTGACTTCAACGAGGAAAACGCCACGGCAGCCTTGATGATGACAGCCCTTGCTGGTGCTCACCATGCTGCCATGAAGAAGGGCTTGGATGAAGTGACGATTCCTGGTCGTATGATTTCAATGAGCCTCCCTGGTCATGGTGTAGCCTTTGTTGATTACGCTCACAACTACGCCTCTTTGAACGCACTCTTGGCCTTTGCCAAGGGGCAGTCACCAAAGGGTGAGGTCATCGTTGTTTTGGGCGCTCCTGGAAACAAGGGGGTTTCGCGCCGACTCGACTTTGCCAAAGTCTTATCGAAGCAAGCTGACCAAGTCTTCTTGACGGCCGATGACCCGGCCTTTGAAAAGCCAGAGGACATCTGTCATACGATTGCGGATGCGATTACGAATCCGGAAGTCAAGATTCACTTCCAGATGGACCGAATTACGGCCATTCGCGAAGCCATCGCTTTGGCCGGTCCTCATGACCTGGTTGTGGTGGCAGGTAAGGGTGAGGACCCTTATCAAAAGGTTAACGGTGTCGATACACCATACATTGGTGACTTCCAAGCCGTGAAGAACTGTAAAACAGCACTCGAAGAAGGAAAGTTTACGGTCTAATATGAGCGGAGCATTAGCAGAAAAAAACATATTGTTAGCTGTGACAGGTGGCATTGCCGCCTATAAAGCAGCCGAACTCTCTCGCCAGTATGTGAAGGCGGGAGCCAATGTCAAAGTCGTGATGACGCAGACCGCGGAATCCTTCATTCCTGCTAAGACGCTGGGGATTTTGTCGAAGCAGGCCGTGTTAACGGATGGGGACCGAGACGGGTCAGCTTCCGTGGAACACGTAGCTTGGGGACGCTGGGCCGATGCCATTGTTTTAGCACCAGCCACGGCCAATACCTTAGCCAAGGTAGCTAATGGTCTGGCTGATAATGTTTTAACAGAAACGCTTTTGGCTTCAAACGCCGCTGTTAAAATCATGGCACCGGCCATGAATGATCAGATGTGGCACAATCCTGCAACGCAGCGGAACTTGCAGACATTGCAGGGCGATGGTTGGACGATGATTGAACCAGCGACTGGTTTCTTAGCAGAAGGCTACGAAGCTAAGGGCCGTTTGGCTCAGTTGGAAACGATTATTTTGACTACTGAGCAAGCGCTGTTCGATGGTCAAACAGACGGGCAACGGGATGCCTTTGATAATCAACCCTTAAAGGGTCGTCGCGTTGTCGTTACCGCCGGTGGGACGAAAGAGCCCATTGACCCTGTCCGCTTCTTGACCAACCGTTCATCTGGAAAGATGGGCTATGCTTTAGCAGAAGCAGCGCTTGCTGCGGGTGCGGAAGTGACTTTGATAGCCGCGACAAAGCGGGACTGTTCAAAAGCCATCCACTTAGTGCTCGCGCCATCTGCCAAGGAAATGCTGACTGCCGTCGAAGAGGCAATGACTGATGCGGACGCCTTTATCGGCGCGGCGGCGGTTTCGGACTTTGCATTGGCGAAACCCTTTGATAAGAAGGTGAAGAAGACGAGTCCGGACGCTCATTTCACACTTGATTTGGTTCAAAACCCAGATATCTTAAAGACGGTGGGACAGAATAAAAAGTCGGGTCAGGTTGTGATTGGCTTTGCGGCTGAAACGAACGATTTGCTACAAAACGCGGAGCGCAAGTTGAAGTCCAAGCAGGCCGATATGATTGTCGCTAACGATGTTTTGGCACCGGCGGCAGGCTTCGATAAGGACACTAACCAGGTGACGCTTATTCAGGCCAATCAGGTACCAATCGAGATTGGACCGAAATCAAAATCAGCGATTGCAGCAGACATTATTCACCAGCTAGTCACCATACTAGATGGCCAGTAATTGTGGTATAATATGTACCTAATAAGGAATCGGAGGTTTTCATGGCAAAGACAGACGAAGAACAAGCAGCTAAGTACCATGTAGGGGATGTCTTGTTGGCACCCGCTTATGGCAACTTGGAAAAGCCTTTCACTGGAAAAGTCGAGAAGGTTTACGACAACGCTTTGCTTGTCGAAATCATCGAAAACGATCCAGCTGATCAACCAGCTGTTAACGAAATGAATCACCGTGGTGTGGTGAGAATGGCAGACGTTGAAGTCATTCAAGAAGCACCAGCTGAAAAAGAATAGAAAAAGAAGAAGGCAGGATTGTAAGAATTCAGTGACTCTGGTGCTAGTGTGAGCCAGAGCTTACCCCTGACCCGCGCCGCTTTTTCTTTTGTACAAGTGAATCAAACAAAAGTGGTTGGCCTAGCCGACTATTAGAGTGGTACCGCGGGCAGGGCTCGTCTCTTCAGATGATATGTAGAGATGAGTCCTGTTTTTGAAGATTAAGAGGATAAACAATATGGCAGAAAAGCAAGCAGTTGTATCAGCCTTAAAGGCTGTGCTCCCCGAATTAAGTGAAGAAGAAATCGCAAGCAAGGTGGAAGCGCCTAAGGATTCCAAGATGGGTGACTTGGCTTTCCCAACCTTTACTTTGGCAAAGGTTTTGCGTAAGGCACCTCAGATGATTGCCGCAGACATCGTCGAAAAGATTAACCAAGACGGCTTTGAAAAAGTCGTTGCAACGGGCCCATACGTTAACTTCTTCTTGGATAAGAAGGAAGTGACAGCCGAAACCTTGAAGAAGGTTTTGAAGGCCGGTATGAACTACGGTGAAAACTCAGATGGTGAAGGAAAGAATATCGCTTTGGATATGTCTTCACCAAACATTGCCAAGCCAATGTCGATGGGGCACCTTCGTTCAACGGTAATTGGAAACGCCTTGGCTAACTTGTCAGCTAAGAACGGCTACAAGCCAGTTAAGATTAACCACCTGGGTGACTGGGGAACACAGTTTGGTAAGTTGATTTACGCTTACAAGACTTGGGGTTCAGAGGCTGAGGTGAAGGCTGACCCAATCGCGACTTTGCTAAAGTACTACGTGGAATTCCACGAAAAGGCGAAGGAAAACCCAGCTTTGGACGATGAAGGGCGTGCCTGGTTCAAGAAGTTGGAAGACGGTGACCCTGAAGCCCACAAGCTTTGGTCATGGTTCCGTGAAGAATCATTGAAGGAATTCACTGAAATTTACGACCGTTTGGGCATTACCTTTGATTCATTTAACGGTGAAGCCTTCTACAACGATAAGATGGACCGTGTTGTTAAGGCCTTGGAAGACAAGAACCTTTTGCAAGAATCACAGGGTGCCCAAATCGTTGACCTTTCACCAATCAACGAAAACTTGACGCCAGCCATGATCAAGCGTTCTGATGGGGCAACCTTGTACATGACCCGTGATTTGGCGGCTGCCATGTACCGTAAGGATACCTATGACTTTGCCAAGTCACTTTACGTGGTTGGTGGGGAACAACGCGAGCACTTCCAACAGTTGAAGGCTGTTTTGACTCTCTTGGACTTGCCATGGGCTGATGACGTTGAGCACATTCCATTCGGTTTGATTACTTTTAACGGTAAGAAGATGTCAACTCGAAAGGGTGACGTGGTCTTGTTGAAGGATGTCTTGGATGATGCCCACGAATTGGCATTGAAGCAAATCGAAGAAAAGAACCCAACCTTGGCAAACAAGGAACAGGTGGCCGAAGAAGTTGGTGCCGGTGCGGTTGTCTTCCACGATTTGATGAACGATCGTACGAACAACTTTGATTTCAATATCGCCGAAGTTGTCCGCTTTGAAGGGGATACTGGACCTTACGTTCAATACACCAACGCCCGTGCGCAATCAATCTTGCGTAAGGCAGGGGTCGCTGTTGATACCGAAAACATCACCCTTGATGATGCCGCTACTTGGGACATCATCACCGCCTTGAACGCCTTCCCAGATACAGTTCGTCGAGCCTTTGCGCACCGCGAACCATCTGTCATCGCTAAGTATGCTTTGGGATTAGCCCGTGCCTTTAACAAGTACTACGCTAATTCAAAGATTTTGGCTGATGATGAAAACAAGAACGGTCGTTTGGCATTAGTTGCCGCCGTATCTGAAACATTGACAGTATCCTTGTCAATTTTGGGTGTGAAAGCACCAAAGGAAATGTAAGCATTTCATTTCCTGCTTGAGTTTTTAATGCTATTTCGGCCACTTGGCTGTAAGGAATACAAATGAAAACGAATATTTCAATGAAACACACAGCCTTTTGGCAAAAAGTCTCGCCAATCTGGAATCGCTATCAGTTGGGGCGCTTGATTATTTTAATCTTCATGACGATCTTCTTAGCGGCTTCGGCCTACGGGATTGTGAATGCAAAGACGGCACACGTTTCGTCTTTGCAGAGTTCGCTATCACAAACGACCGATGTTTATGATAATTCTGGGAACAAAGCTGGTTCCTTGTACTCACAAAAGGGAACTTATGTGAAGTACAACCAGATTTCACCATCGATGAAAAACGCCGTTCTTTCCATTGAGGACCGTAACTTTTATAAGGAACACGGTTTCTCATTCAAAGGACTCGCCCGTGCGGCCTTCTTGCTCTTTAAGAACAAGCTAACGGGATCGGATACGATTTCTGGTGGTGGTTCAACACTGACTCAGCAGTTGGTAAAGAACGCTTACCTAACTCAGGAACAGACTTTTACACGAAAGTTTAAGGAAATCTTCCTATCCGTTCAGGTTGAAAAAACTTATTCTAAGAACGACATCATCACGATGTATTTGAACAACGCTTGGTTTGGTCACGGTGTCTGGGGTGTTGAAGATGCTTCCGAGAAGTACTTCGGTATCCATGCTTCCGAATTGAACACGGAGCAGGCGGCAACCTTAGCTGGTATGTTAACTAATCCTTCAGGCTTTAACCCAATCGACAACCCAACCCGTTCAAAGTCACGTCGTAACTTGGTTATCCAAACGATGTATGAGAATAAGAAGATTTCCTACAGTGAAGCAAAGGCCGCAAAGGCCACTAACATCACGTTGAAGGACAATTATTCTGGTGATGAATCTTACCGTTACCCATGGTACTTTGATTCAGTCATTAATGAAGCCATTAATACCTATGGTTTGACTGAAAAAGACATCATGAACAAGGGCTATAAGATTTACACGACCTTGAACCAAAAGGATCAGCAAAATCTTCAAAATGATTATGAGAAGAACGCACTCTTCGGTAATCAAAACGAGGCCCAGGCCGCAACGATTGTGCTGAATGCCAAAACGGGTGGTGTTCGAGCCGTTGTCGGCGGTCGTGAAACGACCCACACATACCGTGGCTTTAACCGGGCAACGCAGTCACAGTTGCAACCAGGTTCCATCATCAAACCCTTGGTTGTTTATACGCCAGCACTTCTTGACGGCTACTCGATTAATTCGACACTGCCAAACAAGAAGATGAACTTCGGTACGAACAACTACTCACCAAACAACGCCTTGAACGTTCAAACGGGTGATGTGAAGATGTACGAAGCCTTGGAGCATTCCTACAACATCCCAGCGGTTTACTTGCTTGATAAGTTGGGTGTTAACACCGGCTATTCTTGGGGTAAGAAGTTCGGATTGCCTCTGGTTTCATCCGATAAGAACTACGCGCTTGCCCTTGGTGGTTTGACCAAGGGGGTTTCCCCACAGCAAATGGCATCGGCTTACACGACTTTTGCAAACGGTGGAAAGATGTCTGAAGCCCACTACATTACCAAGATTGTTGATTCGACGGGTAAGACGATTGTGGCTAAGCCAAAGACGAAGCAGACACAGTTGATTTCGAAGTCCGTTGCTGACAAGATGACCAAGATGATGCTTGGTACTTATACTAATGGAACTGGAAAGGGTGCAACGCCATCTGGTTATACCATTGCGGGTAAGACCGGTACGACGGAAAATCCAAACTCAACCAACAACTCGAACTCATCGAAGGATTCGTGGGCGGTTGCCTATACCAACGATGTTGTCCAAGTTTCTTGGGAAGGTCTGGAAGGTAACACAACTAGTTCATTGCCAATTGGTTTGATGGCCACGATTGGTAACTTGGTCAAGACTTCGATGGGACAGATTTTGCCAAATACGGAGGAGACCTCCTTCACCGTAACCGATGCAAATAAATCAACATCAACGTCGTCCAAGTCATCATCAAGTTCTTCAAGCTCTTGGGCAAACAACGCCGTCGATAATATCTCAGACGGAATTAACACAACGGTTGCCGGCGCTAATAAAGTGTGGGATACTGTTACTGGATGGTTCTCTTAGAATAAAGGGGCCGTTTGTAGAAAAGGAAGGATCGATTACATGTCAGTAAATATTTACGATAACGCCAACGAAATGGCAAAGGTTTTGACTCAAACAGAGCAATATCAAGCATGGGAAACTGCTTTTAACGCGGTTCAAGACGACGAAAAGTCAAAGGATCTCTTTAAGAAGTTCCAAACGATTCAAATGACTGTACAACAAATGATGCAGGCACAAAAGACTCCTACTTCTGAACAAGAAAAGGAATGGGACGAAACTGCTAAGGAAGTACAGGCCGACGAAAAGATTAAGAATTTGATGTCAGCTGAACAAGTGTTGAATACTTTGTTGGGTGAAGTAAACGACATCGTGACAAAGCCTGTTTCAGAGAGCTACGCAGCTGCTCACAAGGCCTAAGGTCAAATAAAAAAGGCGACACGAAAGTGTCGCTTTTTTGTTGGCATTTTTAATGGGAAGTGCAGGGGAAGGAATGAAGAATGTGAGTTGTTTTCCGGCTTTCATTTTTAGTGCGAAATAAAAAGCCCAGCTAGAAGCTGAGCTTTTTTATTATGTTAGTAAATGGCATCACGGTAAAGGGAAACGACCTTACCAAGGATTGAAACTTGGTCCAAAATGATAGGGGCCATCGAATCGTTTTCTGGTTGAAGACGGTAGTGGCCAGCTTCACGGAAGAAGCGCTTAACGGTTGCTTCGTTATCTTCGTTCATGGCAACGACGATGTCACCGTTGTCGGCGGTTTGCTGACGGCGGACAATGACCTTGTCGCCATCTAGAATACCAATGTTGATCATTGATTCACCGCGGACGTTCAACATGAAGAGGTCGCCGTCGTAAGGAATCAAATCTTCAGGAATAGGGAAGAATTCGGTTGCCTCTTGTTCGACGGCCAAGATTGGCTGTCCAGCGGTAACGAGTCCAAGAACAGGAATCTTACCGGCGTTGGATGAGATGCCAAGCAATTCAAAGCCCTTGGCGGTCACTTCGATTGCGCGGGCCTTTGTTTTCTCACCCTTCTTAAGTAGGTAACCATTCTTAATTAAACGGGAGATATGCCCGTGAATGGTTGAAGAAGAAGAGAGGCCGACGGATTCACCAATCTCACGAATTGTGGGCGGAAAACCGTTTTTTGCTTGGTACTCGTGAATGAAGCGGAGTACCTGAATTTGTTTTGAATCAGATGCCATAATGTTCTTCCCTATTTCATTTATACTGCTATTATTCTAGCGAAAAAAAGGCGAAAAAGCAAACACGTGTTCGTAAGATTTTCTAAAGAAGAACGGATGAACTTAATGAAAATGTTAGAAAGATTAAAATGTTTAAACGTTGAGGGAGGGCATGTGGTATACTTATCATTAGATTTTTAGAGGAAACGGAGACCGCTATGCTTGTACTAGTTGGACTTTTGGCCCTAGTTGTTGGGCTGGTTGGTGGATTCTTCTTGGCTCGCTTCACAATGAAGTCATACTTGGCCAAGAACCCACCAATCTCAGAAGAGATGATGAAGTCAATGATGATGTCGATGGGTCAAAAGCCATCACAGAAGAAGTTGAACCAAATGATGAGCCAAATGAAGGCGCAAAGCCAAAAGGCTTCAAAGAAGTAAACAACTTCAATAAAAAAGAGTTGAATCAAACGATTCAACTCTTTTTCTTTGTTATCTTTTATTCGCCTTTGGATCAACGTAAACCCAGTTTGGGTCGATTTCGTCGTCTAGGGCATTGAAGGAAGCTTCAATTTTTTGGTTATATTCGGCAATCACTTCGTCAGTCAGCTTAACCTTGGGGTCAACGTAGATTGGCTCTCCAAAGTTCATCGTCACGCGCTTACGCAAGAAAAGGTGGGAGAACTTCACTGGTCCCTGGTAGACGGCTGGCACGATTGGCTTCTTAGAAAGCTTGGCAATCAAAATCGAGCCGGACTTCAACTTCTGTGAGTGACGGGAGCCGGAAGGGAACATAATTAGTGAACGGTCACCAGACTTCAGTTCGCTGACGGGCTTGCGAATCACATCGGCGCCAACGTTTTTGCGGTCAACTGGGAAGGCGCCCAGGGAAACGATGAGCTTACGTAGAAAGTAGTTTTTAAACAACTCCTTCTTGGCCATGAAGATAAAGCGCTTTGGATAGGCGGCCATGGCGTACCAAACGGGATCCCACCAGGTACGGTGAGGGGCAACAAGGATGTAGTTGTCTTCCTTTGGTAGACGATTTTTGTTCAAATAATAAGTACGTCCGTTTATAATGGAAACCAGGGTCACAACGAAGACCCGGATAAAACGATAGAACATAAGCGATTCCTTTCAATAACATTTAACTAATTAATTTTACTATAAAAGGGGACAAAGGCCAATGAAAGAGCCAAATTTAAAGCCCGATGAACGACTCGACGGTTTGCCATCGCAGGGTGTTTCCATCATTCAAAACCCAGACATGTTTTCCTATTCATTGGACGCTGTTTTGCTAGCTTACTTTGCTAACCCCAATAAAAAGGGACGGGGCTTAACGGTTGACCTCGGTGCTGGTACCGGTGCTGTCGGTCTTTTTTACGCTAAAAAAGTCAGGGGCCAAGTGAAGCTGGTTGAAATCCAAGAAGATTTGGCAGCGATGGCCAAGCGTTCGATTGCCATGAACGAGATGGCAGACCGGGTGGAAGTAATTCATTCCGACATGCAGGAAGTCTTTGACCAGATTAAGCCGGGTTCGGTGGATACGGTTTTGTGTAATCCACCATATTTTCCCGTTAAAGAGACAACCAAGCAAAACGTGGACGAGCACTATCAGATTGCCCGGCACGAAGTGGCCATCGATTTACCTAAGTTGGCTCAAACGGCTAATAAGCTCTTGAAGAATAAGGGAAAGTTCTTCATGGTTCACCGACCAGAGCGGCTGGGGGACATCTTTGCCGCGCTGACCGCTCGTGGCCTGCAAGTCAAGCACCTGCAGTTTGTCTATGGAAAGGCCGACCGAGAAGCGAATATGGTCTTAGTTGAAGCCATCAAGCAGGGCCGCGCTGGTGGTGTTCGGGTGATGCCACCGATTGTGGCCTACACGGAAGACAACAATTATACAAAAGAGGTGCAAGAAATCTTGTATGGTGCGGCTTGGACTTTGGATTAGGGAGTGATTAGGTCGAGATGATGGATAAGAGTGGGAAGACCTATGACTTTTACGTGCTCTACACGGCTGATGGCTACTTCTATGGTGGTTACTCGGACGATGCGATTCGCCGTTTTCACGTGCATGAGTCCGGTAAGGGTGCCAAGTTTACGCGGGTAAAGTCGCGCCATCCCTTAAAGCTGCTGTACTACGCGACTTTTGAGACTAAGCACGACGCCATGCACGCCGAAGCTTCCTTTAAGAAGTTAACGCGGGCAAATAAAGAAGCCTTTTTAATCGAACACGGGGTACCAGCCAGTATTTGGACAAAATAGGGGCTTTGGTACCTTTTTTGTAGATGCTTTTCTTGATAGAATAAGACATTATCAGGAGGAGTAAGTGAGAATGGTTGTAAATTTTGAGTTAAAGAACATTATTGGTCAAACAGTCCCTTACACTGCTTTTGATAAGAAGGAAGAATTGGTTGAGGTGATTGGTAATTTCTACCATTATTGCTTGGCGAAGGATACCCTTCTTCAGCCAGGTAAGCATTACTTGATAGAAGCTGCCGATGGTAATCAACTAATCATAAGAGAAGCAGACACGAAAGGATGACCATGATGATCATTGCAATTCTTGTTATCGCGCTAGTATTCGCGTTAACTTGTTTTAAGATTGTGCCGCAAAACACGGTGGGACTATTGGAAACACTGGGTAAGTATTCGACAACCCGTTCAACGGGGTTGAACTTCCGCTTACCAATTATTCAAAAGATTCGCGTTGTTTCATTGGCTTTGCAGCCATTGAAGCTGGCCGGATATTCAGTTATCACAAAGGATAACGCTGATATTGGGGCAACGGTTACGTTGAACTTTCATATCACGGATCCAGTGAAGTACTCATACGAGAACACGAACTCGATTGAATCAATGCAGCAACTCGTCCGTGGACACCTGCGTGATATTATCGGGCGAATGGAATTGAATGAAGCCCTTGGTTCAACGTCAAAGATTAATAAGGACCTAGCGGATGCCATTGGTGATTTGACTAACACATATGGCATTAACGTTGACCGTATCAACATTGATGAGTTGAAGCCATCTGCTTCAATTCAAGCTTCAATGGATACACAGTTGAAGGCCGACCGTGAACGTGTGGCAGCCATCTCCCAGGCTGAAGGGGAGGCCAAGTCAATCGAATTGCGTGCTAAGGCGAACAACGACGCCTTGGTGGCAACGGCGACGGCTAACGCACAGGCAACAAAGACCCGTGCTGATGCGGAAGCCTACCGAATTGATAAGGTTCAGTCAGCCTTGAAGAACGCTGACCAGAACTACTTCAATAATCAATCGATCAACGCCTTTGAGACATTGGCAAATTCCGATACGAATTTGATTGTCACAAACGGGGCAGAACTCGACAAGACTGGCCAGAACGCGACTTTGGCAAAGATGTTGGGGGATGAATTGGCTAAAAAGGATTAAGAAGGGACTGTCTGGTTTAAAACCAGGCAGTTTTTTAATAAAAAAGCTTGAAAGGGCTGATTTAATCCTGTAAAATACTAAGCGTTGTGTAAGCAACAAAATACACACGACCGAAGAGAACGCAGAGGTGCAGAAATGTTCATGCGAACCAAGAATCGGTCGGAGGATAACCTAGGAGGCCTATAATGGCAGTTATTACAATGAAAGAACTCCTCGAAGCAGGAGTTCACTTTGGACACCAAACACGTCGTTGGAACCCAAAGATGGCACCATTCATCTTTACGGAACGTAACGGAATCCACATCATCGACTTGCAAAAGACGGTGAAGATGGTTGACGAAGCCTACAACTTCATGCGTAACGCATCAGCTGATGGCGCCAACTTCTTGTTTGTTGGTACAAAGAAGCAAGCTTCAGACGCAATTGCTGAAGAAGCTACTCGTGCCGGTCAATTCTACATCAACCACCGTTGGTTGGGTGGAACTTTGACTAACTGGAACACAATCAAGACTCGTGTTCAACGCATGAAGGACATCCAACGTATGTCAGAAGACGGAACATTTGACCGTCTTCCTAAGAAGGAAGTTGTTTTGTTGAAGAAGCAACACGCCAAGTTGGAAAAGTTCTTGGGTGGAATCGAAGATATGCAGGACTTGCCTGACGTATTGTTCGTTGTTGACCCTAAGAAGGAAGAAATCGCCGTTAAGGAAGCCAACATGCTCAACATCCCTGTTGTTGCTATGATTGACACAAACGCCAACCCAGATGTTGTTGACGTTAAGATTCCTGCTAACGATGATGCTATCCGTGCCATCCGTTTGATCACTTCAAAGATGGCTGACGCTGTTATCGAAGGTCGTCAAGGCCAAGACCAAGCAGCTGAAGATGCTTTCATCGATGGTGACGAAAACACTGAATCAATCGAAGAAATCACTGAAATTGTTGAAAAGAACAACTAAGCGATAATATCTGATTTGCCGTTCCGGTGGACCTGCTTGGGACGCTGGCACGGCATTTTTATTTGAATTAAAAAGGAGCACATTCATGGCTGTTACAGCAAAGATGGTAAAGGAATTACGTGATAAGACGTCTGTTGGTATGATGGATGCCAAGAAGGCTTTGGTTGAAGCCGAAGGTGACATCGAAAAGGCAATCGACTTGTTGCGTGAAAAGGGAATGGCAAAGGCCGCTAAGAAGGGTGACCGTGTCGCTGCCGAAGGTATGACTTATGTCATGGAAGATGGTAACAAGGCTGCTATCATCGAATTGAACTCTGAAACTGACTTCGTTGCTGGTAACAAGGAATTTAACGATTTGTTGGCCGCTGTGACAAAGGTTATTTTGGAAAAGCAACCAGCTGATGTTGAAGCTGCTTTGGCTTTGGAAGGTGAAGACGGTCGTACTGTTAACGACATGATCATCAACGTTTCACAAATCACTGGTGAAAAGATTACTTTGCGTCGTTTCGAAACAATGGAAAAGAACGACAACGAAGTATTCGGTGCTTACTCACACATGGGTGGTTCAATCTCTGCTTTGGCCTTGTTCGAAGGCTCAAACAAGGAAGCAGCCCGTGACATCGCTATGCACATCGCTGCCATTGCACCACAATACGTGTCAGATGCTGACGTTCCTGCAGAAGTTGTTGCTAAGGAAAAGGAAGTTCAATTGGCTTCTGAAGACTTGAACGGTAAGCCTGACAACATCAAGGAAAAGATGGTTGAAGGACGTATCAAGAAGTTCTTGGCTGAAATTTCATTGTTGGACCAACCATTCGTTAAGAACGGTGACCAAAAGGTTGCTGACTTTGCCAAGGAAAACGGTTTGACTGTTAAGTCATTCGTTCGTTACCAAGTTGGTGAAGGAATCGAAAAGCAACAAACAAACTTGGCCGACGAAGTTGCAAAGCAACTTGGCTAATATTTGATATAAAAAAGAGTGCCCATTCATTTGGACACTTTTTTTACGGACGAAACGCCCATCCTTTGTTATAATTGAAGGTAAGAAAAAGGAGACACCATGACTGAAAAGAAATACAAGCGCGTGTTGATGAAGTTGTCAGGGGAGGCCTTAGCTGGTCCTAAGGGTCAAGGAATTGACCTGAACACTGTTTCTTCAATTGCTGCTGAAATCAAGACTGTTCATGATATGGGAACCCAAATCGCAATCGTTGTTGGTGGTGGAAACCTATGGCGTGGCGAACCAGCTGCTAAGGTTGGAATGGAACGTTCACGTGCCGACTACACTGGTATGCTCGGTACAACGATGAACGCCCTTGTTTTGCAAGATGCTTTGGAACGTGCTGGTGTACCAACGCGTGTCCAAACAGCAATCACGATGCAGCAAATTGCTGAACCATACATTCGTGGCCGTGCCATCCGTCACTTGGAAAAGGGACGAGTTGTCATTTTTGCTGCTGGAACAGGTTCACCTTACTTTTCAACGGATACGACGGCTGCATTGCGTGCTAATGAAATTAACGCCGATGCCATTTTGATGGCAAAGAACGGTGTTGATGGTGTCTACGATTCAGATCCACGGACAAACCCTGAAGCAAAGAAGTTTAACCACTTGACCCACTTGGATATTTTGAAGAAGGGCTTGAAGGTGATGGACTCAACGGCTTCATCATTGTCAATGGATAACAACATGCCTTTGGTTGTCTTTAACTTGAACCAACCAGGAAACATTGAAAAGGTTATTGCCGGTGAAAACATCGGAACAACTGTGACAGGAGAAGAATAATGGCGATTGATTTTAATCAAGCAACTGACAAGATGAAGGGTGCCCAAGAAGCCCTTCGTCGTGAATTAGCTGAAATTCGTACTGGACGAGCTAACCCACGTATTTTGGACCGTGTGCAAGTTGAATACTATGGTGCCATGGTGCCATTGAACCAAGTTGCTTCAATTTCTGTACCTGAGGCTCGTATGCTTTTGATCACGCCTTTTGATAAGGGTGCTTTGGAAGCCATCGTAACGGCGATTAACATGTCTGACTTGGGCTTGAACCCAGCATCAGATGGTCAAATCGTTCGCTTGGCCATTCCTCAAATGACGGAAGAACGTCGTAAGGAATTGGTTAAGGAAGTGAAGGCTGAAGCTGAAAAGTCAAAGGTTGCAGTTCGTAACGTTCGACGTGAAGCAATGGATGCCATCAAGAAGGACAAGGAATTGACGGAAGATGACGTTCGCGATTCTGAAGACAAGGTCCAAAAGTTGACTGACGATAACATCAAGGCAATTGATGAAATCGCAGCTGACAAGGAAAAAGAATTGATGACAATTTAATTCCAAGTTAAGCATTAAAAAGGAGGAGCAAGCCAGACGGCTTGCTCTTTTTTTCTTAGAATGGACTTTTTAATTTTAATAAATTTCCTTAAAATACTACTAAGAGTGATTTTAATTTTCAATTAAAATTAGCCAGTTCGGTTAATCCATGCTATTATTTTAAGTGAATGTATTTATAAAAGTAGCAATTTATTAAATGAGACAAGGTACCAATATGACAAAACATCTATATAAAAATGGAAAGGCTTGGCTGACTCTTGCGTTTGCAGCAACCGGCTTTGCTTTTGCAAATCATAATCAGGCATCTGCTGATAATCAGGATACGAACACTTCGGCCGTAACGTCTGGACAGTCAGCAGACCAATCGCAACAAGGGCAAGCTGCAACAACGACTGCCAATACGCAGCAGGTTTCTTCTGCACGCGACAACGCTCTTGCTAAGTATGCCAACCAACACGTAAATGGTTATATTTACTCACCTGATGTTTCCCAGGCAAACGGTGGTTATAACTGGTTTGAAGACGGTCATCTATATACTGGATTCCGTCAATACATGGGAACCTATTACTGGTTCGTTGATGGCGTCCGTCAAAATGCCGGTTGGCGTCAAGCTTGGGGCATGAATTATTACACTGATAACGATGGCCGTGCCGTTCAAGGACACCAAAACATCGGTGGACAGGACTTCGACTTTGGAAACGATGGTACTTACTACCTTCGTTCATCAGGTTATCTTCATGATGGTTCAAGCCAAAACGGTGGTTACCGCTGGTATGAAAACGGAAAGCTTTACACAGGTTTCCGCTACTACATGGGAACTTATTACTGGTTTGTGGATGGTGTGCGTCAGAATGCCGGTTGGCGTCAAATTTGGGGCCTAACTTACTACACGGATGACTCTGGTCGTGCCGTTCAAGGTAGCCGTATCATCGATGGTAAGCTTTATGACTTTGGTAATGATGGCACTTATTACAGTCGTCCTGTGACTGGCTATTTCTGGGACGGTTCACCAAAGAACGGTGGTTACCGTTGGTACGACAACGGTAACCTTTACACAGGTTTCCGCTACTACATGGGAACTTATTACTGGTTCATTGATGGCGTCCGCCAAAACGCTGGTTGGCGTCAGGCTTGGGGTATGACTTACTATACTGACGATAATGGTCGTGCGGTTCAGGGTTCACAGTACATTGATGGTCAGTGGTACTTCTTTGGTGATGATGGTACTTACTACCGTCGTTTTGCATCCAGTGATGTTGTGAACTGGTTCTACCGCAACTACGGTAAAATCACTTACTCAATGTATGGATCACGTACTGGTGCCGATGGAACAGCCGATTGTTCCGGTGCCATGACGGAAGCTTTGATGGAAGCGGGGGCTTCAAAGCCTGCTTATATCTACAACACTGATTCAATTCATGATTACCTTCGCAATAACGGTTACCACTTAGTTGCTGAAAACACGAAGACGCAGAAGCAAGTCGGTGATATCGTTATTTGGGGTCGTCGTGGTCAATCTGGTGGTGCCAATGGCCACATCATGATTATTAACAAAGAAGACGATGCCAACGGGAACGGGGCACGTGAAATCTCTGTTGATTATTGGACAAATGGTGGTTATAACTCTGCTATTTCAGAGCATGATTATAACTATTATGCCGCTGTTGATGGACATCCATACTCATATGTTTACCGTCACAATTAAAAAAGTAGAACCTTTGTTAAGCAAAGGTTCTTTTTTTCTTGCCTTTTTCAAAGGAAAATAGCATAATATGTGTAAGCAATTCTCATGCAATGACCCGGCTTGGAACCCGGCTAGTATGGGAACTCAACGAAAGTGTCAGAGTACTTTCTACTCTGGAAATCAGGTGGAACCGCGCGCAAGCGTCCTGATGTCAAAGAAATTTTGGCATTAGAACGTTAGCGCGTTTTTTTGTCTAAAAAGGAGGGGCGATGGCAAAACTAAAGTACAGTGTCCAATCCGAGACTGTTCTAGAGCTGCAAGAAGCCGGCCAGGTTGGCGACATCATTGACCTGAAGGACAAGCAAGAGGTTGATACCGAATCCTTGGCCCAGGCGGTGCAAGAAGGGATTGAACAGCGGATTCAAAAGGAAAAGTCGGACTGGGAAAAGAGCCAGTCGGCGATTCTGAAATCCAAGTTGGCGGAAGAGCAGCAGGCTGCGAATCTAACGCTCGAAAAGACCAAGCAGGAAGTGGCTGAGGCTGCTCGCGAAAAGCAGGAAAAGCTGCAGACTGAATTAGCCGAACTGAAAGCCGAGTTGAAGAGTCAGAAGGCTGGCGAAAGCTCAGCTCAGGAATTGGCCTTAGCTAAGCAGCGCGAAGAGCTAACCAAGGCTCAACAAGCTGACAAGGACAAACTGCAAAAGGAACTGCAGGACGTGCAGAACCAATTGCAGGGGGAACTTTCCAAGCAGAAGGAAGCCGCTGGACAGGAGAAGCAGAACCTGGAAAAGCAGGTCATGGAGCTGGAGAACAAGGTGCAGAACCAAGACCGTGATAAGGAGTTAGCTCTGGTTCAAACCAAGGCCGACTACGAAGCACAGTTGAAAGCGGCCCAGGACCAGGTTGAGTTCTACAAGGACTTCAAGGCCCGCCAGTCGACCAAGGAGATTGGGGAGTCCCTGGAAGTCTATGCTCACCAGGAGTTTAACAAGATTCGTCCCTATGCCTTTCCAAATGCTTACTTTGAAAAGGACAACGAGGTTTCCAAGGAGACCGGGTCGAAGGGGGACTTCATCTTCCGTGACTACGATGATGGAGTCGAATTCATCTCCATCATGTTCGACATGAAGAACGAGGCGGACTCAACCGAGAAGAAGCACAAGAACGCGGACTTCTTCAAGGAGTTGGATAAGGATCGGCGGGAGAAGGGAACGGAATACGCCGTCTTAGTTTCCCTCCTAGAATCCGATAACGAGTACTACAACACTGGGATTGTCCAGGTTCCTGACTATCCAAAGATGTATGTGATTCGGCCCCAGTTCTTTGTCCACTTCATTGGTTTGCTGCGGAATGCGGCACTGGATTCCGTTCAGTACAAGAAGCAGTTGGCAGAGGCCAAAGAGCAAAACATTGATATTACCAACTTTGAGGATAATATCAACACCTTCAAGGACAAGTTTGCGAAGAACTACGAGTCTTACTCGAAGAACTTCCAAGCGGCCATTGATGAAATTGACAAGGCCATTAAGCGGATGGAAGAAGTCAAACGCAAGTTGACCACTTCCGAAAACCAGCTGCGCCTGGCCAATAACAAGTTAGACGACGTTTCCGTTAAGAAGTTGACCCGTGGTAATCCAACCATGAAGGCCAAGTTCGACGAATTGAAAAAAGAAGATTAATTTAATCGAGGAAATTATGACAGATAAGAAACTTTCACTACAGGATATTATCCTGACTTTGCAAGAGTTCTGGGCTGCTAAGGGGGCCAACCTCATGCAGGCTTACGACAACGAAGTCGGTGCCGGAACACAAAGCCCATACACTTTCTTGCGTGCTAACGGTCCTGAACCATGGGCTGCAGCCTACGTGCAACCATCACGTCGTCCTGCCGACGGACGTTATGGTGATAACCCTAACCGGCTTTTCCAGCACCACCAGTTCCAAGTGGTGATGAAGCCATCTCCTGATAACATTCAGGAATTGTACCTGGCCTCATTGGAAGCCTTAGGCATCAAGCCACTCGAACACGACATCCGTTTCGTTGAAGATAACTGGGAAAACCCATCAATGGGTGCCGCCGGTATCGGTTGGGAAGTTTGGTTAGACGGAATGGAAGTCACACAGTTCACTTACTTCCAACAGGTTGGTGGAATCGAAGTGGATTCCGTTACTTCTGAAATCACTTACGGTTTGGAACGTTTGGCATCTTACATCCAAGACGTGCCAACGGTTTATGATTTGGAATGGGGTCACGGCGTTTTGTATGGTGACATCTTCAAGGAACCGGAATACGAGCACTCAAAGTACGCCTTTGAAGAATCAAACCAGGAAATGCTCCTGCGTCACTTCGACGATTACGAAGCCGAAGCCAAGCACAACTTGGAACTTGGTTTGGTGCACCCAGCCTATGACTACATCTTGAAGTCATCACATACTTTCAACCTCTTGGATGCCCGTGGAACGGTTTCCGTTACGGAACGTGCCGGTTACTTGCACCGTATCCGCTCAATGGCCCGTCAGGTTTCAAAAGTCTTTATCGAGGAACGTGCCAAGCTTGGCTTCCCATTGTTGAAGGACGAAGCACTACGCGAGAAGTATCTCGGTGAAAAGGGAAAGTACGCCAAGAAGGAGGACCAAGACTAATGGCCGATTATATTTTAGAAATTGGATTGGAAGAAATGCCAGCGCATTTGGTAACTTCTTCTGAAAAGCAACTGGTTAAGCGCGTCAAGGACTTCTTAGACGAACATCGCTTGGCTGTACAAGAAATCAAGCCTTTCTCAACGCCACGTCGTATGGCCGTTGAATTGTCAGGCTTGGCCGAAGGATCAGAAGCCATCTCCGAAGTGAAGCGTGGGCCAGCCGTGGACCGTGCTAAGGACGAAGAGGGGAACTGGTCCCGTGCCGCCCAAGGTTTCGCTCGCGGACAGGGAACCACTCCTGAAGAATTGACTGAAAAGGACGGCTACCTTTGGGCTAACAAGGAAATCGCCGGTGTGCCTGCCAAGGATATCTTGGCTAAGATTGGTGAAGAAGTTGTTGAGCAAATGACTTTTACAACTTACATGAAGTGGGGCAACCACTCCTTCCACTACATCCGTCCAATCCGCTGGTTGGTCTCATTGTTGGACGAAGAAGTCGTGCCATTCTCAGTCTTGGACGTCGAAGCCGGTCAAACCACTCGTGGCCACCGTTTCTTGTCAACGGATAACGTGAAGATTGCATCCGCACAGGCCTACGAGAAAACCTTGAACGACGCCTTCGTCATGGTTGATGCCAAGACTCGTAAGGACACCATCGTTTCCCAACTCGAGCAAATCGCCAAGGATAACAAGTGGCACCTAGATTTGCAGTCAGACATGGCTAAGGACCTCTTGGAAGAAGTCAACAACATCGTCGAATGGCCAACTGCATTTGCCGGAAACTTCGCTGACAAGTACCTCGAATTGCCTAAGGAAGTCTTGATCACTTCCATGCGTGACCACCAACGATTCTTCTTCGTAACCAACGAAGCAGGCGACCTCTTGCCACACTTCCTTTCTGTTCGTAACGGAAACGCCGAAGACATCGAAAACGTTGCCCGTGGTAACGAAAAAGTCCTTGTCGCCCGCTTGGAAGATGCGGCCTTCTTCTACAAGGAAGACCAGCAAAAGTCCATTGCCGACTACATGGAACGTGTCAAAAAGCTTGTCTTCCACGAAAAGATTGGAACGGTTTACGAGCACATGCAACGTGTGCAAGGCTTGTCAGCCCAATTGGCCCAAGCTTTGGGACTGTCCGATGAAGAACAAGACGACCTCAACCGTGCCGCTCAAATCTACAAGTTTGATTTGATGACGGGTATGGTTGGTGAATTCGACGAACTCCAAGGTGTCATGGGTGAGCACTACGCTAAGCTCTTTGGTGAAAAGGATGCCGTTGCCAAGGCCATCTACGAACACTACTTGCCTACTTCCGCTGAAGGCGAAGTTGCCCAGACGAAGGTTGGTGCCATTTTGGCCATCGCCGATAAGTTGGATTCAATCGTGACCTTCTTTGCCCACGACATGATGCCATCTGGTGCCAACGACCCTTACGGTCTCCGTCGTGCCGCAACCGGTGTTGTCCGCACTTTGGAAGCCTTTGACTGGCACTTTGACCTCTTGGACATCCTCCTTGCATTCGAACAGAAGAACGGGGCAGTAGCCGATGCCAACTTGGACGACGTCTTGGCCTTCATGACCGACCGTGTCCGCAAGCAAGCCCTCGACGCCGGTATCCGTAAGGACATCGTAACGGCTGGTACTGCAAACGTTGTTGCCGGTGACTTCGTTTATGTTGCTGACCGTACAAAAGTCTTGTCAGACCACGTCAAGGATGATAACTTCCGTGACGTCATGGAAGCCTTGGCACGTGTCTCACGCCTTGCTAAGAAGATGGAAGTTGACACGCCTGTTGAGCCAGCCCTCTTGGTAAACGACCAAGAAAAGGCCCTTTACGAAGCAACGAAGGACCTTTCATTGGCTGACCTCAAGGCCAAGGGTGCCGAAGCCATTTACCAAGCATTGGCTGCTTTGCAAGCACCAATCGCTGCTTACTTCGACAACACCATGGTTAACGATGACGACGAAGCCATCAAGAAGAACCGTTACGCTCAATTGAACGCCATCAAGACGCTCATTGACGCCCTCGGAAACACAGAAGACATCGTCATCAAGTAAGTAGACATACTTAATTAATCTGTATATTAAAAAGTCGACCCGCAAAGGTCGGCTTTTTTCTGTGCTATTGAAAATCTGTTATGCTGCCCGCTGGAAGAGGGCGGGGAGCGGCGAGAAAGGGTGGTGGAAGGATGTAAAGGTGGAGACCGGCCAGTTATTTTCTTAATTTATTAAATAAATGTGATGTATTTGTATTTACTACTGTGTTATTTAATGATCTAATAGATCTTAGATAATTTAAGGGAGATTTATAGAGATGAAAATTGATTCTGAGCCAAGAAGCTTTAGAGAGTTGTTTCCAATTGATGGGCCTATGCAATATGTAGTTCCTGATTATCAACGAAACTATGCTTGGAAAGAAGAACAGATTGAAGCGTTATTCAACGATATGAGTACGGAAGATGATGGCTATTATGTTGGTAATCTTTTAATCTCTGAAGAAGGTTCATTTCAAAATATTATTGATGGTCAGCAACGTTTAACAACGTTGAATTTAATGTTGCTTGCCTTATTTGAACGTATGTTAGATAAAACTAATGACCAGGACGTTCCTAATGACCAAAAGGGTAAGCTATTTCAAGATTTTGGTGATATTAAAAGAAGGCTTTTGCTTGACGAAGATACTTTTGAACCTCGATTGAAATTACTTAAGAAGGACCAAGAAATTTGGGAAAAACTTGTTAAAATTCTAGATGAAAAAACAAACTTACCTTCGAATTACGGACGATTTGCCTTTTTCAAAAGATATAAATATATTCAAGAAAATTTGTTGGGCGATTTGAGCGCTGTTGAATTACATAATTTTTATCAGAATAAATTTATGCCACTAACTTTATTAAAGATATCGGTGCCTGATTTAAATGATGCCTACCAAGTCTTTGCAAGTCTTAACAGTAAGGGGTTGCCATTAACTCCATTAGATTTGTTGAAGAACATGTATTTAGCTCAGAAGGGTACTCCAGATAAGTGGATGGAGTTAACTGAGGTCTTTACTGATGGTGATAATGCTGATAAGCAAAAGATGACACGTTTTGTTTTGAATAGTTACGATGCTTTTGAGAAAAAAAGTGCATCGAGTCTTACAAAGGGGAAGATCGTAAAGGCTTATCAAAAGTTGTTTGATAAGTACCACGCTGGCTACATCGATAAATTAATCGAAAGAGCAAAGATATACAAGACAATTGATTCTGATGATAACGATTATGATTACAATCTGCTCGTATGTCAATAAGTTAGACACTTTTTTTACATCACTAGGTTCGATTCATAGGTATGAATCCGTTCATGATTATATCGATGGATATAGCGTGATATTCGCGTAACCAGCTCAAATTTACTCT
>NZ_JACOFN010000015.1 GCF_028764065.1 Fructobacillus sp. CRL 2054
CAATTTTAAAAAGAGAACTTATTTATCCGAACCAGTTTAAGAGTAAATTTGAGCTGGTTACGCGAATATCACGCTATATCCATCGATATAATCATGAACGGATTCATACCTATGAATCGAACCTAGTAATGTAAAAAAAGTGTCTAACTTATTGACATACGAGCATTACCTGTGATTTGACCATTAGTTGAGGCATCAGCTTTTCCATCAGTTGTGGTAAAAAGGAACCCATTGGTTGTTGCCATTGGCAACTTAATACTCTGATCCTTTTCGTAGGCTAATTGATCAGCCTTAGCAGAAACGATATAGCCGCTACTTGAACCAGTCAAATCAGTAACTTGGATATATTCACCATCTGCTGTATATTGACTGTTCATACTTGAAGTAAGTGTCTTTGTTTGGAAATCAAAGTTAGGAACATGGTCCAAAGTAAGGCCATTTGTTGTATCACCAGTAAAAGTAATTTTTGCAGTCCCCGTCAGGTTTTTGTTACCTGCTCCTTTTTGATTGTCGACCCCTGCTACTGCAGGTGATGTCGCATTGTCATCCGCAAATGCTGCTGCAGGTGTTGCTAATGCTCCCGCAGTTAACAAAGTTGCTACGACTAGGTTTAACTTTGTAAATTTTTTCATATCTTCGTCCTCTATTTTCAAATAATTGTTACATCGGTAATAATTGTATGCTTTCCGTCACAATATGTAAATTGTGACAAATAGGGCAGTTTTGTTAAAATGGTACATTTATTTTTTAAAATCGCTCTGTATCAGTTATAAAGACGGTTTTAAAATATGAAAAAAAAGCAACAAATTCTTTTTTGAATTTGTTGCTTTTGTCTTTATTATGTCGCAAAAATGTAATTATACGAAGAAATGTTGCTCTTCTTTGGCGATATTATTCTTTACGGTTGTTGAATACCAGAACGGTACGTGGACTTTTCCAATCACATGCTTCTTAGAAACAAATCCGAAGTAACGGGAATCGTTTGAAACAGAACGGTGATCACCAAGGACAAAGTAAGAATCCTTTGGCACAACCGTTGAGTTACGGTCGCTTTGTTTCCATAGTCCGGTTGAAGACAAGGACTTCAAATCCCAAGATGAACCAAAGGAGGAAGCAGTTCCGGTTGTTTGTTCGCTAGAACTGATGAAGTCTTGGTTTACCTTCTTGTTGTTAACGTAAAGGGTTCCGTCCTTGTATGAAACAGTATCGCCGGCAACGGCGATGACACGCTTAACGTAGTCCTTGTTACCGCTTTGAATACGTGGGTCTTCCTTACGGGCGTCAAAAACGACAACATCCCCACGTTTCAAGTTCTCTGTCTTTTGGACAAAGACTTTTTGCTGGTCGAGCAAGTTAGGGTCCATCGAATCACCGTTAATGGTTACAATGTTAATCCAGAAAGTGGTGATGGCCAAATAGGCCACAACACCCAAGGCAATTGGAACAATCCAGTTCCAAATAAATGATAGTAATTTCTTCATAGTAATATCCTCGAACTAAGCTTACTCGTTTCCTCGCGGACTGACAAGCTAAGCATCAGATTCTGTGATTTTTTCTGTTTTCTTCTATATAAATAGCAAAAAATTTTTAGTTAATTTTTGGTAATTCTGACAATACCGCTTCTTCATATGGAATAGAAGGGAGTGCCCCAGCAGAAGCAACCGTAATAGAAGAGGCAGCAACGGCGTAGCGAATGGCCCCTTCGATGTTGTCAAATGATGGAGACAAACGAGAAAGCAGTGCCCCGATGAAGGTATCTCCTGCAGCGGTCGTATCAATGGCCGTTGTCTTGATGGCCGGTACCATGACTTCCTTACCGGACTTAGACTTGTAGAAGGCGCCTTTATCACCCAGGGTAATCAACACATGCTCTAGGCCCATGTCAAAGAAGAAGTTGGCATTGGCAATCAGAGACGCACGGTCGGTCACAGGAATGTTTGAAATCAATGCCGCCTCGTGTTCGTTTGGGATAATCATATCCGTCAAAGCTAACAAAGACTTAGGCAGGTCTTCCTGATCAGGAACAGGCGCTGGATTCAAGACAGTGGTCACGTCCATGTCCTTAGCTTCCTTGAAGGCGGCCTGGGCTGTCTCCAAAGGAATCTCTAATTGGGTCAAGCAAAAGTCTGAGTCTTTCAATGATTCGCGTTGGTCCCAGATATCTTTAGCAGAGAGATCCCCGTTAGCACCTTCGTATACATAGATGATGTTATCACCGGTTGCCTTCGAAACGGTAATGTAGGCCTGGCCGGTCTGGAACTTATCAGACTGCAAAACGTAGTCCAAATTCAAGTTATCTTCTGCTACCTGCTGACCAAGGTCAAAGTCCGATCCGACTTTGGTAATGAAGTTCGACAGAGCACCTGAACGGGCAATAGCCACCGCCTGGTTCAGACCCTTACCACCCATTACTTCTTCCTGGTGTTGAGCAATTGATAATGTCTCCCCGGATTCCGCCAAGCGGGGCACTCGGGTTACACGGTCCAAATTAGTTGAGCCAACTACGGTTACTTGCTTTTTCATGGTCATCCTTTTCTGTCTGACAAAATTTATTCACCTCTTATTTTACTAAAAATGCCCGACTTTAGCAGTAAAAATAGGAAAGTCATCCCGGCCAAAGGGCGCCTGTCTGCTATAATAGAAAATAGATTATGTCGTTTTAATGGAGGATTTACCGTGAATGACCATAAAGTAAAAGCTGCTCAAATGGCCGTTGAGTTGATTCCTAACCAAGCCATCGTTGGCCTCGGTTCTGGCTCAACCGCTTCCATCTTTATCGACTTGCTAGCTAAGAAAGCCCATGAAGAATCCATGGATATCACATGCGTGGCCACTTCTGGTCAAACGCAGCAACTGGCCCTCGGTTTCGGCCTAAAAGTTGTCGACATTGATGCCGTTGATCGAATCGATGTCACGGTTGATGGCGCCGACGAAGTGGATCCCTACCTAAACGGGATTAAGGGTGGCGGTGCCGCCCTTCTCTTCGAAAAGATTGTGGCTGTTAACTCACAAAAGAACATCTGGGTGGTTGATTCTTCTAAGAAGCATCCCCGCCTCGGATCCTTCAAGCTTCCGGTTGAAGTGGTGAAGTTTGGTGTGCACCACGTGTACAACTATTTGAAGGAACGGGATTTGAAGCCCGTCTACCGTCAGCAAGAAGACGGCAACTACCTAACAACGGATTCAGGTAACTACATCATCGATATCGATATTTCACGTGTTGATGACTTACCTAAGTTGGCCGATGAATTGAAATCCCTGACGGGAGTCGTTGAACACGGACTCTTTATCGACGTCTGTGACGTGCTTTTGGACGGTAATACCGGTCAAAGCATCTACCGAAAAGACTTATAATCAAGAAAAGCGGTGAAACAATGTTTCACCGCTTTTTTAATGCACTTTTTAATCACTTAACGTAAATTGACGTTCAAACTGCTGGAACTGCCGGTCAATTTGAAGTTCCTGCAGTTCCCCGGTCAAGGCGAGAACGTTCATCCCTTCGATCAAAAGCATCAGTTCTTCAGCAAGCAAACGGACCTGGTCGCTTTCAATCTTTTTCTGCTCAGCACCTAGGTTTAGGACCGCCTGCACAGTTGCCCGGGTTGCATTGACCTGCTTTTGCTTCAAGCGACGGTCTGCCTCCGTGTTATGGGTAAAGGAATACTCATACATGGCTCGCAGTAAGGAAGGCTTTCCTTCGGACAACCCAAGCAGGCGTTTCTTATGATCAGCCAGATAGTCGGTTAGTACCTTATCAAAGTCCGGCTTATCCTTTAGCTCCTGACGGATGAGGTCAAACTGTCGAACCGAGCGGCTCCGCACCACTTCAACAAAGAGTTCATCAACAGACTGAAAGTAAAGATAAATGCCGCCACGGCTAATCCCACAGGCATTAATAATGGCCTGCATGTTCACGTTTAAGAAGCCCTCTTCCGAAAAGACCTGCGTGGCCGTCCTCAAAATAGCTTCTTTTTTAGCCTGTCTTGTCTTACTTAACTCTACTTTTGCCATGACTTACCTCAAATATAAAATGACACGGTTGTCAATTTATAGTATAATCGATTTTATTGAAATGACAAAGGTGTCATTTTTTATAAAAGAGAGGTTACTCATGATTAAAGAAAGTAAAAAAATTGCCGGGCTAGCGGTATTACTAGCCATCCACATCCTACTCAGTCGCATTGCCATCGGGCCCGACTTTGCCAAAATTAGTTTGGCCTTCATCCCCCTTGTCATTGCCGGCTACTTTTATGGCAGTGTGGCGAACATGTTCATGTGCATGCTGGCCAACATCATCGTCTTTACCATTTTCTCAACGGGTACTTTCTCCCCCTTCTTCCTATTCTCGGCAGCACTGGCAGGTTTAGTTTACGGGTTACTGCAAAAACCAACGATTACTCGAATCATCCTGGTAAACCTCGTGGTGGTTGTGGGTATTTCATTCTTTTTAAATACCGCCATCATCTCCTTCTCCTACCACGTGCCACTAGAAGGCTTACTGCTTAGCCGTGCCATTCGAACGACCATCACCCTTGTGATTCAGATTGCCATCTCGATTACACTCTTAAAGAACTCGGCAATTCAACAATTCAAAAATAAAATGAACTAAATGAAGGCAAATAAAAAGACATCGATGCGAATCAATGTCTTTTTTAATGCTTTTTATTTTTTAATGAACTTACTTATGGCTCTTTGTAAAGAAGTAAGCCAATGTGGCAGAAATACCTAACGCAAGTGGTAGAAGAAGGCCAAGGTGCTTCTCAACCTGCTGGCCAGTACTTGGCAACTGTGTCAATAGCTTACGACTAGCTACCTTACTATTTCGGGTAGAGCCAACTTGATTAGACTGACCATCGTCCCCACCAGTTGTTGGAAGGCTGATACCCTTGTGATGATTCTTGTTATTTGGTGATGGGGTCGGTGTTGGCGTTACGGCCTTCATACTATAGAGTACGTTGACAACCTCGTCCTGCTCATCAGCCGTATCGGTCAACTTTGGCTTCTCAGCAGCAATCATCGTAACAGTCTGGCCATTTACCTTAGGGTCCTCATACTTCGAATCGATGGTTGCTGGCACTGTTACCGCGGCAAACTGGCTATCCTGTCCATCGGTGACGACCCAATCAGTCTTAGTCGTTGTATTATTCATCATGTCCTTCGTGACCGTCCGCTGGTAAGTTAACTGCTGAACGGTTGAAGAAGCAATAACATGACCAGAAGCGTCCTGATAATTGATTGTTCGCTTAACAACCTTGCTTTCTTGGCTAGTGATATAACGTCCCCAGACGTACCAACCACCGGGTTGGTTACCAGTATCATAAAGTTTACGGTAGGTATCCGCATCCATTGTCGTGCCGGTTGTTTCTCGATCATCTGGGTTATTAATTGGCGTGTAAAGATGATCATAACGATTGCCCTTCCACGTATCACCCAGTAATGACCACCAGGTAAAATGAGACTTTGGCATATTAATGTAAAGCAAGTCACCATTACCAATACCATTAAACATGTAATCCATATGGTCTGCAACGACTTTTTGAGTATCAAAACTACTAATATCCAAGCGGGTTAGTCCCGATGCCATCGAGAACATACCATACATTGTAGTGGCGTTCGACGTATTAAAGTGACTCAAATCCAAAGTCTTCAAGGAAGCATCATTTGAAAATAGATAACGGAAATAAACTACCTGACTAGTATCGAAGTTGCGAACATCTAGGCTCTGCAAGGCGGTCATATCAGAAAACATGGCTGACATGTCGGTTACCTTCGAGGTATCAAAATGACTAACATCAAGGGAGGTTACCTTGGCATCCCCCCGGAACATGTAGTACATCGAAGTAACGTTGGATGTATCCAAGTAAGTTAATCCGTCGATGCTTGTCAAATTAGGCAACTCGGCTAACAAGTGATCTGAATTAACTGGCGCTTGGACAGCTCCTGTAAAACGAATTGTTTGAATATCATTGGCAAAACTTAAGGCACTCACCTTGCTCATGATACCAGCGCCATTAATTGTCAAAGTCTTGCTACTATCATTCCAACTATAGGTTGCTGTTCCTAAATTACCGCTGTCAGCACTTTGGGCCACTACTGTCTGCCCAGTTGTTTCAGAAGCCATGGCCGTCGAATGACTTTCAGAGCTCAAAACACCGCTTCCACTAATCAATGCAAGGGAAGTCAATGGTAGAATAAGCCAATTCTTTGCAGCATTGAGTGGAAAACGATTTTGATTATTTGACTGTACGCTATACTTCATAATACATTGCTTAGGTTTTTTTGAGATAAGCCACTCCGATTTATCAATTTTTGTTACTTTATGTAACATTTTCTTTACATTTGTTACATATCAACTATGTTTTACCACCATAATCTAAAATTGTACATAGTTTCCCTTTTATTTTTTATACTTTTTCAACATAAAATTTCTTTTATCTGATTCCTTGAAAAATATAGGTCAAAAGCCTATCATAAAGCTATATTTTACTAATCTAGAATCTTTCTTTAATGGAGCCTGAATTATGACCTCGTCAACAACTAAATCAGCCCTGAACGATACCATTCATCCCGAGCACTTACGCCAGCACATGGCAGTCCGCTGGGAAAAGTTCATCGGCGAAGAAAAGGTACCCGCTCGAGAGTCTACCCTCCCCGTTCGCGCCTCAATCGTGGGTCGTGTGGGGATTCTCTTACTTTCCTGCGGAACGGGAGCCTGGCGTGTTCGATCAGCCATGAACACCGTTGCCCGCGCCTTACAATTAACGGTATCCGCCGATATTGGCTTTACCGCCATCACCTTTTCCTGCTTTGACGGTGTTGAGTCCTATACCGAGTCACTTACGCTGGCAGCGACCGGGGTCAATACTCACAAAATGACCATGATTGAGAACTTTGTCGCTGACTTTGCCAGCGAATATGCTGATCAAACACCACAAATCGTCCACAAGGCTCTAAGCAAGATTCAAAAGCAGCCTGGAAACTACTCAGCCTTAATGGCTGGACTAGCCGCTGCCATCGCCTGTGCAGGATTTATTTTTTTGCTTGGTGGTGGACCAGTTGAAATGCTTGGTTGCTTTACTGGCGCCTTTGCCGGAAACTTTACTCGTAAGGTGCTTGGTGGCCGTCACTGGAACGCCGTCGCCACCACTGGTCTAGGCGTTGCCGCCGCCTGTCTGACTTACGTCGCCACCCTTTTCATTCTGGGACTTTTTGTTCACCTTTCATCCGCCCATGAGGCTGGTTACATTGGTTCAATGCTCTTCGTAATTCCTGGTTTCCCATTTATCACTTCCATCCTGGACCTCTCTAAAAATGATATGCGATCCGGATTAGAGCGACTCGCCTTCGCACTGATGATCATCTTCTCAGCAACCCTGATTGGTTGGCTGCTGGCATTAGTCTTCCAGTTGCACCCTCAAAACTTCTTACCCCAAGGACTATCACTTTATCCATTGATTGCCTGCCGTTTGATGGCCTCTTTCGCCGGGGTCTTCGGTTTCTCCATGATGTTTAACTCCAAACCTAAAATGGCCATTACGGCTGGACTAATTGGTGCCGTTGCGAACACAACTCGCCTTGAATTAGTTGATCTTTCACAGCTCCCACCTGCAGCCGCTGCCTTTGTTGGTGCCCTGATTGCTGGAGTAGCCGCATCCTTGATTAACCACCGCACAGACTTTCCGCGGATTTCATTGACTGTTCCGGCCATCGTCATCATGGTTCCTGGCCTTTATATTTACCGTGGTGTTTATAACCTTGGTTTGAACAACATCGGAACTGGTGCTACCTGGCTGGTTCGCGCTGCACTCATCATGGTCTTCCTACCATTTGGGCTCTACGTCGCTCGTTTCCTCTTTGATAAGGACTGGCGTAAAGTCGATTAAATTATCTAATTGTTAAACAAAGCGCTCTCGAGAAGAATACTTTTTCGGGTGCGTTTTTATCATCCTCTGATATCGCTTACCCTTAACTATGCTAAAATATTGACGTTTAGTGAAAATTAAAGAGAGAAGAATATGAATTTTATTAAAAAGCACCGTTTACCAATCGGCATTCTAGTTGTTCTAGCCTTAGTGGCAGGAACTGTAGCCTTTATGAATCAAGAACCATCTGGCCACAATAATCAGTCAGAAGAAAGCTCCGTTACCGTTGAAAAGATCTCTTCCGATAAAAAGAGTAACTCATCTGCTAAAAGCTCTTCTTCAAACTCAAAAAACAGCAAAAAAAGCGAGTATGGTTTTCAACTAATCTCAGATAAACCAAACCCCAAGTTTCCAATTGACCTTTCACAGTACACAACGAGTAAAGTCCAACAATTCCGTGCCTATGACGGCCATGAAGAGGTCAACCTTCCAATGACAGAAGGAACCATTAAGCCAAACAAAGTTTACACTGACGGCTTGGCCTATTGGCATAGCAGCCTAACTATTGATGGTAAAAAGATTCCCGTTGTGGCTTCCTATCAACGACAAGGCTACTTCGCCCTTTACACCGCTGAACCGAGGGAGAAAAGTCTCGACTTTACCTATATCGGACAAGACTACAACGACTACATCGGTAAAGATAACTTAGACGCTATTGCTAATAAAAGTAACTAAGGCAATCAATTAAAGAAACCCAGGAGAAGCTAGTTAACTCTCCTGGGTTTTTTATGCACAAAAAAAGAACCGCCAAATGGCGATTCTTTTAAAACAAAGTTAAGAGTAACTCTTAGTACTTTGGTTCCCACTTCAAGGCTTCGATAGCAGCCTTAACGTCAGAAATCTTTTCCTTCGTGATACCTTGGTCAACGGCTGATTGAGCAACCGCGATGGCAACATCTTCAGAGAACTTTGTCAATTGTGAAACAGGAGGCAAAACAGCGGCACCTGGTTGTGATGCATCAACCAAACCACCCAATGAGTGAGCAGCGGCTGAGATCATTTCATCGTTCAATACCGTAGCAGTTGAAGCGATAGTTCCAAGTCCAAGACCTGGGTAAACCAAAGCGTTGTTAGCTTGTCCGATGTTGTAAGTTACACCCTTGTATTCGATTGGGTCAACAGGGATACCGTTGGCAACCAATGCCTTACCATCAGTCCATTCAAGCAAGTCCTTAGCAGTTGCTTCAACCAACTTAGTTGGGTTAGACAATGGGAAGATGATTGGGCGTTCTACGTGAGAAGCCATTTCTTGAACGATTTCCTTAGTGAAGGCACCAGGAACAGTTGAAGTACCAACCATGATTGATGGCTTGATAGTTTGAACTGCAGTCAACAAATCAGTCAATTGGTCAGCGTTTTCGAATTCTGAACGCTTGCGAGCAAATGGCTTTTGTTCTGGAGTCAAGTCATCCATGTCATCAAAGAGGACACCTTGCTTGTCGAACAAGTAGATGTGTGACTTAGCTTCGTCTTCTGACAAACCTTCTTGCAACATTTCGTCGAAGATACGTGCGGCGATTCCACATCCGGCTGAACCAGCACCGAATGACAAGTATGTCTGGTCTGACAACTTTTCACCAGTGATGTTCATGGCACCCAATGCAGCGGCCAATGTGATGATTCCAGTTCCTTGGATGTCATCGTTGAACGTTGTGATGTCGTTCTTGTACTTGTTCAAGATCTTAGCACCGTTTTGACGGGCAAAGTCTTCCCAGTGCAAGTAAAGGTTAGGGAAAGTCTTTTCAGCAGCTTGTACGAAGTCATCAACAAACTTGTCGTACTTTTCGCCGCGAACACGTTCGTGACGGTTACCCAAGTAGTTAGGGTTTTCCAACAATTCCTTGTTGTTTGTTCCGTTATCCAAGACAACTGGCAAAACGTCGGCTGGGTTAACACCTGCGGCTGCAGTATAAACCATCAACTTACCAACGGCGATATCAACACCGTTAACACCCCAGTCACCAATACCCAAGATACCTTCAGCATCAGTAACAACAATCAACTTGATGTCACGTCCGTTTGCGGCGTTCTTCAAGGATTCTTCCATGCCTTCAGGGTTGTCGATTGACAAGTAAACAGCGTTTTGTGGGTCAACAAACAAATCTGAGTAGTTTTCGATCGTGTCAGCGATAACTGGATCGTAAACGATTGGCATGAATTCAACCACGTGTTGTGAGAACATGTAGTAGAACAATGTGTGGTTTGTGTTGAAGATTTCCATCAAGAACAAACGCTTTTCCAAATCAGATGGCTTTGATTGGTATTGTGCGTAAGTTGCTGCTTCTTGTTCTTCCAAAGTTTGCACGCGTGGAGGCAAGAGACCGGCTACGCCGAGTTCCTTACGTTCTTCCATTGTGAAACCTGTCCCCTTGTTCAAGAAGGGGTTGTTCAAAATCTCGATTGGTGTTGTCATATGAGATGAACTCCTTTTTCTATCCACTTTAGGTTGCATCTTGTGATGCTCTTCCTTACCTAAGTTCTGGCCACTAGTTTACAAGCAAAATTGCTCTCCGTCAAACAAAAACGGTTCTATTTCGCGGACAATATTTCGATAATGTCGCTTTATTAGGCAACATATTTGATATAATTTAAATACTTTTAAATCGAACGCACTTTTTTAGCATTTTAACTTTTTTATAATTTGATAAGGAATCCAAATGAGAATTCAAGATTTAGAATACTACCTTTCACTAGCCGAACTTGGTTCCTTTTCCCAGGTATCAAAAAAGTTCCAGGTTTCCCAGCCAACGGTTTCTTTGGCCATGCAACGATTGGAAAAAGAACTGAATACCGAGTTAATTTGGCGTGACCCTGGACATAAAAAATTAGCCTTAACCCACCCCGGCCACATTCTATTGAAGCATGCCAGGAAGATGGTCGCCCAATACCACCAGGCCGAAGACGAAATTCAAAAGGAAGCGGAACAAAAACTCGTTCTCGGCTTGTCTGAGATTGTCGACTTTGCCTACTTTCCTTCAATTGAACAGCATCTGTCCGACCACTTCTTTACCCACCTTCGTAAAGAAACTGTAAATGGCGTAGACGCATTGTCAAAACTACACAAGGGACAATTCGACGCCCTCTTAATAACCGGCCCTCTTCCTATAGAAGAAAAGTTAACCGTGATTGACATTCCGCATCCCCCCTTGCGTCTATCAGAGGACAAGGCACTGCCGGACTTTAAACTATCCTTTGTTTACCAAGAAGACAGCCTACAAAACAGCGATTTGGCTCTAATTCTAAAAGAGCTGGTGGGGGCCATCGTTTCCGCCCAAGAGAAAGACTTTACCCTTATAAGCAAAAGTGAGTAAAGACCACCTGTTTGACTATAAGATTTTGACTCCGTTATGCTTAGAACGTTGTTTAGAAACACTTTCTGCGAAAGGAACAGAATCATGAAAAAAACTGGTATTTTGGTTGGGGTCATGACGGTCTTACTGGTCATCGTCCTAGCCGTTGTGCTCTGGCCTAAGTCGAGTCAAAAGTCTAGCAGCGATGGCAAGCTAAGCATCGTCGCTTCAACAAACGTCTACGCTGAAGTCGCCGAGACAGTTGCAGGCGATAAGGCCAACGTTTCCGCCATCATTACGAAGCAATCGGTTTCGCCCGAAGACTACGATCCAACCAACGATGTCGCTAAAAAGGTTTCCAAGGCTGACATTGCGCTTGGTAACGGTCTCGGCTACGACGCCTGGTTGAATAAGTTAACCAAGTCTTCTAAGAAGACGAAGTTGTTGCTCGCTTCTGACATGTTGAACAAGGATAGCAAAGCCAATCCCCACCTTTGGAACGACCCAGAAAACATGATTACGGTTGCCCAGAAGTTGGCCGATGAATTGTCAAAGAAGGATCCTGATAACAAGAATTACTACCAGAACAACGCCGCTGCCTATAAGCAAAAGTTGCAACCAGTAACGGATAAGGTAAATGAATTGAAGGCTAAGGTTGCTGGTAAGAAAGTCTTTGAAACTGAGTCCATCTATGAATACATGCTGAAGGACTTAGGCGCAACGATTGTCGGTGACGACTTCGCCGAGTCGATTGCCGAAGATAGCGACCCTTCCGCTAACGCAACCAAGGAAGTCCGCGAAGCTTTGAACAACCGTCAGGTTGACTTCGTTGTTCAGAACACCCAAACCACGGGTGGCGATGTTGATAAGATGGTCAAGCTGGCCAAGGAACAGAACATTCCAATCGTCAAAGTCACGGAAACATCCCCAGACAACACCTCCTACGTTGACTGGAAGTTGTCAGAATTGAATCAAATTGAAAAAATTGTTTCTTAAAGTAGAAAAGTCGTCTCGCGGGTTTGCGAGACGACTTTTTTAATTGAAATCTTTTATTTTTGCATCGCACGAATGCGACGGGAAAGAACGGGTTCATGCTTCTTCCAATAGAAGAAAAGCACAATCACTAGAATAATCTTAAAGCAGGAGAAGGCCGATTGAGCATAGCCTTGAAGCACCCCTTCAGTTCCCGTTGTCGTCAGGATGAAATCATCGAGAAAGTGAGCAGCGACTGGCGCCCAAATCGAACCAGTCTGTGCGTAAAGGGCCGAAAAGGCCAAACCGCCAACGAATGCCACCGCTGACTGCGCAATGACGTAGTTCAGTGGCATGTGCGTTAAGTTGGTAAAGTGCATCAACGCAAAGACGAGGTCTAAATAAAGAATCCCCTTGATCAAGTTACCACGGCTATAGCCCTGCTTTAACAAGTAGGTAAGGAAGAGGCCCATCAAAACACCACGGGCGAAGAATTCCTCTGGGAACCCGCCCATCAAGCCAGTACCAAGTGATTCCCAAATGTTGTTCGCCGAGAGAAATGGTACGGCCACGGCCACAACAAAAATCCAGTATACCCCTTCCCACCAGGAGAAGGCTGGTTTGATGAAAATTTTCTGCTTTGTGACGAAAGCGTTGATACCTAGCACCACGAACAGTTCCGTCATCTTCGAGATGAACTGAGCGGTGAACTGTTCCATATGAAACTGGTAAAATGTCCAGTTCACTGCTTGATAAACCAACACGTGCTGAACGATTAAATCGAGCAAGAGGAAACTGATGGTTAAGGTCATCAGTTTTTTAAAGTCAGTCTGCTTTTTCATTCATGTATCCTTTTTATTTTAAATATCTTCTTTTATTTAAATTTCATTTCGGAGTATACCACATCAAAGGCGAACTTCGCTAAAGCCTTAATAAAAAAGAACTGGTCGAGTTAGACCAGTTCAAAACAAAAGTGTATTTAAGATGATATAGGGCAGGTTTACTCCCCCGCTAATTAGTTAGACTTTTCCAAGGAAATTTGACCGTCAACGAGTTGGTAAATTCGGTCCGCTTCCGCTCGCAAGCGCAAGTCATGGGTTACCACAACCACCGCCTTGTTTTCCTTTTGAGCAATGTTCTTGAAGAGTTCTGCTACCTCTTGTACACGGGCTGAATCCAAGGCCGCCGTTGGCTCATCCGCCAGAATGAAATCAGGATTAGCGTACAGCGCGCGGGCAATAGCAACACGCTGACTTTGCCCACCTGATAATTCACCCGGATACTTGTTCAGCAGCTTTTCAATGCCGAGTCGCTTCAGGTCCTCCTGGAAGCGTTGAATATCCAAGTTACCGGTCTTCTTGACTTTATCGACTAACTGAAACTGCTCTTTCACCGTTAGATAAGATACTAAACTGTAAGACTGGAGCACAAAGCCGATGTGATCCAGTCGAAAGGCATCCGCTGTTTTTCCCTTTTGGTTGTCGAAACGCTTGCCATTAATCAACACCTGCCCTTCGGTTGGTTGTTGCAGTCCACCAAGAATGGTCAAAAGCGTGGACTTTCCAGAACCTGAAGGGCCCAAAATAAGGGTTAGTTCCCCAGCCTTGGCTTCAAAATTAACATGGTCAAGGGCTTGCACGCGATTGGTACCTGCGCCGAAGACTTTGCTAACATTTTTTAATTCAAGTTTTTGCATGTTAACCTCCAATGACCGAAACAGGGTCGATTTTTGCAATGATGCGCATTGGAATAACTGCACCGATGATACCGGTTACGATCAGGAGTCCGGCCGTTGTTGCAATTAATCGAGGGTCAAAACTCATTGGCACGGCTGTTGGGATGATTAAAGCGGTGCCCGCAGCTAATACGACTGCCAACAAAACGGCAATTATCAAAATCAAGACCGTTTGAGCTAGCGTGTTCCAAATTAAGTAAGAACTTGGGATTCCCTGGGCACGTAAGACTGCCAAATTCTCCAACTTCTGCATGGTTAGAATATAGAGGAAGATGGCGACAATGACGATGGAAATAATAATTAGAAAGGCGATCATGAAGAGAAAGGTTTGCGTTTGAGCAGAATAGCCCGGCATCTTATTAAAGAGCTCCTTCTTGTTTAGAACTTGGAGGCTGCCATCTGTAGTACTTTGCTTGGTGCTGCTAATGAGACCTGATCCGACAAAGTCGCCCGTCACACCCTTAATGTTGGACCAATCATCAATGGAGCCGTAGACAACCGGTGCCATGTTGTAGACCGCCTTCTTCGCGAATCCGACGATGGTGTATTCTTCGTTTGAAAGGCCCATCTTAACCTTTTGGTTAATGTGGAAACCCTGGTCTTTCAGCTTATCAGAGAGCACAACTTCGTTATCATTATTATTCCAGTGGCCAGAGGATAACTGAACGTTTTGGCGAAGGTTAGACTTTTCCGTTAAGCCGACAAAGGTTGCTGACTGGCGGGCATTGCCCGCCTTCAAAATTCCCTGGGCCAAACCGACTATTTCGCCTTTATTGGATTCACTAGCGGTCTCGACTTGATTCCTTGTCATCATCGATTGAGCTAAGTTCCCGTTGGCATCTTTATTCAAGATAACGGACTGACTCTTCCAGGAATTAAAGGCGTTGGTATTCTGGCTAGCTAGTCCCTGGGCTAATGCTGACAGAATAAAAATCAGGTAGGCGACTAGTAGAATCACGCCGATGACTAAACCATAGCGTAACTTTTCCTTTTTCATTTCGTGTAAAGCTAAGAACATTAGTGACTTCCTTTCTGCCATTTTTCAACTGCGGACAACTGGGCAAGAATTGTTTCTTTATCCACAGGGTTTAAGAAGAACTGCCGTAACAAATGGTGCACGGCGAGTGACCCCAACCATTTTGGTAGGGCTTCTTGAGAGCTGACCTTTTCTTTATACCCTTGATGAGCCTCTAAAACGGCTTCATTAATCACGTAGTAGTGCCGGATAAAATCTCGGTCAGGATTCTGATCAATCGTTTGGATAAAGTCCCGGGCTGCCTCGAAAGGATTACCCGTGTATGTTTGTTTATGGACACGGGTCAACACGGTTTCTAGCACCTGTGAGTAAGCATCCTGCAAGTCCTCAAAGTAGGTGTAGAAGGAACCACGCGGAATCCCAGCCTCTTCCACAATGTCTTTGACCGACACGGTTAGTAAATCTTTTTTAGAAAAAACAGTGAACAAAGCTTGAATGATTTGTTCTTTTTTTTCAGTTTTTAGGTGGTCAAACATCGCCTTTGCCATCTTCATCTCCTTTTGACAGACTGTCATTTCACTGACTAGTATACAGCTAGTTGACACAGTGTCAACTCGATTGCAAAAGAAAAAGCAGGAATACAATTCCTACTTTGTTCCTTAACTTAACGGCTCGCCAAGACTTTCTTAGCACTTTCCACTTCTTTTTGTACGTTTTCCATGGCCGTTCCACCGAGGGAGGTACGTGTGTTAACGGCTGTAACTGGGTCCAGCACTTGGTAGACGTCTTCTTCGAAGAGTTCAGAGGCCTTCTGCAATTCGGACAATGGCATATCCTCTAGTGCAGTACCTTCTTCAATGCCTTGGTAAACCAGCATTCCCACCACCGCGTGGGCCTGACGGAATGGCAAGCCCTTCTTAGCCAAGTAGTCGGCCAATTCGGTTGCATTGGAGTAATCGCCCTTCAATGAAACACGCATCTTGTCCTTTTTAACCGTCATCGTTGATAACATGCCGGTGAAGACTTTTAAAACGGCAATAATGGTGTCAAAAGTATCAAAAACACCAGCCTTATCCTCCTGCATATCCTTGTTGTAGGCCAATGGCAAGCCCTTCATCACTGTCAGCAAGCCCATCAAATGACCGTAAACGGAACCAGTTTTACCACGGCTGAGTTCGGCGAAGTCCGCGTTCTTCTTCTGCGGCATGATGGATGATCCGGTTGAGAAACTGTCGGACAACTCCAAATAGTTGAACTCAAAGGAGGTCCAGAGAATCATTTCTTCGGCCATCCGGGAAAGATGGGCCATCAAAATGGCAGAGTTTGACAGGAATTCAAGGGCGAAGTCACGGTCTGAAACGGCGTCCAAACTATTGTGGTAAACCTTGTCGAATCCTAACTGATCAGCTACAAACTCACGGTCGATTGGAAAAGTCGTGCCGGCTAACGCTGCGGCACCAAGAGGCAAAATGTCGGTGTGCTTCTCGTTGAACTCGAAACGCTCGAAGTCTCGCTGCAACATCTCATAGTAGGACAAGAGGTAGTGCCCGTATGAGATTGGCTGGGCGTGTTGCAAGTGCGTGTAGCCGGGCATCAAGGTATCAACATTCTTTTCGGCAAGAGTCACTAACTCTTGCTGCAAGTCCGTAATAGCCGTCTTGACGGCAGGCAAACGATGCTTCAACCAGAGGTGAAAATCGGTTGCCACCTGGTCGTTACGTGAACGAGCTGTGTGGAGTTTTCCGGCAACCGGCCCGACTTTTTCGGTCAGAATAGACTCGATGTTCAAATGGATGTCTTCGTTTTTCACGGAGAAGTGAATCTGACCCGCTTCGAACTCGGTCTCGATTTCCTTTAGGCCAGCAATGATTGTATCTGCTTCGTCTTCACCGATGATCCCCTGCTTGGCCAGCATCGTGGCATGGGCGATGGAACCTTCGATATCTTCTTTTGCAAGTTGGTAATCGAAGTGAATCGATGCGCCGAAATCGTCGACCCAATCTGCTGCTTGGCCGTGAAAGCGACCACCCCATAGTTTATCTGCCATTCTACTATCCTCGTTTTCTATCGTTTAGTCGTGGATGTGGTTGACCTGTTCGAAGACCGTTGTTGGCAATGACCAGAGCTTAATGAAGCCGGCCGCTGAAACTTGGTCGAATGAGTCCGCATCCGTGTAAGTTGCTAAGTTTTGATCGTAAAGTGAGTTCTTTTCTGATTGACGGGCGATGGCCGTGGCCTGACCCTTGAAAAGTTTCATCTTAACTACTCCGTTGACGACTTCCTGGCTCTTCTTGATGAAGGCCATGGATGCGTCAAAGAGTGGTGAGAAGTACAAACCGTTGTAATACAATTCGGTAATCTTTGCTTCGATAACTGGCTTGAAGTGCGCGATGTCACGTTCAAGCGTCAGGTCTTCCAAGTCCTTGTGGGCAGTCATGATAACGGCCGCTGCAGGGGCTTCATAGATTTCACGAGACTTGATTCCAACCAAACGGTTTTCAATCTTGTCGATACGTCCGATACCGTGCTTGCCGGCCAAAACGTTCAATTCTTCGATGATGTCGACCAATGACTTTTCTTCGCCGTTAATCGCAACTGGCAATCCTTGTTCAAAAGTCAATTCCAAGACATCGGCTTCGTCTGGTGTGTCTTCAACCGCTGCTGTCAAAGCAAAGGCGTCTTCTGGCGCTTCATTCCAAGGGTTTTCCAAGATTCCGGCTTCGTTTGCACGACCCCAGAGGTTGTCATCGATTGAGTATGGTGACTTCTTACCAATTGGAACAGGAACGTTGTGATCCTTCGCGTAATCGATTTCTTCTTCACGTGACCAATGGAAGTCACGGATAGGGGCTTCGATTGCCAAAGATGGATCCAAGGCGTGGATGGCCGTTTCAAAACGAACTTGGTCGTTTCCCTTACCAGTTGATCCGTGGGCGATCGCCTTAGCGCCGGTTTCATGGGCAATTTCAACTAACTTCTTGATAATCAAGGGACGTGACAAGGCTGAAACCAACGGATACTTTCCTTCGTAGAGGGCGTTTGCTTGAATTACTGGTCCGACGAAGTCCTTGGCAAATTCATCCTTTCCATCGACGACGTATGATTCTACGGCACCAACCTGCAAGGCTTTTTCTTGTACTTCCTTCAAATTCTTACCTGATTGTCCGACGTCTAAGACAGCCGCCACAACGTCGTAGCCCTTATCCTTCAACCATGGAATGGCAACAGAAGTATCTAATCCACCGGAATATGCTAATACAATCTTGTTCATGTTTACTCTCCTCTTTGTTTTAGTCCATCAAAACTTGTTCAATAAAGTGCTTGGTCTTTTCTTCCTTTGGGTTATTGAAGAGCGACTCTGGGTCGTTTTCTTCAACAATTTGGCCGTCGGCCATGAACCAAATTTTGTCAGAAACCTTCTTGGCAAAGTTCATTTCGTGGGTCACAATCACCATCGTGAGCTGTTCGTCAGCCAATTTCTGGATGACTTTTAGAACTTCCCCAACGTTTTCAGGATCCAAGGCTGATGTTGGTTCATCAAAGAACAATACCTTTGGCTTCATCGCCAAGGCACGGGCAATCGCCACACGCTGCTTCTGTCCACCGGATAATGAATCGGGGTAAGCACTGGCCTTTTCCGCCATCCCCACCTGCTTCAAATATTCCATGGCTTCTTTGTTAGCCTGTTCATCTGACAACTTCTTTACACGGCGTGGGCCAAGTGTGACGTTTTCCAAAACCGTATGGTTCGGGAAAAGGTTAAAGCTTTGGAAAACCATGCCAATCTTTTCCCCAAGGTGGGCCATGTCCGACTTAGAAGCCTTCGTAAGGTCCTGTCCTTCAAAAATGACTTCCCCTGAGGTTGGGCCAGACAGCTGGTTCATAGCACGGAGTAGCGTTGACTTCCCCGATCCAGATGGGCCGATAATAGCCAATACTTGCCCCTCTTCAATAACTCCATTAATGCCCTTCAGCACTTCGTTTTCTTTAAACTTCTTGGTAACATTCTTTAATTCAATGGCTGTATTAGTCATGGTTCATCTTCCTTTCGAAGTAGTTCAAGGCCCGAGTCAACGTGAAGGTCATGATGAAGTAGATCACCATCACAACAACGATTGGGGCAACGGCACGGTAAGTATCCGCCCGGACAACGTTTAGTTCGTAAATCAAGTCCGTAACACCGATGATGGAAACAATGGAACTTTCCTTCACAACGGAGATAAATTCGTTACCAAGTGATGGCCAAATGTTCTTAAAGGCCTGTGGCAAGATAACAAAACGCATCGTGTCGACTTTTGAAAGTCCAAGGCTCTGTGCAGCTTCCTTTTGTCCGGCATCCAAACTGTTAATTCCACCACGAATGATTTCGGCAACGTATGCACCTGAGTTCAAGGCAACGGCGACGATACCTGCGACAAGGGCTGGCATGTTAATGATTGCGCCAAGTCCGAAGTAAACAAGCAATACTTGAACCATCATTGGCGTTCCACGAACGATTTCAATGTAGGCGGTCGCTGGCCATGAGAGCAACTTCCAAGCTGATAACTTCATCAAGACAAGGAGAATTCCAAGCATGATACCGAAGATAACGGCGACAACGGCAATCAATGTCGTGTTCAAGAAACCGTTATAGAAGTACTTCCAGTAACGTGTCATGGAAGTGTCCTTCGTGTTGTCCTTCATGTACTTGGCTGACTTCTTCAAGTAATCAGAAGTCCAGTCGTTCTTTGTGATCTTATCAATACTCTTGTTAACTGCTGCGGCCAATGAATCAGAACCCTTTGCAAAGGCAACGGCTGCACCAGTTTCATTTTTATCCAACTTGTAGCCGGCATCGATGGCAACCAAGTCCTTGTTGTTTTCAACGTAGGCTGCGGCAACTGGCTTTTCAACTCCAACGGCATCTAACTTACCTGACTTCAAGGCGAAGACCAGGTTTGGTGTCTTTTCCATACTTGAAAGGGTACTGTCCTTAAAGTACTTCTTTGACAAAGTCTGTTGCAATGAACCAGTTTGTGTTCCAATCTTCGCTCCGTGCAAGGCCTTGGCATTCTTGTACTTCTTGGCATCCTTCTTTTGAATCAAGAATGACTGTCCACCGTTGTAGTAGATGTCTGAGAAGTCCACTGACTTCCGACGTTCTTCCGTTGGGTTAACCCCGGTAATGGCCATGTCGACTTTACCAGTCTGAACGGCAACCAAAGTTGAACCGAAGTCCATGTTCATAATTTGTAGCTTCACACCCAAGTCCTTGGCGATTTGCTTGGCTACTTCGATATCCATTCCAACATCTTCGGACTGGCCATTGATGGTTGCCCGGAATTCGAATGGTGGGTAATCAGGTGACGTTGCCACCTTCAACACTCCAGCATCCTTAATCTTCTGCAATGAATTATCATCTGCAGATGCTGTTGCATGGCCTCCCCATGCCATCATGAAGAATACTAGCAGCGTTGCTAGCAAACTTCCTATCTTCGTCTTCTTCATCTTCCTTCTCCTCTTGTGTATTGGACGTAAATAACAAAAAAAACGCCCTTTAGTCTTATTGACTAAAGGACGTTTGCACGCGGTACCACCTTGATTGTGCCCAAAAAGAACACCTCTCATTATTCGATCAAAACTACTAATCGTCAGCTCTATAATGGGAGCACCCAGCATGGTTTACATCGCATGCACTCTTAGGCGACGTTCATCTTACTTGCACGTGTTTCACACCAACCAACACTTCACTGACCTACAAGATTAAGATTACTACTTCCTAAACATTTGTTTTTGTTATTAACTTGTCTTTAACTATAACAGGGTTTTTTCATAATGCAAGACTTTTATGAGTTTTTTTTAATTTTATTTTTATTTTTCTCAGATTAGATCATGTCAAGGTGTGTTTGGTTCACCTTGATCCAGTTCATCTTGCGCATTGCCCAGTAAGTGAAGAATGAGACAACAACAGGGATAGCAACAGCAATTCCCATGTAGGCTGCAAACATTCCCATGCTCTTACCGAAGAGGGCAAGTGGCACGATGAATGAGTTAAATCCGATTCCGGCCATCGTAAATGGAACCGTCACGTGGAAGACAATCGTTGCAATTGGGGCAGCAATAGCAGCACCGATCATTGGTGGGATTAAGATCATTGGGTTCTTGATAACGTTAGGGAATTGGATTTTTGGCGTCACGATACCTTGGGCAATCGTTGCACCAATCTTGTTTTCATGCCATGACATCGCAGGGTATGAAACGAAGACAGCAGTCGTTCCAACAAGGATGGCACCAGCAGCTTCAGCAGAAGTAACACCAGTGGCACCAATCGCAACAGAAAGTGCAGCAGCAGAAGCAGGCGTCATTGTCATTGCACCGAATGCCATAGCAACGATAGCAGTTCCGATGATTGGGTTAACAGAAACCATTGAGGCAATACCATGTCCTACCCATACAAGGAATGGTGTGGTAACGATGGCAAGGTAGTACCCAACAACCGTTCCGATAATTGTCGTTGCAGCAGGGACAATAATCATGTCCAGTGGCGTCTTACCAGAAAGCCACTTTCCGAAAAGAACGGCTACAAGTCCAGCTAATACGGCTGAAATTGGCTGACCAGTGGTCATGACAGCTGATCCAGCAACTTGTGCTGATGAGAAACCAGTCATCGTCTTTAATACCATTGGTGTCGTTGTGAAGAAGACGGCGTTCGCACCAACCGTTGAGGCAGCCATGGCTGAGAACATAACCATCGTGTTCGTCTTCATTTGTGAAGCAATCGCTGCACCGAAGGCAGCTGGCAAGATGACCTTCGTCACCGCACCCATTTGGACCATTGGTCCCCAGTGAATAAATCCAGCAATCGTTTGGAGCAGCAGTCCCATTCCCAGTGTAACTAGGATGGCGTTTGAAACGCCGGCGGACACGTTATAAACGTATTCCTTTGTCGTTGACTTGCTTTCATCCTGCTTTGTCATGGCTTGTTCAGCCTGTTCAAAGTCCTTAATGCTTTCTTCTTTCTTTCCAGTAGCAGGCATTCCTGCTTTGTTTCCTGACATATCCATAATTCTTTTCCTTTCAAACAAAAAAGTCCCGGTAGTTGGTAACTACCGGGACCATAATTTGGCGAGCAGTTACTAGGTATCCTTTTCCTAGTAACTGACATACAAAAATCAACTTACTAGGTTTAACATAGCAAGCTCAACAACAAGGCAAATTCAGATGACTTAAATGATGAAGTGTTCTTTGATTGAGAGTTAAACATGATGCCATCTTCCTTTCCTGATGTTTTATGATAAATTTATTATAACATGAGATGAAACTTATGCAAGCACAATATTAAAAAAAGTTCATTTTCTTTTAATTACCCTTAGAAAAGCCCAGTAATATGGCCTTTCTCGTCAATATCAATGTCCATTGCTGCTGGATGTTTTGGCAATCCAGGCATCGTTAAGACGTTTCCAGTCAACGCAACCAGGAAGCCAGCGCCCAATTTCGGCACCAATTCGCGGACATGAACCGTGAAGTCCTTGGGCGCCCCCAACTTCTTCGCGTCGTCTGAAAGCGAGTACTGGGTCTTAGCCATCACGATTGGCAACTTATCCCAACCATGTTCTGCAAAAGTCTTTAACTGCTTTTGCGCTTTATCGGATAATTCAACACCAGATCCACCGTAAATGTTTTGAACAATTTTATTCATCTTCTCGACTGCGGAGTCGTTTAAATCGTACAACGGGGTAAACTGGTGCGCTTCTTCTGCCTTCTCGGCAACGAGTTCAGCTAGTTCCGTAGCGCCAGCACCACCCTTGGCCCAAACGTCAGCGGTTACAGCGGAAGCGCCGACTTCTTCGGCTGCTTCGCGAACGACTTTCATCTCGGCTTCGGTATCGGCCGTAAACTGGTTTACTGCCACAACAACTGGCACACCGTAGCGCTTCATCGCCTTGATGTTCTGTTGCAAGTTCACAACCCCAGCACGCAAAGCATCTAAGTTTTCTTCATTAAGGTCTTTTAAGGCCTGGCCCCCGTGGTGCTTCAAAGCACGAACCGTGGCAACCACCACAACAACGTCTGGTTCCTTACCAAGCTTTGGCACCTTAATGTCCATGAACTTTTCACCACCAAGGTCAGCACCGAAACCGGCTTCAGTGACAGCGTAGTCGGCCAGCTTCAAGGCCGCCTTCGTTGCCTGAATCGAGTTGGTTCCCTGAGCAATGTTGGCAAAGGGGCCACCGTGAATGATGGCTGGGGTGTGCGCGAGCGTCTGAACCAGGTTTGGCTTAATGGCATCCTTCAATAGAACGGTCAGCGCCCCGGCAACGCCCAGGTCCTTTACCGTCACTGGTTGCTTATCAAAGTCATAGGCCACCACAATCTTTTCGATTCGAGCCTTCAAGTCCATGAGGTCGTTGGACAAAGTCAAAATCGCCATCATTTCAGAAGCCACGGTAATGTCAAAGCCGTCTTCACGTGGCACACCAGAGGTTGGTCCACCCAAACCAATGGTCGTGTGGCGGAGGGCACGGTCGTTAATATCCAAGACGCGCTTCCAAATCACACGGCGCTGATCAATGTGTAATGGATTCCCTTGATAGATACTATTATCCAAAGCGGCCGACAGCATGTTGTGGGCTGCGGTCAAAGCGTGGAAGTCCCCCGTAAAGTGCAAGTTAATGTCCGCCATTGGGACAACTTGGGAGTAGCCACCACCGGTAGCTCCTCCCTTAAGTCCCATAACAGGGCCCAAAGATGGTTCACGTAAGGCAATCATCGTCTTACGACCAGAAGCCTGTAAAGCATCGGATAGACCAACGGTCACCGTGGACTTTCCCTCACCAGCTGGTGTTGGGTTAATGGAGGTAACAAGGATTAACTTTCCTTCCTTGTCTCGTTTAATAGAAGAATCTAAGTTAATCTTGGCCTTATCGTATCCATAGGGTTCGATTTCATTAGGCTTCAAACCAGCTTTTTCAGCAATTTCGCTAATTGGCAAAACCGTGGCTTCTTGTGCGATTTCAATGTCTGTCTTCATGGGCGGACCTCCCTTTTTCTTATTTATAAGTATACCCGAATTCAAGACTTTTCTATTAAAAAAAGTGACCAGCCGAAGCCGGTCACTAAATACGTATTTATGCTTTTTTCTTTGCCCGTCGTTCTTGCACCTGCAAATAGAACTTTGCTGTCGCAGATGACAAGGCCACGGCTACAGCAAAGATGATTAAGGCAGAAGAATGAAGGTGGGCAATTTCAAAGACCATGAACATGGCCATCAAAGGTGCCTGCTGTGACGCGGCCAATAAGGCAACCGCTCCAATCAAGGCAAAATGCCAGGGTTCAATGCCAGGTAGAATACCAGAAAAAATTGCTGAAACAACCAGACCTAATACAGAACCCAAGGCAATCGATGGTGTTAAGGTACCACCAGTACCACCGCCGTACAAAGTCAGGAAGGTCATGGCAAACTTAATCAAGCCAAGGGCGATGAAAAAGAACAAAAGGTGTTCGTTTGTCTGGTGGAAGGCCAACTGAGCAACGGCACGTCCGTTTCCCATGACTTCCGGCATAACCCAGGCAATTAGCCCAGTCAACAAGCCAACCAAGGGCATCGTCAATAAGACTGTCTTCCCAGTTGCCTGCTGCTTTTGTGCCCAAGCAAAGCCCTGCTTTGCCCAGGCGCCAAAGATACCAGCCAATGGTCCGATGACCAAAGCGACAATCAGCATCCAATGTGAAAAGTCCGCTGCTGCCACCCAGTAATAGGGAGTAAAGCCCTTAGCAATTGATCCAATCAAACAGGCAATGGTCGACATCAGAAGTGAAATCGCAATGTTTTTAATCGAATTCTTCTTTAATAGTAGTTCGACGGAGAAAAGCATCCCTGTAATTGGCGCGATATAGACACCAGCGAAGCCGGCACCTGCTGCTGCAGCTAATAATAGTTGACGGTCTTCTTCAGTTAGTTTCAAGAAGCCCTTTTTCTTACCAAAATCCTGTACCTGCTGGGAGAGCATAACCCCCAACTGACGGGGTGCCAACTCACGTCCCACAGAGCCACCGGTTCCAACGTAGAAAATTTGCGTCAAAACGTTGATAATCGTCTTCCAGAAAGGCATTTTCTTGCCTTCCAAAGCCCCCTTGATTCCAACAATCTTAGGATCACGGCGACGAATCAAGTACCAAGTTGCACCCGCGATGATTCCCCCAACCGTCACTGATAGGAGACGGCGCAAGGCCGGAACATCATTTGGTGAAGCCGTATGGTAAGACTCATGAAAGTGCATGAAGAGGTCAGCGACAAAATCCAAAAAATAGGATAAGAGCATAGCCGAAATACCAATCAGCACCGCTAGGAACAAACTAGTGAACAGGAGGGAAAAAACGTGTCGCCAGTCCACAACCGGTTCCATTACTTGATTTTGGGATTCATCCATTCGTACTACCTGATTTCTTTATATAGTAGAAAAAGTACTTTTTAAGCGTATTCTTTCGCTATTTAATGTACAAAATCAGGCTTTAAAAAGCAAGAATTCTAGACAACATATAACTATACCAATGATTTTCTTTTTTTAATTTAATCAGCCAATTATACTATTTATCTGAACTTTAACCGCCGTTAAAAAGCAAATAAACATTATTCTGTTATTCAAACCAGACAAAATCCTTGCAGGGTTTAATCAGTTGATTTAAACTAGACCAGTAGAGATAATACTTTTTTATTGGAGGTTCCCATGGCAGCAGATAAGAATAATCAATCCATGTCAAATATGGACCAGCATTCAATGAATCACCATAACCATTCCGCGCATCCGGACCATGATCAAAAGCACGAACATCAGATGACGATGCAAGATGGTATGGAACACGATTCCCAAATGTCAGATATGGGTTCCATGCACCACGGCCACAACCACAACATGAATGGTATGAACCATGACCAGCACATGGGCAACATGCCCGGCATGGATATGGGACACGATGACATGAAGTCTCGTTTCTGGATTTCTCTAATCCTGCTCGTTCCCATCGTTTTTACCGCGCCATTTATGGGGGTCGACCTACCATTCACATTGACTTTCCCTGGTTCCCATTGGGTAACCGTCGGCATGGCGTCAGTGATGTACGTTATCGGAACAAAGCCCTTCTTTGAAGGGGCAAAGTCCGAGATTAAGAGCAAGAAACCCGCCATGATGTCCCTGATTTCAATGGGATTGGTCGTTACCTTCTGGGTTTCCATCTACGCCTTTATCCAGGAAACCTTCTTCCACAAAATGGCTATGGACTACTTCTTTGAGTTTGCCAGCCTAGTTGTCATCATGCTATTGGGCCATGTCATCGAAATGGAAGCCACCATGAAGGCCGGCAACGCCACCTCCGAACTGGACAAGTTAACACCAGCTACGGCCCATGTAAAGCACGGCGATTCCTTTATGGACATGCCTGTCTCATCCCTAAAAGTCGGAATGGAAGTTCAAGTACAGGCCGGCGAATCATTTCCAGCCGACGGGATCGTTCTTGAAGGTTCCTCCCAGGTTGACGAATCGTTGATGACCGGTGAATCAAAACCCGTGAAGAAGGAAAAGAATGCCAAGGTTATCGGCGGTACCATTAACGATGATGGTACCTTGCTTGTCAAAGTCGAAGCCGTTGGCGCCGATTCCTTCCTCGGTCACTTAAAAGAAACACTCAACCAAACGGAAACTTCCTCATCAAAAGCCGAATCACTTGCAAACAAAGTGGCCGGTTGGCTCTTTTGGATTGGTTTATCTGCCGCTCTAATCGCACTCTTCGTTTGGACGTCCGTCTCCGGTCCATCTGAAGCTTTTAACACCGCGGTAACTACGTTGATTATTGCCTGCCCCCACGCCCTGGGTCTGGCCATCCCACTTGTCATCCAACGAACCAAGGCCATCGCTGCTAAAGACGGCATTTTAATCAAGAAACACGGGGCTATTTTACAGGCCAAGCACCTGGATTACGCCTTGATGGATAAGACCGGTACTTTAACAAACGGACACTTCCAAGTTCAAAAGATTGAAACAAAGGACGGTAATTCACAGCAGGCACTCGCTGTCATGGCAGCTCTTGAAAATCAATCTTCCCACCCATTAGCCCGGGCTATTGTTCAAAAAGCCCAGGACGAGGACGTGACGACCAAAAATGCTGAAAACGTCCAAGCCATCAAGGGTGCTGGAATCAAGGGAACGATTGATGGTAAGGAGTACCTCCTTGTAAACTCCCGCTACCTAAGCGAACACAGCATCGACTTCACTTCCATGCAATCGGACGGCTCGGTTTCCTACCTAGTCCAAGGTCAGCAGGTTTTGGCCGCCATTTCCCTAGGTGATTCGCTGAAGCCTTCCGCCAAGGACTTTGTTCACTCACTCAAGCAGATGGGCATCACACCTGTCATGGTAACCGGTGATGGACAAGCAAGCGCAAATCAAGTTGCACAGCAACTCGGTATAGAGGAGGTTCGTGCCCAGGTTTCACCAGACGATAAGATTAACCTGGTCAAAGAGTATCAGCAAAAGGGAAAGGTCATGATGATTGGGGACGGTATTAACGACGCCCCTGCCCTCGCACAGGCTGACCTTTCCGTTGCCATCGGAGCTGGAACAGACGTCGCTCAAGCTTCCGCTGATGCCGTCTTGATTTCAATCTCCCTACCCAAAATCATTGATCTCATTCACCTGGCTCACCAAGCCAACCGTAAGGAAATCGAGAACCTTTGGTGGGGTGCCGGTTATAACATTCTGGCCATTCCAACTGCTGCTGGAGTCTTTGCATTTGCCGGGGTTGTTCTTAATCCGCTTATCGGCGCCGTCGTGATGTCCCTTTCAACCTTAATTGTGGCTGGAAATGCGATGTTACTGCATAAATAAAGTAAAATTTATCTTAAAAAACTGAAATTTAAAGTTCCTTTATTCTAAGAAGGGTACAATAGAAAATTGTACAGAATGAATAAAGGAGCTTTTTTTATGCGCAAGTACCTCTCAGAATTTTTGGGAACGGCTTTCTTGGTAATTTTTGCAACCGTTGCCTTGATTTACGTTTCAACTTTCTCAATCGGTCAATTATTTGACGTTATGGCTGTCTTAGGATTGGCCATCGCCATGTTGATGTTTGTCTTTGGACCATTTTCAAACGGTGGCCACTTCAACCCAGCCGTCTCATTGGCTGCTGCTTTGAACAAGCAAATCTCATGGAAGACTTTCGGTGGCTACCTTTTGTCACAGGTCATCGGAGCAATCGTTGGTCTCTTCCTTGCCGTTTCAACTTTGATTCCAGTAATCAACACGCAAATGGCCTCATCTTCAACCTCAACTTCTTCATCAGTTTCTGCAACGAAGATTTATGAGACTTTGGAACCCGCTGCATCTGTTGCCTCATTGCCAGTTTCATTGACAATCGAAGCCGTCTTCACTTTCCTTTTGGTCTTTGTAACGGTTTTGGCATTCAAGAAGATGCCTAAGCAAGCACCTGCCATCTCTGGTTTGACAATGACTTTGACATCATTTGTCGCTTACCCATTGACTGGTGGTTTGATGAACCCTGCCCGTGCATTCGCCCCAGCAATCATGACTGGTTTGGGATCATCTGCTCACCTTTGGTTCTTCCTCTTGATTGAAATCATTGCTGCCGCATTAGCTGGATTGGCAGTGAAGTACTTCGCTAAAGACGACGAAGCAGCTGCCTAATTTTCAATAAATATAAATAAAAAAGCAGTCCAGAAGGGCTGCTTTTTTATTTTGCATTTTTCATTTTATTGAATTTGTTAGTGATAATTTAAAAACAAGAAGTCGCCATTTTATATATTTAAATTTAGCGTCCTTTTTACTGGCTTTCGTATAAAAAACGAAGGCTTTTTCTATTTTAAAAAAATTAATTTGGAAGAATTTAAAACTTTACTTAAAGATGATTGATGTTCGTAACTGTGAAAACTTAGAAACTGCCTTCCATTCAAAGCATGGCGAAACCGTTTGGATTAGTGCTGGAATGACCAAGTTTATCGGCTGTGACCAAAACCGTGAACATACCGGAAATATCAATATTGACCTTGCTGGGTTAACAAAAATCAACGCGGACGGAACTCAAGAAATTGACCTTTCAAAGGTCCTATCACCAACATTCTTGGAAGTCTACAAAGAACATAAACAACCCGGCTTCAATCCAGATACAAATATTTTAACCATTCCAAAGGATCAAATGGCTTCTAAGTATGCTGCTGGCCAAGATGAAGATGGTAAGGATACGACTTGGACCTTTTATACAAAGGCTGACTTCCCATTTGATGAAATCCCAGCTACCCTTACAAGTACGGAAACAAAAATTGTTCGTCGCACCATTAACTTCCGAGATGCGGCTGGTAAGTTAATCCCTGGCCAACTGCCAATTACCCATGAAATCAAGTACACTCGTACCGTTTCACAAGATTCAGAAACACTTGCTTTGTCAAAGACAGACTGGGTCGCTGACGAAAGTCTCCCAACGGTGACGGTTCCTCAAACGATTGATAACAAATACGAAAAGCCAGAAGTTAACAACCAAGCAGTTACAAGCATCGACGGAGCAACACCTGTTTTGACAGATGATACAAACGATCAAAGCTTCGTCGTCGATGTAAAATATTCCAACAAAAAGGAATCAGCAACTGAACACAAGTCCGCCAAGCGTACCATTAACTTTAAGGACAAGAACGGTAACCTCATTCCTGGTAAGCAGGCAATCGAAGAGGAAGTTCACTACCACCGTACCGCAACAACCGATTTGGTAACTGGCGATGTGACTTATACGGATTGGGTAGCCGATGATGCTGCTAACAACGAATTCGCCGGCGTTACCATTCCACAAAGTTTCGACCAATACAACAACCCAACGGTTGATGGTAAGTCCGTTAAAAAAATCGATGCTGCCACGCCTAAGTTGAACGCTGACGGTACCCCTCAAGATGAAACCATCGATGTTGTTTTTGATGAAAAGGAACCAACTCCTGTGCCCACTCCAGATATGCCCGTTACGCCAAGTCCTAAGACTCCCGTAACTCCTACCACACCCGCATCTCCTTCAGCAACAACACCTGCTAAGGAAGATACAGCAGCTAAGGGTGTAACTTCTCCTGCACTTGCTAAGACAGTACAAGAAGCCCTTCCCGAAACCGCTAAGCAACTCGTTAAAAAGAATGTGCTCGGTCTATCAGCCATGGCCATTACTGCTTCTGCCCTTGTCTTCTTCATAACTAAGAAGCGTCACTAAGATTTATCTAATTAATCAAAAAACCTAATCGTAAAATACGATTAGGCTTTTTATTTATCAGTAAATGGATTTGCAATCTGAAGAATCTTCTTTTCTCCCGTCCACGGAAGATAGAAGGTTAGTTCACTAGAATTTAAGTAGAGTCGTGAGGCTGGCCGCCCCCCATATAAATCGTCTCCAACGATGGGATGGCCATTAGCCGCCAGATGCACCCTAAGCTGATGCATACGGCCTGTTTCTAATTCCAGTCTTACTAGACTAGTCTGACTCTTTTGGTCCTCTGAGAGAACTTGGTAGCGTGTCAGAGCAGTCTGCCCACCATCTACAAGGGAACAGATAGCTCTTTTACGATCATCCTCTTGTAAACGACCGATTGGCTGATCAAATTCACCGGATGACTGTAAGAAAAGTCCCTCGGCGCGAGCTAAATAGACCTTTTTAACCAATTTATCCTTAATCTGTCGATTTAAGATTGGTACAGCCAATGGATTCTTACCAATAATGACTAATCCTGAGGTTGCCCGATCTAGTCGATGAGTCATGTAGGCCTTAGCTGGTTGACCTAAGGATTGGCTTTCATTCTTATCTAGGTAGGCCTGTACATAATTCAATATTGTGTCAGTTTCAGTAGGCGAATGTGGGTGCATCTTCATTCCAGCCGCCTTATTTAAAATCAGCATGTCCTCGCTTTCGAAGAGTATCTCTGGCAGGCAAGCATTGTTCGCTGGGTACGGCCCTTGCAGATCACCATCATCAATTGTAAGTGTCAATTCTAGCAAGTCGTTTTCAGCCAACTGGTAGGCCGTCGAAACAATGTAACCGTTCACCCGAATACCACGTTCCTGTCTTAACTGACCCCGCAGATGCTTTGGTAACAGGTACTTTGTTAGGAAATCCTTGATACTATGGTCCGCATCTTTTTGCTGTATTTTAATTGTTTTCTTATATGTTCGATTCATTAATTAATAGAAAAGGCAGGATTTCTCCTGCCTTTTTTTAATACCTTTTATTTTTCAGCAGCGTTCGTCTGATAGAGCGAGGCGGTACTATTCCCACCGTTTTTTGCAATCAGCGATGTTGAATTTGACTGTTGCGAAGCCTTCTTCAACCGTGCTAAAGTCTTAGACTTGGAATAGTCATAGTTAGCTGGGTTAACACTCTTAAAGTCTTTTGGCTGGTAGAAACGTAGCAGGTTCTTCTGATTCAAAGAATCTGAAACACTCAGCTTCTCATTGGCATCCGATTGGAGCTTAGCAAAGAGTTTCTTTTGCGCAGTCGTTGGATTTTCTACGACCGTGTTCGTGTGACAGTCCCAGATGGTACCTGAGATTGAAGCGTAATCCGGTGTAATCCAATCCTTGTTACGCATGACAACTAACTGTGAACGTTTTGTTGACAGCAGATCTTGCCCCAACTGGATGTAATCCTTGGTTGAAATACCAAGCAAATGCTCAATCGTTGGCGCAACGTCAATTTCACCACCGTAGGTGTGACGAATTCCCCCCTCTTTCAAACCAGGCATATGGATAATTAACGGTGTTCGTTGCAAGTTCTCCGTATCCAAATCAGTCCACTGGCTTGGGTCCTTCCCAAGAAGTGGTGCTAGTTCCTTGTCCTCAGTATTGTTGATGCCATAGTGGTCACCATACATCACAACCATCGTATTGTTATAGAGGCCGGACTTCTTAAGGTAGTTAAAGAACTCTTGAATGGACTGGTCCAAGTAATGGTTGGTAATAAAGTAGTTATCAATATATTTAGAACCTGAGTTACTGGTCTGGAAGTTTGGATCCTGATCCACTTTATCCAGTTCAAATGGCGTGTGGTTCGTAACAGTTAAGTACTTAACGTAGAAAGGCTGTTGTAGCTGTTCAAGATAGGGAATTGAATCCTTAAAGAGCAACTTATCCTTCAGTCCCCAAGCCGTTGAGCGCTTACCAGAAGTGTTGAAATAATCGCCTGAAATCCAATTCTGGTAACCCATGTTCTTGTAAACATTACTACGGTTCCAGAAGGATCCGTTGTTCCCGTGGAAGACAGCTGACGAGTAACCTGCTCGCTGGTTCAAAATAGCTGGCATGGCCTGGAAAGTCTGGTCATTACCCAACTTAGCAAAAAGCGATCCTTGTGGCAGACCGAAAGTCGACGTTTCTAACATGTTTTCGGCATCCGAAGTCTTTCCCTGACCCACTTCGTGGAAGAAGTTATCAAAGGAAAGGGAATCGGCACTGTGGTAGAGCGAATTCAAGAAAGGTGTTACTTCCTGTCCGTTCACCTTGCGGTCGATGGAGAACTGTTGGAAGGATTCCAAGTGAATGACAATAACGTTCTTTCCCTTCGCCTGACCAGCATAAGTACTGTTCATGCCAGCATAGTGCTTATTCACGTAGTTTTGAACCGTCTTCAATTCTGAAGGCTTGGCAGACTTACGGACCTGGGAAGTATCAAAGGTGTTATAGGCATCTAATCCCATGAAGGGACCAATACCCAAATACTTAACCAAGTACTCACGGTCAAACTGACGAGTCAGCAACTGTGGCCGGTCAATGTCAGCTAAGACTAAGTTCACCATAATGAAGAAAAAGCCAAGCATCATCAACAAGGCGGCCCGACTTTTACGGACAACCTGGCTCTTTTGACCAATTCTCTTTCGGAAAAGCAAGTATAGCAAGACAACAATATCAAGCCAGAAAAGAATGTCACCGTAATCGAAGGAAACAGCACCAGCCGCCTTGCTTCCTTGATTGACAGAAGAGTATGTCAGAATGGTATTGACCGACATGAAATCGGTAAATTCACGGAAATAGACAACGTTTAGATATAAAAAGGTCGTCAGCAAACCGTTCAAGGTTAGCATCGCCCCGTAGAACAAGGGCTTATTCTTGAAGAAAAGTGGTATCGCCATCACCACCATGGTGAAACCAAGTGGATTTACAATTAGTAAAAAGAATTGGAATGGCGTTGAGGCGTGCATCCAGTGAAAGTCCGAACCATAGGCATATAATGTTTTAGCCCAAACCAAAAAGACCATCCAGCCATAAAAGCCAAAGCGTGTTTGACTCTTTTCTTTGGCCCAGACTAGCCCGTTCTTAATGTTTTTTAGTCGCTTTTTAAACCATTCCATAATAGCTATATTATACCCGTTCAAGTAACGTTTTTCAGTGAAAAAAGATTTCGTAAATAACCAAAAACTTGAAAGATTAAGAAAAGTAGCGGACAATGGTCACTATATCCCACTTAATTGACAAGGAGCACTTTATGGCACAGTACGATGCGTATTTAATTGACTTAGATGGCACCATTTACCACGGTAAAAATCCTATTCCTGAGGCAAAACGTTTTATTTATCGTCTGAAGGAAGCAGATGTTCCCTATCTCTTTGTTACCAATAATTCGACGAAGACAGCCGCAGCATTTGCCGATGATTTAACAACGCTGCACAACATTGAAACGACTCCTGAACAAGTTTATACCTCCGCGATGGCAACGGCAGACTATGTAGCCAATGACGACGCTGTACAGGGTGTCAAAACTGTCTATCTGATTGGTGAGGCAGGATTGAAGGAAGCCTTTAACCGTCCTGAATTTAAACTCGTTAACGATGCTCAAGCCGACTACGTGGTCATGGGACTCGATCGGGAGTTCAACTATCAAAAGTTGATGACCGCGACTTTTGCCATTCAGAAGGGGGCCAAGTTTATCGCGACGAACGCTGACACGAACCTTCCTTCTGAAAAGGGTATGCTGCCCGGAGCGGGTTCACTTGTTGCTGCCTTGCAGACAGCCTCAGGAGTCCAAGCAACGATTATCGCCAAGCCGGAAGCACCTATTATGCAGGGTGCTTTAAAGCGCTTAGATAACCCAGAGAAGCCAATCATGGTCGGTGATAACTACCAGACTGACATCCTAGCTGGTATCCAAAACGGACTGTCGACACTTCTCGTTTACACCGGTGTTTCAACAAAGAAACAAGTTGCAGCAAAAGATGTTCAACCAACCCACGAAATCGATAACTTCGACCAATGGGAAGTGAAGTAATACAAAAAGAACTGGCTGTCGCCAGTTCTTTTTTATTTAGCTAGTTCTAATAAACGTTTATTTAATGCAGGATCTGCAGCAGCAATGTAGAGTCCGTAGTGGCCACGCTTTGCTAAAATATTGAGGGCGTTTAACATAAAGTCCTGCTTAGCCTTTGCAATCGCCTTAGGGTCAGTCAAATGAGGAGACTTCTTATATATTTCGCGGTGAATGACTTTATCAGGGTTAACCCAGATACGGTCATTCTTAGCGTCGTATTCAAAGGCCGGACTAAGCAGTAGGCCGACCAAGTTCAGATCAAATCCCTGCACCGTATAGATTGAGCCGACTTCGTTAATCGACTCCGGTCTTTTAGCCCAAACTAACTCTTGCGGATCATACTCGTCCCATGGTTGGTCAAAGTCATCCATGACCACATGGTGTTTTCCGTCTTCATCGTGGTGAAAGCCGGTTGTCGATACGACACGGGCCATGCCCATCTTTTTATCGACCTGCTTTAACTTCGTAAAGAGGTCAGCCGCGCGGTGAAAGATTTCCAGGTCGTAACCATTTCGCTCAGATTTTGGAGGTAGTGGACGAAGAATTCCCTTTGCAAAATCATCAATCCAAGCCTTGACTTGAGGTGACGCCTTCATTCGATACTGAAAATCTAAATGGAATGTTTTGTGTGGAACATCCTTTACCACTTCATCTAGTAACTTCTGGTCCCAGAACATCTTACTCTGAATGACCTGGGCAAAGTCAAACACGACCACAACGACTTTGGATAATCGAATCAATTCAGCTAACTGATTATTCTGTTTAAACTTAATGTATGGCTCTGGCTTTGTCAGCAACAAATGCCCCTCATCGATAAAGAGAATATCTAACTCTTCACCTTTTTTATCAAGGGAATTAATGATTGAGGTAGGACGCTGGTAGTCCTTTTTATAAATATTCGAGTACTTGGCCCCCATGTCTTGGTAAACCTTTAGTAACTCAGGATGGTTCACCGTAAAAGCGGTTTTTAATCCATAGTAAGGACTTTTGGAATCCGTCTTCCCATCCCGTACCTCTTTAAAAAGTTTAGTTAAAATGACTGACTTACCGGTTCCGGCAGCGCCCTCATTAATGACAACGTGGTGCTGGCTACTCTGTAATGAAGAAGTGATATATTCCTTTAAGTTATGGATGACTTTTTCCTGTTCAGAAGATAAATCCGAGCGATCAAAAGCTTCTAAATTTTTATCGTATTCTTTACTCATACCATTAGTATACAACGGCTAAAAGAAAGCACAAAAAAAGCCGACCGAAGTCGACTGATGATGGGCCATCCTGGATTCGAACCAGGGACCTCTGCGTTATCAACACAGCGCTCTAACCAACTGAGCTAATGGCCCATAAGCGAATGACGGGAATCGAACCCGCATAGCCAGCTTGGAAGGCTGGAATTCTACCATTGAACTACATTCGCATTATTTTCTGCTAAGGGTTTCCCCTATGGCGCTGGACGGAATCGAACCGCCGACACATGCAGCTTCAATGCATTGCTCTACCAACTGAGCTACAGAGCCATCTCTTTTATTTCCTAAAAGAAAACGGTCACAACGGGGTTCGAACCCGTGATCTCCTGCGTGACAGGCAGGCGTCCTAACCAGCTAGACCATGCGACCAATTGCGGGAGTAGGATTTGAACCTACGACCTTCGGGTTATGGGCCCGACGAGCTACCGAACTGCTCCATCCCGCGATAATATTAATTGTATTGTGGGGCGTATGCCCTAAGGAGAATGAGGGATTCGAACCCTCGCGCCGATTTCTCGACCTGACGGTTTTCAAGACCGTTCCCTTCAGCCAGACTTGGGTAATTCTCCATATTTTGGTCAATGGACCATGTTGGACTCGAACCAACGACCGGACGGTTATGAGCCGTCTGCTCTAACCAACTGAGCTAATAGTCCAGCACGAGTCTATCGCGGCAGGGGGAATCGAACCCTCGACCTCTCGGGTATGAACCGAACGCTCTAGCCAGCTGAGCTACACCGCGATTCCGCTGTTTCCAGCCATCGGGACGACAGGATTCGAACCTGCGACCCCCTGCTCCCAAAGCAGGTGCTCTACCAAGCTGAGCTACGTCCCGTTCCTTTTTAAGACCTGAGTCTTGTCTTCTGGAAGAAGACGATGCACCTAGCAGGAGTCGAACCTGCAACCTTCTGATTCGTAGTCAGACACTCTATCCAATTGCGCTATAGGTGCATAATATGCCGGCGACCGGGATCGAACCGGTACGATGTTTCCATCGCAGGATTTTAAGTCCTGTGCGTCTGCCTATTCCGCCACGCCGGCATCCAAGCGAACAACGGGATTCGAACCCGCGACCCCCACCATGGCAAGGTGATGTTCTACCTCTGAACTATGTTCGCATAATATGCCGACTAAAGGATTCGAACCTTCGACCCCCGCTTTACAAGAGCGGTGCTCTACCAGCTGAGCTAAGTCGGCTGGATGTTTGCCCGACGCGGCGCTTTTGACCTTAGTCAATGGACGATACAGGGATCGAACCTGTGACCCCCTGCTTGTAAGGCAGGTGCTCTCCCAGCTGAGCTAATCGTCCAAAATAAAAACGAGTCTCCTCGTTTAATATGTACAGGCATCGCATCGTCCTATCCTCGCAGCCAGCGTTCCGGCAACTACTTTTGGCGCTAAAGAGCTTAACTTCTGTGTTCGAGATGGGAACAGGTGGTTCCTCTTTGCC
>NZ_JACOFN010000016.1 GCF_028764065.1 Fructobacillus sp. CRL 2054
AATGGCATCTTTGAATTCCTGTGAGTAACGTGGCCTTTTAGTCATGTGCTGATTTCCTTTTTAGTCTTGGGATAATTATACAGTGGACGATGCATAAAATCTGTCCATTTTATCAGCATACGAGCAGCAGGTGTAGCAAAGGCGTTGTTGGCATTGTTGTGGGTGCCGTTGTTTGTACCGTTTGCTGCATTACCACCGTTACCCTTGTTACCACCATTGTTACTTGGTGTTGGGGTAGGAGCAGGGGCACTGTTTTTCTCGTAAGAAATCGTAATCTCGGAACTTTGATCCGTTTCGTTTGCCTTTACGGTCTTGTTCTGGGAATCGTCTTTAACGGTGTAGCCGTCGATGCTGTCGTTTACCTTATCAAAGGTATCGTTACCATCAGCAGACCAGTTGCTTGTTGCAACGAAGTTGCCGTTTTCATCCAAGTATCCAGTACGTTCAAAGGTAACTGATTCGACTTTATCGTCTTGAATCTTATGACCATTTTGATCCACGAAGTGAATGGTACGAGTAACTGTCTTTCGGATATCATCCATGTGACCCTGTGGGTTCTTTGGCGTAACGGGCGTCTGTGAACCCTTGTAGACAATGGTTTCATCAGTTGGGTTCGTATTAACGTTTAGATTAATTGCCGATGCATCGCTAGGGTTTGTGTAAGTAACACCGTCTTTTTCAACCGATGATGGGGCGGTATAAGGGGCGTTTGTCTTGTCACCGTTATCCCAGGTGATGTCGTTCGAGTTGACCAAAGTCTTGGTTACCCAATCATACTCAGCAGTACCGTTGAAGGTAGCCGTTTGATTGATAGAATCCTTAATGACCTTACCCTTAGAATCGACGAAGTGAATCGTGCGGCTAAGGGAACGGGTTAATTGGTTCTTAGCATCTTGACTAATACCGTCCGTCTTAGCGGTTACGTTGGTCTTCTTGTGGTGGTATTGACGTGTGACGGTGCTAGTGTCGCCATCTTTAGCTGTATCAGGATCAACTGTTTGAGCTGCAACGTTTGGGTCCGTTGGATTGACATAACCATCGGCGGACTTGTCAGGAGCAGTGTAGGCATCGAAGCCAGTCTTATTGTTTTCGGCTGTCCAGTTACCGTAACTTGTGACTTTTCCAGTTACCGCATCGGTCGTATTGGTACGAGTATACTTCACTGTTTGGGTGGTTGAACCGAGTGAAGAGTTATTGTTATCGGCATCCACTAAGTTAATGGTACGGGTAACAGTCTTAGACTCGGTTACCGGATTAGAAGCGTGCTTGTAGTATACGTAAATATCCTGGTTAGGGGTTGTTGTTTTATCTGGGTTAGGACCGTAGTTCACGGCCTTTGTCACAGTTTTAGTATTCAGATCACCTGAATCCGCAATTGAAGAAATTGGTTGTCCGTTTTGATCAACAGGTGTTGACTCATAATTTGAAAGGTTTGCCCAATTAGTATTTGTTAAATTCTGTTCAGGGAAGCGGTAAGTATCACCATCAGTTCGTCCAGAACGATCATTTGATTCGTGACCAAATTGTCCCCAATTAGTAATTGTATTCGTCTTAAAGTTGAAGGTTACCCAACGGACTAAGATTCCAGATGACTGTGTTACCGTATCAATGTCTTTAGCGTTAGGATTGTTAATATCATCAATATCGCGTAGGTGAATGGTACGGTTCACCTCAGTTTCCATATCCATACGGTTTAGGTATTTACTTGGGAAAGTAATACCAGATGATTCACCGAAAAGATACTGAGGACCACTTGGAATTTCAAAGTTATAGAAGTAAGTACCAGGGGTTAAGGTGTAGGTACCCTCGGGGTCTGGTTTTGAAGCATCATTTTGAGAGGTTGTTGCAGTTTGTGTTGTGACGGCGTTAACGGGGTGTTCTGATAAGACCGTTGTTGCACCGCCAAGCAGGGCGATGGTCATTGCTGAAACAATAACCCAGTTCTTCTTTACCTTGTGAAGGTACTTGTGGTTGACAACATTGTTTTGTTGGATTAAGTTCTTTAACATAATTTACGCCTCTAACTTAGAACGAATCTAAGTTTTCTTTCTACGCCTTAATAGTAATACTATTGTTACCGAATTGAAACAGTTAATTACAAGTTTTTTTCTAATATTTCGGAAGTTGATTGAAATAAAATCAAATATTTAATAAATATCAAAAATAATATTACTATCTGCTTTGAAATATTATTAATATTACTAACAATCGGTTAGGTTAGTCGCTATATTCCTTTGTTTTTGTCAATAAATAACCTGATTACAGCGATGCAAGGACAAAAAATTATAAGTTAAAGTCATTTAACCTCCAATACAATTGAATTGTTCTAAATTATCGATTTGGACCATTCTAGTAAAGCTAAAAACATTATTCAAGTTTTCATCATGAATTCTAGAAAAATCGATGGGGGGACAGGGCCTTTTCTTTGACAGCAATCGGACTTTTCCCGTATAATAGTAGCTAGATGTTTGACAGATTTTATGGCCATTTTGCGCCCTAAAATAGAAAGGAGGGGCCATGGCAGAGCGAATTCCGCAGCAGGTAATTGATGGAGTTCGTTCGCAGACCAACTTGGTAGACTTGGTCTCTCAGTACACGCAACTTGTGAAGCGTGGTCGGGAGTGGAATGGTTCCTGTCCATTTCACGAGGACCGTCGGCCATCTTTCTTCGTCGATGATAAGAAGCAGGTTTTCCACTGTTTCTCTTGTGGACGTTCTGGAACGGTCTTTTCGTTCTTAATGGAGAAAGAAGGCTACACTTATCCACAGGCGGTTTTGAAACTGGCTGAGGATGAAGGAATTTCTGGTATTGAGAAGTATCAGGGACAGCCATCCGCTCGGCAGGAGAAGTTCCAAAAGATTTATGAACTCTATTCTGCGGCACAGAAACTGTACACTCACATTTTGTTAAACACGACGGCCGGTGAACAAGCTTTATCCTATTTAAAGGATGATCGTCAATTAGACGAAGAGACCATCAAAAAATATGGATTAGGTTTTGTTCCTTCCAATAACGTCTTACTGTCATATGCGCGTGAGCATAATATCGATGAAAAAGTTATGGCGGAAGCCGAGTTATTCATCGACCGTGATGGCGATCTAGTTCGTGACCGCTTTAATAACCGAGTGGTCTGGCCGATTAAAAACGATCGTGGTCAGGTGCTTGGTTTCTCAGGACGTTCCCTAGACCCTGATAATCCAGCCAAGTATATGAATTCACCGGAGTCGCCCTTCTTTAATAAGGGAAAGCTTCTCTATAATCTGGATTTGGCCAAAGGTAACATTCGTTCAGGACAGCCGGCCATGATTTTTGAAGGATTCATGGATGTGATTTCAGCAGCCATGGCCGGAGCCGGTGGGGCGGTTGCCACGATGGGAACTGCTTTGACGGAAGACCACGTGAAGACTTTGGCCAAGTTAACCGATAAGATAACCCTGGTATACGATGGGGATGCACCGGGGCAGAAGGCGGCTAAGCGGTCGATTCCCCTGATTCGCGCTGTGGCACCACAGGTTGAAATTGGTGTGATTGCATTGGCTGATAACCGGGATCCCGACGAAGTTCGCCGTGAGCTTGGTTTACCAGCCTTGAAGCAGGCGCTGGAGCAATCCACCCAGACACCAACCGAGTACTTAATCAACGCCGCCAAGCAGGACAAGAACCTGCAGAATCAGGCCCAGTACCTGGACTTCTTGAAGGAGGCCTGGCCAATTCTGGCTGCGGCAACTCCCGTCGAACAGGATTACTTCTTAAAGAAGATTGCTGAGGACTATGGCTCTTCTTTGGAAGCCCTGCAGTCGGAGTTTTCAGACTATCAGCAGCAACATCCCCAAGGGTTGCAAACGAGCGCCCGGGGTTCTGGGCAGCAACCACCCGCGGCAGGCTATTCTGCTGACAATGTCTGGGATGATTCTTACATCCCAGACATTGACCCCATGGCTGGCCGGAACGACTTTACCCGTACGGTCGAACCAAACTGGCAGGATGCGCCGAAGCCGAAGATTTCACGGGTTGAAAAGGCGGAGCAGGGCCTTCTAATGGCGATGATCAAATCACCGGCCATTCGGGACTATGTTCAGCAGCAGCCGAACTTTTCTTTCGTTCATCCCGAGTACCAGCTTCTGCTTTTGCTCTACGAAGCATTTAGCCAGGAGCAGGGTGCCAGTGATTTTGATTTAGCGGCCTTTATGGATTACGTCCAAAAGCCCGAGTTAAACCAAAAAATGATGGCGATTGACCGTGAGTTTGGTACACTAGAGGCTCAGATGGATGCAGCAAAAGATTACCTGCAGGTAATCATTAACGTTGCCCCATACGAGAGTCAAGTTGCCACACTTCAGCAAAAAATTGCTCAGGCGAAGAATCAGCACGATGATGCCGCGTTGATTTCACTAATGACAGAACTCATCAATCTGAAAAAAGAACACTTTCAGCAATAGGAGAAAAAATGGCAAAGATTACAAGCTCAAGTAAAATTGCAGATATTAAAGCTTACTTAGATGAAAACCACATTGCTTATCATGGTCGTGCACGTAAGGCCGAATTGTTAGCTTTGGCTGAAGGTAAGACGCCGGAAGAAGCGGCTGAAATTGCTGCTAAGGAACCAGCAAAGAAGCCAGCAAAGAAGTCTGGCCCAATCAAGTCAAAGGCTTACGACAAGGCTGTTCGTGAACTGTTGAAGGAATACAAGCCAGCTAAGCAAATTGTTTATGCTGATTTGTCAAAGAAGATTGCTGAACCATTCCGTTTGGACACTGAAAACATCGAACGTTTGATGGAAAAGGTGGAAGACGCCGGTATCGCCATCGTCGATGAAAAGGGTGAACCAGCACCCGAAGTTTTGAAGGCCAAGCAAAACAAGCCTTCAGAAGAAGAACGTGAAGCGGCTGATGCGGCTACTGGAATCAAGATTAACGATCCCGTTCGTATGTACTTGAAGGAAATCGGTAAGGTTCCTTTGTTGAAGGGTGACGAAGAAATCGAGATTTCAAAGCGTATCGAAGCTGGGGATGAAGAAGCCAAGCAAGAATTGGCCGAAGCCAACCTCCGTTTGGTTGTTTCAATCGCTAAGCGTTACGTTGGACGTGGTATGCAGTTCTTGGATTTGATTCAAGAAGGTAACATGGGCTTGATGAAGGCCGTTGATAAGTTCGATTACACGAAGGGATTCAAGTTCTCAACTTATGCAACCTGGTGGATTCGTCAGGCGATTACACGTGCCATTGCCGATCAGGCTCGTACGATTCGAGTTCCTGTTCACATGGTTGAAACCATCAACAAGTTGATTCGTATCCAACGTCAGTTACTTCAAGACCTTGGTCGTGAACCATTGCCTGAAGAAATTGGGGCTGAAATGGATTTGACTGGTGACAAGATCCGTGAAATCTTGAAGATTGCTCAAGAACCCGTTTCATTGGAAACACCAATTGGCGAAGAGGATGATTCACACTTGGGTGACTTCATCGAAGATAACGAAGCCATTTCACCTGCTGATTCAGCGGCTTACGAAATGCTTCGTGATCAATTGGAATCAGTTCTTGACACCTTGACAGACCGTGAAGAAAACGTTTTGCGTTTGCGATTCGGTTTGGAAGACGGCCGTACCCGTACTTTGGAAGAAGTGGGACGTGTCTTCGGTGTTACCCGTGAACGTATCCGTCAGATTGAAGCCAAGGCCTTGCGTAAGCTCCGCCACCCAAGCCGTTCAAAGCACTTGAAGGACTTCATGGACGAAAACTAAATCACTATTTTGAATAATCCGACTCCGGTCGGATTTTATTATGGTTCGTGTCAGGTGAAAGTCTTATGGAGGCCAAATAACCTTTCGCGGTTCGTCTACCATCCCGCGTAAACAAAACTAGGAGTATTTATGAATAACATGGATAAGCGTTCCGTATCACGGACGCAAAACTTGACCCTTACAGCCGTTGTGGCTGCCCTCTACGCTGCCATTACAATGATGGTTGCCCCAATCGGATTTGGACCCGTTCAATTGCGATTGTCAGAAGGGTTGAACCACTTGGCCGCCTGGAACAAGCGTTACGTGGTAGCCTTGTCACTGGGTGTCTTGATTGCCAACTTGGTTTCACCAATGGGTTGGATTGACTGGGTCTTTGGAACTTTGGATACGGTAATTATGACTGGGTTAACTTACTACCTAACTCGTAAGATTGCCTCACCATTGTTGAAGATTGTGATTTCAACGGTTTCTGTTTTGACTGTTGGAATGGCTATTTTGGCAGCTGAATTCACTTTCGCCTTTGCCATCAATGCGGCTGGTTCCTTTGCACCCGACCACGCGGGTTCAATCTGGGCCAACTGGTTGTCATACTACGTATCACTTGTACCAGGAGAATTTGTTTCCCTTGTTGTTGGTGGTATTGTAATTTACGCTTTGTCAAAGTTTGTTGACTTGTCAAAGTAATTGAATGATTGTAATAAAAAAGTCCCGCTGGTTCCTGCCAGCGGGGCTTTTCTAATTGGGTTGGTTGTTTTGATACTGGTTGATGCTAATGTGAATGACAGGCATCAACTCCTTTAAGTAATGGTTTTTCTTTATGAGGAACAGTTCGATATGAGAGATTTTTCTTTATGAGATGATTCAATATGAGAGAGAATTCTTTATGAGTTGTCATTTTATGAGTAATTTTTTAGTCGAGTGGTACATCGACAATCCAGCCAGTAGGGCCTTGTTGGTCACCGTATTGGATGCCAATCAAACGGTCGTACAAAGCTTGTGTTTTAGGTCCAACTTCCGTTTCTGAGTAGAAGACGTGTTTCTTAGCTTGGTGGGTAATGGAGCCAACTGGTGAAATAACAGCGGCTGTTCCCATGGCACCGGCTTCGGCGAATTCATCCAATTCATCAATGCTGATTGGTGTTTCGACAGGGTTCATACCCATTTCCTTGGCCAATTCAAGCAAGGAGAACTTCGTAATTGAAGGTAGGATTGATGGCGACTTTGGCGTCTTGAACTGGCCGTCCTTTGTAATACCGAAGAAGTTGGCTGATCCCAATTCTTCAATGTATTGGTGTTGACGTGGGTCCAAGTAAACAACGTCTGAGAATCCTGCGCGGTGGGCTTCTTCTCCAGGGAGGAGGGAAGCGGCGTAGTTTCCACCGACCTTCGCTTGACCAGTACCACCGTGAGCGGCACGGTCAAATTCTGAGGTCACAAAGGCGGTTGGCTTCATGCCACCAGGGTAGTAAGCACCAACTGGTGTGGCGTAAATGCGGAAGATGAAGTCCTTACCAGGCTTAACCCCAACCATTGGTGTTGTAGCAATTAACATGGGACGCAAGTACAAGGAACCACCGGATTCGTATGGTGGAACGAAGTCTTGGTTGGCCTTCACCACTTCCTTGGCGGCTTCGATAAAGTCTGGTACAGGGTAACCTGCCATCAAGAGTCGTTCGGCTGATTCTCGCATTCGCTTAGCATTTCGATCAGGTCGGAACAAGTTAATGCCACCGTCCTTTCGACGGTAAGCCTTCAAACCTTCGAAGACTTCCTGACCATAGTGCAAGACAACGGCCGCTTCCGATAGCGTAATATTGGAATCAGTGATTAATTTCCCTGGCTCCCAAGCACCATTGTGGTATTCAGCTTGATAGCGGTAGGGAAGGTCTTTGTACGAAAAGTCGAGATTGTCAAAATCCAATTCTTCGGCTGTGAGTTTAGTCATGGGGCAACTTTCCTTCCTGTTTTTTTATTTATTATAGGCAATATATTAAAGTATTATTAGAAAATGTCAAGACTTTTCTCATGAAACTGTCTATTATCTTTTTTGTTAAAAGTCGGCTGTGATAAAATGTAAAAAGAAAATCTGTTAAGGAGGGCGAGATGGTTAACTATCCAAAGGGTGTTTCGCACGGGAATTCATTCGTTTCCAATCAATTAAAAGCCGGCAAGAAAACACAGCGCGGCCTAGTCTTTGGTAAGCGTGGCATGGGCCTTGAAGACGAAATCAACGCGGCCAATGAATACTATCTTGCCGATCACTTAGCAGTCATTTATAAGAAGCCCACGCCCGTCACCATTGTGAAGGTGGATTATCCGGCTCGTTCCGCTGCTAAAATTACGGAGGCCTACTTTCAGAAACCTTCCACCACGGATTACAACGGGGTTTACCAAGGGCGCTACATTGACTTTGACGCTAAGGAAACGAAGAATAAAACTTCTTTCCCAATGAAGAACATCCACGAGCACCAGGTGAACCATCTGGCCAACATTGTTTCTCAGGGGGGCGTTGGTTTTCTTCTTATTAAATTTACCACTCTGGATGAAACATACTTGTATCCAGCACCGGAATTGGTAGCGGCCTGGCAGCGATTGGAAGGGCATAAGTCGATATCCTATGATGAGCTAGTGGCAGATTCTTATCTGGTACGACCTAGTTTGACGCCTTCCTTGGATTACTTAAAGGCGGTTGATTCGTATTTGGATGATTTACTGTCTGGTAAGCGGTCAGACCGTCCCCGTTCGAAGAAGAACAGTGGGGATAGCAACGACCAGGAGCTACCTTCATGAGTCGGATTTGGGTAACGGGTTACCGCTCCTACGAGCTAGGTGTTTTTAAAGATAACGACCCTAAGGTAAAGGTGATTAAGTACGCCTTGAAGCAGCGGTTAGTTGAACAGATTGAGCAGGGGATGGACTGGTTGATTACCGGTGGTCAGCCAGGTATCGAACTTTGGTCAGCAGAATTGGCTAGTGAATTAAAGGTTGATTATCCTGAGTTAAAAGTCGCCGTCTTTGTGCCCTTTGATGGTTTCGGTAAGAACTGGAAGGAAGGCAACCAAGCCAAGTTAGCAAAGGCGAAAAGTGATGCTGATTTTTACGCTGCTACCTATAAAGGTGATTACCAGGGTCCTTTTCAGCTGCAGGGCTACCAGGACTTCATCTTAGAACATAGCGATGGGGCACTTTTAGTTTACGATAAGGAATTTGAAGGTAAGTCTGCATACGATGATAGGGCAATTGAGACTTTTCAAGCCAAGGCCCCATACCCTCTCAGTCGAATCGACATGGAAGATTTGCAAGAGTACGCTAACGATTATCAGGAAGCGGTTAATGAAGCACGCTGGAATGGTTGAAATCTTTAAAATTTAGCACTCATTTAATCTTAGTTGGGAATAATAAAGTCATCCAAAGTGGGGCGAAGTATTGCCCTAGTGCTTTTATACTGGTATGATAAATGTAATTCGAAGAATGAATTCAAAGGAGTGAATCTTTTGGCACAAGTAAAATATACACAAAAAGATATCTACGATCGCGTCTTTAAGCAAAAGCGGATGGGCGTGGGTTACGATCCTGAAGATGTTGATGATTTCCTTGATGGTATCATCTCTGATTACGGGGTTTTCACTAAGCGTATTAAGGAATTGCAAGACCAAGTTGGTCAATTGCAAAACGCTTTGCAAGCAGCACAAAACGAATTGGCTAACGAAGCAACTGCTCCACGTGCCGAAGCGCCTGTTCAAACAGCTGAAACAGTTGTTGAAGAAGCACCAGCTGCTGAACCAAAGGAAGAAGTGCCAACGAACCTTGATTTGATTAAGCGTGTGGCTAACTTGGAACGTGCCGTATTTGGTACAGATCACCAAGCTTAATTTGGTAAAATCTGATAAAATAGGTTGAAGGCCTTTTGGCTTTTGGCAGGTATTGAGTAATTGCGCATCGGTTATCCGGTGTGAGGAAGGTCCATGCTCGCACACTCTGCGATGAGTGTAGTGTTTGTGCTGGGATAAGAAATAAACCCAGGCGTACTTTGTACGACGGCGGCTGAAAAGACTAAGGCTTTGCTATGTCCGAATAGGTCTGAAGGTGCCATAGAAACGTATTTCTAGGTGAAAGCTTAGAATTTGAGACGAGGTAAACCCCACAAGCGGGCAACCCAAACTTTGGTAGGGGCGGCTGAACTAGTGAATTGAAATGATGTTCGGTATGGCTTTAATGCTTAGATAGATGATTACTGAAGGTTAGTGGTCCCCACTGCTAACTGGAACAAAACATGGCCTACAGATACCTGTCGGGGAGCTCGCGTAAGCGGGCTTTTTTTATTGCCTTTTTTGTTTTTGGGTGCTTTTATTTTTTTTGGTGGCCTTCTTTTTACTTTAATTTATTCTTTACCCTTACAATGAATCTAAGCTCGTTTGAAATCGACGGGCCGGCTGTTCTACAATGGTGGTGAAGAAATAAAGGAGGCAATTCATGGCAGAAACAATTTTGCAGAAGACAACTAAGCTATCAAACGGAGTTTTGATGCCAGTCTTTGGACTGGGTGTTTGGAAGTCATCGAATGAGCAGGCTGCTAACTCTGTTCGAACAGCGGTTAAGCATGGCTACCGTTTGATTGATACGGCTAAGCAGTACGGAAATGAAGCCGGAGTTGGTTATGGTATTCAACAGGCCTTGGTTGAGAACCATTTGAACCGTAAGGACCTCTTTGTAACGACAAAAATTTACAATGGTGATCAGGGTTATGAATCAACGCTTGAGAACTTTGATGAGCAATTGAAGCGCTTGCGCTTGACCTATGTCGATTTACTTTTGATTCACTGGCCAGTGGATGACAAGTACGTTGATACCTGGAAGGCCTTAGAAAAGATTTACCATGAAGGTAAGGCGCGTGCTATTGGTGTTTCAAACTTTGATGAAAGTAATTTGGCTGAACTAGAAAAGTTGAATGGCTTGATGCCACAGGTCAACCAAATGGAGTTCAACCCACTTGTTCAGGAGGAACACTTATTGAACAAGATGAACGGATTGGGTATCGCCATGGAAGCTTGGTCACCACTTGGTGGAGGTGAAGCTTTGACGGACCCAGCTGTTAAGAAAATTGCGGATAAGCACGGTAAGACGTCCGCTCAAACAATTTTGCGCTTTGACTACCAGATGGGTGTTATTACCATTCCAAAGTCCGTTCATGAGGAACGCATTATCGCTAACTCACAAATCGATGACTTCGAATTATCCGATGCTGAGATGAAGCAAATTCAAGCAATGGATAAAGAGCAGCGGTCAATCTGGCATGGCGACTTTGCTTGGCACAAGGGTTCCGAAGAAACTGGTACCAAGGATTCGATTTCTCATTGGGATGATACCGATGAGTATCTGAATAAAGAAGTTACTTATTAAGATAAATAAAAAGACGACTCGCTTTGAGTCGTCTTTTTTTATTGCCTTAGAATTGCTGCATACTGTTTTTTAGGTCAGCAGAGTAAAGTCGCTTGGCTTCTCTTAAATCGTTTGGCTTCTTAGCCCCTAGCAAAGTCATGTAGAGGGGGAGTTGCTGCTGCCAAAGTTCAATTTCGGATTGAAGACCGGCCCGCCCGTCACGCATGAGCGTGTCAAGGAAGTGGCCAGCAGAAGAAACGGCGCTGGCACCGAGCATGAGGGCTGTTGTGACGTCCTTGGCCGATTGAATACCACCGGTGGCGATGATTGGGGTTTCAATACCCGCCTTTTCTGCCGCGAGGAGAGATTCCACAGTTGAAAGGCCGAAGGATGAAAGGTCAAGTGGATTTTCATTCTTTCGGTCACGGGCCTGCTCAATTTGGGCAAAGGAAGTGCCGTTACCACCGCCGATGTTAATGGCAGCGGGATGCAGAGCGTCGAGTTGCTTGAGTAAATCAGGTCCCATACCAAAGCCGACTTCTTTAATGATAACAGGTACCGGTGACTTAGCGATAATCGTAGCTAGATTATCGAGCCAGTAGAAGGAACGGTCACCCTCGGCCATGGTAAGTTCCTGACCGACATTGGTGTGAAGCTCGATGGCGTTGGCATCAATCATGTTAACGGCCGCCCGAACGTTTTCAATTGGGTGGTCAGCACCTAGGTTGGCAATGAGGAAACCGTTTGGATTATTTTTACGAACGACTTCGAAAGAATCCGCTTGGTTGGGGTCCTTTAAAGCAACGGACTGGGAACCGACGGCCATGGCGATGTTCGTTACGGCAGCAGTGCTGGCTAAGTCTCCGTTGACCCGCTTCGTTGATTCCGATCCACCGGTCATCGCTTCGATGTAGAAGGGCCAGTCGAAGTCATGACTTAAAAGCTGAACAGATGGTTGCACTTCGTCTAGTGAAATGTCTTGAAGTGGGCCTGGAATCCAGCGAATATCGTCAAAAGTGGCGCCCACTTGTGGATTGGAACCCTCACGCCAGAACTTAGTGGCAAGTGAGAGGTGTTCGTTTTTTCGATTGGACTGGGGTGTGTGCATCAGTCTTTCCTCATCTTAATCTTGGTCAATGACGCTTAGGCCGGCCGTACGGGCGGCCGTTTTTACAGGGAGTAAGCAGTGCTCATCGTCTCCAACAACAAAGCCGTTATCCCCAAATCCGGCGCCAGAAATCTTACCGGCTAGGTTTAAACGCTTGATGATGGATAAAAAGGTGGCGAGCTTTTCGGTTTGGTAGCCGGCAGGAAGAGTGGTGATTAGCGCTTCCTGATTGGCTTCTAAGGCCTTTTTAAAGGCGTCGTAGTCTTTGTCCTGAATTGCCAATTTGGCAGCTTCTACGGCTTTCTTGGACGCAGGGAGTAACTCCGATAAGTCGGTGTTCTTTGCCAGTGCCTTACGAGTTGAAGCTGGCTGGCGACTCGCAACAATTTGAAAAGTCCAACCGCTTGGCCAGTTTAAGGGTGTTACATCCATTTTTGACCAATCCAGGTTATCATAGTCAGCTATCTGCCAGTCCTTCTTTTCTGCTAGCCAAGCTGGGGCTTGGTAGAAGATGGATTGATTGTAGGTGGCCGTGGCAATATCACCAAGTGAGCCAGAACCTTGCACTAAGTAGTGGGCAAAGGCGGCTTCCTTGAAGACTGCCGTGGGGTTATCATCTGCCAATAAGCTTTCGTGAAGGGCCTTAATGATGGCCACGGTGACGGCGGCTGAAGAACCCAATCCAAGCTTTCCTTCTTTGGATTTCATGGTGGAGCGAATTGAAAGTGTCACCGTGTGTAACGGTTTGGCACCGGCAGAGAAGAGTTGCTGCTGTGCTTGATGGAAGACGGCTAAGGCTGCCCGTATAAAAGTCCATGAGCCAGTTGCTAGGTCGGCGGTACTAATCGCTTGTACCTTGTCCCAATTCGTTTGGTAGGGTGCCTCGTATTGGTCAGATTCTAGAATAATCTGATTCGTTGTTGTATTCGTATGTATATCAACCGTCATACCACGGTCAACGGCTGCAATGATAGCCGGTTGTCCTGGCGTGGTAACGGCGTATTCTCCGGCTAAGAAGAGTTTACCGGGGACGGTGATGTGTAAAGGTTTATTCATAGGAAATGCCTGGTCCTGGAGTTGCAATGTCGAATTGAATTTTACGGAAGCGTTCGGTTAAGTAAGCTTTGATGTCTTCGGCCTGTTCTAGACTGGTGATGATTTTGACGTTTGGACCAGCATCCATCGTGGCGTAAGCAATGTAGCCCTTGGCACGGAGTACTTTGACCTCTTCCATGACTTTCATTGTGTTTTGGTTAAAGTAGGTGAAGCGCCGGTCAGTGGCGGTCAAGTTGAGACCATGCATGGCCAGGGCGTTTGCTTCGGCAATTTGACCGACACGCTCGAGGTCGGCATTTTGTAGGGCGACTTTCATGTCTTCTAACTGCTTGGCTGACTCTTTTACCCAAGCGTCGTAGTTAGGTGAGGTTTGGGCTCGGCGCATGCCGTCCGATGATGAAACCTTCTTGATTGTCCCGGAAATCTTGCAGACAACGAGGGCGATTGGAAGGTTTGGTACGTCGTAGTGGTGGGCGAAGGAGCTCTTGTCATCATGCCCCTTGTCCCAAATGGCAAAGTCAGGGAAGAAGGAGCGGGTGGCAGAGCCTGAGCCACGACGGGCTAAGCAGGAAAGTTCTTCTAATGAAAGGTCCCAATTGTTGTGCTTCGCAACGGCTGCCGTCAGTGCCGCAAAGGATGAGGCAGAGGAAGCAAGACCAGCTGAAAGGGGCACCTTGTTTTCTGAAATGACGCGGAGGGGTGGAAAGTCGCCCATTTCTTCTCGTAAGACGTTCAAAAACTCATGGACGCGCTTGCTGTCTTGCTTTAACTCGTTAATCATTAGTGAGTCTTCATCGGCTTCTTCTACACGAGTCTTGGTGTAGTACTCATTTAGAGTAAGTGAGAGTGATGAAGTTGTTGGTAAATTCAAAATGGGATCAGCTTTTCCCCAATATTTGATAAAGGCGATGTTCGTGTGGGCGATTGCCGTTTGACCTTTTGTTTCCGACATGGAAAGCTCCTTTTGCTTTTAAAAGTAATGGCAGGGTAGTGGGGATGGTTTAGAGCGGTTGAATCCAAGTTTCTTGTGCGCCGGCCCTTTGCAAGGCTTCGGCAATTTGAACTGCTTCTTCATCGTTGTCGGCTAATGCCAGCATGGCACCACCAATACCGGAACCGGTTAGTTTTGCACCGAGTGCGCCGGCATCAATAGCGGCTGAAACCAGCTTATCCAGCTTTGGATGAGAGACCTGTAAGGCCTGCAAGTCCTGGTGGGCTGAAGTGAAGAGCTGACCCAGTGTGACGGGGTCGTTTTCAGCTAGAGCTTCCTTTACGGCGTAAGCTAACTTACCTAAATGCTCGATGGCAGCCCAGGAAGCGTCGTAGTTGACCTTGAGTTGCTCGCGGACAATGTTGACAGCACGAACGGTTTGTCCGCGCACACCAGTGTCTGCTAGAACGAGAGTGGCATCGAGGTCTGTTTCAAAGGTTGAACAGACTTTATTTTGAAACCAAACGGGTTCTTCGGCTGAAACAGTTGCTGCATCGATGCCCGAAGGCGAACCGTGGGAGATGTTTTCGGCTAGCGACGTATAGTGTGCCAATTGGTCATCGCTAAGTGGCAATTCCTGCCAAGCAAAGAAGGCCCGGGTAATGGCGGTTGCCAAGGCAGCCGATGCACCGAAACCACGCTCCTGTGGGATGATGGACTCAATTTCAAGGAGGAAGCCCTTTTGACCGAGATTCTGGTCTTCCAAGAGGGCAACGATGAGTTGACGAATACCTTCGAGGTCAGCACCAAGTTCGGAGAGTTCGATTGCCTGGCCGGCCAAAATTAATGTTTGACCCTTTTCAAGACTTTGAAAGGTAGCGGAAACTTCTAGATTTAAAAGGGGGATGGCCACAGCTGGCTGATTATAGACAACTGCGTGATCCCCAATAAGGATGGCCTTGGCGTGTGAACGCCCGGTTCCGATATTATGATTTTTCATATTAAAGACTCCAATTAATAAACATATTGTACCGCACAGGTCTAAGTAGTGTAAAATGGCATCGAACGGTCCTTTTCATCTTAATTAGAAGATTTCGGATTAATTTCGTAATATCTAATTGATATAAAGGCCTAACGAGTATTGAAAGGAGTCCTGATGAAAGAATCAGCCGCCTTTGTTATCGTTGATTTGGAGACAACCTCACCATCCGTTGAAAACGGTGGCCGCATTATCCAAATCGGGATGACTTTTGTTAAAAATAAAAAAATCGTGGAGCACTTTGATTCCTTTGTGAACCCTGCTCAGCCAATCGATAAAAAGATTCAGCAGTTGACCCATATCTCGCCAGCTGATGTAAAGGATGCCCCATTCTTTGAGGAATTGGCGCCATCCTTACAGGCACTTTTGCAGGGACAGGTCTTTGTGGCTCACAACGTGAACTTTGATTTGCCATACTTGAACGCTGAGTTTGCCCGCGTCGGCTTGCCAGAGCTCGACCTGCAGGCCATTGATACGGTTCAATTGGCCCAGATTCTTTTCCCAACGGCGCCGGGTTACCGGCTATCTGATTTGACCCACTATCTGGATCTGCCATTGACGCAGGCTCACCGGGCCAACGCTGATGCCGAAGCGACGGCCTATTTGATGTTAGCCATATGGCAGAAGGCCCAGGCCTTACCAGAAAAGACAAAGCGAACGCTCTTGTCAGTTGACTGGAACCTGCTCCGCCAGAGCCAGGACTTCTTGAAGATGGCTTCGAAGTCCAAGGGGACCTTTGAAGGGGCAATGGTCAACCAGCGGGTACAGGAAATGGTTGAGAAGCGGAAAGAAACGCAACACCGTTTCCGCATGCTTGACCATAAGAAACCAGCTGAAAAGTTAGCAGCTTATCCAGTATCGATTTCTGATAAAGTCGCTGCGCTCGGGTCTGACCTCGAAATTGATAAGCAGCGCAACGAGGTCATGAACAGTGTGAAGGCCTTCATCGATAGTTCCAAGCACGAAGTGGCAGTTTGGCAAACGAGCCCACAGTTGAAGAAGACGGTTTCTTACTTGTTGCCGCTTTTCTATACGAAACGTCGTAAAACGAACTGGTTATTAACGGACGATTTATCCTTAATTGTTCACCAAAAGGACCTGCTGAAGAAAATGGCAGAACGTCTGCCAAATCAAAGCCTATGCTTTGTTTCCTTGTATCAACCATCGGGCTACCTCGATGATAGTAAGTTCCGCTCGGCTATTAAGCGGGCTCGTGAAAAGGGTGGGGCCTTTTGGCAGGCACAGATTTTGGTTTGGTTGTCCGAAACGCCAACGGCTGCCTTTGCGGAACTACCACGTGGGATTCGTTCCCATCCTGATTTATCAGAAGTTGCGGCCGACGAGCAATCCGAAGTCTTCCAGAACGCCTTTGCGGCGGCGAAGGGAGCAGACGTTGTACTCGCAACCTACGATACCTTCTTTTCATGGGGACGTGAGTTAACAGCCGCCCAAGAAAGGAAGGAAAAGCCATCCGTTATTTTGGAAAAGCCAGTCGGAATAAAAGAGGCCATTCAGGATAGCATCGGATTGACTTTGCCACTTGGCTTTTACCAAGACCAGGTGGCACGCTTAGCTGATCAGGCTGCCCAGTTACCTGCAAAGGGACGGGGTGTTTGGCAGGTTAACCTGCATAATTGGTCGGTGGCCTGCCAAAAGATTGATCAGAATTTGACTGAAAAGGATGCTTTGAAGGCGGCCAAGGCCATCTTGGACCGCTTGATTGCCATTTCTGAGTTAGCAAATAAAACGAAGCTGTACACGAAACTGTTAGTAACGACTCTGAAAGAGCAACGTTCGAAATTAACTTGGCTAGCTGCGCACCAGGAAATTATCGATCAAACCTACTGGACGATTGATGATGAACGTGGCCAGCAGAACCTGACTTTTGCTGTCAAAGAAGACGTCTTTTACCAGAAGTACTTTTTGAAGCAGGTCAGCAAGCTGCTTGCTATCTCGTCCTTCTATCCCGAAAGTTTGAAAACTTTCTTAGAGTCAGTGCCACGGGGCATTGCTCAGCCAGAAATTGGCGAAAAGGTGAAGCGAGCCGAACGTAATTTGAAGTTGAAGACGGTCTTGTCGGCTGAACGAAACGAAGACAAGCAGATTCAAGCAGCCTTTGAAGCGGGACGGAAGCACTTGCTTTTCGTTGCCGAGGATTTCAATTCTGTTAAGCACTGGTACTACAAGTTGTCTAATAAGTATGGCGATGACTACATGGTTTATGGTCAGGACTTGTCGGCTCCCTTGAAAAAGGCTGCCTGGCAGGCCTCTGGCGAGGATCAATCCATCCTGGTTGTGACACCGGATTACCTGAAGGACCTATTTGAACAGAGTCTTCCTTTGCCTGAAGTTGCGGTTTTGCCACGGGCAAACCGCTGGTTGGAGATGGAAGATTTACGTTTGTTAGTCGTGGCTTTGCAGAAGAATTCAAATTCACTATTGTTAGCTTCGCTTAGTCAAAAGCAAGTACAAGCGGTGAAGGATGATTTGCAAATCTTAAATCCAGGTCGACGACTCGTTAAAGTTGGTCTGTTGAAAGTAAAATAATCGATTGAAAAAGACAGTGAAAACTGTCTTTTTTCTTTTGTGGTTGTTGGGTTGAAAAGATTTTTATTAAAAAAGAAAAAGACTGGGGGACTTTTGCAGAAAGAGTCGTGAAATTCGTTCTGTATGGGGATGATTTTTGCTATAATATTTAACAGTAGAGCAAATTTTGTGAGGTTACCATGGAAAGACATGACAACTTAATGGTCAATATGGCCCGGCCAAAGAGATTTTCCTGGTCGAAGTTCATCGCCATTTTAGTGACGATTGCGGTCTTAATCTTTGCAGCCTTTGCATTTTATGCTTATATGGCTTTGCGCCCAATGGCCAAGGCCGAGAGTAATGTCCAAACGGTCGTTTCACAAAGAACCAGTTTGACGGATTTACATGATATGACGGTTGATTACCGCGATGGGGCAACATACGCTGTTCTTGGTTCTGAAAAGGGCAAGAGCAAGGTCGCCATTATTCACGGTAAGAAGGGAAAGGTTCAAGTCTTTGATTACGGTAATGGGATTTCAAAGGCGGAGTTAAAGCAAAAACTTCAGACTGACTACCATCCTAAGAAGGTTTATTCCGCTAACCTATCTGAGTACCAAGGTGCCTTAGTTTGGGAAATCTCATACCAGGCCAAGGATGGTAGCTTGAACTATTTGACCATGGATTATAAGAACGGTTCAATTTACCGTGCTGTAAACGGAATTTAAGGGGAGCGTTCGATGTTAAAAGAAAGTGAATTTTCAACCCTAGCCCAGTCTGTTCATCCATCTGCGACCTTAGCCGTTTCCAAAAAGGCGAAGGCCATGACGGCGGCTGGTGAAGACGTGATTAACTTGGGAATGGGTGAACCGGACTTCAAGACGCCGGAATCCATCGCACAGGCGGCGATTGCAGCCATTGAAACGGGGAAGACTTCGTTTTATACGCCGGTTTCTGGGACCCTTTCCCTGCGACAAGGCATCGTTGACCTGGCGAAGAAGTTAACCGGGCAGGAGCTATCCGTTAACCAGGTCGTTGTGACGACTGGTGCTAAGATGGCTTTGTACGCGATGGTGCAGGCTTTGGTCAATCCTGGTGACTTGGTCGTTTCGGCTAAGCCTTACTGGGTCTCATACGCCGAACAGGTCAACATGGCCGGGGCAGACTTTGTAGCTGTCGGCGATGAGATGCAAGGCAAGTTACGGGTGTCTGATTTGGACGCCTTGGACCGGTTGCCTAAGCTGATTATGGTGAACAACCCAACGAACCCCTCTGGTATTTTATACAGTAGAGAGGAAATCTTGGGCTTGCTAAACTGGGCCGAAGAACACAATGTTTTTATCATGATTGACGAGATTTACGGTCGCTTAGTTTATAACGGTGCGACTTTTACATCTGCCATGAAGTTGAAGACCTTGGCTGATTCCAAAGTCATTGTCGTGGATGGGGTTTCCAAGTCCTACTCCATGACCGGCTGGCGAATTGGCTGGGCTTTGGCCGATGAGAGCGTGGTTGCCAATATGAGCAAGCTCTTGGGGCACATGACTTCTGGGCCAACGGCAGCGGCTCAGACTGCGGCTGAAGCGGCGGTCACGGAGAGCCAGGAAGTGGTCGAGGGGATGCGGAAGACTTTTGAAGACCGGTTGAACGCGACCTATTCTTTGATTGAGAAAATTGATGGTTTGACGCTGGCCGTAAAGCCAGAAGGCGCCTTCTACTTCTTTATCAAGGTGGATCAAGACGTCTTGGACCGCATGCAAATCTCGTCGACGCTGGAATTTGCAGACAAGCTTTTAGATGCCGAAAAAGTCGCGCTACCAGCCGGCGAAGGGTTCGGGATGCCAGGCTACTTGCGTTTGTCCTATGCTCAGGATCAGGCAACGCTGAACGAAGCCTTGAAGCGAATTGAACGCTTCATCAAATAATCGATAATCTGGCCGTTAGGCCGTACATAATAGAAGGAGGAGGGGCTTGCCCCACAATAGTATGACAGAGCAAACGATTCCGATGATTCAAATTAAGGACGCAGCCAAGTACGTTGGCCAACGCGTAAAGATTGGCGCATGGTTGCGTCACAAGCGTGGTTCTGGAAAGATGGCTTTCTTGCAGTTGCGCGATGGTTCTGGATTCTTCCAGGGTGTTGTTGCCAAGGCTGATGTTCCTGAAGAAGTTTTTGAAACTGCTAAGGAATTGAAGCAGGAAACATCCATGTACGTTTATGGTGTCATCCATGAAGACGCCCGTTCAGACTTTGGTTACGAAATTAAGATTGATCAAATCGACGTCATTGGTGAATCACACGATTACCCAATTACGCCAAAGGAACACGGAACGGAATTTTTGTTTGACGAACGTCACTTGTACCTTCGCCACATCAAGCCATACGCTACTTTGAAGATTCGTAACACCATCATCGCGGCGACCTACGAATTCTTTAACAAGGAAGGCTTCATCAAGTTGGATGCGCCTCTCTTGACCGGTTCTGCTCCTGAAGGAACCACTGAATTGTTTGAAACGGATTACTTTGGACAAGACGCCTACTTGTCACAGACTGGTCAGCTTTACGCTGAAGCAGGGGCCATGGCCTTCTCACGTGTCTTCACGTTTGGACCAGCCTTCCGTGCCGAAAAGTCAAAGACTCGTCGTCACTTGAACGAATTCTGGATGATTGAACCAGAAATGGCCTTCTTCCACCAAGAACAATCTTTGGAATTGCAAGAACGCTACGTTGCCTTCTTGATTACAAAGGTTTTGGAAGAAAACGACCAAGAGTTGGACATGTTGAAGCGTGATAAGGAATTGTTGAAGTCATACACGCAATTGCCATTCCCACGTATCTCATACGATGATGCCATCAAGTTGTTGCAAGACAACGACTTTGATGTTGAATGGGGTGTTGACTTCGGTTCACCTGAAGAAACCTTCTTGGCCAACCACTTCTCAAAGCCCGTCTTCGTTGTGAACTTCCCTAAGGCAATCAAGGCCTTCTACATGAAGCGCCATCCTGAACGTGAAGACGTCGTGATTTCTGCCGATTTGTTGGCCCCAGAAGGCTACGGTGAAATCATCGGTGGATCAGAACGTGACACGGATTACGATTACTTGAAGGAACGTATTGTCAACGACGGCTTGGGTGTTGAAGAGTACCAGTGGTACTTGGACTTGCGTAAGTACGGTTCAGTTCCTCACTCAGGATTCGGTCTTGGTTTGGAACGTATGGTGACTTTCGTAACGGGTGAAGAACACATCCGTGAGGCCATCCCATTCCCACGTACAATGAACCGTCTACGCCCTTAATGAACAGAGTAAAAGCGTCCAAGTTTGTCTTGGGCGCTTTTCTACGAAAATGAGGTTTGATATGGAAGAGAGTGTTAAAGCCTTAATTAACGCAGGTCAGACGACTGTTTATAACTATTTGTTGAGCCATTACCGAGATATCGGCATGGATAACGACGATTTGGTCATTTATTTGCAAATTTCCCGCTTGCAAAAGCAGGGTGATCAAGCTAGCTTAGCCGCTTTGGCAGCGACAATGAAAGTCACGGAGCAGGCATTGACGGAGCGCATCAAGCGCTTTGTTCAGCTCGATTTGATGACGGTCCAAAATCTTGGTAACCGGCAGGAGTACTTTGATTTTACTCCGCTCTTTGATAAGCTCTTAGCCGGTCAGCGAGTAAACCAGGATAACCCGGTTGTCTCTGCCGGCGAGCAGAGTCGGCGTCAAGTGGTTCGAGTTTTGCAGGGGGAGTTTGGTCGTCAGCTGTCACCAATGGAATTGCAGACCATCAACCAGTGGTTCGATGTCGAGCACTTCGATCCCAACATGATGATTTTGGCCATCCAAGAAGCGATTGCCAACAACGCTCGTTCACTACGTTACATCGAGACCATCTTGATTAACTGGAAGAAGTCGAATTTGACTTCACCCCAGGCGGTGCAACTGGCAAAGGAGCGCCGTCGTGGCGTTACTTACGATGCAAGTAAGTCAGCGGGGGGTCAAGGACGGCAATCACCTGGTCAGCAGACAGCAAAAAAGCAGCCAACGGTGCCAATCTTTAAGTTGGATGACTTATAAGATTGGAGTGGGCTGCTTCGGCCTGTTTTGATTATTTGATGACAATTTTACCGTCATGGTCCTGGTGGAAGCCAAGAACTGGACGTGCTTGATTATCAATCAAACAGTAAAAACTGGCTTTATCACCAACTTGTGATAGCCTGGTTTGGACCTGTTCGAGTGAAAGTGGCCGACCGTTTGGGCTAAGCACCAATGCGACTTTGCTATCGTCGCCAAGAAAGCGCAGGGAAGTGATTGCCTGGATGTTATCTCGATTATCGTCTACCTGTCCGTAGAGCGGTGTCTTGCGGTCGATGTAAGTTGTCAGTGAGAAAAAGTCAAAAACGTTCATAATAAGTTTTATTATAAAGGAAAATAATGGAAAAGAAATATACAATCATGGTCACCGTAGCGGCTGGTTTAGAATCAGTCGTTGGCCAAGAGTTAAAGGACATGGGCTATGACGTTCGCGTCGATAACTACCGCGTCTTCTTCGAAGGAACACAGGCCGACATCATGCGCGCTAACCTTTGGTTACGCACGGCCGATCGTGTCAAAATTGTGATTGGCTCCTTTGAAGCCAAGACCTTCGAGGAACTCTTCCAGGGAATTAAGGCACTGCCTGTTGAAGATTACCTGAACTACGATTCTGAGTTCCCAGTGGCCGGTCGTTCACATAAGTCGATTTTGCAGTCAGTTCCTGACGTGCAGTCAATTACGAAGAAGGCCATTGTACAGAAGTTGCAAGAGGCCTACCACGTCCGCACACGTTTGCCTGAAAACGGCTTCTTCGCACAGTTGGAAGTAATGATTTCAAAGGACCAGGTTATGCTGACTTTGGATACGACTGGACCTTCCTTGTTCAAACGTGGCTACCGTGTCGAAAAGGGGGCGGCTCCTTTGAAGGAAAACTTTGCGGCAGCGTTGATCTTGTTGACGAACTGGCGTAAGGACTTACCTTTTGTCGACCCAACTTGTGGGTCAGGGACAATTGCGATTGAAGCAGCCTTGATTGGCCGTAATTTGGCGCCTGGTTTGACCCGATCTTTTGACATCGAAAAGATGGATTGGTTTGACCATGAACTTTCTGATACGATTCGTGATGAGGCCGAAGATAAGGCTGACTACGATTCAGAATTGGATATTCACGGTTACGATATCGACCCACGCATGGTGAAGATCGCCAAGGAAAACGCCAAGCACGCTGGGTTGTCACAGGATATTACCTTTGAAACCTTGGACTTGGCAGATTGGCATCCAGTAACTGAACAGGGTGTTTTGGTTGCTAACCCTCCATATGGAGAACGTTTGGGTGAATTGGATGCTGCCGAAGCCTTGTACAAGACAATGGGTGAGCTCTACAAGCCTTTGACGCACTGGTCCAAGTACATTTTGACCTCTGATTTGTCATTTGAAAAAGTCTATGGTCAAAAGGCAACGAAGAAGCGTAAGCTTTATAACGGTCAGCTCCGAGTGGACTATTTCCAGTACTGGGCGAAGCCAATTAAAAAATAATTTTAAAATAAATTGGTATAGTGAATTTTTTACGAATTTTCTTTACTTTTTAAAAAGACTGCTGCGGCAGTCTTTTTTATTTTTTATTTAGGATTGCCGTTTGATTTTTATATTTTATTTATTTTAAATAATCCAATTAATTCGACTTTTTGATATAAATAAAGATATTATACATTTTATACCAATATAATCTTTTAATTATTTAAATTAATTTTCACTAATTTTATTTTTTGGATATTCTCGGATATACTTTCGGTAAGACGTCGAAAAGAAAAATAAAAGGATGAACGTAAATGATTAAGAAAAATAATTTAATGACAATCGCGCAATCCAAGCGAACTTGGTTAATTGCGTCCACCGTTTTTGTTTCAACTGGTATTGCTGAGATTGATGCTCGTCATCGTGTAACAGCGGCTGCTGATGATTTAAGTATTAGCCAGCCAGTTAAAAGCCAAAACGAGCAATTTTCACCTACAAAGACTGCTGATGGAAAGAATCAAGTGGAAAATAAGGCTTCTTCTGTTGTTTCGGAGCCGAAGAATCAGCAAGTTTCAGATGCAGTAGCGAGTACAGCATCGGCTAGTGTTGATTCCTTAGCGGTAAGAGCAGGTGAACAAGATAAGCAGCCTAGTCAGGTTGCAACACTGGATGGTGAGGCAAAGAATAGTCAAAAACCAGCCAAGGTGCTGCCATTGGATGGCGATAACAATCAGCCAACTAGTGATGATGTGGCGAAAGTTTTGACGGATGCCCACCAGGCTGATCAAACGCCGTTACCACAATCTGATATTCCATTGACCGATGAAGATAAGGCGCATTTGGCTGACGTCGCCCGGCAGATTTTAGACACGGTGAAGGATGATTTGGCTAAGAAGCCTTATTCAACAAATCCAAATAATGATCCTCTGAAGCCATTGTATGAAATGACAAAGACGAGTTCTTATGAAGAATTGGTAAATGTTTTGGGCGGGTTCTTACCTAACTTGGCCTATCCAGGTGAGGGACAGTTAGATTACAACCAAGAGTACGTTAAGAAGCCTGGTGAGATGAAGTTTGATGTGCCATCCTATTCATTCTTTGGCTATGGTGGTAAGGAAAACGATTACTCAAACGTTTCTTACATGCGCTTAATTACCGATGAGACTTTGGTACGAGATGTCGCTGACCGGATTCTTTCAATCATGGGAACCCCTTACAAGGGAACGAAGACAAACTATACACCTGAAAATAATTCATTGAGTTTCTCTGGTGGATTCCCATTCTATGCGGTGATTCAGTCAACGAACGGTTCCTTACTTAACCCAACCTATTACTTGGGTCAGTTGAGCCGTACGCTCGAAGCAATTACGAATTTACTGACTTTTGGTGCCATCGACACTACTGTGAATCAAAGTTACGATAGTGGTCAGTATGGTATTTACTTGCGTCTAGAAGTACCTGAGGGAACCGACCCAAACACTGTTATTCAGGCGATGAACTTGGATAAGTCGAAGTTTGGTGCGCAAATAGACTTCAACGTGAACTTGTCTGTTGATGAAATCTTAAACCGAATTCCTGGAATTCGCGATATTATCTCCTCTTCAGCGGGTATTCCAATTTCTGGATATGCCGGTTCCGTGATTGATTTGTTAATGGGTTCTGTATTGGACAAGATTAACGAAGAATACGGTACGAACTTGAAGACGAAGGGAGTGGATAGTCCTTTCTACCCAATCACGCTTTATCCAAAGGACATCAAGACGAATTTGAAGGAAGACCCTCGTGGTATGTACCTACTCGTTCGAGGGGATAACTTGGATAAGTTTGACTCGCTCTTCTTGCAAGCAAAGATTATGCTGACAAAATTCTTCATGAACGCCCTTTCATGGGGTGGAAATATTGTTGGTGGTGCCTATGGTTACTTGAATTTCGATTTGAACCGTTACCAGGGAAACATGTCTTCAGAAGAAATGGCAGCTGCATACGGAAAGGATTCCGCTAATTCAAAGGCCATGGCTGGCTACGCTGATGATAGTCCCAACAAGGTCTTGACGAAGGGACAGATTCCACCTAATCCAGATGGCCGTTTATCATTATCAATGAACGCGCTTGATGCCAACAGCATGCTATCAGAAAAGAAGGAGAAGTACGCGAACGGTAATCTTGGAAAAGACATTGTTATTGATCGCAATAAGATTCATGATAACCCTCAGTTAACAGGGGACCTTAATACTTGGCGTGCCTATATTTCACTTTTTGATAACCAGGGCGAATATAATACAAAGAATATTGATTCTTCTAAGGCCGAGTGGACAGAAGTTGATGGCGTGAAGCAGGTCCTTCCTGGTTCTGACATCGACCATCGAACAGTTGAATTGAAGCCTGGTGAAGATTTCTATGCAGAACGTGACCGTTTTGACCGTGTGATTGATTACTTTACAGGGGATGTTCTCCTTGATGAGAATGGTTTCCATGAAACGGACGCCGTGAAGTCTTTGAAACTAGTGAAGTCTGTTGATCCAGAGGGAAAGAAGACGAGTGCCGATGACTTTGCCATCTACGATCGTCCATTTACCGTTTACTATAACGGTGAAATGACACTGGCTGATGGTCGACGGATCGCCCTGCGACCAACTAAGATGACAGTGATTCAACACGCTGTCGCAACACGTTCTGCTGAAGATGGTGTTGATTTGAACCGTAAGCGGACGATTGCCTATAACCATATTAAGGAACAGGCGGACTTTATTAAGCTAACGGTGCAAGATTTGACGCCGAAGGTAGCCGATGAAAAGGTTGTTGATTTCATTCATCGGATTGACGATGTGTTGGTATCAGCTAACCAGGCCCTAGAAAAGGCTCAAAGTGAAGAAGACGTCTTTGTCGCACAGGATGCTGCTGTTAAGAACATGCAGGAAATTCAAAAGTCTGTGATTACTCGTCAAGATTTGGACGCTGCGATGCGCCGAGCAGCCCGTCAGCAAGGTGACCAACAGATTAACGACACGGCCTATAGTTATCGTTTGATGATTACCGATGCCAAGGACTTAGATGATAAGCAAAAAGATGACTATGTCAAAGCCATTCAAGATATTCAAGATGAAACCCTGAAGAATTTGTCTGGTATCTATCTTCATGCTGAAGAAGAAAGTGCTAAGCAGAGCCTTCAAGATTATTTGAACCAAATTGGTCAAGAAACGAACCAAGGATTGAATAAGATTCGTAACCTCTACCTTTCTCAAGAAGAAAAGGATAAGGCGATTACTGAATTGAAGGATGCGGCTGATGACCGTTTGGCTGAGTTTAAGAAGGTTGACTTCGTTGACCCTGAAAGTTTGGCTGAGCAGAGCGCGAAGGTTCACGCCCTTGTGAGTGACTATACGCATTCAATTGATGAAAGTAAGACTTATGATCAGTTGGTTGCGGTGAAGGAAGAAGGAATCACTGCTATTAAGAACGTTGCGTTGCCGGTACGTAATAATGATTATGATGAGGCAACGGCGGCTGATAAGGCTGCGGCAAAGCAGACTTTAGCTAATGCCCTACAGTTGAAGAAGGAAAAGTTTGCTGCCATTGAGCACGTGGATAAAGATTCATTGAACCGACAGGATGCTCGCTTGGAGGCGGTCGCTGACGTCGCTAATCAGTCAATTGACTCTGCCAAGACAAAGGGAGAAGTCAAGTCCGCCTTGAGATATGGACTCGCTACCCTGGATACAGTGGCTGAACCTGAATTAGAATTGGCATACCAACCAATCTCAGATATTGACCGTCAAAACGCCCGTGATGCGATTGATTCTTCGGCTAAGAACCGTTTGAATGCCATGAAGAAGATTGAACACGTGGATGCGAAGTCTCTCAAGGAACAAAGCAATCTTTTGGAGATGATTGTGAACGATGCGATGGCAGAAATTAATGCTGCGCAAAACAAACAGGCTCTTCGCGACGCATTGACAAACGGCCTTTCTAAGATTGAAAGTCTCGCTGACCCTAAGAAGGAAGCGCCATACCAAAAGCCAACGGTTGCTGATCGTGAAGAAGCCAAGAAGGCTATGAAGCAAGCGGGTGAAGATAAGAAGCGTTTCTTTGAAGAAATCGATGGGGTTGACCCTGATAGCCTAAAGGAAACGGAACAAAGCGTTGTGCTCGTATGCTGATAAAATGGACAGATTTTATGCATCGTCCACTGTATAATTATCCCAAGACTAAAAAGGAAATCAGCACATGACTAAAAGGCCACGTTACTCACAGGAATTCAAAGATGCCATT
>NZ_JACOFN010000017.1 GCF_028764065.1 Fructobacillus sp. CRL 2054
AGAGTAAATTTGAGCTGGTTACGCGAATATCACGCTATATCCATCGATATAATCATGAACGGATTCATACCTATGAATCGAACCTAGTGATGTAAAAAAAGTGTCTAACTTATTGACATACGAGCAAATCGATATTTCAAATATTCTCATTCAGAGAATAATGAAATTAAAGCAAGTGCTTATATAGTGCTTGCTTTTTTAATTAACTAAAAGAATTCGATGAAATTAAAATTGAAACCTGTTAGAATACTTTAGTAAGCGCTTTTATGGAAGAATTATTAATTTCCATGATTAAACTAATAAAGCTCTTAAAAACCGTTCATGATTTTTAAGAGTTTTTCTATTGAAAAAATTTGAAGTTGCAGCGGTGCTACTTCATGATAAGAGAGAACGAAATGAACTGTGAATTTAAATTAGCTTTTCAAAAAACAATTCCAATTCTTGCCGGTTTTGCCTTTCTAGGGATGGCCTATGGTTTGTACATGAACCAGTTAGGCTTTAACTTCCTGTATCCAACGTTGATGGCCATGACCATTTTTGGTGGATCCGTTGAGTTCGTGGTGGGGAACGCACTGCTGAAGGCCTTTAATCCATGGGGAGTTTTGCTTCTAACGGCCATCATTAACTCTCGCCATCTCTTTTACGGTATCTCCATGTTGGAGCGTTATAAGAACACTGGTTGGCGAAAGGTATACTTGCTCTTTGGAATGGTTGATGAGTCCTTTTCAATTAACTATGCCACCAAGCTGCCAGAAGACGTTGATAGGAAGAAATTCTATTTCTACGTGACACTGCTTGACCATTTTTACTGGGTAATGGGAACCATGGCAGGTGCTTTGTTGGGCTCTCTTATCACTTTCCAAATCAAGGGAATCGACTTTGTCATGGTGGCGCTCTTTATCGTGCTATTCATGGATCAGTACGTCAATGAAGAGAAGCACTTTAACTCGTTAACTGGTATTGTATTAGCTCTTGCTTCACTCTTTATTTTTGGTTTAGAATACTTCCTACCAATTTCAATGCTTTTGATGGTTGGGGTTCTTTACATCCGCTATCGAAAGGAGCAGCAACTATGACATTGAATGAACAGATTTGTACGATCGCCATTGCTGTTTTGACCACGATGGCTTCCAGATTTTTGCCCTTTGTGATTTTTAACAGTAAGAAGCCAACGCCTGCTTTTGTTAGCTACTTAGGTGATAATTTACCTCCTGCCATTCTTGGTATTCTGGTGGTTTACTGCTACAAGACGCAGCTGCTTCATCCGAACTATGATACTTTCTTAGCAGCCATTGCTGGCCTATTGACTGTCGGTGTGCACATTTATAAGAAAAACATGCTACTTTCCATTTTGGTGGGAACGGTTTCTTACGTGGCCTTTGTTTACTTAACTTAGTTAGGCAATGTTGGTAGAATAGTATTAGAAATACTAAAGGAGGGAACGATGAAGATTAAAAAATACTCCGGCTACTTACCTGATAAGTACGGTAAGTTTGCACCGGAAGAATTCCGCCAATCTGGCATCCCCGTTTGCTCATTTCCAATTGAACTTGATGAATTGCCAGAAGGCACGAAGGACCTGGCCCTTACCTTAATCGATTATGATGCGGTTCCGGTTTGCGGATTCCCATTCATTCACTGGTTGGCCATGGGATTTGGGCCAGTTACGTCAATTGCCGAAGATGCTTCTCAAAAGGATGCGAATTTGATTCAAGGGCAGAATAGCTTTGGTTCAAAGTTCTATCCTGACTATGGTGTGAACATTACTCAACATTACGGTGGCCCAATGCCACCTAACTGTGATCACGATTATACTTTGACGGTCTTTGCTCTTGATAAGAAGTTGGATTTGTCGAATGGCTTTTACTTGAACGAGCTAATGAAGGCCATGAAGGGTCATGTATTAGCAGAAGACAGTATTGAGATTTTGGCACAGTCATAAACTAGTAACCGTTTCTTAGACTAGACGGATGAAAGGATTCCATTCATGCTATCACTCATCGGCCTCGGCCTTGTATTTGTTGGTATTATTGTGCTGATTTTTGGAAGTACAGCGCCACTGCTGCGCTTGTACTTCGGTGACCGTTCGGTCATTTCTCAGTTATTCTGGGGAACGGTAATCTTTGGAATTGGTGCGTTGGTATTAATTCTGAACGCGGCTTATTTTTCATAAGTAAGTTAAAAAGTCCTACTGGCGAGAACACTAGTAGGGCTTTTTGTTATCTAAACAGATTAGCTTAGAAAGTGTACAATAGAGTTGAATTTATCTAGGGAGGCATTCATGAAGAAAATTGATGGACACCTACACTTAGTCCGCAACATTGCCGGTTTGAACGGGAAGGGCCGTTTGAATGCTTTAGGTGATGGGAAAGCCATCTGGGATGATGGGACTGTTATTCAGTTGATCCCAGAAGGCTCTGGGGATGATTCCTTTACAGCGGAAGCAGCCATGCAACTGATGGATAAGGCTGACGTTGAAAAGGCTGTTTTGCTTCAAGGTTCTTTGAATGGCTACCAAAATTACTACAGCTACCAAATGATTAAGAAGTACCCAGAACGTTTTATTGGGGCTTTCTCGGTTGACCCATTTGCTGACAATGCGATGGCAATCGTGAAGCGCCATGTTGAAGAACTGGGATTTCGCGCCATTAAGTTTGAGATTTCTCAGGGTGGCGGCTTGCACGGTTACCATGGCAATACACCTTTCCGCTTGGATACGGATGCTCGAGTAGGGCAAATCTTCCACTACTTGGCGGATTATCCAGGCTTCACGGTGACAGTCGACTATGGTTCTTATGACCAGGTTTCCTATCAGCCGGAAGCGATTGCCAACTTGGCAGCACGGTATTCAAAGCTGGACTTTGTTGTTTGTCATTTGTCCTTCCCTTCGGAAGAGCACTTGAACCGTTTGAGGGCTGCCTTGGAACTCTTTAAGGAACATGAAAATCTCTACGTTGATTTATCGGCTATTCAAGATATTCAGGCCGATACGACTTTTCCATACCCTAAGTGCCAGCAGACGGTTGCTTTGGCTAAGGAAGTCTTGGGGGCTAAGCGCTTAATTTGGGGAACGGACTCGCCATGGTCGGCTACCTTTAATTCCTATGAGAATTTGGCCAATTGGTTGGAGGCATCGGAACTCTTTGATGGCGAAGAACTAGCGGATGTTTTATATAATAATGCGGATAAAGTCTACTTCAAGCAGACGGCAGTGGACGCGGCAGCACAGGCTAAAGACCCGGCTCTGAAATAAGAGATAAAGGGGGACGTTATGTCACTATTTGATGAAATTAAAGCGGATCCGATGAACAAGGAGTTCACGGATAAAGGTTGGAATCCAATCTTTAATGCGCCTAAAACGGCTAAAATTGTCATTATTGGTCAGGCGCCTGGATTGCGTGTGCAAAATACAGGGATTATGTGGAACGATGCCTCTGGTGACCGACTCCGTGAATGGTTAGGGGTATCTAAGGAAGAGTTTTACGACTCCGGTGATATTGGCGTTATTCCAATGGACTTTTACTACCCTGGTAAGGCGAAGTCTGGAGATAAGCCACCACGTAAGGGAATTGCTGAGAAGTGGCATCCCCAACTCCTCGACCAAATGGCCGACCGTCAGTTGACGATTCTGGTTGGATCCTATTCGCAGCATTACTATTTGCATCAAAAGTCATCGGCCAAGATTACGGATACGATTCGCAACTACGAGGAGTACTGGCCAAAGTACTTCCCAATTGTGCACCCATCCCCACGTAATAACATCTGGTTGGCCAAGAACCCTTGGTATGAAAAGGATGTTGTGCCAGCTTTGCAGAAGCGGGTGCGTCAGATTTTGGGCCCAGAAAAAACGACAAAATAAGTACGGAAAAAGGAGTTTCCACTTGGAAGCTCCTTTTTTGTTGACTAAATAAAGATGACATAAATGGCGGCTAGCAATGAGCCAAGTACCAAAAAAATCACGTTGTAGTAGGTGAAGTGCAGGATGAAGTTCTGGCGAACTCGGGCAATGGCGTTGGCCTTGACCTGGCGGAAGGCTAGGAGGTTCGCTAATGAGGCAATCAGTGTTCCAAATGCACCGACTGAAACGGCCAGGTAGAGGATACCAGCGTGAGAGGTCAGGGGTGCGAGCAGGGCGGCGACGGGAACGTTTGAAATGACTTGGCTAAGCAGGATTCCAGTCCCAAGCAATTGGAGGGGATGCTCGCCAATCGTTGTGAGCCCTTCCTTGATAAAGGGGATGGCCGTGATGGCGCCAACCAGTAGGAAGAAGTTCATGATGGAGAGAACCACGCCGTAATCGACTTCTTGGAAGGAACGGGGATGGTAGTAGGCGAGTAGTAGCACGGTCAGGACGAGGGCCAGCAAAATACCATGGTGGCTAATTAAGATGGCTAGAATGAGCAAGGTAGTAATGCCCAGTAAGTAATACTGCCACTTCTTCATTTCCCTGATGACGGATTTCTTCTGGATGGCTGGTAGCTGACGGTTTGGTGTTCGTCTGATAAAGATTGGCATGGAGACTAAGGCGAGTAGTGCCAATAAAGCAGCGGGGATGAGATAGTCAATCGGGCTGTTGTGGTAGTGAGCCAGCAGGAAGATGTTTTGCGGGTTCCCGATGGGTGAAATCGCTGAACCAAGGTTGGCATAAACGGTGGCCAGCGAAGCGACTTTGACGGTGGGAAAAATCACCTTTTTAGCCATGGCAAAAGTCAGTGGAACAATGGTTAGAATGGCGACGTCATTGGTGACGACCATGGCGGAGAAGAATGATAGAAGAAAGATAGCGGTGACGAGATCACGGGTGTTTTTAGACTTTTCAATAAAAAAGCGTGCTAAGGCTTCGATGAAGCCTAAGGATTGAAGGAGTGTCACCAGTCCTAAGAGGGCCAGGAGGGATTCAACCGTTTCCCAGGAAACGTTTTTGAAGTGAATACTCCCGAAGCACGCGCAGAGTAGGACGAGTGCCGTTGTGAATAAAAAGAGGGTATCATGTTGTAGTTTATGTAGAATTCGCTGCATGGTTGCTCCTTTTTGCTTTCTCTATTATAACGATAGAACGACTGGTAATGAGTACTTGGTGAAAAAAGTCTTCTTAACTTGTCATTTTTCTTGACAGGGCCCTTAAAACTGCAATACAATAAGAGCAACGAATAACCGATGAAAAGGGAAAGAGCAAAAATCCTTGAAAAAGAGACCTGACGGTTGCTGAGAGTCAGGCAAGGCTTTGTTCATGACACCTATAGAGGCGCTGTTAACCCAGCCGTCTATCCGCGTTAAGGATACCTAGCGTGTGCATGCACACGAAAGTAAGGTGGTACCGCGCCCGAGCGCCCTTAGAGAATGTAGGAAACTACGTTTTCTAGGGGCGCTTTTTTGGTTACTGGTTTGAAACTTAATGGAGGCGACGCATAGGCGTCAATAATATATACATGGCAAAAGCAAATTATCAAAAGCCAAAGGGAACAGCCGATCTCTTTGGACAAGACGTTCTCGCCTGGCAGCGTATCGAACAACAGGCCCGTTTGATTTTCTCCCGTTATGGATACGGGGAAATCCGTACGCCAATGTTTGAAGCATTCGAACTCTTCTCACGTTCAGCCGGTGATACATCCGATGTCGTGACAAAGGAAATGTATGACTTCTTCGATAAGGGTGACCGTCACATGGCCTTGCGTCCCGAAGGGACGGCCGGCGTTGTGCGTGCCTTCGTTGAAAACAAGCTCTTTGGACCAGAACACGAAAAGCCATACAAGACTTTCTACATGGGCCCAATGTTCCGCTACGAACGACCACAGGCCGGACGTTTCCGTCAGTTCCACCAAATCGGTGTGGAAGCCTTTGGTTCAACAGAACCAAGCTTGGATGCCGAAGTGATTACGATGGTCGTTAAGTTCTTGTCTTCTCTTGGACTAAAGGACCTTAAGGTGGCCTTGAACACCTTGGGTGACCAAGAATCGCGTGCTAACTACCGTCAGGCCTTGATTGACTTTTTGAAGCCACACGAAGCGGAATTGTCAAAGGACTCACAGGTTCGTTTGGAAAAGAACCCACTCCGTGTTTTGGATTCAAAGGATAAGAATGACCAAGCCATCGTCGCCGATGCACCAAAGATTTTTGATTACTTGTCAGAAGAATCAAAGGAACACTTTGCGGCCGTGAAGTCTTACTTGGACGACCTTGGTATTCAATACGAAGTGGATCAGACCATGGTTCGTGGTTTGGACTACTACAACAACACCATCTTCGAAGTGATGACGACTGACCCTAACCTGAAGGGGGCTGCAACCATTGCTGGTGGTGGTCGTTACTCCGGCTTGGTTGAAGAATTCGGTGGTCCTGAAACGCCAGGAATCGGATTTGGACTTGGTGTGGAACGTTTGATTTCCTTGCTTGAAGCACAAAACCAGTTGAACTTGGAAGATGCTGGCTTGGACTTCTACTTGGCCCACATTGGGGATGCGAGTCGTGCCAAGACTTTGGAATTGGCAACGAACTTGCGTGACCTTGGTTTCAAGGCGGATCTCGACTTCGCCGGTCGTTCCATGAAGGCTCAGTTTAAGGCGGCCAACCGTCGCAAGGCCCGCTTTGTTATTACAATTGGTGATAACGAGGTTGAAACTGGTCAAGTGAAGGTGAAGGACATGATCACTGGTCATCAAGCCGATATGGACATGAACAAAGTCGGCGAACAAATTGAAAAAGTCATTGCTGAATTAGTGGCAGAGGAGGCAGAATAATGAAGCGCACCACATATGCAGGGCTAGTTGATGAACAATACATCGGGCAAAAGGTAACCTTGGCCGGATGGGTACAGAAGCGTCGTAACTTCGGGGAATTGGTCTTTATTGATTTGCGTGACCGTGAAGGAATCGTCCAGTTGACTTTCTCAGCTGACCAAGCCGAAGCCTTGGAAGTGGCTCAAAAGGCCCGTAACGAATACGTGATTGCCGTTGAAGGTGAAGTTGTCGCTCGTTCAGAAGGACAGCACAACGACAAGATTAAGTCTGGTGGCATCGAAGTGAAGGTGTCAAAGGCTGAAATCTTGGCCGACTCAAAGACGCCTGTCTTCGACATCGAAGATGATGTCAACGCCAACGAAGAATTGAAGTTGAAGTACCGTTACTTGGACTTGCGTCGTCCTCAAATGCAACACAACCTGCGCGTTCGTTCAAAGATTATGTCATCTGCCTACCGTTTCATGGAAGAGCATGACTTCATCAACATCGAAACGCCATACTTGGCCAAGTCAACGCCAGAAGGTGCCCGTGATTACTTGGTTCCTTCACGTATCTACCCAGGTTCTTTCTACGCCTTGCCACAGTCACCACAGCTCTTTAAGCAATTGTTGATGGGAGCAGGATTTGACCGTTACTTCCAAATCGCCCGTTGCTTCCGTGACGAAGATTTGCGTGGGGACCGTCAACCTGAATTTACACAGCTAGATTTGGAAACGTCATTCTTGAACGCTTCTGAAATTCAAGACATCGTGGCCCACTGGGTACAACAAATCATGAAGGACGTTGTCAACTACGACTTAAAGGTCGAAGACATCGAACGATTGACTTGGCAGGAATCAATGGACCGCTTCGGTACGGATAAGCCTGACTTGCGTATCCCATTTGAAATCAAGAACTTGTCTGACGTTGTGAAGGACTCTGACTTCGGAGTCTTCGCTAACGCTGTTAAGGACGGTGGGGTTGTGAAGGCCTTGGCCGTACCTGGTGCTGCCGACCATTACTCACGTAAGGACATCGACAAGCTTGGTCAATACATCGAACGTTTCGGTGCCAAGGGCTTGGCTTGGTTGAAGGTGACTGACGAAGGTTTGACTGGCCCAATCGCCAAGTTCTTCGACGATGATGCCGCTAAGGCTTTGGTTGAGGCAGCCGATGCAAAGGCCGGCGACTTGATGCTCTTCGGTGCTGGCCGTGCCGACATCGTGGCCGCTTCATTGGATGCCTTGCGTCGTTTGACTGCCAAGGAAATGAACTTGATTGACCAAGAAACACCATGGCGCTTTGCCTGGATCGTTGACTGGCCACTCTTCGAGTATTCAGAAGACTTCGACCGTTGGATTGCAGCTCACCACCCATTCACGATGCCAAACGAAGAAGACTTGCACTACCTTGATGAAGGGGAAGACCCACACAAGGCCCACGCACAGTCTTACGACTTGGTTTTGAACGGTTACGAATTGGGTTCTGGTTCAATCCGTATTCACCGTATGGACATCCAAGAAAAGATGCTCCGTGCCTTGGACTTCACGCACGAACAAGCCGAAGAAGCTTTCGGATTCTTGCTTGAAGCCATGGAATACGGTTTCCCACCAATGGGTGGAATTGCCCTTGGTTTGGACCGTTTGGCCATGTTGCTTGCTGGACAAGACAACATTCGTGAAGTGATTGCCTTCCCTAAGAACTCAAAGGCCACGGAACCAATGACCGAAGCGCCAACACCTGTCGGTGCTAAGCAATTAGCTGAATTGGGATTGGAAGCGGACGAACAAACTTCAGAAGATAAGTGAACTTATAATTGAAGTACAAAACGCTCTCTACGGCGGTTTTAGCGACCGGTAGGGAGCGTTTTTATATCCTATTTATGTGACAAATATTTATTTTTGGTACATTTTTGAATTTTATTCCCAATTTTATCCTAGTCTTGTTAGAATATAAGGGTAGTTCATGCCTATGCCATGAACCAGCCAAGGACCAGGCTGCCATTTGGTCAAACAACGCTAGGGACTAACGGTCATTGGCCCAAGTTAACTTAGCGAAAAATCATGCTATCTAAAGTCGATAAAAAATTAGATCACTTTTATTACCACCAGTTCATGGGCGCCGTTTTGTACGGTGTTATCCTGGCTATCGCCCTGAATTACTTCTGGAAGCCCGGCCACATTTACTCATCCGGATTCACTGGTTTAGCCCAGTTAATCGATACGGTGACCGACGGCCGGATTTCTGTTTCAGTCGGAATTGCAGCGGCTAACTTGCCATTGTTGATTATTGCGGCCTTCAAGCTATCGAAGCGCTTTGCGATTTTCACAGCCCTGGCGGTTATCCTGTCCGCGCTCTTCGTGCCAGTCTTTGCGACGAAGACGGTGTTGACGCCAGATCCTTTGATCTGTGCCATCTTTGGTGGTGGCTTGAACGGAATGGCCGTTGGAACGGCCTTGCGTTGCGGTGTTGGAACCGGTGGTTTGGACATTATTGGGATGCTCTTCAAGTTGAAGTACCATACCAAAGTCGGATCGGTTAACTTGGCCTTCAACGCCTTAATTATGATTGGGGCAGGGTTGACCTACGGTTGGCAGTACGCTTTGTACTCCATCATTGGAGTTGTTGTTTCCGCCCACTTCATCGACGTCTTCTACAAGCAACAACAGCAAGTGCAAGAGATGATTGTGACGGACCGTCCTGAAGAAATGTGTGAGCACATTCAGCGCAAGATGCGTCGTGGGGTTACCATCATTGATGCCGCCCACGGTGGCTACACTGGTAAGAATAAGTCCGTTCTGTTAACCGTTGTGACGCAACACGAACTGCCTGATTTACGAGAGGCGATTCACGAAGTTGATAAGCACGCCTTTTATTCTGAATCAAAGGTCGAACACACTGGTGGTCGCTTCTTTGAGCCGGAACCATAATTTAAATATAAAAAAACGAGCATTTCCATTGGGTTGGGACTGCTCGTTTTCTTTATTTTTGAACCATCTTTTGATGGACGATGCCTTCGAGAACGAAAGTGTCGCCAACGGATTCAAAGCCAAACTTTTCGTAGAGGCCAACAACTTGGTGCTGGGCTTCGATTTCGATTTTTTCACCGGGCCAGAGAGCTTCGGACTTGGCCAAGATTTGACGAATCAGTTCGCCACCGTAACCCTTACCACGGGCGGCCAGGGCGGTGGCTACACGACCAAAGTGGGGGTGGCCCTTTTCTTTAAAGAGACGGGCGTAGGCCAAGCAGACACCGTTTTCGATGTAGGCGATGTGGTTGTGCTCGTATGCTGATAAAATGGACAGATTTTATGCATCGTCCACTGTATAATTATCCCAAGACTAAAAAGGAAATCAGCACATGACTAAAAGGCCACGTTACTCACAGGAATTCAAAGATGCC
>NZ_JACOFN010000018.1 GCF_028764065.1 Fructobacillus sp. CRL 2054
AAAAAGCATTGACCGAACGGGTCAATGCCGGTATACTAATTATTGTTCCTTGCGAGGGACAAGCGGTTATCAAGTTTTGCTTGATAATCACCAGCAAAACTCATAAAAATAGTTGTTGCACAAGTTGCTAACATCTGTTACAATAAATGAGTTGCCCAATCGGGTTAGCACATTGAAAACTGAACAAAACTTTGAACAAACAAATCTGTAACGAGTAACAGCTTTGACAGCTGTTACTAACAAATTTGCGAAGTCAATTCGTAACAAACAATAAACGGATAGGCGTTATCGGATAGATAACAAATAGTCAGTTTAATCGAAGAGCAATCTTCAAACTTTAACATGAGAGTTTGATCCTGGCTCAGGATGAACGCTGGCGGCGTGCCTAATACATGCAAGTCGTACGAACAGCGGAAAGTGCTTGCACTTTCCAAGTAAGTGGCGAACGGGTGAGTAACACGTGAATAACCTACCTCAAAGTCTGGGATAACCACTGGAAACAGTGACTAATACCGGATAAAACCCAGTAGCACATGCTACAAGGTTAAAAGCTGCGTTTGCAGCGCTTTAAGATGGATTCGCGGTGCATTAGTTAGTTGGTGAGGTAAAGGCTCACCAAGACGATGATGCATAGCCGAGTTGAGAGACTGACCGGCCACATTGGGACTGAGACACGGCCCAAACTCCTACGGGAGGCTGCAGTAGGGAATCTTCCACAATGGGCGAAAGCCTGATGGAGCAACGCCGCGTGTGTGATGAAGGCTTTCGGGTCGTAAAGCACTGTTGTATGGGAAGAACGGGTTCATGAGGAAATGCATGAGCAGTGACGGTACCATACCAGAAAGGGACGGCTAAATACGTGCCAGCAGCCGCGGTAATACGTATGTCCCGAGCGTTATCCGGATTTATTGGGCGTAAAGCGAGCGCAGACGGTTCGATAAGTCTGAAGTGAAAGCCCACAGCTCAACTGTGGAATGGCTTTGGAAACTGTCGAACTTGAGTGCAGTAGAGGTAAGTGGAACTCCATGTGTAGCGGTGGAATGCGTAGATATATGGAAGAACACCAGTGGCGAAGGCGGCTTACTGGACTGCAACTGACGTTGAGGCTCGAAAGTGTGGGTAGCAAACAGGATTAGATACCCTGGTAGTCCACACCGTAAACGATGGATACTAGTTGTTAGAGGGTTTCCGCCCTTTAGTGACGAAGCAAACGCATTAAGTATCCCGCCTGGGGAGTACGACCGCAAGGTTGAAACTCAAAGGAATTGACGGGGACCCGCACAAGCGGTGGAGCATGTGGTTTAATTCGAAGCAACGCGAAGAACCTTACCAGGTCTTGACATCCTTTGAAGGTCTAAGAGATTAGGCTGTCTTCTTCGGAAGCAAAGTGACAGGTGGTGCATGGCCGTCGTCAGCTCGTGTCGTGAGATGTTGGGTTAAGTCCCGCAACGAGCGCAACCCTTATGTTTAGTTGCCAGCATTTAGTTGGGCACTCTAGACAGACTGCCGGTGACAAACCGGAGGAAGGCGGGGACGACGTCAGGTCATCATGCCCCTTATGACCTGGGCTACACACGTGCTACAATGGCGTATACAACGAGCAGCAAACCTGTGAAGGTAAGCGAATCTCTTAAAGTACGTCTCAGTTCGGATTGTAGTCTGCAACTCGACTACATGAAGTCGGAATCGCTAGTAATCGCGGATCAGCATGCCGCGGTGAATACGTTCCCGGGTCTTGTACACACCGCCCGTCACACCATGGGAGTTGGTAATGCCCAAAGCCGGTGGCCTAACCTTCGGGGAGGAGCCGTCTAAGGCAGGACTGATGACTGGGGTGAAGTCGTAACAAGGTAGCCGTAGGAGAACCTGCGGCTGGATCACCTCCTTTCTAAGGATAACCGGAACGTTACAGCGGCTTAGGTGCTAATTTGAATTGTTACAAAGTTTTGTTTAGTTTTGAGTGTGTCTACTCTACCGATTAGGTACGGGGGATTAGCTCAGCTGGGAGAGCACCTGCTTTGCAAGCAGGGGGTCATCGGTTCGATCCCGATATTCTCCATTGACTGGTCAAACAGTCAAGCTTGAACATTGAAAACTGAATAATCAAGAAAATCTTTTAAAATCAAGAAATTGATTCTTAAATAAACCGAGAAACAACACAAGTTCTTTAAAAAAGAACGGTTTAATCGCAGGTCTGAAAAATGACCAACTCATAAAACTGATCCAACTATTAGTAGTTGTGGTTAAGTGAATAAGGGCGCGTGGTGGATGCCTTGGCACTAGGAGCCGATGAAGGACGTGACTAACTACGATAAGCTTCGGGGAGCGGTAAGTACGCTATGATCCGGAGATTTCCGAATGGGGAAACCCAACATTTTAATGTTACTAGTAAGTGAATACATAGCTTACTAGAGGAATACGCTGTGAACTGAAACATCTCATTAGCAGCAGGAGCAGAAAGAAAAATCGATTCCCATAGTAGCGGCGAGCGAAGTGGGAAGAGCCCAAACCAGAGTGCTTGCATTCTGGGGTTGTAGGACTGTCGTTGAGTTACCAAATCAGCATTTAGGTGAAAACGTTGGGAAGCGTTATCAAAGAGGGTGATAATCCCGTAACCGAAAGATGCCTGATCTCCAGACAGTATCCTGAGTACGGCCGGACACGAGAAATCCGGTCGGAATCCGCGGGGACCATCCCGTAAGGCTAAATACTCCCTAGTGACCGATAGTGAACCAGTACCGTGAGGGAAAGGTGAAAAGCACCCCGGAAGGGGAGTGAAATAGTTCCTGAAACCACGACGCCTACAAGAAGTCAGAGCCCGTTAATGGGTAATGGCGTGCCTTTTGTAGAATGAACCGGCGAGTTACGGTATCGTGCAAGGTTAAGGTGGAAAGACCGGAGCCGCAGCGAAAGCGAGTGTGAATAGCGCGAATAGTACGATGCTGTAGACCCGAAACCAGGTGACCTACCCATGGTCAGGCTGAAGGTGAGGTAAAACTTACTGGAGGGCCGAACCGGTGGAAGTTAAAAATTCCTCGGATGAACTGTGGGTAGCGGTGAAATTCCAAACGAACTTGGAGATAGCTGGTTCTCTCCGAAATAGCTTTAGGGCTAGCCTCATTATAAGCATACTGGAGGTAGAGCACTGTTAAGTCTAGGGGCCCATCTCGGGTTACCAAAATTTGATAAACTCCGAATGCCAGATATGTATGAATGGGAGTCAGACGATGAGTGATAAGATCCACCGTCGAAAGGGGAACAGCCCAGACTGCCAGTTAAGGTCCCCAAATATATGTTAAGTGGAAAACGATGTGATAGTGCATAGACAACTAGGATGTTGGCTTAGAAGCAGCCACCATTTAAAGAGTGCGTAATAGCTCACTAGTCGAGTGCCATTGCGCGGAAAATGTACCGGGGCTAAACATATTACCGAAACTGCAGGCGTGTTAACACGCGATAGGAGAGCGTTGTAAGGGCGACGAAGGTAGACCGTGAGGACTGCTGGAGCGCTTACAAGTGAGAATGCCGGTATGAGTAGCGAAAGACAGGTGAGAATCCTGTCCACCGAATGACTAAGGTTTCCTGGGGAAGGCTCGTCCACCCAGGGTTAGTCGGGACCTAAGGCAAGGCCGAGAGGCGTAGTCGATGGATAACAGGTTGAGATTCCTGTACTAGTATAAAGCGTTTGACCGATGGAGGGACGCAGTAGGCTAACAGATCACACGATTGGATGTGTGTCCAAGCAGTAAGTCTTGGTAAGAGTGAAATGCTTTTACCTGTACTGACAAGCTGTGATGGGGAGTGAAATAAAGTAACGAAGTCTGTGACGTCACACTGCCGAGAAAAGCTTCTAGGGAGCAATATACTACCCGTACCGCAAACCGACACAGGTAGTCGAGTGGAGAACACTAAGGTGAGCGAGAGAACCCTCGTTAAGGAACTCGGCAAAATGACCCCGTAACTTCGGGAGAAGGGGTGCTGGTCTCCGGACCAGCCGCAGTGAAAAGGCCCAAGCGACTGTTTATCAAAAACACAGGTTTCTGCAAAATCGTAAGATGAAGTATAGGGGCTGACGCCTGCCCGGTGCTGGAAGGTTAAAAGGAGTGCTTAGACGCAAGTCGAAGGCATGAATTGAAGCCCCAGTAAACGGCGGCCGTAACTATAACGGTCCTAAGGTAGCGAAATTCCTTGTCGGGTAAGTTCCGACCCGCACGAAAGGCGTAACGATTTGGGCACTGTCTCAACGAGGGACTCGGTGAAATTTAAATACCCGTGAAGATGCGGGTTACCCGCGACAGGACGGAAAGACCCCATGGAGCTTTACTGTAGCTTGATATTGAATGTTTGTGCTGCTTGTACAGCATAGGTAGGAGACGTTGAAGATTGGACGCTAGTCTAGTCGGAGTCGCCAAGTGGGATACTACCCTCGTTGTATGAACATTCTAACTCTGGCCGGTTATCCCGGTCGAGGACAGTGTCTGGTGGGCAGTTTGACTGGGGCGGTCGCCTCCTAAAAGGTAACGGAGGCGCTCAAAGGTTTGCTCAGGATGGTTGGAAATCATCTGCTGCGTGTAAAGGCAAAAGCAAGCTTGACTGCGAGAGAGACAACTCGAGCAGGTACGAAAGTAGGACTTAGTGATCCGGTGGTTCCGCATGGAAGGGCCATCGCTCAACGGATAAAAGCTACCCTGGGGATAACAGGCTCATCTCCCCCAAGAGTCCACATCGACGGGGAGGTTTGGCACCTCGATGTCGGCTCATCGCATCCTGGGGCTGTAGTCGGTCCCAAGGGTTGGGCTGTTCGCCCATTAAAGCGGTACGCGAGCTGGGTTCAGAACGTCGTGAGACAGTTCGGTCCCTATCCGTCGCGGGCGTTGGAAATTTGAGAGGAGCTGTCCTTAGTACGAGAGGACCGGGATGGACATACCGCTGGTGTACCAGTTGTTCCGCCAGGAGCATCGCTGGGTAGCTATGTATGGATGAGATAAACGCTGAAAGCATCTAAGTGTGAAACTCGCCTCGAGATGAGATTTCCCATCTAATTAATAGAGTAAGACCCCTCAGAGATGATGAGGTAGATAGGCTAGAAGTGAAAGTGCTGTGAGGCATGGAGCGGACTAGTACTAATCGGTCGAGGACTTAACCAAAGAGTCAAATGAGTGGTTTATTTAGGAAAAAAGAGAAGTAAGGATTATTTAGTTTTGAGTGTAAAAGCTCAAAAGGTGTCGTGTCGATGGCAAAGAGGAACCACCTGTTCCCATCTCGAACACAGAAGTTAAGCTCTTTAGCGCCAAAAGTAGTTGCCGGAACGCTGGCTGCGAGGATAGGACGATGCGATGCCTGTACATAT
>NZ_JACOFN010000019.1 GCF_028764065.1 Fructobacillus sp. CRL 2054
GTTTCCTTTACAACGCCAGATGCGTCTTTGGCGAATAACTTGATTGTCTTAGCTGACAAATCAACCGGTATCTTGCCATCGCGTAGCCAGAAATAAACTTCACGGTTGGCATCGCCTTGACGACCATTTAATTCAGTAATTAAAGTCGCTTGGTTAGTATCAATATTGCTATTGATATTTGCATATTGAGCCATAAAAACTCCTTTCTATTGTTCCTTTGTCGTCACTTTGTAAGTTGCAATGTTTCCATCATCGTTGATGGATAACAACCACGTTGACCCGTCTGGGCTTTTCATGGTGGTTAGTTGCTTTACATCTGTGACAACGTTCTGTAAATCGGTTTTGGTAGCGCAGTTCGATAGGTCTGGACTGCTTGGAATGTCTGATTTTAAAGCGAACTTTGAAAAGTCTGGTAGGTCTGATTTCTTAACGTAATCGGACAGTGAAAATAAAAATGTCTGCTCTAAATCGAGCATTTGCTGTATTTTCCCCGAATTAACTAATTTAGCTAAATCAGTATTGTTCCAAGCGTCGATGAACTCTTGCTTTGTAATAAATTCATTCAAATCAGCCATCGCTTGCCACCTTTGATGAAATGATATTATTGTCGATTAGGATATGAAGTAACTGATCCAAAACGGTTTCCATCTTCGTGAGTTGAAACGAATAAAAACCAGTGACTTTCATATCATCAATATCGCTTGGAAAAGTGAAGTCAACCGTATCTAAATCGGTACCGTCGGGTTTAACAAAACCGTTCTCGTTGGTCAGTTTAATCAACCAATTCACCCTGTTTTTGGCCAACAAAAAATCGTCCCACAAATTGCGGAACGACCGAACATCAAAGTTTGATTTTTTATATGTAAAAACAAAAGTCGGATAACTGTCCAAGATACCAATTCCTGACAGACCATCGATAACCAAATCATAGTTATCTTTTACTTTTTCTAATCGACTAACTAAGTCGTCAAAAGTCATGCGTCACTCCTTTCTGTGAAAAGACCACCGTTGTCTGATACAAATAGTTTGTATTTAGTACCATTAGCAGACTTGAGTATCACATAATCGAGCAAGAAATAATTTCCTGCCTCGAGTGCTTTAGCTAAATCGTCTGATAAACCGTCAACTGCTTGGACGTGGGTCTTAACGTAAGCCTTATGTCCGTCAGCATCTGGATATTGGACGATGTTTAAGTTATCGCTTGCCATTAAGTCACTCTCCCAACTGTCCAAATATTGAGCTTTCCGCCCTTATTCTCCGCCTGTTTCCGCTGAATAGTCGCCAGTTTTCGTTGGTTCGCGTTAAAGCTATCCAAGAAGTTCTGACGAGTATTATTCAGCGTTACTTGCGTGTTATGGGGAATAAACGGCGTGTCAACGATGGACACCACTTGTACAGCTGTTTTGATGTCACTTTCCGGGATAACCAATGTCCACTGTTC
>NZ_JACOFN010000001.1 GCF_028764065.1 Fructobacillus sp. CRL 2054
CAATGGCATCTTTGAATTCCTGTGAGTAACGTGGCCTTTTAGTCATGTGCTGATTTCCTTTTTAGTCTTGGGATAATTATACAGTGGACGATGCATAAAATCTGTCCATTTTATCAGCATACGAGCAAACTTGCAGAGTGTGCTTAATTGAAACGGTGTTGTCATCGTTCTTGTGCTTGAAAAGGTTTTTCCAAAGGTCAGACTTGTAGGTCCACTTTGTTGTTACCGTCTTTACTTGAGCATTTTCAACATTCGTCTTTTCATAGTTTGAAGTTGTCTTTGTTGCTTCGACAATCTTCTTTGTGTTTGGCACAAAGTGTGTGCTTGCTTGTGCATCAGATTCTGCATCCTTGTAAACCAAGACGTAGTTATCTGAGCCAATCTTCTTTACGGCAACCGCCTTCACAGGTGACTGTGCTGGTGTTGCAGAGTAAACCTGAGTGGTTGTTGTAACAGAAGTCTTTTCCATTCCAAAATGGTTGTCCATGTTGGCTGAAAGCAATCCGACTGAAACGACAGTCAGGACAGCGAAGATACCGCCCAATGTGTAGGCGACAACCTTGTTTCCAATCAAGAACATTGAGAGGAAAGTCAAAAGCGTTAATCCGGCAATAATCCAAATCATCATGTTACTTTTCCTCCTTCTTGTTGTCCTTCATGAAGAAGACAAAGACGAAACCAATTACGGCAAAAATCAATGAAATCAAGAAGGCAGTTTGGAAACCATCCATTGAAGCATTCAAGACTTTACCAGCGTATTGAACAGGGTCAGTCGTCTTCAATGAAGAGCTTGGTGTGTTGTTGTTAATCACGTTTTGCACGATTGATGTCAACAAGGCAACCACAACAGATGATGAAACCTGACGCAATGTGTTGTTGGCAGCAGTACCATCGGCACCCTTTTCATCAGGCAAAGCACCCATGGCGGCCGTCGTCAATGGCATCATAACCAAAGCGATTCCGGCCATACGCAAAGCGTAAAGAACTGAAACAACAACCGTTGGTGTCGTTGTATTCAAGAAGATGTAAGGAACAGTACCGAGAGTCAAAACACCAAATCCGAAGAAGCAGAGCATCTTAACGCCGACCTTGTTATACAAAACACCGGCAACTGGTGACATGAATCCCATGAAGAGGGCTCCCCACATCAACGTGATACCTGAATCCAAAGCTGAAAGGCCGCGGACGTTTTGCAAGTAAGTTGGCAACATCATTTCGACACCGTACATTGCCATCGTTGCCAACAAGAGGGCAACAGTTGGAATTGTAAATTCCTTCTTCATGAAGACGCGCATGTCCAAGAATGGCACTGGCAACTTCAATTGACGCCATACGAAGATGGCCAAAAGGATAACACCGGCTGCGATTGGCGCGATAACTTGTCCAAAGTCACCCCAACCCTGTGAGGCAACGTTAGTGAATCCCCAAAGGAAGAGTCCAAATCCGGCAACAGATAGAATAAGTGAAGCGTAATCCAGCTTCAACTTTTTTGTTTCCATCACGTTCTTCAACAAGAATGGTGCCAAAATCGTAGCAATCACAATGATGATGAATGGGATGATAAAGATTGAACGCCAGTTGTTTGAAAGGGTCATACCTAAGATGGTGTGATCCTTATCCAAAATCCAACCAGTCAAAGTAGGGCCAATGGCTGGTGACATACCAACAACCAATCCCATCATACCCATGGCTGCACCACGTTCCTCAGGCTTGTACATGTTAATGATCAAAACCTGCAACATTGGCATCATAATACCAACGGCCATGGCAGCGACAATACGTCCAGCCACGAACATCCACCACATATCCTTTTGCTCTGGTGTAAACATTGAAAGAGCCACACCAATCAAAAGTAGAACGTAGGCAACGATGTGTAAGATTTTCGTTGGTACTCGGTTAGCCAAATAGGCTGACAAAGGAATCATCATTCCGTTCACAAGCAAGAACCAGGTCGTTGCCTGCTGGGCCGTTGAAAGGTCAATGTTGAAGGCCTTCATCAAGGTTGGCAAAGCCGTTCCCAATGAAGTCTGCATCAAAGCACCTGACATGGCCGCAATCATCAAAACCGCAAGGATTAACCCACGGTTATATGGACGTTTTGCTTCCATAATATTTCTCCATTTCTATCTGGTACATTTTGTACCAGTTATTAACATTTAATATTCTAACAGGATATTTAACTGTGTCAATATGTACCAGTAAATTCTTTTTTCTGGTACAATGTCCCTATCAGTAGCTAGGAGAAATATCATGAACTACGGTCAACAAGAAAACGCACGAGTAAAAGAACAGATTGTCCAAGGACTCTTTAAAGAACTAGAGACAACACCCTTTTCTGAAATCCGAGTTGCTTCATTAATTAAATCCGCCGGCGTTGGCCGTACATCTTACTATCGAAACTTTAATAGCAAGGAAGAAATTCTTGATTATTACCTTGCGGAGTTACTAAATAAACGCAGGCAAACAAGCCAACTCCCCACTTGGACAAAGGATTCTGTTACCAATAATTTAGAAGATATCTTCGATTTTTTCTTAAAACAAAAAGAACACTTCTTACTATTATTTAACTCGGGACTTTCCTCTTATTTATTTGACTATTTTCGAAACATTCCTCAGAGTATTCCTGAAGAAAAGAGAAGTCATTTACCGAACCATAACCCCTACCTACTCCCCTTCTTTACCGGGGCTTTACCAGGCGTCCTGTTTGAATGGTTAAAGCGTAATAGCCCAGAAACACCTAAAGAAATGGCCACAATCATTACTAAAATGCTTCCTCCAGAAATCTTTGTGGATGAAAAGTAAAAACGAAAAAAGCGTGTTAAATCAACACGCTTTTTTTCTACACTATTTTTCAATCACTTGCCAATTTTCCGGCAGAATTAACTGATGCTTAATGGATACAATATTATCCTCTTCTTTTTGTTCAAAAAGGAAACGATAGAAATCCTATTTATAAGTCCATTTAACCGTCTTCGTTTGAACTTCAGCCGTTTTTACATCGGCCTTTTGATAGTTAGCCGAACTTTTAACAGCTTTCACTACTTCTGAAGTATCCGGAACAAAATGCTTTTTAGGCTGTTGATCTTTCTCGTAGTCCTTATAAACAAGTACATAATTCCCATCACCAATCTGCTTCACAGCCACGGCCTTGACAGCTGATTGATTGAGCAGCACAGAGTATACCTCATGGCTCGTTGTCGTCACTGACTTTTCCATACCAAAATGTTGCCCCATGTTTAAGGTCAGCAAAATCACCGCAGCGATAGCTAATAGTGAAAAAGTCGTACCCGCGATAATCTGTACCAACCGTCCATGAACAAAGAACCAGGAGAAAAAGGCTAGCACAACCAAGACTGCAATCATCCAAATTAACATTCATCATCCTCCTTTTTACCTTGAATCCAGAAAGTTAGGATAATTCCTAATAGAGCAATCACCATTGAAATCAGAAAGGCCACGCGAAATCCATCGAGTGAGGCATTGAGTACCATATCCGCGTATTGAAGCGGATCGGTCAATTTCAACGAATGGCTTGGTCGCTTAGTATTCACAATGTTTTGAACAACCGATGTTAACACCGCAACCACGATTGAAGCTGATACCTGCCTTAAAGTGTTATTCGCAGCCGTTCCATCCGCGTTCTTATCATCTGGCAGCGCTGCCATTGCAGCAGTTGTTAACGGCATCATGGTCAAGGCAATCCCAGCCATTCGAATGGCGTACAAAACTGAAATCAAGATAGTGGGCGTTTCGGCCGTTAGGAAAAGGTAGGGCAATGTTCCCAACGTAAGCATTGAGAAGCCGATGAATGCCAACTTCTTGATACCGACTTTATTGTACAAAGCCCCGGCAACTGGCGATAGGAATCCCATGAAGAGGGCTCCCCACATTAAAGTTATTCCAGATTTAAGTGGTGACATACCGCGTACATTTTGCAAATAGGTTGGCAGCATCATTTCGACACCAAACATAGCCATCATGGTTAACAATAACCCGATTGTTGAAAGGGTAAAGTTCTTGTTTGCAAAAACCCGCACATCTAGGAATGGCACTCGAAGTTTCAGCTGACGCCACACAAAGGCAAGCAATACCAATGCCCCAATAGCAATTGGCGCAATGACTGAACCAAAATCAGCCCAACCGTAACTAGCCACGTTGGTGAAGCCCCATAAGAATAGACCGAAACCAACCGTTGAAAAGAGAACAGAAGGCACATCTAAGGAAATCTTCTTGTTTGGCACCACGTTTTTCATCAAAAATGGTGTCAGTACGATGGCAATGAGAATAATGATGAGTGGAATCACAAACATCGAACGCCATGAATCTGATAATGTCCGCCCCAAGATACTGTGATTCTTATCCAAAATCCAGCCCGTCAAAGTCGGACCAATGGCAGGCGACATGCCAATGACCAAACCAAGCATTCCCATCGCTGCACCACGCTCGTTTTTACCGTACATATTCAGTACCACAATCTGAGAAAGTGGCAACATAATACCAACAGCCATGGCCGCTAGGATTCGACCCGCTAGAAACAACCACCAAAAATCCGCATTTTCGGGTGTCCACATACTCGTTAGGATACCCGCAAGTAGTAGCAGATAAGCCACCAGGTGCAGGGTTCGTGTCTTAATTCTTGTTGCTAAATAGGCGGATAGCGGTACCATCATCCCGTTCACCAACAAAAACCAGGTCGAAGCTTGCTGTGCCGTTGCCAAATCAATATCAAAAGCTTTCATCAACGTTGGCAGGGCTGTTCCAAGCGATGTCTGCATGAGTGCACCAGCGATTGCCGCGACAATCATAACGGCTAGAACGCCCTTTCGCTCCCTTTTTTGTTCATTCGTCATTTTATCCTCCTTAGAAAATGATGCATAATGTCTCATGAATAAAATCAATATACTCCTTATCTAAAAATGAGTCAATATGTATCATTCTATTTTTTCTGTTATACTAAGAAAAAATAAGGAGTACAAAAATGTCAGAGGCCCTACCCACAACGAAACAAAGCGTGAAGGATCAAATTGTAACAGGACTTTTCAAAGAGCTCGAAAGTCGTCCACTGTCGGAGATTCCAGTCGCTTCACTCATTAAAACGGCTGGGGTTGCCCGAGCTTCTTACTACCGTAATTTTTCAAGTAAAGAAGATATTCTAAATTATTATCTAGATCAATTATTGGGTAAGGACCAGGAGCCAAGCATCCCAACCGTTTGGACACGAGGAGAGGCAGCTGCAAAAATCGCTGATATTTTTAACGTTCTTGCAAGGGAAAAATCACGTTTCATTCTTCTCTTTCAATCTGGATTGGCTTCCTACGCCTTCGACTATTTTGATACATTTTCGAATCGCAACGGTATTGATAGCCCATTCCCATGGAAAGACGAATACAAACTCCCCTTCTACTCTGGCGCATTAACTTCCGTTCTCTACCATTGGTTACAGACTGGGGCAAAGCAGCCTGCAAAGGAATTAGCTGAACACTTTGTCAACTTGTTACCGGACACATTCTTTATTGATGAAAAATAAAAAGAGCAGTGCTCATTGCACTGCTCTTTTCTATTGTAGCTTTTCCTCATTTTTAATTAAAAAGTCAATGAAATACTGACTGGCAATCGGAATACTGGCTTTTTCACGGTAAACAATGGCAATGGGGCGCATAATTTTAGGAATCACTTCTTTCGCCACCACTTTAAAATTCGTTCGAGAAGAAACGAGTTCGGATAGAATCGAAATTCCCAATCCGGCCTCTACCATAGACATGATTGTGTAATCATCTTGAATTCGGTAGCGGATGTTTGGCTCCAGTCCCGCATTTTCAAAGGCAACCAGCGGTTCAGCGTAGCCCCCTCCTTCAACCAGAATAAAAGGATCATTGGTTAATTGCTCAATCGCCACCTTGTCCTGCCTGGCCAAAGGATGCCATTCCGGCAAAAAGGCCTTCATCTCAGTTTCATGCAGTACGACTTTGTTAAATCCATCCCCGTAATTTGCGGTCATTAATCCAAAGTCGACCTCCCCATTCTTCAACCAGGTACGAATCATCCCGTAATCACCCTGCTGCAGAACGAACTCAATGTTTGGGTACTTTTCTTGAAAACGCTTGAAGAGCGCGGGCAACCAGTAACAAGACACCGAGGTAATCGCTCCGATTCGAACCGTTCCGGTTTTCAACCCCTTTAATGAGGCCGCCCGCTCTTCTAAAGCCTGATACTGGCGCAGTGCCTGCACAACGTAGGGGTAGATTTCCTGGCCCTCGGCAGTTAAACTAACCCCGTTTCGGGAGCGCTTTAAAATCTGAATGCCAAACTCCTTTTCCATCCCCGCCACCATCTGTGAAACAGACGACTGTGTGTAACCCAGCACTTCGGCCGCCTTGGTAAAGGACTTCATTTCAATGATGGTTTCAAGTACTAAGAGTCGGTTCATTATCTATCGTTTTTCCTTATGTATACATTTTATTTATTAATTTTACTTATCGTAGTTTATCAATTATGCTAGTTAGTATCAATAAGAGAGGTATTCTAACATGAATATTTTTAAGAAAGAATCCGTTGCATCCTATATGCAAGCTGATTCAAAACTGAAGAAAACACTTCGCACAAAGGACCTGATTGGTCTTGGTATTGGTGCCGTTATTGGTACTGGTATCTTCATTTTGCCAGGTAACGAAGCGGCTTCCCACGCTGGCCCAGCCGTTGCCATCGCCTTCTTGTTAGCGGCCCTGGTTTCTGGCTTGGTCGGAATGGCCTACGCCGAATTTTCATCAGCCATGCCCGTTGCCGGTTCAGCCTACTCATTCGGTTCCGTTGTCTACGGCGAAATCGTCGGTTGGATTTTAGGCTGGTCATTGATTCTAGAGTACTTCCTGGCTGTATCAGCCGAAGCAACCGGATTTGCCGCCTACTTCAACAACAACCTGCTATCTGCGGTAGGAATTAACCTACCAAAGGCATTGCAGGCTGGTCCAATGGAAGGTGGGGTTATTAACCTGACTGCCGTTGTGATTGTGCTTGTTATCGCAGCTATCATTATGCGCGGTTCTGAGATGTCAACAAAGGTCGAAAACTTTGCCGTTGTTGTTAAAGTTGCCATCATCATCCTTTTCATTGCTGTTGGTATCTTCTACGTGAAATCTGACAACTATGCCCCATTCTACCCATCAGAATTCCATGGCGCTCCATGGGGCATGGGTGGAATCTTGACTGCCGCAGCCACTGTCTTCTTTGCCTTTATTGGTTTCGATGCCTTGGCCGCTAACTCAGCCGAAACAATCGATCCAGGAAAGAACGTTATCCGTGGAATTCTTGGAACGGTTGCGATTGCCGTTGTTCTTTACGTATCATTCTCATTCGTTTTGACTGGTATCGTGAACTACAAGGACCTTGGTGTCGATGATCCTGCCGCTTTTGCCATGCAGGTTATCCACTTAAACATGTTTAACAAATTGATTACTGTTGGTGCCCTCTTCGGTATCTTCACGGCCATGATGACGATGTTCATCGGTGGTTCACGTCTTGTTTACGCCCTTGGACGTGATGGACTACTCCCTAAGTCAATGGGTAAGGTTTCAAAGAAGCAGGGTGTTCCTGAAAACGCCATCATCGTGGCCACTGTTGTTCAGGCCGTCTTCGCCGGTCTTGTACCACTTGCTCAATTAGCTTCACTAATTAACGCTGGAACATTGATTGCCTTTGCCTTTATCTCATTTGGTATTATTCTTCTCCGTCGTCGTAAGGACATTAAGAATGACGGATTCAAGATGCCATGGTACCCATTCCTACCAATCGTTGCTGGATTATGTACCATTGTCTTGATCTTCATGCTACCAAGCATCACGAAGATTTCAGTAACCATCTGGTTGGTAATCGGATTTGTCTTCTACTTTACTTATGGTATTCGCCATTCAAAGTTGCAACAAAAAGACTAATTATTAAGAGTCGCACCCATTCGAGTGCGACTTTTTATTTTATTTTTTAAATTTTTTTACTAAATTCAACAGAAAATTTCACTCTCATAAAAGTCCTTTAAACATCATAAAAGTAAGATTTATCATTTATTTTTAATAAAGACAAAGCTCAAAAACCATTGATATATTTATATTTTCGTTTAAATAAAGCTTGCATTATGAAAAAAGCCTGCCTATAATTAAGCCAACCTTAAAACAAAGCACCGATTAGGAGAGTAGCTTTAGATTCCATTCTCAGGAAGCTTACGTAGGACTGCGAGTAAGCAATGGATCTTCTGTGAACCACACCTAGGAGCGTGCAGGCGAACTTTAAGTAGTCTGCAACGATTTGTACCCGTTACCGTACTAGGCGTCTTTGACGTCTTGAGGTTGGGTCAGCGATGACTCGACAACTATGAGGTGGAACCGCGTTCTTTATCGCCCTCTAAGCACTAGCTGTGCTTAGAGGGCTTTTTTATTTACCTGGAGGAATAGATTATGTCAGAAATTGGAAATTACTTGCCGACCATCCTGTCCGGCTTAAACATGACACTGGGTGTCTTCTTCGTTACCATTATCGGATCAATTCCGCTTGGTATCATTGTCGCATTAGCCATGCGTTCTCAATACTTCATGCTCCGTTGGTTTGTCAACGGGTACATCTGGATTATGCGAGGCACGCCATTGCTGCTTCAGTTAATCTTCGTCTACTACGGACTGGGCATGATTGGCATTACCTTCTCCCGTTTCAACGCGGTGGCCTTTGCCTTTATCATCAACTACGCCGCTTACCTAGCCGAAATCTTCCGAGGTGGTATTCAAGCCATTCCGCAAGGCCAGTTTGAAGCAGCGCAAGTTCTTGGTCTAAGTAAGACACAGTCTTTCTTCAAAGTCATCCTGCCACAAGTTATCAAGATTGTTGTTCCCGCCTTTGGTAACGAAGTTATCAACCTGGTCAAAGATACTTCCCTTGTCTACGTCATTGGATTGGGCGACATTCTACGAGCCGGAACAATCGCCGCCAGTCGTGACGTTTCCCTCATTCCTTACTTAATTGTTGGTGTCGTTTACCTAATCATGATTGCCATTGTCACTCTCGCCCTACGGGCAAGCGAAAAGAAGCTTAACACTTGGAGGTAAGCAGATGATGAAACTAAAAAATCTGAGCAAGCAATATGGTGACAATGTCATCTTCAAGAACCTTTCCTTGGAACTCAAGGACGGTGAAATTTTAACCGTCATGGGTCCTTCTGGAATTGGTAAAACAACGTTGATTAAAGTCCTAACCGGACTCGAAGAAGCCGAGGCCGGCCAGGTAGAAATTAACGGCAACGAATACGAAATCGGTGACCCTGCCATCAGCGAACAAATCGGATTGGTCTTCCAAGATTTCAACCTCTTCCCCCACTTAACGGTAAAGGAAAACATCGCATTGGCCCCAGTATTGGTTAAAAAACGTGCTAAGCAAGAAGTTGACCAAAAAGTTAACGAACTGCTTAAGCAGCTGGGTATCACCGAACAAGCTGATTTGTATCCCTATCAGCTCTCCGGTGGCCAAAAGCAACGTGTCGCCATTGCTCGTGCCTTGGCGATGAACCCTGAAGTGATTATTTACGACGAACCAACTTCTGGTTTGGATGAAAAATCAACGGAACAGGTTGAAAAGATTATGCTGGCACTGAAGAAAGAAGGCGTTAGTCAAATGGTTGTCACCCACGACCTGCCATTTGCCGAAAAAGTCGCCGACACCAACTTTGATTTTCTTAAGGAGATAGAAAATGAAAAAAACAAATAATAAGAAAAAAGTAACGGTCAACGCCATTATCGGCCTTGTCCTCATCGCCATCATCGGTTCCGTATTCTTCTTCATGAAGTCTGGATCAGATAACGGTTCTTCCGGACAAAAGGACCAATGGTCACGTATTGAAAAGAACAAGACCATTACCATTGGTTTGGACGACACCTTCGTTCCAATGGGATTCCGTGACAACTCCGGTAAGATTGTCGGATTCGATATCGATTTGGCTAACAAGGTCTTTGCTAACCTCGGTATCAAGGTTAAGTGGCAACCAATTGACTGGTCAATGAAGGAAACCGAATTGAAGACCGGTAACATCGATGCCATCTGGAACGGTTACTCAAAGACGGCCGAACGCGCCAAAAAGGTTAACTTCTCAAAGGTTTACCACACAGCTCCAATTTGCTTGGTAACCAAGAAGTCAGCAAACATCAACAAGTATTCCGACATGAAGAACAAGGTTTTGGGCGTTCAAACGCAATCATCCCCTGAAACGGCTTTGAACAACCAGCCTAAGGTTTTGAAGCAGTACATCAAAGACCAACAAGCGGTTGGCTACGATACATTTGACAAGGCCTTCGACGACTTGAACTCAGACCGTATCACAGGTATCTTAGTCGATGAAGACTACGCCCGCTACTACTTGAAGCAGCAGGGAACGCTCGATAACTACAACATCATTGATGGTCAGTTCGAATCAAACGGCGATGTCGTTGGTTTCCGTAAGAGTGATAAGACACTCCAAAAGAAGGTTAACGAACAACTCGAAAAGCTTGAGAAGAACGGCTACATGAAGACGATTGAAAACAAGTGGTTCGGATAATTAATTAAAATATCTCAGTGCAGCTAAAAATGCCCTACCAAATTGGTAGGGCATTTTTTCTATTTTATAAATAAAGGACGGATTATTCTTGACTCAAATACGCTTGTACGGTTTCTAAGAAATGGTGAAAGGCGACTTTGGCCAGTTCGGGCTGATCAATCAGCAAATTATGTCCCGTTTGGTTAAGGAGAAAGAGCTCTCCCATTTCACTTTGCTGCACTAGCTGGCACTGTTCTTGATAGCCGACAATCTGATCGTTCTTGCCAACCATCATTGTAAGGGGAATCTGATAGTCCCTTTTCTGTAAAATCGGCTCTTCTTCCAAGGTGTAATGTTCATGCAGTTTCACCAAATAAGAGTGATTAATGGCGGCCAATCCCGGCAGAATCATTTTCTGGTACTGCTCCCAATGTTCCTGACTAACCTGAACGTTCATCTTTAAGAAAGCATCATAAGAAGATTCATTTTCATCAACCTGCACTTCATCGACAAAGACATTTTGGTGTTTCGCCAGTTTGCGTTTGGCCTTATCCGCCATCACCACCGGCCCTGTTAGAAAAAGACCAACCACCTGCTCAGGTAAACGATTGGCTAGCGCTTGTGCCAAGTAACCACCGTATGAATGACCGTAAACGGCAAAGGGTTGGTCGCCAATAATTTCATGAATCGCTTCAATCAGTGCCCGTAAGACGGCTTCCGAAGATGCTGCTGTCGTTGGTGCGCTTTGCCCCATCCCCGGCAAGTCGAGATAGACCCGTTGCCAATTCGAAGAGCGCATGAAGGGCTCGAAAAACAGCGAAGTCGAACGCTTATCGAGGGCCATCCCATGTAAGAAAACAATTGGGGTACCAGCACCAACCACCGTATAGTCAATTAAATTACTCGTCTTCATCTTCTTTTCCCTACTTCATTCATCATCTTTTACCCAGTTTAACATAAGCAATCTTCTGACTTTTATTTAAAGTAAGGAAAAAGGAGTTCATTCGACCTTTGACAAAATATCAATCTCTTCCTTAATAAATGCTCTTCAACCAGACTTTTTAAAGAACAAAAATTTAATTTTCGTTTGATACTCATTTAATTTTAATATAGGCATTCTATTTTAAACTTAATTTATCCTACTGAAGGAGGCAAGTCTTTTGAAAAAACTATCTTTCAAAAAAACTGACTGGTATCTGACCGGTATTCTTGTCCTCGCTGCATTTTTATACGGCTGGGGAATCTGGGACGCGGGCTCTGCCAACTCATACTATACCGCCGCGATTACGTCGATGACGCAGTCCTGGCATAATTTCTGGTACGGGGCCTTTGACCCGGCCGGCTTCATCACAGTTGATAAGCCACCAATCGCCCTCTGGTTCATGGCCATCTCGGCTAAAATCTTCGGAGTACACGGCTGGTCAGTCGTCCTCCCTTCCGTCTTGGCAGGAATTGGGTCGGTTGCCCTACTTTACAAGCTCATCACCCCTAAGTTCGGCCCATGGGCTGGCCGTCTAGCAGCTTTGGTCATGACCTTGACACCAACCGTTGTTGCCAACTCACGTACTAACAACATGGATGCCATCTTGGTCTTCTCCCTACTCTTGGCGGTTTACACGCTAACAAGAGCTGTCGCCAAGAAGAAGTTCTGGTTAGTGCTCCTAGCATTTGCCATTATCGGGATTGCCTTTAACATCAAGATGTTGCAGGCCTTCATGATTCTACCAGCCATGCTTGTCTTCTACTGGGTTGCTATCAAGCTTCCATGGAAGAAAAAAGTCGCCTGGTTACTAGCAGCTATGGCTTCCCTCGGTATCTTCACCGTTGCTTACCCAGCAGCCGTTGATTCCGTTTCAACTTCAAACCGTCCTTACATTGGTTCATCTCAAACGAACTCCTTAATGGAACTAGCCTTTGGCTATAACGGAACAGAACGTCTCTTAGGGCAATCCACCGGTACTGGTGGTTCATTCTCCGGTATGGGCGGAAAGAACGCTAAGAAGTCTGGTTCAAACGGTACTGGTAATGGTGCCCCTACAGGTACTAAGCCATCCGGTTCTAAGAACAGCACGACGAATACAAATAGCAACAACGGCCAGGCTCCAACTGGCAATGGTCAAGCGCCAACAGGTTCAAACAATAAAAACAGCAACAACGCTCCTACCCCACCATCTGGTAACAGCAAGGGCCAAGCACCATCTGGATCAAATGGCTCGAAATCAGGTAACGGTGCACCAAGTAAGCCATCCGGTTCTAAGAACGGTGGACCTGGTGGCACTAAACCATCTGGTAAGATGGGAAACCCTGGTGGCGGTAAAGGTGGCAAGGGCGGCATGGCCGGCGGTGGTAACTCAGCGTTCGCCATCGGAACAGCCGGTCCATTCCGTCTCTTCCAATCCGACCTTGGTTCACAAATTGGCTGGTTCCTCCCATTCGCCTTCCTAGGTATGGGTGCTGGCTGGTGGGCTTTCCGTAAGAAGGGCGGCAAATGGTACAGCATCTCTGAAGAACAAGCAGACGTCCTTCTCTGGGCAGGTTGGTTCGTTCCTGTCTACGGCTTCTTCTCAGTGGCATCCTTCTTCCACCCTTACTACACCATCATGTTGGCACCTGCAATTGCTGCTTTGACAGCTATCGCCGCAGTCGCAATCGCTAAGATGGTCAAGGAAGGTGGCAAGAAGCAGGGCTTGATTGCGAAGTCCCTTCTGGCTCTGACACTTACCGGAACAGCCGCATTGCAGGCTTACTACGCTTGGTCATACTACCCAGTGGCCGGTATTATCATTCTTGTTCTCGCCATCGCTATCTCTGCCCTCTGGTTCGTTAACAAAGTCGTGAACAACAAGTTGAAGATTGCACTCTCCATCGTTGTCGTCGCACTACTCTCTGGATTCTGGGCATTGACACCAACGTTGTCACACAACTCAGCAGCCATCCCCGCTGCTAGTCCTTCCCTTCTTTCTTCCCGTGGCTCATCCGACATGGGTGGTCAAGTTGATTCAGAACTCTTGGCTTACACGAAGAAGAATCAAGGTTCAGCTAAGTACCTCTTTGCAACAACCGATTCCAACTCCGCTTCCGGCTACATCATTAAGTCTGGTAAGGCTGTCATGGCATTGGGTGGTTACAACGGTACTGATCCAACCATGACGCTATCAGAGTTCAAACAATTGGTTAAGTCAGGACAGTTGAAGTACTTCGTCCTTGGTAACACCAAGTCATCAACCGGCGACATCTCAAAGATTCTCGCCTGGGTCAAGAAGAATGGTAAGCAAGTAAGCTACTCATCATCTTCATCTAAGTCATCGAGCCAATCATCCGGCATGACTGGCGGCATGGGAATGGGCGGTCAATCCGGCAGCTCAACCTTGTACGATCTCTCGGCTGCATTTAAGTAATTCATTTTAAAGAAAGGAGCTCGCCATGCTCACACAAGTTAAAAAGGCACCCAAGTTAGCACTAATCCTTCCCGCTTATAACGAAGAGGAAATGTTCAACCACACGGTCGCCAAATTACAGAGCATCAAGGAAAACTTGATTCAAGAGAATCGCATTGCGACCGGCTCCTTCATTCTAATTGTTGATGATGGCTCAAAGGATCAAACCTACTCCATCATGCAAACGCTGGAAGGTGAAAACAACGACGTCTTCATCGTTAAACTATCCCGTAACTTTGGACACCAGCCAGCCTTAATCGCTGGTTTGACCGAAGCAATCAAGTTAGCTGATATCACCATTACCTTGGATGCCGATTTACAAGATTCTCCCGAAATCATTGGTCAGATGGTAGATAAGTACCTGGAAGGAAACGAAATCGTATACGCCGTTCGTTCTTCCCGGCAAACCGATACCTGGTTCAAGAAAAACTCAGCCCTAGCCTTCTATAAAATGGCCGATTGGCTCGGTATCGAAATGGTACCAAACCACGCCGACTTCCGGCTCATGTCAAAGGTTGCCGTCCAAGCACTCTTATCCATGCCAGAGCGAAACCTCTTCTTGCGAGCCATGGTTCCCCTACTAGGTTATAAATCCGATAAGGTCTACTACGAGCGGGCCAAACGTGAAGCCGGTACTTCGAAATATCCATTAAAGAAGATGATTAACTTCGCGGTTGATGGCATCACGTCCTTCTCCGTCAAGCCTATCAAGTTACTCTTCAACTTAGGACTTGTAGTCTCATCAATTGCCGGTATTGAAATTGCCTACACAATCATTGAGAAACTGATTGGTAACCCAACCGCTGGTTGGTCGTCACTCATGATTTCCATCTGGCTCCTCGGTGGCTTAAACCTAATGGCCATCGGTGTCATCGGAACTTACGTTGGTAAGGTCTTTACCGAAGTTAAGTCACGCCCCCTCTTCCGTATTGAAGCCGAAACCGGTGTATTAGCATCTGCCAGCCCGGAAGGAAGTTCAAACGAACGGTTAATCACCGTTGCCGAACAACCAATCGGCGCCCCACACATTGCGAGTAGCAATCAAAGCAACTGGTACAAACGAGCCCAGTAAATAAGAAAAAGGACGTCCCCACTCTTTTGGGGGCGTCCTTTTTTACTTCATAAATAAAAAAAGGCAAGCAGATGCCTGTCTTTTTAATCGACCAAAGGATCATTATCGTTTACCGGTTGAACCGCAAAAGTTTTAATCTGTTGGTAGCACTGTTCCATGAAGGCTAAGCGCTTCTTTTCATCGTTTACCCAACGTGCGCCACCCATAATGTGGACTTTCGCCATTTTGATACCTGATAGTCCCAAGATATCTCTCTTCCAACGAGTGACAATACCACCATACCGGCGATGGTAATAAGCCGGATCATCGGCTGTCATAAAGAGACTGGCCTTTTTACCCTTCAAGAAGCCAGTAACCCTTAATGGCCCCATGCGCTCATAAGCAAAGCTAGGCATCAACGCGCGATCAATCATCCCCTTCAAAATTGAAGGTTCGGCGCCCCACCAGACAGGGAAAAAGAAACAGATATGGTCAGCCCATAGGATCTTTTGCTGTACTTGGTTAATGAAACCCTGTTCTTTCATATGTATTCGATAACCATAGCGAAGAACCGGGTCAAAGTCGGCAATCGCTAAATCAATAATTTGGACACTCATCCCATCATGACGTAAGGTTTCGTACGTGTGAAGGGCATTTGAATGAGTGAATGATTGGTCATCCGGATGCCCTTGGATGATTAATATGTTCATTGGTACTGCTCCTTTTTTCCATTTAGGAGCTGCTTGTATAAATGACGCGGTAAGCAACTCAAATACATCAAACTATTTCAATATACCACAAAAACATTACTTTTATTTCAAAAAGCAACGTACATAATATTACAGATTTCTAAAAACAAAAACAAGCGACAGATGTGTTACATTAGAATAATATTATATAATTTTATCAGTACAGCTTTATATTGATTTCATGTATACTCAATAGGTTGCTAATATTAGCGAAACAATTAAAAAAGGAAAAAATAATGTTCATTCAATCTCACAAAGCAAAGACCCTCTATCGCACCTTGTTAGTGATTATTGGAATCGTCGGTGTCTGCATCAATACCAAACTCAGCCCCGCTATGTTTCTTTATTACACCACCCTCTCAAACGTGCTCTGCATCCTTTACTTCATCTATGCACTAGCACAATCCGGTAAAGTGTTAAACGAGAACGTTAAAGGCGCCGTTACACTCGCCATTACAGTCACCATGTTAATCTACTGGGGTGTCTTAGCACCCTATTCCTTCCACATGGATAGCACACTCGATTACTGCGGAACCTTCATGGTCCACTTAATTGTCCCTTTGATGGTTATCTTCGACTGGTTCCTCTTCGACCAAAAGGGAAACTTTTCTAAGAAAGCGCCTCTCTACTGGTTGTTGATTCCACTTATCTACTACGTCTTCACGGTTATCGCCGCACAATTTAAGATTGTCTACCCACTTTCCGGCAATCACTATCCCTACTACTTCATCAATAACGAAATGATTGGCTGGGGAATGGTCGCCGTCTTCGTTTTCGGCCTAACCCTCTTCTTCCTCATCTTCGGCTACCTTTTCTACGCCTTAGATAAGAAACTAGCCAAATAAATACAAAAAGACCAGTAAACAAAATGTTTACTGGTCTTTTTATTTATTTATCAATATGAAAGTTATCCTGGTGTTCAATAACTAGGCCTTCGTGCTGTTTCAAGTAATCCAATAGTAAGGTAGTTAACGGCTCTGAGTAGCGCTTGACGACTTTTCCCTTAGAAAAAACTTCGTTTCCTGCACCGGTTGCACGATAATTATTAACCGCAACCGTGTAGGTCTTTTCGGAATCAAAAGGCTGACCCTTGATGTCTTCAATCGTTACCCGCTCGCCTTCTGGCTTCGTTAGGTCAAACCGGTAATTTAATCCCGACCAAAGATCGTAGTTATAATCCTGCTTTTTTGGATAGTAATAAGGCTTGCTAATCATCACATCCCCATCCTGAAGGGTGAAGTAACCAGCGTTAACTTCCAAGGCCGTTTTCAACTGTTTCCCAGTCAGCGCAATATCCACCAAGGTGTTGGGGAATGGATAGTTTCCTAGCAATTCGCGACGAGTTACATCCTTATGAAAACCAGGCATCTCATCGTTAAAGAGTGCCGTTGCCGAAAGGTCAGCCCCCGTTGCATCCAGCTGAACCTGGTTAATTAAATCAACGAACGCATGCCCTTCCTGCCGAGCTTTTGGAACATAACCCAAAGTCATATCAGCACCCAAAGAAACAATCACTTCATCCAACCACTTATCCAAGTCTGCCTTCAAATTAGCCGTTTCACTCACAAGCTGAGCCTTCTCAGGCCAGTTCGCTGTCTTGATTAAGCGGGAGGCGGGCAGTTCAACAGAATCGTCCGCTGCTTGATCCGTGCCAGCATCCAAATCCACTGTCAACTGGCCAACCGTTTCTGCTCGATAACCTGGTTGGCTAATTGGCACCCCATTATAAACACCGGTTAGCAAACGGTGCTGGTGACCGGTTACCAAGGCCGAAACCCCTGGAATTGCTAGGAGTTCGTTTCCTTGGTTTTCACCAGTTTCCTTTTCCAAAACCGCCCCAGTATCAAGGTCCCGTGAAAAGCCGCCGTGGTAGGCAATCAAAACGGCATCGGCCTTTTTCTGCAGTTTTGAAACGAGGCGTTTAGCGACTTTTACAGGGTCTTCAAAGAAGAGCCCCGGAATGTTTTCAGGGCGTTCCCAGTTTGGCACGTACTTGGTGGTTAAACCAATCACCGCAACCCTCTTGCCCTTCTTTTCATAGATTTTATAGGCTTTTCCAATAAATGGTAGATTGGTCGTCGCATCCAAAACATTGGCGTTCAACAGGGAATCATCATCCTTAAAGATGCTCTCCAAGTATTCACGACCATAGTTAAACTCGTGGTTTCCCAAAATACGAGCATCATAACCCATTTCCTGTGGAATAGTCTCGAAAACCTTGGACTTATCCACCGCTACGTTAGCCAAATAAGTTCCCAAAGGAGAGCCCTGAATGAAGTCCCCGTTTTCAATCTTTAGAACAAAGTCGCCTTCGGCACGGGCGATACTTTCAATCACCGACATGGTTGAGGCAGCACGGAAAAGGCCGTATGGCTTAATCGCATCCTTATCAATAATATTACTTGCCCACCAAAAGGTGTGGCTATCAGATGTTGATAATACCTGTAATTTCATGTCTTTCTCCAATCAAAAAGCAGGCCAGCCAACCTGGCCCCTGCTTTTAAATAACCTTTACTTCAATAATTGTTTACGGATTGTTCCGGATAACCAATCGATAACCGTCACCATGACGACAATACCAATCAAGATAATCCCAACACGTGACCACGAACGCGTTGACAGTGCGAAAATCAAAGGCGCACCGACACCACCAGCACCAACAATACCAAGGATGGAAGCGGAACGAACCGCGATTTCAAAACGGTAAAGGGTGAAGTTAATGAATTCTGGCATAACAGTTGGTAGCGTTGCCCAGTTCAAGGCATCAAAGCGGTTACCACCGGCTGAAATAATGGCTTCTTCAGGTCCACGATCAATGTTTTCAATCGCTTCTGAGAAAAGCTTTCCCATCATTCCAATCGAGTGAACACCCATTGCCAAGACACCAGCAAAGGCGCCTGGTCCAACGGCCTTTATGAACATAATAGCCAACACCAATTCAGGGAAAACACGGATAACCGTCAAAACGAACTTTCCAGAAGAAGAACGCACTGAGAACTTCTTAGTCGTCCGTGCTGCCCAAAAGGCGAATGGCACAGCGATAAAGGAAGAAATAATCGTTCCGAGGAAAGCAATGGCCAGCGTTTCAATCAAAGCTGAAACCAAGTCTTCTCCGTGTCCTGAATAAACGTATGACCAGTCTGGGTGAAAAAGTCCTGAGAAGATTGAACCAAGAATCTGTCCAGCAGAAGACTTAATACCAGAGAATTGAATACCTGAGAAAGCCCAAATCACAATCAGCAATACGATTAATGAAATGATGTATGGACGACTTTGCTCATAAAATGAACGTTTCTTTACCATCATGACAAAGCCTCCCGTAGTTTATTCGATAGTGCATCAACCAGAACAACAACCACTAGAATTCCTAGAATAACCACTGCTGTTCGATCGTAACGGAACATTTCTAGGGTCGTGTTCAAGTAAAGTCCAATTCCACCGGCACCAAGGTAACCAAGCACGGCAGAAGCACGGACGTTGATTTCCAATGTGTAAAGGAAGAAGGACAAATACTGGTTCAAGACCTGTGGGATGACTGCGAAAACAATGACTTGGTTGCGGTTACCACCGGCAGCACGCATCGCTTCGATTGGCCCTTGGTCAACCGTTTCAATCGCTTCGTAAAGCAACTTAAACATCATTCCGAAAGAGAACACTGACAAGGCGCAAACCCCTGACAACGCACCAATTCCGACAACGGCAACAAAGAGCGCTGCCAAAAGCATTTCAGGAATCGAACGGACCAGGTTCATAATAAAGCGAACCACGCCACGGACGTATGGATTCCGGACAATGTTAGAGGCTGACACGAGGGCAACTGGAATGGCTGCCACACAACCAATTAAGGTTCCAACGATGGCCATTTGAATGGTCTGAAGGAGTGGCGTAATAATGTCGGGAATGTAAGACCAATCCGGATTAGCCATCTTAGCCCAGAGATCAAAGAACTGCTCAGATGAAAAGTCCTGACCAACCCCCGTTGCTTGTGCCGAAAGAATCACCGCAAAGACGAGTAGCAAGAAAATAGTAAAGCCAATGACGTGCCATTCCTTCATCATTGGACGTTTTGGTATTGATTGTTTCATCAATCTTCCTCCACATCGTTGCCAGCTTCAACACTGCTGTCGTCTCCTGCTTCACGATAAATTTCCTTGAAGTCGCGCTTATCGACTTCTGCGATTGGCTTATCGTAAATAATACGGCCTTCCTTCAAACCGACAATTCGGCTTGAATACTTCAAAGCCAAACCGATGGAGTGAACGTTTAAGATGATAGTCATCCCATCTTCTTCATTCAATTTCTTCAAATCATTCATTACCAACTTTGTCGTCTTAGGATCCAAACCAGAAACTGGTTCATCCGCTAAGATAACAGATGGTTCCTGCATCATCGCACGGGCAATTCCAACACGTTGTTGTTGACCACCAGAAAGATCGCGGGCCTTAACGTAATACTTATCGAGCAAGTTAACACGGGCCAGGTTTGTCTTCACCATTTCCTGGTCTTCCTTTGTGAAAAGTCCAAGAGCAGCCTTCCATGCTGGATAGTAGCCGACGCGTCCGGACATGACATTACGATAAACAGAAGAAGTCTTGACCAAGTTATAATTCTGGAAAATCATCGCTGTTGAACGGCGAATCTTATGCAGCTTATTTCCCGTTGCCTTCGTGATATCCTGCCCATCAATGAGAATTTCACCGTCAGTAACATCATGTAAACGGTTAATGGAACGGAGAAGCGTTGACTTTCCGGAACCTGATAAACCAACAATCATGACGAATTCGCCCTGTTTGATGTTTAGGTTGATGTCCTTCAATCCTACTGTACCGTTTGGATACACTTTCGAGACATTCTTGATTTCAATGTTGCCCTTTTTTTCAGTCATAACTTCCTCTTAGTTGTCAGATTTCAAACTGTCCTATACCGCACAAAATGGCCGTCCACCATTGGTGGCGACCATCTTGGCCCAATTAGTCTTTATTGCATTTTCTGAAGTTGGCTCTGGTACTTACGTACAATATCAAAGTTTGAATCCTTTGAATCAATTACGCCATCCCATGAGTAGACGTCGTGCAAAACTTGCTTTCCTTCGTCCGTCTTTGAAATCTTTTCCATGGCCTTCTTAATCTTTTCAGAATCTGAAGAGCTGACACCCTTACGAAGTGAAATGGTGTCGTTTGGAATACCACTCGTTGTGTAAAGGATACGAGTCTTATCGAAGACGTCCGGTTGATCCTTCTTTACAATGTTACGTGCGTCACCGAAGATAAAGGCGGCATCCGTATCACCGTTCAATACTGAGAGGACACCTTGATCGTGACCCTTTACTTGAACAAGGGTTGAGTCCTTAATGACGTTCACACCCTTCTTGTTTAATTCAACGGCTGGGAAGATATATCCCGCATCCGAAGTAGGACCTTGAACGGCAATCTTCTTGCCCTTCAAATCCTTCACTGACTTAATGTTTGAATCCTTCTTAACGATAACCATGGCATCATAGTTATCAACTAGCTTATCAGTCTTATCACCAGTGTTATCATTCTTAACACCGTAACGAGCAGCTTGCAAAATCACCTTTGCACCGTACTGCTTGTGTGCCATGACGTAGGCATCTGGTGACAAGAATCCCATGTCGACCTTCTTGGCACCCATCGCTTCAATCACTGAGTTCGTGTCGGTTGACAATGACACGTGCACTGGAATACCCAGTTGCTTACTCAACAACTTTTCAAGTGGCTTAGCCTTGGCTAGCAAAGTATCTGACTGAGATGAAGGGATGAACTGAACGTTCAACTCCTTCAAATCCATCTTAGAACTTGACTTTCCTGAATCCGATTTCTTTCCACCAGAAGTAAAGGCAAAGAAACCACCAACAGCGATAATCAACACTGCAACAGCAACAAGAAGTTTTTTCATTTTTCCGTTTTTCTCCCAATAAGCAGACAATTAACAAAATAATTCGCATTTTAACGATTATAGTTAATCAAGAACACTCTTCATTCGTTACGAGTCAAGTATCTCTCATTTTCAGATTCCCTTCAATATAAATTTTAAACTTTATTTAATCTACAACCGAACATTAAACGAATTTTATATAATTTAAAGTAAAAAGCCGAACATTCACCCAACAAAAAAGCACCACCTTCACGGCAGTGCTACATTTTCTAATCTTTTTTCTTCAATGGGACCCCATAATGAGACAGGATCGTTTTCAAATAGTCGACTGGACTTTGTCCAAGCAAATCATTGTCCTGCTTTGACAAGGTCACGTTGGCAAAGTCATTCTCGGGCATCCCCTTAAAATGAATGGCAAAAGTCTGACTATAGTCGGACTCAAACTGAGTAAAGTACTTTTGGATATCTTTAAACTCCGCTTCTAGATAATCATCGTTGTCATCATCCCCTAGAATCAGTAATACTTTCTGGTTAGCTTGATCAACCCAAAGGCCATCTCCTAGGTTCAAGGCTTGATTCTGCTTAAAGAGCGTTTCAACTTGGTTCAACGAGCGCTTAAATGGATGGTTTGGCTTCTTTTGCCTGGCCATGCTTGGTTGGTCATCATGAACTGTCTTAGGTTCTTCATTGGTTCTTGAAAAATGCTGTCCCTGCTGTTCGGACTTTTCAGACCGCTGTTTCTTGACGAAATAGGAGATTCCCCAAAGCACCGCGATAAGCAAGAGGATTGGCAGCAGGTGGGTAAAGATAAACACAACCCCCAATATAAGCAACAAAATAAGTAAAATTGCCGGCATCCAAGTTAGGAATACAAAGCAAAGATAAAGAAGGAAAATAAATAAAATTAGGAATGAAAAGAGAATCATCAGGTACGTCCTTTCTTCTGTTGAAAGTATTTTAGCACTCTTAATTCGTAAGTGCTAGTTTTTTATAAAATATTTTTTGGAAAAGAAAAAAGGTCTAACAGTAATACCTTCCAGTACTACTGCTAGACCTCACAATGGATCTGAGGGGAGTCGAACCCCTGTCCAAACCGCCCGCCACGCCAGCGTCTACATTCATAGGGCAATCATTGTTACCGCAACCAAAGCAGCCATTGTCCAGAACTTGACTTTGGCTGGGATCGAATTGGGTTTAAAGGGCAAGGCGCCGACATCGTCTTACACTCGAGCTAACCATTTATAAGAGCAAAATCCACCATGTTAGCCTAACGGACATGCCCACGTGTCACTGGTTTTTAGGCAGCGACAGCGTAAGAGTTATTGTTTTTTGCAGTTAAATAGTCTGCCTGCTTTACGCCCAGACGGCGGAATGCAGCTAGCGCTCGAAACAGCCTGTCGAATTCCGGGACAGACCCAAATAAAAAGCACTAAGGATAAAATCCTTAGTACCATTATAACATCTTCCTTCTCTCAAGAAAGCCCTTCTCTTGCTTAGAAAGCGCGGTAGCGTGCACGACGTGCCGCAACGATTTCTTCGCCAGACATTTGCTGCATCTGCTTGAATTCTTCATCAAGCTTATCCTGCATGCCTTCAAAAATCTTGGCATGGTGGCGACCCTCAGGGATAATCTGGTCGATGACATGCTTCTCTAACAAGTCACTGGGCGTGATTCCCATGATGGCGGCCGCTTCATCAGAACGCTTGGCATCCTTCCAAAGGATGGAAGCGAAACCTTCTGGTGATAGGATTGAATACGTGGCGTTTTCAAACATCCAAATTTGGTCAGCAGTAGCCAAAGCCAATGCACCACCTGATCCACCTTCTCCGTAGATGATGGCAATCATTGGTACCGTCAACTTCATTGACTCAAGAATGGAATTCGCAATGGCCTCTCCTTGCCCTTGCGCTTCAGCATCCTTACCCGGGAAGGCCCCAGGCGTGTTAATCAATGTGATAATTGGACGGTTAAACTTTGCTGCTTGCTTCATCAAGCGCTGGGCCTTACGGTATCCCCAAGGCTCTGGTGAGCCGTTACGCTTTGAAATCTTATCTTGGATGTCCGTTCCCTTATCAATGGCGATAATTGTCACAGGGCGTCCCTTCAAACGACCAATTCCACCGATAACGGAAGAATCATCGGATGACAAACGGTCACCGTGTAACTCAACGAAATCACTTACCAAACCGTTGATCAATTCCCGTGCCATAAAACGGTCTTCACGGGACTTCTTCACGATTTCGGCTGGATTAACATCCTTTTGGAACATCGTTTTAATGAAATCAAACATCGGCTACCTCCTGCTTGTGCATTGAAACAATCTTTCCAATCATTTCTGCCATATTCTGACGAGGTACAATCTTATCCACAAAGCCGTTCTTCAAAAGCGTTTCAGCACGCTGGAAGTCCTTCGGTAGCTTTTCATGAATGGTTGATTCAATCACTCGGGCACCGGCAAATCCAACCAGGGCGTGTGGTTCTGCTAAAGTCACATCCCCTTGCATGGCAAAGGAAGCGGTCACACCACCGGTCGTTGGGTCAGTCAAGACAACCAAGTAAAGCAAACCGGCTTCTTGGTGTGTGGCAACAGCTCCAGAAATCTTAGCCATCTGCATCAAGGAATTAATTCCTTCTTGCATACGGGCACCACCAGAAGCGGTAAACATGACAACAGGTAATTGATTAGCCGTTGCGTGTTCAAAGAGGCGAGTAATCTTCTCACCAGTCTTTGAACCAAGTGACCCCATCATGAAGTATGAGTCCATGATACCGAGGTCAACCTCTTCGCCAGCAATCTTACCAGAACCAGTCAAGACTGATTCGTTCATGTTTGTTTGCTTCTTGGCACGGTCCAACTTTCCTTGATAACCAGGAAAATCCGTTTGGTCAATTGTTAGGTCCGCATCAAACTCAACGAAGTCCGTTGCAAAAAGTCCCAAACGTTCGCGTGCCTGCAAACGGAAACCATAGTTACACTCAGGGCAGACACGGTAATCCCCAAGTTGCTTGTTATAAATCTGAGTCCCACAGTATGGGCAGGCCAAGAAAAGGCCATCAGGAATTCGATCACGAACGGCGTCCGTCACCTTAATTTTAGTATTATCGACTTTATTGTCAGATGAAAACAATTCCATATCGTCTGGGCTACGCCCACTCCTCTCTTTATGGGTAGTTACACTACCGTTGAAAAGATTTTACTGTTCTTCTGCCAATGAGGCTTCCCATTCTGGCAAGAACTTGTTTTCTAAGTACTTCGTCGTGAACTTGTCTTGAAGGACACCCTCGTCCTTCAACAAAGCCTTTTGGAAGTTCTTAGAAGTTGCGACACCGGAAACTGAAGTTTCATCGATGATACGAGCCAACTTCGCAATTGCTTCTTCACGAGTATCATCGTGAGCAATCAACTTAGCGATCATTGAGTCGTAGAAAGGTTGAATCATATCGCCGTTGTAAAGGGCAGAATCGATGCGGACACCAGGTCCACCAGTTGGCAAGAAGACAAAGTCAACCCGACCAGCTGATGGTGCGAACTGTGCTTCAGGCTTTTCCGCCGTCAAACGCATTTCGACAGCGTGACCTTGAATCTTAACGTCTTCTTGTTTCAAAGGTAATTCTTCGCCAGCCGCTACAAGAACCTGCAAGCGAACCAGATCAAGGCCCGTCACCATTTCAGTAACCGGATGTTCAACTTGAATACGAGTGTTCATTTCCATGAAGAAGAAGTTTCCTTCTTGGTCTTGTAAGAACTCAATCGTTCCCGTGTTTTCGTAATCAATTGCGTTAACAGCCTTCGTCACCACATCAACCATGTCGGCACGCATTTCAGGTGTCATGGAAGCGGCAGGTGATTCTTCCATCACCTTTTGGTTACGACGTTGCAAAGAACAGTTACGTTCTGGGAAACAAACGACGTTACCAAATTGATCACGGATGACCTGCATCTCAATGTGACGGCAATCCAGCATCACCTTTTCGATGTACATATGGTCATCCCCATAGTTCATCTTGGCTTCAGTCTGGGCGTTGGTAAAGTTTTCCTGCATTTCTTCATCGTGGTAAATGAAACGCATTCCCTTACCACCACCACCGGCAGCGGCCTTCAACAAGACTGGGTAGCCAATTTCGTGGGCAACTTCAAGTGCTTCGTCAACGTTGTGAATGTACCCCAATGAACCAGGAATAACTGGTACGTCGGCCTGACGCATTTCGTTACGGGCGTGTTCCTTGTTTCCCATCAAATCAATGGTTTCAGGACGTGGACCAATCCACTTAATGCCCACATCGCCAACCATTTCGGCGAAGAGATCGTTTTCTGAAAGAAAACCGTAACCGGGGTGAATGGCTTCAGAACCTGTCAAAACGGCAGCTGAAATCACATTTTTCATGTTGATGTATGAATCAACTGGCTTAGGGCCACCCACACAAATTGCTTCATCAGCGATTTGTACGTGTAGCGAATTCTTATCCGCCGTTGAGTAAATGGCTACCGTTTTGATACCCATTTCCTTCAAGGTACGGATAACTCGCACCGCGACTTCACCACGGTTTGCTACCAATACTTTTTTGAACATTTTATTCTCCAATAATAAAGGTCAGTTCGGCCGTTGTTGCCTTCTTTCCGTCAACCCAAGCGATTCCCTTTCCGGAACCGACAGGGCCACGCAAACGATCCAAAGTCACTTCAAGGCGAACTTGGTCACCAGGGCGAACCATCTTACGGTAGCGAGCCTTCTTGATACCACCAAAGTAAGCGGTCTTACCCTTAAATTCTGGCATTGAGAGGAGGGCAACGGCACCAGCTTGTGCCAAGGCTTCAACAGTCAAAGCACCTGGGAAAGTTGGGTTACCTGGAAAGTGTCCTTGGAAGATTTCTTCGTTAATTGAAATGTTCTTGATGGCAACACATTTTTCACCAGGAACGAGTTCTTCAACCGTGTCCAACATGAGCATTGGGTAACGGTGTGGAAGGATTTCTTGAATTTCTTGTGCGTTCATTAAAGACATGTTTCTTCTCCTTTTATGCCTATGTATGCCAAGTAAACCTTTGAGAGTTTACTTAGCCTAAGGCCAACTATTCAAGTAAGACGGTTAGTCCGTCGTTACTCGGTAAAGTGGCTTGTCGTAATCAACGACTTCTTCGTTTTCAACTAAGATTTCAGCAATCGTACCTGAAACATCAGACTTAATTTCAGTCATCAACTTCATGGCTTCAATGATGGCAACCGTTTCGCCCTTTTCGACGTGGTCCCCAACGGCCTTGAAGTCTGGTTCTTCTGGCTTTGGCTTCAAGTAAACCGTACCAACCATTGGCGCCTTGATTTCCTTACCAGCTGCTGGTGCAGCAGGTGCAGGAGCAGCAGCTGCCTCAGATGCGGCGGCAGGACTAGCTTCGTTTGAAACAGGCGCACTGGCAGCTGCCGTAGGAGCCGCGACTGCAACTGGGGCAGCAGGTGCAACTTGTTCGTTCTTTGAAAGGTGGAGTGAAAAGTCACCATCTTGGATGGCAATATCGCGGAGCGATGACTTTTCAAGATCTGACATCAACTCACGAATTTCATTAACATTTAAATTCATTTGGAGTGTTCCCCTTAAAACTTCTTGAAGATGATAGCGGCGTTGTGGCCACCAAATCCATAGTTAGCTGACATAACGTATTTAGGCGCTTGGTCTTGGTTAGTCTTGTTAACCAAGTTCACCTTCTTTGTGTGCTCATCTGCTTCATCGAAGCCAACGTTTTCAGGTAAGATACCACGATCAATGGCACCAACTGATACAACAGCTTCAACGGCACCAGCAGCACCAAGCAAGTGACCAGTCATACCCTTTGTTGATGAAACAGGCACTGAGTTTTCACCGAAAACAGCAGCGATGGCTTCAGCTTCACCTGAATCGTTGGCACCAGTTGCAGTACCGTGGGCGTTGATGTAAGAGATGTCTTCTGGTTTGATGTTGGCATCTTCGATGGCTTCCTTGAAAGCACGGATAACGCCTTCACCATCAGGAGCTGGTGATGTCATGTGGTAAGCATCGGCAGTCGTACCATAACCAACAACTTCGGCCAAGATTTTGGCACCACGTGCTTCGGCGTGTTCCAGTGATTCAAGAACTAAGACACCAGAACCTTCACCAAGGACGAAGCCATGACGGTTCTTGTCGAATGGCTTTGAAGCTTCCTTAGGATCCTTTTCAGTTGACAATGCAGTCAAAGCGGCGAAACCAGCGATTCCGATTTCGTTCACAGCCGCTTCGGCTCCACCAGTCAAGACAACGTCTTCCTTACCAGATTGGATACGCCAGAAGGCTTCTCCAATGGCGTTTGTTGCAGAGGCACAGGCAGTAACGATTGTCATATTGCTTCCCTTAGCACCGAAACGCAATGACACGTTACCAGAAACCATGTTAGGGATTGCTTCAGGAACGAACAATGGTGACACACGTTGTGGCCCCTTGTCGTGCATCTTGATAATCTGTTCTTGCATGGTTGTCAAACCACCAATTCCGTTACCCAAGATAACACCGAAACGGTTAGGATTTTCGACCTTTGATTGCTCTTCAGAATCTTCGTCAGGCAAAAGTCCCGCTTGTTCCATTGCCTGAGTTGAGGCATCAATGGCGTACTGTGAGAACAAATCCAACTTACGGGCCGCACGCTTTCCAACGCGTGTCGTGGCATCGAAGCCATCCACTTGACCAGCAACTGCGATACCAGTTTCTGTTGGGTCAAACTTTGTAATTGGCTTAATCCCACTTTGACCAGCAAAGATGGCATCCAAGAAAGCCTTTGTATCATTTCCGTTAGGAGCAATTGCACCCATTCCAGTAACTACAACTCGTGTCATTATGTTTCCTTTCAACTTCTTGTTTAAAGAATTGTTAATTAGATGTAAAGTCCACCGTCAACCGTAATCGTTTGACCAGTGATGTAATCATTACCCGCTAAGAACAAGGCAACGTCAGCAACGTCATCCACTGTTCCAAAACGTGACAATGGAATCTCGTTCAAGATGGCTTCCTTCGCCTTGTCTGACAAAGCATCCGTCATGTCTGAAACAATCATTCCAGGCGCAATCGCGTTTACGCGAATGTTACGACGAGCACCTTCCTTGGCCAAGGACTTAGTCAAGCCAATCACACCAGCCTTTGAAGCGGCATAGTTGGCCTGACCCATGTTTCCCATCAAACCAACAACGGAAGCCATGTTGATGATGACACCGTGCTTTTGACGGATCATCTTCTTGAAGACTGGCTGTGTCACGTTGAAAGTTCCGGTCAAGTTCGTGTTTACAACAGCAGCAAAGTCTTCCAACTTCATCCCCATTGCCAACTGGTCCTTTGTAATACCAGCGTTGTTGACCAAAATGTCGATACCATCGAAGTCTTCTTCCTTGTACAAGGCCTTCAAGGCAGCTTCAGCAGCTTCCCCGTCGGCAATGTCAAATTGTAGAGTACGTGGTGTCTTTGAGAAAGAATTAATCACTTCTTCCTTCAAAGGGGAACGGCCGTGCAAGATAATGTTCGCGCCAGCCTTATCAAAGGCGTGGGCAACAGCTAAACCGATTCCACGTGAAGAACCAGTAACCAAGACAGTTTGATTAGTAAAATCCATTTTTATCCTTCTTCCTTGACTGCTGAAACGACTTTTTCAAAAGTCGTCCAATCCGTTACGGAATAACGAGTAATTTCTTTTGAAACAATCTTTCGGGCAAACTTTGAAAGAGTCACACCAGGGCCAATTTCAAGCAGCGCATCTACCTTGTTGTCCTTCACCATTTCGTCCAAACACTGGGCAAAATAGGTTGGTGAAACGATTTGCTTTGTCAGCGTGTCCTTCAAGCTGGCTACCGTAAAGACCTGCTTCGTTGTGTTCGAGTAAACCGGGTAAGTTGCTTGCGCAAACTTTTCATCAGCAAAACGCGTCGCCATCTTATCAGCCGCTTCTTTCAGAAGTGGTGTGTGGAAGGCACCGGAAACTGGCAAAGGAATCATCTTCTTGACACCAGCAGCTGTTAAAGCTTCCACAGCTTGATCAACATCGGCTTCTTTTCCGCCAATCACCAATTGAGCAAAAGTATTGAAGTTAGCAGGGTAAACGGCTAATCCTTCGTTTTGCAGTTTTTGAACAGTTTCAACAATCATTTCCTGGTTGTCGTCCAAAACCGCTACCATCTTGCCCGGGTTGGCATCCCCAACCGTCTGCATGTATTCGCCACGGTCCTTTACTAGGGCGATTGCCTGTTCAAAAGTCATCATACCGTTAGCAACTAATGCAGGATATTCGCCAAGGGAAAGTCCCAATCCGGCAACCACCGGACGAACGCCAGCTTCCACTAGGCAGGCAGCCAAAGCGGCATCGAAGGCCACGATGGCAGGTTGCGCCCACTTTGTTTGACCAATCTTGTCTTCATCATTGAAAACTTCCACCAGGTCATAACCCAAAATTTCTGAAGCCTGATCAATCTTACTTTTAAAGGTGGGTAAATTGTCGTAGAGGTCTTGCCCCATTCCGGCCTTTTGTGAACCTTGACCGTTAAATAGTAATCCGATGCGCATAGAAAATCCTTACCTTACTTCGTTGTGTTTGGAATACCCAAGATATCTGTCGCTTGTGCCCAAGTGTCAGCCAAAATGTCAGCGACTGCCTTCTCTTCATGAATCAAACCAGAGATTTGGCCGGCCATGAAGGCTCCGCCATCCTTGTCACCCTGTTGTACAGCTGCACGGAGAGTACCTGATTCAAGCTTTTCAACCGTTTCGTAATCTGGAGCAGGCTTTTGAGCTTCTTCGATTTCCTTCTTCACGTATTCCTTGGCCATCTTATTCTTCAAGACACGGGCACGTGAACCGGCAATGTTACCAGTAACGATGGTGTCGATATCACGGGCCTTAATAATCTTCTTCTTGAAGTTTTCATGCACTTCAGATTCTGGTGAAGCAAGGAAACGTGTTCCCATTTGGACACCTGAGGCGCCCAAGCAAAGGGCTGCAGCAACCCCGCGTCCATCAGCAATTCCACCAGCGGCGATAACAGGAATATCAACAGCGTCAACAACCTGTGGTACCAAGGCCATGGTTGTCATCTGACCAATGTGACCACCAGATTCCATACCTTCGGCGATAACGGCATCGACACCCTTACGCTGCATCATCTTAGCGAGTGAAACAGATGGAACAACGGGCATCACAACGATGCCAGCGGCGTGCAATTCGTCCAAGAATGGTGATGGATCACCTGCACCAGTGGCAACAACTTTAACACCTTCTTCGATGATGACATCGAACACTTCTCGGATGTGACGTGACATCAACATCACGTTGACACCAAATGGCTTATCAGTCAAAGCCTTGGCACGACGAACTTCCTTACGAACGTCGTCTCCGTGCCAGTAACCCGTTCCGATGAACCCAAGTCCACCAGCTTCTGAAATGGCTGCTGCCAATGCACCAGTTCCGGCCCAAGTCATTCCACCTTCAACGATGGGGTACTTCATGCCGAGCTTATCAAAAATTTCGTTTCCAACTTTTACAGTCATAATATGCCCTTACCCTTAAATTTAATATGTACACGGCGACGAGCGCCGCCTAATAAGAAGGATTACTTCTTGTCAGTTTGTTCCTTGATCTTGTTTACCAAGTCAGCAACAGTTGATACTTCTTCAGTATCTTCCAACTTAATGTCGAATTCGTCTTCCACTTGGTTCAAAACTTCGAACAAGTCCAATGAATCGGCATCGATATCATCAGTCATGTTAGTAGTCATTGTAACTTCTGAGTCTTCCAAATCGAATTGGTCAACCAAGATGTCCTTTACCTTGTCAAAAATCTCTTCTTGTGTCATGAGCACAGTCTCCTATAGGTTCGTATTGCAATACGTTAGATTTTTACGGTGCAGCCTCCTACACCGTAATTGAATAATAATGTTGTAAAAGTCTTACTTAAAGCTTCCAGATTTGAGCGCCAATTGCTAGGCCGCCACCGAAACCAACAAAGGCGACGGTCATACCCGGCTTAACTTGACCAGACTTGTAAAGTTCATCCAAGAGGATGGCAGTTGAGGCGGCAGAAGTGTTCCCGTATTCAACCATGTTGGTTGGGAACTTATCCATTGATTGGCCAAAGTTCTTGGCAATGGATTCAATGATTCGGTGGTTGGCTTGGTGGGCAAAGTAGAAGTCCACGTCATCTGCTGATAAATTTGCCTTTTTGAGAGCCTTATCCAAGGCCTTTGGCACTTCCCGTGTGGCAAATGAATAAACGCCTCGGCCATCTTGATGGAAGTAAGGATCCAATGGCGAAATTTCACCGGAAAAGGCGTTCTTATTGGCAAAGCGTCCAGTCAGAATGGCTTCACCACGGTCACCAAAGGTTTCTAACTCTTCGGCCAGAAGTCCTTGTTCTTCGTCACTCGCTTCGAGTAAGACACCACCGGCACCATCCCCGAAGAGAACAGAAACCGTTCGATCTTTCCAGTCAATCAACTTTGAAAGCACTTCAGCCCCAATAAACATTCCCTTCTGATAACGACCAGAAGAAAGGAAGGAAGAAGCGACGGACATTCCGTAAACAAATCCTGAACAGGCCGCGTTGATATCAAAAGCGAAGGCTTTTTCCGCCCCAATGTTTCCCTGCACGATGGCAGAAGTATGGGGTGAGAGAGCATCCGGTGACATGGTCGAAACAATAATGAAATCCAAGTCTGATGCATCCCAACCAGCTTCCTTTAGGAGCTTTTCAGCAACTGAAGTTGCTAAATCAGATGTATTTTCATCGGTCACAACGTGACGGTTATGAATCCCAGTACGTGGGTAAATCCAGTCGTCTGATGTTTCCATCAAATCGGCTAAGTCATCATTCGTAACAACTCGCTCAGGCACTTGCTTAGCGGTTGCCACAATCTTCATCTTTTCCATGTTCAATCCTTTTATGCTCACTCTTTCAGTAAGTCTTGAAGGTAGTTTTTCAAATTGCCCAGCGCTTTTTCGAGCACCTCGGCTGCGTCTTCACTAAAGCCAGTAAACATGGCCTTCGTCAATTGCATGTGGAAGGCTCGATGAGCACGGTACAAAATACGACCTTGATGGGTCAAACCAAGTTTGACAACCCGTCGGTCCGTTTTGGAACGGCGTCGTTCCACATAACCCTTTTGCACTAAGCGATCGATGGCCGTTGTCATCGCTGACGGTGACAAGTGCACCGCCTTAGCGAGTTGGGAAGCCGTCTTTTCTTCATACATTGAAATGGCATAAATCGTATGCACATCTCTTACTGTCAGCGCAGAAAAGGGGCCCTGCTTTAGTGCCCCCTCTTCAACCCAAGCAATGTTGGCAATCAAATCGACCAAAGTTTGGCTGGCCGTTTTAAAATCAATATTTGAAGCGGGTGCTAAATCAGTCTTTTTCATCAGGAGCCACCACAAACATCAGCTCCGCCTTAGTTGCGACTTTATCGTCAACCTTAGCCACAACTTCAACAGTTCCCATGTTTTCACGAACCTTGCCGAATGTAGCATGTAGCTTCAAAACATCACCAGGAACAACCATTTTCTTAAACTTCGCGTCGTTAATTCCAGTCATGTAAGCCGTCTTCCCCTTAAACTGTGGTGAAGACAAAATCAAAATAGAAGCAGCCTGTGCCAATGACTCAATAATCAATACACCAGGCATAACAGGGTTACCAGGGAAGTGTCCTTGGAAGAACTGTTCGTTAATCGTTACGTTCTTAACGGCAACGATTGATTCATCAGGCACCATTTCCTCGACGTAGTCCATGTAAATGATTGGGTAACGGTTCGGAATCAAATCCATGATTTCCGTAGTTGTTAACACTGGCATTAGCTGTTCCTTTCTTGGGGCAAAGTCGCCCGCTATAAAGAATTATTCAAGATAATGATAGTCTACCATAAATACTTCGATAGTCAAACTATCTCTCCATCGAAGCATTATCTAATAGAAAAAGAGCCGCTTGTGCCAAGGCATGAGCGGCTCTTTTAACATTAATCTGTTTAGTTTAGGTAAAGATTATTCATCTTCATGACGCTTCTTAGTGAAGACATAGCTAATACCCGCTACAGCTCCTGTGACAGCTGGCCAGACGGAACGGATAACCTTCTTACCGGTATTTGGTAAAGCAGATAGTATTTTCGATGCCTTATTTGTCGAAACAGGCTGCTGGTTAGCTGGAGTTGAGCCTGAAGTAGCACTACCAGCGTTATTTCCACTGTTGGCATTAGCACCATTAGTGCCATTACCACCATTGTTATTGCTTGGTTTTACGGCACTCTTCTGATAATGAACAGTTACCGTCTTATCAGTATCATTCAGGCCAACTTGTTCTTGCGCAACCGTCTTCTTGTCGGGGTTATCATAACCCGCAACAGCTGGTGAATCTTGGCTAGCCCAAACATTTCCGGTTGTTGTTCCCCATTGGCTAAAGCCAATCAACTGGTGGGTGACCATGTCCTCTTGGGCTGTTCGCTCAAAGTCAACGGTTTGAACAACGTCTGGGGCAATCTTTTGCCCTTCGCTATTCTCATAGCGAATCGTTCGAGTAATTTTCTTAGATAGCTCTGCACGATACTTTTTTGAAAGTCCTGCCGTCTGGGAAGTAACGTTATCTTTTTGATGGTGATAGGCGAGTGTCGCTGCGTCATCCGACGTTGTTCCTGTAACCGCCTGTTCACTGATAGAGTTCGTGGGGTTAACATAGCCATCGCTCGACTTATCGGGAGCAGTATAAGCAGCCCAGTCCTTATCGGCCGATGTGGCAGTCCAATCACCATAAACAATTTGATTCTTAACCAAATCAAAGTACTCGGCTTGGCGGTGCAAGTGTACCGTTTGCTTTGTCTGACCCAATGAATGGTTGTTATCATCAGCATCAACCAAGTTAATCGTACGAGTAACATCCTTGTCAGTCACAGCCTTATCAGCTGGTACAACAGCGCGACGTGCGTGCTGGTAGTAAACCGTTACCTGTTCATCCGCTTGGTCAGGTGTGATAAGTTGAGTGTTAGGAATTTGCTGTTCACCAACTGTTGGCTGATCTGGATCAGTAAATCCTTGAGAAGTAAGAACAGGAGAAACTTGAGCTGGAAAATCTGCGGAATAACCATCAGGGTTATACGATGCGTCGCAGTGGCTATACGCCCCCAACCGACTACCTTATTGGTAGTGTAATCATAGGTAGCCCAACGCACCAATGAAACAGGCTGTGTTGCTGAAGGGGCAATATCAGGGCCGTTTGGATTTTCCGCATCCTTATAGTGGATAACGCGGTTGTAGGTTTTCAAAAAGTCCGACAAAGGCACACCCGCTGGAATGTTTCCGGGATGAATCAGGCCCAGGTTGTCCTTAACCGGCGTAGTCGCAGCAGCGCTGTTATTAGTAGCATTACCAGTCGTGTCGCTGTTAGTTAACTCACTCTGCTTAGCGTGCATTTTCGTTATCATTGACCGGTAGGCAGTAGTACTTGGTGCGCTCGCTACTACCTTCGTTTCTTCTGCATCGGTTCCTTCAACCTTTGGCTGTTGGATTAATGAAACTCCGCCAGCAAAAGTAAAAGCAGCAACGGACAGTACGGCCCACTCCTTTTCAATCTTATGCAGATACTTTTTGTTCAGGTGTGTATATTTATGGGTTAGTTCCCAATCAATCTTTTTGATGTCTTTTAACATATTAAAGCCCTACCTTATACCTAAGTTGTACTCTCCTGTTCGCTTTATTTCAACGTTTAACTTTCATTCTAAGACCATATATTCAAATCGTTATCTTCTCGTAATACTGGGCGTAATATTATTAATAAAAAACTCCGAAAATGTAAAGAAGCGTAATTTTTTACACCCGCATTTTCGAAGCCTTATTTTCTAAATAAATTAACCTATATTATAAGAAGAAAACAATTAAAAAGCTGGCAAAATAAATCAAAAAAATCGTAATGGCAACTAGGCCTTGCTGCAGATTTAACAGCGCCAGATATTCTCGCAATCGTCCCCGCCAACGAACTCGAAAAGTTGTTTTAGCACCAATCACTTGGGTTGGAAGTCCAACTCGCCGGGCCAAAAAGGAAGCACGTAAAACATGGTAGTCTGAGGTGGCAATTAAAATGGTTTGACTTAAATCATGTAGTTTTTCCTTTGAAAATGTCAGGTTTTGAAAAGTATTGCGACTACGACTTTCCACTAATAACTGCCCTTTGGGATAATCAAAAGTCTTTTCCGCGTATTTTTTCATCGCCAAGCCTTCCGGCAGCTCTTCGTCAAATCCCTGTCCACCAGTAAAAATGATTGTTGCTCGACATCCTTGATCAACTGCTACCTGCATTGCTCGATTAATCCGTCCCGCCAAAATAGGTCCAACTTCATGGCCGTCTTTCAAGTAAGCACCAAGGACAATCATATCCTGAACCTGAGGAATTTTACGGTGACGGTAGTCGTAAACCTTCATCGCTAGCAAAGTCAGACACCAGCCTGCATCAAGTAGGAACAAATTCCCGAGGGAACCCGTCCAGAGTGCTTTTAGTATTTCGCTTTGAATTGCGAACACCGCGCCCAACCAGGCAACCCCTAATAGGCAAAGCAAAAAGATGGTCAAAATGAACATCATCGGACGCATCCGCAATCGCCACCAAATCCCCCAGGATAACCAAGCTAAGGAAAGAACTAGAACTGAAGTTAAAGATAGTAGAACAATAAGTAACATAACAATGCCTCAAATCAAAAGCTTTACCCACATTATAAACCAGCAGGAATGAAATCAATCGGAACCTTTTAAGATAACACTATGGCATTTTACTGCTATAATCATTCTCGTAAGTTTTCTTAAAACGAACGCATTTTACACTGCATCAAAATTTCTAAATGGAGATAACATCGTGCGTGATTTACAAAGCAAAATCATTTCAGAATTAAAGGTACAACCAGTCATTGACCCACAAGCTGAAATCCGTCGTTCAATCGACTTTTTAAAGCAGTACTTGCTCCACAGTCAGTACAAGGGACTGTTACTAGCCATCTCAGGCGGTCAAGATTCGACCTTAGCTGGAAAAATTGCGCAACTTGCTATCAACGAATTACGCGAGGAAAATCAAAACAATTACCAATTCATCGCCGTTCGCCAACCCTATGGTGAACAAAAAGATGAAGAAGATGCACAAGCTGCCCTCGATTTCATTCAACCTGACAGGACTATTACTACTGATATTCAAGCTAGTACCGATGCTATGGTTATCTCCCTCCGAAAGGCCGGGCTCAAGGTCGACGATCTCAGTCGGGGATCAATCAAGCCAAAGATACGGATGATTGCTCAGTATGCCGTAGCTCGCGAACATAACCTGGCTGTCATCGGAACCGACCATGCCGCTGAATCAGTGACCGGCTTTTTCACAAAATACGGCGATGGTGGAACGGATATTAATCCCCTCTGGCGACTCAATAAGCGACAGGGCCAAGCAATGCTCGTCGAACTAAAGGCACCCACTCACCTATATAAGAAAGTGCCAACCGCTGATTTAGAAGATGATCATCCACAACTACCAGATGAGGTCGCCCTCGGTCTTACTTACGATAGTATCGATGACTATCTCGAAGGAAAAGAAATCGATCGAAAAGATGCTCAGCGTATTGAAGAACTCTACCTTGCATCACAACACAAACGCCACGAACCAGTCACCATTTATGATACTTGGTTTTACTAAAATCATTCAAAAAAGGACATAACGATTGTTATGTCCTTTTGTTTCGCTTTAAAACTGGGAACAAAAAAAGAACCGCCAAAAGGCAGTTCTTCGAAAAAATTAATTTTTAATTTTAGCCGATGTGTGCGAAGTGCAACAAAGTACGAATCATGTTTGAAGTGAAACCGTATTCGTTGTCGTACCAAGCAGCAATCTTAACCAATTGTTGACCGTCACCTTCGATGATTTCAGTCTGTGTTGGGTCAAAGACAGTACCGTGAGTGTCGTTGATGATATCGTTTGATACCAATCCGTCACCGTTGTATCCGAATGAATCAGATTCGTACTTCTTCATAGCTGCGTTGATTTCTTCAACAGTAGCATCCTTCTTCAAAACAGCAGTCAATTCAGTGATTGAGCCATCAGGAACAGGAACACGGATAGCTGAACCAGTCAACTTACCATCCAATGAAGGAACAACCTTTCCGATTGCCTTAGCGGCACCAGATGAGTGTGGCAATGAGTTTGATGCAGCATCGCGGTTTGCTTGACGCTTTTCAAACTTTGGTGACTTTGGTCCATCTTGCAAGCTTTGTGAAGCTGTGTAAGCGTGGATAGTCAACATCAAACCAGTCTTAACACCGAATTCCTTTTCAAGTGCGTTGGCCATTGGAGCCAATGACTGAGTAGTACATGAACCAGCAGAAACAATCTTATCTGATGACTTCAAGATGTCTTGGTTAACACCATAGACAACAGTAGGAACGTCACCGGCTGGTGCAGAAATCAAAACCTTCTTAGCACCTGCGTCCAAGTGGGCTTGTGACTTTTCGGCTGAAGTATAGAAACCAGTAGTTTCCAATACGTAGTCAACGCCATCGTTTTCAACCCACTTCAAGTCAGCAGCGTTACGTTCTGCATAAACAGTGTAGTGCTTTCCGTTAACGATGATTCCAGTTTCGTCAGCTGAAACATCCGCGTTCAAAGTACCGTGAATTGAGTCATACTTAAACAAGTATGCCAACATTTCAGGGCTAGTCAAATCGTTGATGGCTGCAACTTCAACATCAGCAGCTGAGTCACCCAATTCCAAGATACGGCGGAATGCCAAACGACCAATACGACCGAATCCGTTAATACCAATCTTCACAGTCATGTGTGTAGACCTCCAAATAATTTTTTGACCTATGTCAACACCCATATTATAACACAATGGCTAGTTAGCAGTGCAAGTCGAATATATATTTCCTCACAAGCCTGACCATACCATTTACTATAATATATGGGTGTTTATTAAATTATCATGGTAAAATAAAAAGAATATTTAAATTTTCCTTTCTAAATAAGGAAACATAAGGGAGAGAGACTATGAAAACTTGGTCAAGTAAAAAAATTACGATCTTAGCAGCAATAATCGCCCTCAATGTGGCCCTATCCTATGTGGTTCACATTCCCGTTCCAGCAACCTCTGGCTTTGTAAACCTGGTTGAAGCCGGCATCTTTGTCGCCGCTTTAACCATGGGATCAGGTGCTGGTTTCTTGGTTGGGGCCTTCTCAGGTGGACTTCTTGATTTATTCGCGGGTTATCCACAGTGGTTAATCTTTTCATTCGTTATCCACGGACTAGAAGGTTACATCGCCGGCATGGCCATCGCCAAGTCTACTTGGGCGCAAGCAATCGCTCTTATCGTCGCTTCGATCGTGATGATCATCGGATACGTCTTTGCTGGCGCCATCCTATATAACTGGGCCGCTGGTTGGGCTTCTATCGTTGGAAACCTTGGTCAATGTGTCTTTGGGGCCGTTATTGCACTCATCATCTTACCTTTCTTAAAAGGACGCATCAGCATCAAGTAATTATAAGCAGACCCCTGGGTCTGCTTTTTATTTTTTAGAAAGTTTTTATTTTCTTAATATTCATGGGATAATGTAAAGAAGGAAACAAGGAGGAAATTCATGTCACAAACATTTGATTATGACGTTGTTTTCATCGGTGCCGGTCACGGTGCCTTTGATGGTGCACCTGCACTTACTGCTGCAGGCAAGACCGTTGCCTTTATCGAAGAAGATAAAGTAGGTGGAACTTGTCCAAACTGGGGTTGCAACGCCAAAATTATTTTGGAAGCGCCTGCTAAGGCTGTTCAAACAGCTAAGCAGTCAGACGGTGTCATCGCCGGTGATACGCACATTGACTGGCCAACAGCCATGAAGCGTAAGCAAGAAATTATCAATGGATTCGCTCCTGCCATTCAGGGTGCCATGGAGTCTGCCGGTGTTGACTTCATCTTCGGCCATGCATCATTTATTGATGCCCACACCCTTCAAGTTGGCGACCGTAAGGTAAATGCCGACAAAGTCGTTATCGCCACAGGTCAGCACTCACACCGCTTGGACCTACCCGGAAAAGAATTCCTACACGATTCAAAGGACTTCTTGAGCATCCCCGTTGTTCCAAAGAAGATGGTTATCATCGGCGCTGGTTTCATCGGATTGGAGGCTGCTTCCATCATGCGCGCTGCCGGTTCACAGGTAACGGTTATCATGCGCGACCAACAAGCACTGCCAGCCTTTAACCGTGACTACACGGAAGAATTGCTGAAGGCTTTGGCTAAACAAGGTGTTCTCTTCATCAAGAACACAACGGTTGAAAAGATTGAACAAAATGGTTCATCTTACTCAATCTCAACCAACACCGGTTCATTCCCTGCCGACTACATTCTTGATGCAACCGGTCGTATTCCTAATACCGATGGTCTTAACTTGGCCGAACTCGGCATCAAATACGATCACAAGGGAATTGAAGTCAACGAATTCCTTCAAACCGCCGTTTCAAACATCTACGCTTCTGGTGACGTCATCAAGAAGTCCCAACCAAAGTTAACGCCAACGGCAACCTTTGAATCACAGTACATTGTTTCCCACATTCTAGGTGAAGATAAAGAAGCCATCAACTACCCAGCCATCGGTGAAAACCTTTTCACAACGCCACGCTTGGCACAGGCCGGTGTGACGGTTGATGAAGCCAAGGCCCATCCTGATCAGTTCGACATTATTGAACAGGACGTCATGGATGACTGGTACCGTCTGGTTGACTTTGAAAAGGCCGGTAAACGCTCTTTGATTTACAACAAGAATAAGCAATTAGTCGGTGTGATTGAATTGTCAGACAAGGCCGAAAACGTGGTCAACGCCCTTCTTCCAGCCATCGAATTCGGTTACACACCCGCTCAAATCAAGCGTTTAGTAACGATTTTCCCATCAATCGGATACTCAGCCTTGGATAACTTGCAGTAAGCAGGTCACTTTTCAACAAAGCAATGTAAAAAAGCACCTCATTTCATTACGAAACGAGGCGCTTTTTTATTTATACTTTTTATTCAATGCCTGAACCAGCTTCAATTGAATCTGGCAAGATTGTCACGGTCACAATACCGTTCTTTTCTGCAGACAAAACCATTCCTTCGGAAAGTTCGCCGGCCATCTTACGTGGCTTCATGTTCGCCACGATGGCAACCGTCTTACCAACCAAAACTTCTGGTTCTGGGTACCACTGACGGATTCCAGAAAGAATCTGACGTGGCTTGTCAGAACCATCATCCAAAGTAAACTTAATCAACTTCTTTGACTTTGGCAAAAGTTCAGCAGCCGTAATCTTAGCGGCTAAGATTTCCACCTTATCAAAGTCATCGTATTCGATGGCAGGCTTGTGTTCAACCGCTGCAGCTTCCTTCTCTTGTTCAGCTTGCTTAGCGGCTTCCTTAACGGCACGGCCCTTACCCTTGGTATCCTTAGATACCAAACCAGCAATGAAGGCCACTTCCTGTTCAACATCCAAACGTGGGAAGATTGGCTGTCCCTTCTTCACGACAGTGGCACCGGCAGGAAGGTCAGCCATAGCCAAGTCTTCCAAGCTCACGCCCTCTGCTGGCAAAGTCAAACCTAACTGCTCGAAGATTTCCTTTGGAGCATCAACCATGACTGGTTGCAAGGTTGCGGCAATGACACGGAGAGCAGCAGCCAAGTGGGCCATGACAGCTGACAAAGTTTCCTTTGCAGCAGGATCTTCTGCAGCCGTCTTGGCCAAGACCCAAGGAGCCGTTTCGTCGATGTACTTGTTAGCACGGCGAACGATGGCCCAAACAGATTCAAGCGCATCGGCCGTGTGCACGGCAGTCATCTGTTCGTTAAAGGCTGCGACTTTTTCGGCAACCAATTCTTCAAAGTCAGAATCGAATTCTGTCTTATCTGAAACGAACTCAGGAATCACGCCACCTTCGTACTTGTTAATCATGGCAACCGTACGGTTTAACAAGTTTCCAAGGTCGTTTGCCAAGTCAAAGTTGACGCGGTCAACGAAGTCTTCGGGTGAGAAGACACCATCGTTTCCAAATGGCATCGCGCGGAGCAAGTAGTAACGAACCGCGTCCAAGCTGTAACGGCTAGTCAAATCTTCAGGGTAAATTACATTTCCCTTGGACTTGGACATCTTACCGTCCTTCATGACCAACCAACCGTGTCCGATGATTTCCTTTGGCAATTCCAATCCAAGGGCGTGGAGCATGATTGGCCAGTAGATAATGTGGAAACGAACGATTTCCTTACCCACCAACTGGACGTTAGCAGGCCAGAACTTCTTCAACAATTCATCGTTATCTGAACCGTATCCCAAGGCTGTAATATAGTTAGCCAAAGCATCAATCCAAACGTAAATAACGTGCTTTTCATCACCCGGAACCGGTACACCCCAGTCAAATGACGTACGGGTAACGGCCAAATCTTCCAATCCTGGTAAGATAAAGTTTTGAAGCATTTCGTTCATACGTGATTCAGGTTGAACGAATTCTGGGTGGTTCTTGTAGTAGTCAACCAACCAGTCGGCGTACTTTGACATTTTGAAGAAGTAAGTTTCTTCTTGAATCTTTTCCACGTCGTGGCCAGATGGCGCCTTACCACCAATCATGTTGCCATCGGCATCTCGGTAAACTTCGGCCAATTGTGATTCGGTAAAGTACTCTTCATCAGAAACTGAATACCAGCCTTCATAAGTTCCCTTGTAGATGTCGCCTTGATCAAGCAACTTCTGGAAAATCTTTTGGACGGCCTTTTCGTGGTCGACGTCCGTCGTACGAATGAACTTGTCGTAAGAAATGTGCATCAAAGACCAGAGTTCCTTGATGTCCTTGGCCATCTTGTCCAAGTATTCCTTTTCGCTCGTTCCAGCGGCTGCGGCCTTCTTCTGAATCTTTTCACCGTGTTCATCGGTTCCAGTTAAGAAGAAAACATCGTCACCGAGCAAACGGTGGTAACGAGCTGCGGCATCGGCCAAAACAGTCGTGTAAGTGTTACCCAATTGGAGCTTTCCTGATGGATAGTAAATTGGGGTTGTAATATAGAAGGTATTTTTTTCTGACATATGAGTCCCTTTCCTGGCTAATGGAGCCTGTTCTGCTCACTATTATAGCAAAGTCGCCCCATCCAGGCCAAGTAAAGCGGGTTAATCAATATTCAAAGTTCTAATAAACCATTTTTGAGCATTTATTCACTAATTGCTTTATAATGGCCTTTAATTGAATTATCTTATAAAACCAATTCCCTCCAACTTTATCTAATATTTACTAAACTGTATTGACAAAAAAAACGCCCCCCGGTACACTTAGTGCATATCACAAAAGGAGACAACCTATGAACGCGAACATTCGAAACAACCAACAACTTACGACGACTCTTATGGTTTGCTGTTGCGCACCTCTTTTTTAGGGTGGCGTTTATAGGCTAAAAACCACCCACTAGCAGAGGATAATCTGCTGAATGGGTGGTTTTTATTTTGCAAAAATTTAGGAGTATACAAATGAATAAGAAAATGGCAATTATCCTCGCAGGTCTCATCGTTATCATTGGCGGTATCTTTGGTATCGTGAAAATGACCTCGTCGAACTCAGAATCAACAACCATCAAGTCCGGCACCTTCACCGTTGGACTGGAGGGGACTTACGCGCCCTTCTCCTACCACGACGATAAAGGGAAGCTAACCGGATTCGAAGTTGAAATCGCCGAAGCGCTGGCTAAGAAAATGGACATGAAGGTCAACTTTGTTCAGTCTAAGTGGGACTCATTAATCGCTGGCCTCAACTCCAAGCGCTACGATGCCGTCATTAACAACATCGGCATCACAGACGAGCGTAAGAAGAACTACCGCATGTCAACAGCCTACCTGTATCCACGCGCGGCGTTGATCAAGCGTACTGGTGATACTTCCCTGAACAACCTGTCCGACATCAAGGGAAATACGATGGCTCAATCCGTTACTTCCAACTATGGTAAGAAGGCCAAAGCCGAAGGAGCCAACATCAAGGCCGTTGCCGGTATCATCGAGGCCATGAACTTAGTCACAACAAACCGTGCCGATGGTTCACTAAACGACATGGGGGCCTTTGAAAACTGGAAGCAGTCCAACCCCAACGCCGATGTGGAAGCCGTCGATATTTCAAAAGAAATGGGCTCAACGCCTGACGGTGTCTTGATGAACAAGGACAGCAAGAAGTTGCAGTCCAAGGTCAACAAGGCCATGCAGGAGCTTCGCGACGACGGGACTTTGACAAAGCTTTCAAAGAAATACTTTAACAAGGACCTAACCAAGGAATAAGCAAGACACTTACAGATAGGAAGAAAAGATGATTGACTTTTTCAACCTGGCAGTCAAATACCTGCCCGAGCTCTTCATGACAGCGCTCAAATATACCCTCCCATTAACGGCCATTGCCTTCTTCTTTGGTATCATCCTGGCCTCCATTACCGCCATCATTCGAGTGGCTAAATTACCACAAAACGAATGGGCAGCAGCTGCGCTTCAACTACTTAAGTGGTTAGCAGCAGCCTACGTTTGGTTCTTCCGTTCCACACCACTTTTGGTGCAACTCTTCATTGTTTTTTACGGTTTGCCAAACGCTCACATCGCTCTTTTCCAATCTGCTTGGGTTTCAGCAATCACCGTCTTTTCACTCAATACTGGGGCCTACGCTTCCGAAACGATTCGAGCAAGCATCGCCTCCGTACCCGAAGTACAAAAGCAGGCAGCCGAATCCTTAGGGATGACAAGCGCACAGGTCTATTGGAACGTGGTTTTACCACAGGCAGCACGGATTTCCATCCCACCGCTCTCCAACTCACTGATTTCACTGTTAAAGGACACTTCCTTGGCATCCGTTATCACAATTGTCGAAATTTTCTACCTAGCCCAACAAATTGCCGCGGCGAACTATAAGGTTCTATCCATGTACATCTTAGTGGCTATGGTTTACGCCTTCTTCACGTCAATCCTAGCGATTGCCCAACATTACTTAGAGAAGTACACATCGAGGTTCGCACAATGATTCAAGTTGAACATCTTTTCAAGCACTATCCTGATAAAGTCGCCCTCGACGACATCAATCTCACCTTCCCGGCCGAACAAACCATAGCCATCGTGGGTCCTTCTGGTTCTGGTAAGTCCACCCTGCTTCGTTCGCTGAACCTACTGGAACGGCCGGACCAGGGAAAGTTGCAAATCGATGATTTGACTTTGGACCTTTCACAGCCAATCACGACAAGCCAAATCTTACAGATTCGGCAAAAAACGGCGATGGTCTTCCAGGAAAAGGCTTTGTTCACGCACTTAACGGTGATGCGTAATTTGACCGAAGGTCCCATTAAGGTTCAAAAGAAGAACAAGCAAGAAGCCGAAGCAAAGGCCAGCGAACTCCTCGAACAATTTGGTATGTCCGAACTAGCCGACCGCTATCCTTACCAACTTTCTGGAGGACAGCAACAGCGTGTTGCCATTTTACGAGCGCTGGCTATGTCACCAAAATACCTACTATTAGACGAACCAACATCCGCTCTCGATCCCGAGTTAGAGGCACAGGTTCTGCGTGTTCTGAAAGACTTAGCAAAAAAAGATACTTCGATGGTTGTCGTCACACACAACATGGCCTTTGCAGAACAAGTCGCCGACCAGATTGTTTTCATTGATGATGGTAAAGTTGGCTATAATGGAGCTACGGAAACTTTCTTCCACTCTGATAGCGAACGCATTCAACAATTCTTGGGAGCAATGTCCTTCTAATGGCCAAACGTCGAAAACAATCTAAATCCCGCTTTTCTCAAACCATTGCAATTATCATCGCAATTGCTGCTGTACTCTCCTACCAAGCCTTTGGTCAGGATAATCACAAGCACAAATCAAGTACCGGGCAAAGTCAGTCCAAGGTACTTCAATCGGCAAAGAAAGCCAATAAGTCTGCCAATACCCCATCAAGTTCTGCCTCTAACGATGCTGATTTATTAAACATCAAATGGGACGGCACCCTTGATGGCGATATTGTTCATTTGAATAATAACCAGGCGACTTTTACAGCGACTGAAATGCAGGAAACCTTTCCCGGCAACGGCAGTAAGCTAAACCCAGTCGATGGTCTTTCACTATCGGCTCTTGATTCCTTAGGCCGTTCTCAGCAAGCTAACTTTGTCGCTTCTAAGGCTGCTATGGATCAGGTTACCAAGCGTCCTAGCCAAATCCCACAGTCAGTTCGACCATCCGGTTGGAACCAAAACGATCACTTTAACGGGACCGCCTGGATTGGTGGCTACCACAACAATCCCAAGGTTACCCTTGGCGGTAGCAAGCAAGCCCTCTGGAATAAGTCCCACATCGTCGGTTACCAGTTCTTTGGTATGCCTACTATGGTGACGGAAAACATGACAACCGGGACCCGCGTTGAAAACGCCTATCCAGGTCAGTTAGTACCGGAGGATGATATCCGCTATGCCATTAAGCAGAACCCAAATATCACCATCCGCGGACAGGTAACTCCTGTTTACTCAGGTAACGAACTCGTACCCCGTGGTGTTCACTACATGGCCAAATCGGTTGAAGATAATGGGGCTAGTCTCAACCTGAACTACTGGATATTTAATGTTCAACCTGGTGTTACGATTAACTACAATACCGGCTCATCAACAATCAATTAAAGACAAAAAGGGCACTTCCTATTAAATAGGAAGTGCCCTTTTTCTTTACCTATATAGCTGCATTTTATTTAAAGGAATGAATATCAAATAATTATCTAAAAAAAGAGAAACGATTTCTCGTTTCTCTTTTGAGATGCCCTCGGTGGGAGTCGAACCCACACGGTGTTGCCACCACTGGATTTTGAGTCCAGCGCGTCTGCCAATTCCGCCACAAGGGCAATTCGTTTTTTACAACTATATCAGTTTATCAAGGGGAGCACTCCCTGTCAAGAATAAAACGATATTTTATTTGGAATTTTTACGAGATGTCTCGTCAGCTAACCACTCGGCATGCGTTTCGTTTTTAACTAAGTGTCCAACGTGTTCTTCGGCGTTTTCTAACAGATCAATAATGTGGGAATCGGTTAAACGGTAAGTAACTGTCCGTCCGACTTTTTCATCCGTTACCACTTGTTCTTCACGCAAAGCCTTCAATTGGTGTGAGACAGCCGATTGTTCCATTCCAAGCTCTTCTACTAGCTCGGAAACAGTATACGTTCGCTCCTGTAATAGCATCAAAATTGCTAAACGCTTTTCAGCCGAAAGCAATTTAAAGATATGGCTTAATTCTTCAAGGATTCTTTTTTGCATATCCCTATTATAGCAAAAGCAATCGAAGTCAGACCGACCTAAAATAGACAACAAAAAAAGCCCCTGCCGAAGCAGGGACTTTTCAAATCTTTTAGTCTTGAACAATCAAAACAGAAATCTTTGAGTTACGTGCGATGTAAGCAGCTTGAGAACCGATTGATCCCCAGAAGCCTTGACGTGAGTGGGCACCCACAACAAGAAGGTCAGCCTTCACAGAAGGAGCAATGTCCTCGACCATGATTTGGCCAGCCTTGTCACCGTCATCAAAGACAGTGTCAACTTGCTTTACGCCTTGTGATTCAGCGTATGCACGGTACTTTTCCAAGTTCTTTTCAATTTCTTCGCGCTTTTCCTTGATAGCGTCCAAGTGCAAAGCGGCAATGGCTGACAAGTCACCCATTTCCAAAATTGAAGCAATAATCAAGTGTGCGTTATCTTCGCGCGCTTGGTGGATGGCGTTTGCCAAGGCGTTGTAGCCTTGTTCTGATTCATCAACACCAACCAAAATTGTCTTGAAATGCTTTGGTTCAACATTCAATTGTAATTCAGCCATCATAGCCTCCTAAATTCTACTCGCTTTTATCCGGCAAACATGTTCCAGACAAGAACGATGTTGATAATCGTCAATCCAACGAAGCAGAGCCAACCAACCCACTTTACCCAAGCAGAGTTAGCAAACTGTCCCATAATCTTCTTTGAAGAAGTAAAGTAAATCAATGGGGCCATTGAGAATGGCAAGGCGATTGACAAGAATACCTGTGTTGATTCAATCAAGGCATCCATTTGTGATTCGTTACCACCGTACATGATCGCAATGATCAATACAGGCGTGATGGCGATACCACGGGTAATCACACGACGAAGCCACATTGGGATACGGAAGTGCAAGAACCCTTCCATGATGATTTCACCGGTAAGAGTACCAGTAATCGTTGAGTTCTGACCTGAAGCCAAGAGGGCCAAGGCGAACAATGTTGACAAAACAGGTGATGCAATTGCACCAGCGATGTTGTGGTCGTTCAATGCGTCGTACAATTGGTGGAAACCGTCCAATTCAGTAGCGTGACCGAAGAACAAAGCGGCACCAACAATCAACAACATTGAGTTGATGAAGAAGGCCAAAGTCAATTGGAGGTTTGAATCCCAAGTCATCAACTTGATAGCTTCCTTCACTTCAGCAGGATCATCATGGTTCACTTGACGTGTTTGTGAAATTGATGAGTGCAAGTAAAGGTTGTGAGGCATAACCGTGGCACCAATGATACCAGCAGTCAATGTGATTGGGCTGTCCAATCCGTGAAGTGCGTCAGTTGACAAAGTCTGTGGACGAGGTACGTAGTTACCCATAACCGCTGCCCAGTCAGGCTTTGACAAGACTGTCAAGTAAACGAAGACAACCAAGATCGTCAAAATCAAAGTCATAACAATCGCTTCAATCTTACGGAATCCAAACTTCATCAAGAGAAGAAGGATGATAACATCGAAGGCAGTCAAGAAGATGGTAACCAATAGTGGCCAACTAAACAACAATGACATGGCAATGGCACCACCAACAACTTCGGCGATATCCGTTGCGACCAAGGCCAATTCGGTCATGATCCAGAGTGCGTAACGGCCGAACTTGTTCGTACGGTTACCAGTGGCTTGGGCCAAATCTTCTTGCTTAACGATTCCAAGCTTACCAGCCATGTACTGCAAGAGCATGGCAATCAATGATGAAATCAAGATAACTGAAAGCAACAAGTAGTGGTATGCAGCTCCACCCTTGATTGATGTAACCCAGTTACCTGGATCCATATAACCAACGGCAACCAAGGCACCTGGCCCTGAGAAAGCTAACAAACGGCGCCAGAAAGATCCATCCTTTGGAACTTCAATCGAACCGTTTACTTCTGCCAATGACTTCTCACCGGCGTGCTCAATCAATGAATGATGAGTCTTTTTATTCATGGAATTGTCCATAATTGTCTCCTTTGGAATTCTCCTTAGGAAGGTGGTCATTGAATGTCGTTAAAAACGAACGCAGCAAAAAAGTTCACAAGACTTTCTTGCTTAATATCGAGTTATTCTAAAGTAGATAGAATAGCAGAATGCTATCGTTTTTTACGCTAAATAATTTTCATAAAGGATTTCATTCAACTTGGTTGTTGAAAGCTTATGAAAGGTACTTAACCCAATGACTTTTTCCTAAGTCTAGAATTAATATTACACGAGCAGCAGAACAGGTCAAGTGTAATTTTTGTCATCTATTTCCCTTTTTTGTCTCATATTTATATAAAAAGGCTTAGGAACAAGCCCTAAGCCTCTTTTATGATTTAATCTTAATTTAACATTTCTTTGTAATTCTCTCATATAAGTGAGAACCATTCTTATTTAACCAGAAACAGAGAATATTTAGCGTACAATACAGCTTAAATTGTATTGCAATTTTCTTGATGATTAGCCTCTTCAATTTGGATCGTTACGTGGCTAATTCCAAAGTCATGTTTTAATTCATCCTCAATAATGGAGAGTAATTTTTGACCATGATTATTTTCTAAGACGTCATCTGAAAATGCGAGATGCACCGTCAAAGCAGTTTCCGTCGTCGATAATGGCCAAATATGCAAATCATGCAAAGAAACAACTCCTGGTTTCTTCGTTAAATAGTCATAAATCGCATCTTCATCGATTTCATCTGGTACACCATTAATGGCTAAGTTGACCGTTTCTTTCATCACAGGCCAAGCTGTAATTAGAATAATCAAACCAATTAACAAAGAAACGATTGGGTCAATCAACTGCCAACCAGTGACTTTAATCAACCAACCCGCAAGGATCACGCCAATCGAAACACCCGCATCAGACAGCAGATGGATGTAGGCCGTCTTCGCATTCAAATCTTGGCCATCCCCGTGTCCATGACCGTGTCCACCGTGGCTGTGACCATGCTCGTCTGGTACACCAGAAGCCTTAAAGAGCATGGCTGTTGAAACGTTCACAACAATGCCAATGGCAGCCACTATGGTAATCATGACACCATTCGTATGAATATGACCAGGGTTCAATAAATCACTCATTCCCTCAACAAAGATTGTTCCAACAGCAAAGAGCAACAGAACAGTGTTAAAAATTGAAGCTAGAATGGAAACATTGTGCCAACCGTAAGTTTTACTACGCGTGGCTTTGATACCAAAAACCAAGACTGCTAACCAGGCGATCACGAGTGCTAACACGTCTGATAAATTGTGAAAGGCATCGGCAAACAATGCCGTTGAATGGGCTAACTTTGCAAAGACTAACTCAGACAAAACGAAAATCAGGTTCAAACTAATCCCAATTAGATAGGGTTTCTGCGAAGGCTGTGCAGCCTGGTGTGCATGCTCGTGAACATGATTTTCCTTCGGTTGAGTTGCAGTACTGGAGTGGCCCTTCTCTGAATCATGCCACTCTTCTTGTTTAGACATATACTCTTCCTCCTTTTTGTATCATACCTTTTTTCTAAATAAAAAAAAGCCTTTCGGCTTAATTTTTCAATTGACTAAAGAAATTAGTGGCATCTCCAATTACCTGTTCAACACCCGGCATACTTGGCAATGGTGTTAAATTCACAGCAAAAATAGGCACTTGGTTATGCGCGTAATTTAGCAATCCAGCAAATGGATACACCTTAAAAGAAGTACCAACCAGACAAATCAAATCGGCATCGGCCACCCAAGAAACCGCCTCTTCCACACGGAATGGTACTTCACCATAAAAGGTGATTCGAGGGCGAATCTTGGCATGATCTGAGGCCCGGTAAAGCGACTGTTGATACTCAGCAAGAGTTGCTTTCCGCCCATCCTTTGGACAGTAGAGGTCGTAAAGAGAGCCGTGAAAGCGAATCAATTGCTTATCAGAAAGGCCTGCTTTCACGTCCAAATCATCAATATTTTGAGTAATCACACGGGCACGTCCTTCACGAACAAAGTCGGCCATCTTTTCATGGATGACATTCGGCTTGGCGTCCGGGAAGTAGAGGTTATCCTGCATGAATTGATATTGAATCTCTGGAATGCCTTGGAAAGCCTGGTCAGATAAAAGATACTCTGGCGAATACTGTAAACCCTGATAGACTCCGTTCTTTGAACGATAATCAGGAATACCCGACGCCGTTGAAACCCCTGCCCCAGTCAAAAAAACAATTTTCTTTGCATGGTCAAAGGCTTCTTGGATTCTTTCATCAACCATTTCCATTCGTTTATCCCCCTTATTTACGCACAATGTATGGTAGGGCCAATTTTTCCAGCAAGTCCTTCACTGGTAATTCGTACAGTTCCTTAAAGAACTTAGGACGATCTGCCGGATTTTTAGGTGGTGCGATAACAAAGGTATTTTGTTGATCCTGCTTTCCTAATCCAACATAGGCCTTTTCCTTTGAAGCAAAGTCCGTCATATCAGAATGGAAAATCTCAAATAGGTTCTTAACAGGTCCTGCCAATTGACGTTCTGACAATACCGGTGCCAAAGTGACATACTGCTTCGCATTAACCGTTGGCAACTGATCTTTTTCAAGTAATTCGTCAAGGCCAGCAAAGAGTCGAACAATCGTCTTACGAATCGTTCGGGAGTCCTTCAAATCGGCTGTCATAATTGGCTCGGCCAAAGCCTTGGCTTCAGCATTTGCCTTTGGATAGAGCTTTGAAAAGGCCTTTTCTGCACCCTTAGCTTCTTCAAGAAGTCCCTGTTCTTTCAATACAGCTAGCAAAATTTGAGCATCAACAAGTGAAAGCAAGCGGAATAGATGTTGACCATCAATTTCGCCTTCTTCAGCCGTTAACTCATCTTCAATTCCCGCCTGGAAAGCACTGGCAGTATCAGCAGTCAAATAGCCCTGCTTAGCCATTTCACGGTAGGTAATACCGTGCATCACCATCTTGTGCAAGCGGCTAGCGATGGTCACCAGCTGTTGGTCCAGCGCATCATCTTCAAAAGTCAGTCCGAAGAAAATTTGAGGGACAATGCCATTCAAAGAAAGCATTAACTGCAAGAGTTCGTTACCAATCACAAAATCAGCTTCCGTTTGATCTGGCACTTCAATTAACAAGCGGTCTGCTAAAAAAGACTGCTTGGCTTGGTCCAAACGTAAACGTCCTGACTTTTCTTGACCCGTACGTACCATAACCGTTCCAGGATAGGTCTGGTTCACTTGTTCGAGTAAAACTTCCAATTTTGGCGTCATGGTCTTCTTAATTCTCCTAAGATTCTTTCTGCGTTTTCTTGGTCAATTTGTCCCGACTGGGCTAACTCATCGGCCACCGCCATGATTTCATCAGGGCGGGCACCCGCTTGAACAGCCAGTACACGAGCCTGCATCTTCATATGTCCAGACTGAATTCCCTTACCTGAAACTGCTTTTAAAGCAGCCAGATTATTGGCCAATCCGGTTGCTAAAATAACCTTCTTTAATTCATCAACCGTTGGATTGCCAAGCAATTCTAAATTTTTCTGTGCCATTGGCAAAGCGGCAATCGCCCCTCCAAGGACACCTATATTGAGAGGCATCGTTAATTGACCAACCAATGCCTCCTTATCATCGCTCAATTGCCAGGTTGACAATGATTGATACTTACCAGACTTAGCCGCATAGGCATGCCCAGCCGCTTCAACAGCCCGGTAGTCATTACCAGTAGCCATAACTACTGCCGATAAGCCGTTAAAAATACCCTTATTCTCTGTCACCGCACGGTCAACATCGTCTTTCGAAAAGTCCGAAAGTGAAACGATTTTTTCGGCAGCCATTTCACCGCCCACCGCTTCAACGGGCACAGAACCTTGAACTGTCACCAGCGCATCTCGGCCGGAATTAGTCAGGATAGCTGCAACGATATTGTCCTGATAGGGTTGTAGACAAGATTTTACCGCTTCCAAAATGGTGTTCACGGCATTGGCTCCCATCGCCTTTCCTGTCTGTACAGTTAGGTCTAGAGCAGCCTGTTCTTCACCCACAAAACGAAGGTTTACCTTTTTAAGGCCGTCGCCACGTTCCACCATGGAAGGCTTAGCCTTTTCCGCAGCAGCAAAAATAGCTGCCTTATTTTGATCAACGAAGGCCTGCAGTTTGAACTGGTTAACGCCTTTAAAGAGAATTTGACCACCTAATAATGGCTGACTGGCCTTTTTTGAGCTAAAGCCACCAGCTAAGCCAATCATTCGAGCACCGTTATTAGCAGCGGCGACCACGGATGGTTCTTCCGTGACCATTGGCACTTCGTAAACCTTACCATCGACAACAAGGTGATGTAAAAGTCCCTCAGGTAACCTGAAGTCAGCTAAGTAGTTCTCAATTATATTTTCTAATTCAACAGACTGCTGTCCCTTATAAAAGTCAGCTAAGTCAGTTGGTAAATCTAACGTTTCCAGCCTTTCGGCAGGTGATAATTGGTAAAACTTTTTTGTCATGAATGACTAAATTCCTTTTGAATCAATTCGAAAATAAGACCTTCGCGAACGCCTGACTCCGAGAAAATAACCTTAGGAGAATGAAGCACGCGAATCAAATTCAAGACGGGCAGTAAGCCAGAAATAATAATATCTGCTCGGTTCTTTTCCAAGCCCGCCAAGTGTTCTCGTTCCTTGCGGTTCATCTGAGAAATCTCAGAGAAAACCTGCTCCACTCGATCAGCAGAGAGAAATAGACCGTGTAAACTTGTCTGGTGCTGCTTAGCCCAGCCTTTCTTTTCCGCCATTTTTGCCAGTGAACGATTTGCCCCGCCCAATAAGATAACCGGTTGATCCTGGTTATCTTTAATAAAGGGCAGCTTTTCATAATCAGCATGGATTTGCTGACAGGCGTTCTTAATATCTTTTTCTGAAATCACATCCGCAAGGTGGTATTTTTCAGATAAATTAACAGCTCCAAAGGGCAGCGATACCTCTGCTTCGGCCATTTTTTGATGGTAGGGTATCAGTTCTACCGACGCGCCACCGGTATCTAAAATCACAGCTGACTGTTCATCTGGCAAGGAGGACAAAACACCTAGAAAATCATAGTGGGCTTCTTCTTCTCCGGTCAGCACACGCAATCGCACGCCAATCGCCTGATACACGCGATCTAAAAAGTCCTGTTGGTTCTTAGCCGTTCGAACAGCGGCCGTCGTAATACCATAGATGGCTTCAACAGAAAACTTTGTCAGTCGTTCACGATAGTCCGTTAAAACACGTAACGTTCGCTGGATTGGTTCTTCTTGAAGCATGAGGGAGTCCCCCATGCCCTGAGAGAGGCGGGTATCTTCTTTTACCCGAAAAATCTCTTGGTAAGTGCCGTCTTCTTTCAACTTCTCGACGACCATTCGGGCTGAATTACTCCCTAAGTCGATAATTGCAATTGTCTTTTCTCGCATAGCGGCCCCATTTAGTGATTATTGTCCAGTATAACACGGATATTCGTTAAAGAAAAAAGCATTAGACGGCTGTCTAATGCTTTTATTAGTTGATTATTCATCAACCGTTTCATTAATTTGTGATAAGTAAGTTTGGGCAATACTCAAGCCACTTGATGGCACGTCGCCTCCGAACTGTGAACCAGTTTCCTTAGCAGACAATCCCAACTGCTTACGAAGCTTATCCGTTACACGTTGCTTTTCCGTATCCGTTACGGCCTGGTATGACACGCCACTAAGCATGACACCAGTTCCCTGCATATGATCGGAATCCTGGTGCTTTGCAGCAGAACGATACTTCTGAGCAATCTTCACGATATCGTTAAAGGAAAGATCAGTTTGTGCGTACTTTGACAAAGATTTGATGAAAGATGAGTTCAACAACGTATCCGCGTTGATTGCCTTCTTAATCATTGCCTGCATAACCAAACGTTGACGTTGCTGACGTCCGTAATCCCCTTGCGGATCATCATAACGCATACGTGAAAAGGCCAAAGCCGCATCACCATCCAGCTTAGTCTTTGATGATGACCAAGTAACACCGTTATCATCGGACTTCTCCCACTTAGTAGAACCCTTGTGGAAACGATACAAGTTTGGACCATAATCATGGGCCGTATCTTGACTATATTGGAAATCCATTGGGGATTCAACAGAAACACCACCAACCTTATTAACCAAAGTCTCCAAGCCCTTCATGTTGACCAATGCGTAGGAATCGACTGGAACGTTCAAATAGTTCTGAACGGCCTTCATTGTCGCTCCAACGCCACCAAAGGCGTAAGCTGAGTTCAACTTTTGTGGGAAGGAATCCTCGTAGCCAGGAATGGCCGTCAAGATATCACGTGGAATCGACACCATCGTGGTCTTGTTTGTTTTTGGATTAACCGTTACCAACATCATGGAATCCGTTAATCCAGTTCGATCACGGTTTAATTCACCAACATCAGTTCCCAATACCAAAATTGAGAAAGGCTTTCCGCGGGCAATTAGGTTTGATACGTTACGGGTCTTATTAATGTGAGCAGATTTTTGGATATCATCAATAGCACCTTTATACTGGGCATAAAGGTAGGTTCCCCATCCAGCGGTACCAAGAATAATAACCGTTAAAATCCAAAAAATCCACTTACGAATACGACTTCGCTTTTTACGCTTTGCACGTATGCCTTCATTACGAACTGCACGTGAAAGCTGTTTTGGCTCTTCTTGCATAAATATTTTTGCTCCGCTTCTAACGAATTTGAGATTTACTCTTAACTTTTATTATTCTATCACAGTGCATGTTAAACCAAGGTTAAAAACCGTCAAAGAGCGCATTCTTAGTAAAAGCTTTACTTTTAAAATATAAAAAAAGACGACTAGGAAATCCTAGTCGTCGTTATTTATAAAGTGATTAGCCAGCGATACCAACGATAGTGTCACCAACGATACCAAATCCAACCTTAGTGAATGAGGCGTTCATCAACCAGTTATGGTGAGCAGGTGCTGCAACCATTCCAGTTTCGTTGTACCATGCATCAACGACTGATGATGGTGACCATTGGATAGCAACAACTTCAGGTCCGGCAACTTGTTGGAAGTGACCAGTTGGCAATCCGCCGTTTGCTTCAGCGTTTTGTGCACGTGAAACAGCAGTTGCGGCCAATGAAGCATCGTATGATACAGGTGCCAATCCAGCAGCTGCACGCTTAGCGTTCATAGCGTTAATGATTGTTTGAACTGAACCAGAAGCACCAGCTGAGTAAGCTGTGTAGTTAGTTGAAGCAGTTGTAGCTGCTTGTGCTTGTGTGTTCGTGTTTGTAGTAGCTTGTGTGTTAGCTGAATCATCAGAAGTTGATGCAGTAACGTTTTCATCAGCAGCTGCTGCAACTGAAGCAGTTGCTGTGGCAGTAGTTGATGCGGCTTGTGAAGCAACACCATCAGTTGAGATTGTGTTACCAGCGATGATCAAGTCAGCGTTAGCAATGTTGTTCTTAGCAACCAATTCTTCAACAGTTGTGTTGTTATCTTCGGCGATCTGTGACAAAGTGTCACCAGCCTTGATTGTGATATCGTTGGCTGAAGCTGAATGACCTGCTGCCGCAAAGGCAGTAGCTGAAGCTAAAGTAGCCAAGATTGTCTTAGTAAGTTTATTCTTCATGAGAGACTCTCCATATTTTTCTACTTATTTTTTAAATAATTGGCTTGCTTAATCAATAAGCGCTCAATCTATATACCTATTCTAGGACACCTGCGTTACCACATAATATCCCATAGGTTACGTTTATATTACAATATTTCAACCGTAAATGCAAATTTTATAGGCTCAACAAAAGAGAACCATAGGTGAAGCCAGCACCAAACCCGGTTAGCAAAACTTTCTTTCCCGATAAATCGACTTTTTGATTTAACTGATCAAAGGCCATCGCAATCCCTGCCGATGAGGAATTACCATAATGCTGGACGTTCGTTACGAACTTTGTCATTGGTTGGCCTAAAATTTCAGCCACCTTCTCAATCATTCGTAAGTTGGCCTGGTGTAGGACAAAATAGTCAACATCATCAACCGTCAATCCCTCTTGATTCAAAATCGATTGAATATGCTCAGGAATCAAAGTCGTCACTTCATTATAAACCGCTCGTCCCTCTTGGGCAAAAGCATCAATTTTAGGATAATTATCTGCCGAGAGCTTTGTCAATGGTGCGATGCGTCCTGAGTGCACAACTTCAGCATCACCACGTGTATGCATCTCTTCTGCTTGGATGAACTCGCCATCATCCTTAGCCAAAAGGACAGCACCCGCCCCGTCTCCAAAGAAGACAGTCGATGTTCGGTCTTTGAAATCCATCATCTTAGAATTTACTTCCGCAGAAATAACCAAACCATATCGGTAATCACCCGTACGCATAAATTTATCAGCTGTCGACAGACCAAAAACAAATCCAGCACAGGCTGTTGATAAGTCATAACCCCAAGCATTATTGGCCCCAAGGTTTCGTTGAACTAAAGCAGCTGTAGAAGGTGCCAATCCATCCGGTGTAAAAGTCGTGACGATAATAAAGTCAACTTCATCGGCCGCTACACCCGCCCGTTCCAAAGCCTGTTCAGCCGCCTTGGTTGCTAAATCAGAGGTGTTCTCCCCTTGAAGTGAAACATGGCGAGACTCAATTCCAGTGTGTGAAACAATCCACTCATCACTAGTATCAACGACTTTGGCAAGATCGTCGTTAGTTACTATATCTTTTGGCACATAGTGGCCGCTGGCCAGTATCTTACTTCCAATCATAATCATTCCTATATTGAATTGGAGCAAATGTCTACTAAAAGACGAAAGTGCTCACTAAGAGATTAACGAATCTATACTAAATTAACATAAAAACCCCACCAAAGGGTGAGGATTTTATCCGATATTCATTATAGCGATATCTTAAGCCTTCTTCAAATCAGCAAGACGCTTCTCGGTTGATTGGGCTTTTTCTTGCCAGTCGACTAACTTAGCCTTTTCCTTGGCAACAACGGCTTCAGGGGCAGAAGATACAAACTTTTCGTTTGATAACTTACCTTCAGCACGTTTAACTTCCTTTTGGAACTTAGATAATTCGCCTTGCAAACGTTCAATTTCAGCATCGATATCAATCAAACCAGCCAATGGTACGTAGACTTCAGCACCAGTGATGACCTGTGACATGGCCAAATCAGGAACATCGACGTCAGCTGCAATCGTCAATGACTTTGGCTTTACGAAACGTTGGATATAATCCGCGTTATCGTTGAAGACCTTAACCAAGCTTTCGTCCTTCACCTTAATCATCACGTCAATTTCCTTAGACATTGGCGCCTTAGCTTCGGCACGAATAGTACGAACCGCAACAATCAAATCCTGCAAAGACTTAAAGGCCTTGGCAGCTTCTTCATTTTCCAATTCTTTCTTATAAGTAGGATAAGCCTGGATACCCAAGTGTGCATCCTTACCAACCTGAGTTGGCATTTCTTGCCAGATGGCTTCTGACATGAATGGCATGATTGGTTGGAGCAAACGCAAAGTCTGATCCAAGACGTAGGCCAACGTTTCTTGAACGGCAGTCTTGTCGCCGTCCCCGTTCAAGGATTCCTTGGTCATTTCGATGTACCAGTCGGCAAAGTCAGACCAGATGAAGTTGTACAAGTCACGGCCAGCTTCACCGAATTCAAACTTCTCAAAGTTATCCGTCACCTTCTTAACCGTCTTGTTCAAACGTTCCAAAATCCACTTGTCGGCCAATGACAACTTAGAAGCATCTGGAATACGGGCAACTGTATCGTCATCCAAGTTCATGATTACATAACGGGAAGCGTTCCAAATCTTGTTGATGAAGTTCCAAGCTGAGTCCATCTTTTCATAAGTAAAGCGGACGTCTTGACCCGGTGTTGAACCAGTAGCCAAGAACCAACGTAAAGCATCGGCACCGTACTTTTCAATCACGTCCATTGGGTCAACACCGTTACCCAATGACTTTGACATCTTGCGGCCCTCACCGTCACGAATCAAACCGTGAATCAAGACGTTCTTAAATGGTCGTTCGCCGGTAAATTCCTTACCTTGGAACATCATACGAGCAACCCAGAAGAAGATGATGTCGTAACCAGTTACCAATGTGTTGGTTGGGTAGTACTTGGCAAAGTCGCCGTCCAACTTGTTAGGCCAGCCCATCGTTGAAAATGGCCAAAGAGCAGATGAGAACCAAGTGTCCAAAACGTCTGGATCGCGTTCCCAGTCATCCCCAGGCGCCTTTTCTCCAACGTAGATTTCTTCTTGATCAGTTCCCTTGTTCTTGTACCAAGCTGGGATTTGGTGTCCCCACCAAAGCTGACGAGAGATAACCCAGTCACGGATGTTTTCCATCCAACGGGTGAAGGTATCTTCGAAACGACCAGGCACAAAGTTAACCTTTTCATCAGGGTTTTGTTGCATGGCCAGGATTTGCTTAGCCAATGGCTCCATCTTAACGAACCACTGCGTTGACAAACGTGATTCAATGGCAACACCAGTACGTTCTGAGTGACCAACCGAGTGGGTGTATGGTTCGATACGAAGCATGTCGCCTGCTTCTTCCATGTCAGCAACCATGGCCTTACGGGCTTCGAAACGGTCCAAGCCTTCGTACTTACCAGCGTTGGCGTTCATGTGGGCATCTTCAGTCATCGTGTTGATGCGTTCCAAGTTATGACGGTTACCAACTTGGAAATCGTTTGGATCGTGGGCTGGTGTAATCTTCACCATCCCAGTTCCAAAGTCCTTTTCAACGTATTCGTCGGCAATGATTGGAATCTCGCGACCAAGCAATGGCACACGGACCGTCTTACCAACGATGTCCTTGTATCGTTCATCAGTTGGGTTAACGGCAACGGCAACATCCCCAAACATCGTTTCTGGACGAGTCGTGGCAATTTCGATGTAATCCTTACCGTTCAAAGTCGTACCATCCGTAAATGGATACTTAACGTGGTAGAAGGCGCCTTCGTCATCTTGGTAGATAACTTCGATATCAGACAAAGCAGTACGAGCCTGTGGGTCCCAGTTGATGATGTATTCACCACGGTAAATCAAGCCCTTGTTGTAAAGGTCGATGAAGACTTTGTTAACCGCTTCGTTCAAACCAGAATCAAGGGTAAAGCGTTCGCGGCTATAATCCAAAGCCAAGCCCATCTTTCCCCACTGCTGCTTGATAGTCGAAGCGTATTCGTTCTTCCAGTCCCACACTTGTTCCACGAACTTTTCGCGTCCAAGGTCGTAACGGGAGATACCTTCCTTACGCAAACGTTGTTCAACCTTCGCCTGTGTAGCAATTCCGGCGTGGTCCATTCCTGGCAACCAGAGCGTATCAAAACCTTGCATCCGCTTTTGACGAATCAACATGTCTTGCAAAGTCGTGTCCCAGGCGTGTCCCAAGTGCAACTTTCCAGTAACGTTTGGTGGTGGGATAACCACTGAATAAGGTTCTGGTTCGTTTCCCTGGATAGCCTTGTTGGCTTCAGGAGAAAAGAGATCGTTCTTTAACCAATCTTCGTAGCGACCAGCTTCAACCGCTGTTGGGTCGTACTTGGTCGACATGTTTACATCGCGCATAGTCTGTCCTCACTTCTATTTTTTTGAAGAGTATTTTAGGCTTTCTATATAAAAAAAAGCGCCCTAATCTTTCGATTAGGACGCTTACACGTGGTACCACCTAAATTGTGTTCACTAACTTATCGTTAGAAAACACCACTTCATTTAAATCAATTATTAACCCCTAGCAACCTTCCGCATTAACTCTCCTACTTCACAGCTTCCAGTAGGTCTCTTTCAGTAGCGCTTGCGTACTCCTCTAGGTTGTACTTAGTTTACAAAGACTTGCTCAAATAGTCAAGGTCAATCACTTAAATGCGCTGCTTAGGGTATCTGATGCCTTGAATTGATCATCATACTCCTTCTTTACAGCGTCAACGTTGGACTTTGAAACATTAATAGCTGAAGAATTCACTTTCAAAACCGGTAATTCAGATGAATTTTCCGGATTTTGATCATAAATACCATATGCATCCCCGGAGACAACCTGTCCTGGTGTTAATTTCCAACACATCCACTGAAAATTAGCACTTTCCCCAAGGATAGCTCCACCTGACTTTTGCAGTTGATTACTAATCATATTATTATCCTGCAACTTTCCCTGGTCATCACTGAACTGGCTAATACTTGAAGTCCAACGCTCTTCACTGATGTCATCAGTAAGCAGGCCAGAAAAGCTGCCACCAGTATTCGATTTAGCCAGTCCTGTATTAAAAGCACCTTTTGGGGCAGCTGCAATAATATACATATCTTTTTTGGTTGTATTCTTAACCTCCATCTCAACCTTAGCTAAAGGACGGCTATTTGCCGTTTTGTAATCAGTAGCTGTAATAGACTTAACGTTAATTTTTAATCCGTTGACCGTCTTGCTCTTACCACTAGCAATGCTAATTGGTTTACTATCATCTTCCTCGTCGGAAGATGAAGAAGACTCGGCCTTCGACTTCGTAGTAGAACTTTTTTGTGTAGCACTGTTATTATTAGATGATTTTGATTGATTATTCTTAATAAATACAACACCTAAAACAACAACAATAATAGCAATAACTATCCAAATCCATTGTTTCTTTTTCATTTTTCTCTCCCTATATTTTTATAACACCGATCTTTATTCACTATCCGTGTTCGTATCCGCTGTAGCTTGTCGTTGGTACTCATCCTTATAGATATCAACCGTCGACTTAGCAACCCCAATCTGATCAGGGTTAACCTTCAAAACTGGTAGCTGATCCGGATTGTTTGAGTCTTGATCGTAAGCACCGTAGGCCGTTCCAGAAACACTTTGACCAGGCGTTAATTTCCAGCACATGTACTTATAATTGGCGCCAATTCCAAGAATAACCCCTGACTTCTTTTGAAGTTGGTTACTAATCAAATGATCGTCAGAAAGTTTTCCCTTATCGTTAGCAATGGAAGCAACACTAGACGTCCAATGGGAATCTGTGATGCTATCCGTGGCAAGACCGGCCAAGTTCCAACTATCTGACTTAGCAAAGCCGGTATCAAAAGCACCGTGCGGTGCAGAGGCAACAACGTACAAGTCTTTCTTCGTGGTGTTTTTGACCGACATTTTCACCTTTACCACGTTTCGCTTGCTATAAGCCTTGTAGTCCGTTTTGGAAATCGATTTCACGTCAATTTGAAGGCCGTTCACAACCTTTTCTTGGCCAGATTTCATGTTAATCATCTTTGTTGTCGCATTTGTTCGCAATCCGGAGGTGGATTGTGATGTATTGATTTTCTCAACCTTATTCTTAGATGATTCTTGCTTGGTACATACAAGGGTTACTGTACCGGCAATCGCGACAAGAAGAATCACAATCGCCCAAATCCAAAGCCACTTTTTCCGTTTCATTTTTCATTCCTACTTTTATTATTAACAGGAATAATTATACTCCTCTTTTTGAACATAATAAAAAGACCAACGTAATTCGTTGGTCTTTCATAAAATTTATTGTTGTTTCTGTTCGTGTTGTTGCTGTTGTGGTTGTGACGATGAAGTAGAAGATGATGATTGACTTTGAGCAGCCGCCTTACTTGAAGATTCAGCAGCAGCCTTTGCCGCAGCATCAGAGCTCGACTTAGCGGCAGCTTCTGCGGCAGCACGTGATGACTGAGCGGCATTGGCAGCAGCCCGTTCCGCAGCAGCTTGAGAACTTGCCTTTGCAGCAGCGGCAGCGTTTGCTGAAGCAGCATCGGCAGCCGCCTCTTCTTGTTCCTTATTATCAGAAGAACTAGATGTTTCAGAAGAAGTGTGGTGCTTCTTAGATGAGTAAGAAATATCAGGTGTTGGTGAATCATCATCATCAGACTTTGATGATGCAGATCCGACCATGTAGAAGGCAACCCCTCCAGCAATAATAACGATGATTAGCCAGAACCACCACTTCTTATAAAAAGTCACGCCTCGCTTAGATGTTTGGCGTCGTTTTGCACGTGATAACATAATTTAAATCCTTTCGAGAATAAATAAATCAGCGACCTAAACGGTTGAGCAGACCGCGAATTTCTTTACGATAGTAAATGATAAAGCCAGCAAAGACAATTGGCCAGGCATCCTGGGTTACAATCGCCATTAATAGTTTACCGACATAATTAAATAAATCCGTCAATAAGCTAGCAAAAAGCACCCGCAGGACAACCAACAGAAAGACGGCAGCAATCACAACAACCACCGGGTTGGACCATTCTGACCGTTCTTTTACTTTATCAAAAACTTGCTTTGTTGAATCAGCTGCAGCCTGTGCACCCCTTTGGGCAGCACTGACTGCTTCTTGCATTTGATCAGCCGAAGAAGACGTTTGTGCTTGGTCTTCAGAAACTTTTTTACTTTCTTCTGTTTGCACACCATCATTCGTAACTGGCTTTTTATTTTTCTTCGCCATCGGCAAAATCCTTTCAAAACAAGTTGATATCACAATCCATTTTAGCAGGAATGTCATAAAAGGGCCAATGGCAATCAAAAAGTCGGCTGGGGGACAGCCGACTTTTAAAAAGGAAAAAAGCGAGCAGGGCCCGCCTTTTTAATTTACTTTTACCAAACGAAGAGTCCGACCATGGCCGCTGAGAAGAGCGATACCAAGATACCAGACAAGAGCAAGTAACCAACGTTTTTGGCAACAACACGGCTCTTGTCCTCTGAAACCATCCCCTTAAAGCAACCAACAATCATACCGACCGTCGAGAAGTTGGCAAAGGATGTTAAGAAGACCGTTAAGACCGCTGCGTAGTGGTCTGAGAAGTGACTAATCTTGTTTGTCACAGAACCCATAACAACGAATTCGTTGGTAATCAACTTCGTTCCCATCAACTGGGCCAAGTCAAAGGCTTGTGAGCCAACACCAAGCAACCAAGCAAATGGATACATGATGATTCCCAAGATGTGTTCAAGGGAAAGCCATGGATTAACCAAACCAAGCAACTTATCAACCATGGCCGCCAAAGCAACAAAGGCGATAACGTTCGCGGCGATGATCAAGATCAACTTTCCAGCACCCAAGATAGAATCTCCAAGGAAGGAGAAGAATGGTTCGCGTTCAACCTTAGTTGCTTCCTTCACTTCAGCTTCCGCAAGCTTTTCTGAACCTGAATCAATGTCTTCTGCCGCAGCTGGTGCTGCCCCAATCTTCGCGATGGTGTCTTCCTCAGGCGTTACTTCAACTGGGTTCAAAATGGCGGTCACAATCAAAGCGTTAATCACGTTGATTGGCACAGCGGTCAGAATGTAACGACCGGGCATCATCATTGTGTAAGAACCAATAACTGAAGCCGTCACACAGGACATGGACATCATGGCTAAGGTCAACATCCGGTCCGCCTTCATCTTCTTTAATTGCAAGGCAGAAACCGCCAAGGCTTCCGTGTTTCCAAGAAACATCATTTCAATTGAGAAGAATGATTCGAACTTTGGTTGTCCGAAAAGCTTTGACAAGCCCTTTCCCAACCACTTGATGACGAATGGCAAAATACCAAAGTAAGTCAAGATATCGAACAGTGGTACGACCAACAAGATTGGTAGCAAGACACTAGTAAAGAAGTTCCCCTGCAACTTGGCACCAGTTGGCTTCAATGCAAAATCGATCCCTTCTTGGGCCACTGAAACCAACTCGTTAAAGCCAGTTGCAGCTCCGTCAATCATATCTCGTCCAACTGAGAATGAAGTAAAGAACCAGGCCAAGACTAAGTTGACAACTACCATTGTGGCAATGGAGCGCCAATTAATCTTGGAACGGTTTTTAGAAAACAGAACGGCAATCGCAATAAAAACGAGCAGTCCTAAGGCATTCACTAATAAGTACATGTCGTTCCCCCTGTTTTTGTACAACAATGCATAAACAAATCAATTATAGCATTTTATTATTTAAAAATTAGGTGGCCGATTAAGGAATAGCAAGCATTTCACCGAATAATTTGGTTAATTTTTTCTAATTGTTCGTTTTTAACGTTTTAAATCTCATTCGTTTAATCCCCAAAACTTTTACTATTTTAAAATAAGCGCCTCCTAACCGTTTCAATTTTTCTGCTATAATCAAAACGTTTATCAATCGTGATAAACACCGAACACACGGTGCGTTGCTTCCGATGACGGCACCTTAAAAACAATAGGAGAACACATATGAATCACACACAGTCGACCTTGGCACTGACCTTCAGCCCACGGGCCATTTGGTCGGACCTAAGAAAGCTCAAAGCCACAACGAAGTGGCTACTGGCTGTCATGATTGGTGCACAGGTCTTGACCTTCGCCCTCTCATCCGACCGTTCTGGGTTGGCATGGCTAACCCTTTGGACCGGATTTGCTGCAGTTATCAACCTAGCACTAGTTGATCAGGGAAAACAGTCGAACTTCTTTTGGGGGCTTCTTTGTACCTCAGCCTGGCTAATCGTCGCCTTTAACTCAAGAACTTTTGGTGACGTCTTCGCACAGGGATTTGCCTTCATCATGCAGTTCTTTGGTATTTACCTCTGGGCCAAAGTCCGAGATGAAGACGCTGGTGAAATCAAGCCGAAGAAGTTATCCAAGCAACTAGCCTGGGCCGTACTAATCATCACCATCATTACTTACCTCATCGTCTTGACGATTTCCAAGCACTTGCATGGTCTTCAGGTTTACCTGGACTCAGCCGTCTTGCCACTAAACATCATCGGCCAGGTGCTGTTGACTTATGGCTACCGCTCCCAGTGGTTCGCCTGGATTTTAGTCGACATCGTCCAAGTGACCGTTTGGGCTCAGAACGTCTTCGTTCTGGACGGCTCTTACGCCATCTCCATGCTGGTGCTACAAATTGTCATGCTAATCAACGCCCTATACGGCGCCTGGTACTGGTACAAACATTCAAATTAATTTACTAAAAAAGTCGTGCTTTTCAGCTGGAAAGCACGACTTTTCAATTTTGTAATCCTTTAAGCCAACTTACGATCGAAATACTTAGCCAATAATGATAACAAGTAGTTCACTACGAAGTAGGCAAAGGTCATAAAGATTAAGATTGGCACGATGTAGTGACTGTTCTGGGCGTAAACAACCTGACCGCGGTAAGTCAAATCGGCCAAAACAATTCCAGATGCCAATGACGTATCCTTAACCAATGAAATCAACTGTGAAATCAAAGGTGGAATCATCTTCTTATAAGCCTGAGGCATGATAACGTACAGCATCGTTTGCTTGTTCGACATTCCCGTTGAACGTGCGCCCTCAAACTGTCCCTTATCGATTGACTCCAAACCACCACGAATAATTTCGGACAACATGGCCGCTTCAAAGAAGGACATGGCCACAACCGTTGACCAAAAGATTGGCAAGCGAATACCAACCTGTGGTAGTGAGAAGTAAGTAAAGAAGATAATCAACAGCAAAGGTAGGTTTCGAACAATGTTGTTCAAAGTACCAATTAATGATGAAAAGTATGGAATCTTTTCAAACATGGCGATGCCGACAAAGGATCCAACAATTAACGAAATAATAATCGAAAAGATTGAAACCCCGACGGTTACACCTAATCCCTGCAAGAGGTAGCTCAGATTATCAGCTGATAAAGCTGCAAAAAAGTCATTCATTGCTCATCCCCCATTATTGATTTCCCTGAGTGCGGGCTTCTAGATACTGCATGAAGTAGCTCAAAGGCAACGTCAAAACGAGGTAGAAAGCACCGACAATCATGTATGCCGTAAAGGTATCAAAGGAGTTCGCCGCAACGATGTTTCCTTGATACATCAAGTCCAAACCACCAACGAAGGCGAGAATGGATGAATTCTTTACTAAGTTAATGAACTGGTTCCCTAAAGAAGGAATGGCAATTCGGAAGGCCTGTGGCAGGATAATCTTGCGCATCGCCTGTCCGTAGGAAAGACCGTTTGCTAGAGCCCCTTCCATTTGGCCGGTATCGACTGAAAGAATTCCGGCACGAACACATTCAGCAATAAAGGCTGAAGTATAGAGCGACAAAGCAATCGTTCCAGCTGCAAATCCAGTCATCTTAATGACTTTGGCAACTGCTAAGTAAAAGAAGAGCGTGATAATCAAAAGTGGCACGTTTCGGAAAAACTGGACGTAGCCGTTTCCAACCATTGCCCAGCCCTTCTTCTTAGAAAGCTGCAACAGTGCGAAAACCGTTCCCAAGACAAGGGAAGCAACCAAGGCAAGTAAAGAGGCCATGATTGTGTAGCCAAATCCAGATAAGAATAGTGAAGAATATTTATCAAATAAAGTCATTACTTCACCTCCAACTGACTAATGTCCAAACCAGGTACTTGTCCAAACCACTTCTTAATCAAAGCGTTGTAAGTACCATTCTTCTTCAAAGTAGCCAAGGCCTTATTGGTTTCTTCAACCATTCCCTTTTGGTTATGATCGAAGGCCACACCGTAAGGTCCATAACTCAAAGTACCACCAACAACCTTGTAGTCAGGGTTTTCAGTAGCCAAACCATACAAGATGGCGTTATCGGTTACGATGGCCTGTCCCTGTCCGGCCTTTAAGGCCTGCATAGCGGAAGCGTAGTCCTGCAATGCCAAAATCTTGGCATTAGGTGCTTCCTTTTTCACCGTATCAGCAGCCGTTGTTCCCAAGGCAACCAAAACCGTCTTAGAAGAATCGTTCAAATCTTTAATTGAGTTGATTCCTGAATCTTTCTTAACCAACAATGAGTTACCAGCTGGGAAGTAAGAATCAGAGAAGTCCACGACTTTGGCACGTTCCTTGGTGATGGTCATAACGGCCAAAACACCATCAATGTTCGTGTTCTTTAATAGCTGAACCTTTGATGAGGCGTTCACCGGTGTAAAGGTTGGTGTCAGGTTCAAGTTCAACTGCTTCCCAATTTGCTTGGTCAAAGCCTTCGCCAAATCCACATCGAACCCTTCGGACTTACCGGTCTTCGTATTGACCAAACCGAACAGTTTGGTATCCGTTTTGACACCCCAAGAAATTTGCTTGGTTGTCTTCACTCGTTCCAAAGTATCTTGGTGAGTCTGGTTCTTTTGAGCAGCATTGGCAGCCCAAACACCAGCAATAATCAAAAATGCAACTAGAAGAATGGAAGCAATGATACCAAAAAGACGTTTTTTGTTCTTTTCCATCTCATCCTCCTTTTTAGTGACTATCCACTTGGCTCAAGAACTGCTTTGCACGCTCGTTCTTTGGTGCCTTGAAGAATTCTTCGGTTGAAGCATCTTCCAAGATGGCACCATCAGCCATGAAGATAACACGGTCAGCGACCGCCTTGGCAAAGTCCATTTCGTGGGTCACGACCAACATGGTCATGTCACTATCTTGAGCGATTTCACGCATGACTTTCAAAACACCACCAACCATTTCGGGATCCAAAGCAGAAGTTGGTTCGTCAAAAAGAAGGCACTTAGGCTTCATCGCCAATGAACGGGCGATAGCCACACGTTGCTTCTGTCCACCTGACAATGCGGATGGCATGTTGTCAGCCTTATCAGCCAATCCAACCCGTTCCAAAAGCTCCATGGCAATTTTCTTGTTTTCAGCTTCGTCACGCTTCAAAACCAAGCGTGGTGCTAGCATAATGTTTTCCAAAACCGACTTGTTGTTATAAAGGTTGAAGTGCTGGAAAACCATTCCCACGTTCTTGCGAATCTTATTCATATCCGTCTTAGGATCGTGGAGATCATAACCATCAACGATTAACTGTCCCTCTTGGATTTCTTCCAAACCGTTAACCGTTCGAATCAAGGTTGACTTTCCTGAACCTGAAGGTCCAATCAAAACAACCGTTTCACCCGCATCAATCTTCAAGTTGATGTCTTTTAGTGCGTGAAAGTGACCGTAGTACTTTTCCACGTCTTTGAATTCAATCATCGACATTGTGCAACTTCCTCCCCTTTTTTCATTCCATCTCGATTATAGTCCTAATTTTCATTATATTTCAGGATTAATTATTTAGAACTATTCGCGTGAGCTTATATCACAAGCCCTCATTTCAAGAAAAAAACACCTCCGCTAGGGATTGGTGTTTTTTCTTAACTGTCCCGGCTGGGCTCGAACCAGCGACCTTCGCATTAACAGTACGGTGTTCTACCAACTGAACTACAAGACAATGATTATTCTTTTATTACTTATTGGAAAAGCTATTTTTCCAACTGTCCCGGCTGGGCTCGAACCAGCGACCTTCGCATTAACAGTGCGGTGTTCTACCAACTGAACTACAAGACAATGCTATTTTTTATTACTTATTGGAAAGTTATCTTTCCTACTGTCCCGGCTGGGCTCGAACCAGCGACCTTCGCATTAACAGTGCGGTGTTCTACCAACTGAACTACAAGACAATCAAATAGCGTGATATAAATATATCACGCTACTATGTGTTTGACAACACTTTTATGAAATTATTTTTAATCAAATAACAAAATTATGATAAAACACTCACCGTGTTCGCTTTTATTACAATTTTAAAAGTAAAATTAAGCAAATGGATTCCAGAATCGACCGCCATCAACTGAAACAAGGAGAATTGCTAAGGCTAACAAAGCAATGCCGAACAATAATCCAATCCAATCAGCCAAGTGCCATGACTGGGCATAATACCAAGTACGCTTCTTCTTTTTCCCAAAGCGACGGAGCGCCATGGCTTCTGAAATTGTCTCGACTTTTTCAAGAGTTGAAAAGGCCAAGGCTAGAAGCAAACGCGTTGAAGCAACCAGTTTCTTGCCCAACGAAGCCTTCTTACCCAAAGCAAAGCCACGAGCTTCCTGAACCTTACGGGTCGTTTGAAATTCATCTTGAATCGTTGGCAGATAACGTAACGTTAGCGAAAAGGCGTAAGCGACTTTATAAGACACCCCAACCTTGTTCAAACCAGCCGCCAACTGTGATGGCTGCGTTGTCAGCAAGAAAGCCAGCGAAAGAGGAACTGAGAAACAGTACTTTAAGAGTACAAGTAGCTCATAAAAGATTTGCTGAGAAGTTAGGGCATAATAGCCTGAACCGAGCAATACCGTCTTACTATGGTAGAGTTCCACCCCGTAGTGTGGGGCAAAGACGTAAATCAGAAGTAGGTTCAAAACCGCAAAGATAACGGTCAAATAAACTAGCACGCGGATTGACTTCCAAGAAATCTTTGAAAAATAAAGTACCAAAGCTGAAAAAACGGTCAAGCCAATCAAAAAGCGCATATCAAAAGAAAGAATGCCAGCAACTGTCAATAAGATGAAAACAATCAACTTACTCGTCCCATTCATCTTATGAATGAAGGAATCACGTTCCTGGTAACCAAGAAAATCATTCATGGCCTCGCTCCTTTCCCTTTAGCCCTAGCCGTTCTAACAGAACCTGATCAGATGGTTGAATCAAAGACGTTTCAGACAATAAGTCTGCACTTTCAAAAAGTGTTTTTGGACTTATTTGACGCGTCAATTGGCCATTCACTAATGAGGCCACTCGATCCGCCCAATTTTCAATCAAAGCCATGTCATGGGTGACGGTTACAAGAGCCAACCCCTTATCACGCAAGGACTGCAAGTAAGTTAAGAGTCCCTTCGCTGAGATGTCATCCTGCCCGGCCGTTGGTTCATCCAAAATCAAAACAGAGGGTTCCAAAATGGCAACAGCTAGCACTGACAAGCGGCGCTTCTGTCCAAAGGACAAAGCCTGACTAGGCCAGTTACGGTAAGGATAAAGGTTGGCCTCCTTCAAGGCAGCCAACACCTTTTCGTCAATCACTTCTTCCGATACATCTCGCAGGCGTAAGCCAGCAGCCACTTCCTCAAAGACCGACAAGCCAATTAACATTTCGTTTGGATTTTGTGAAACATACCCGACGTACTGAGCGTGCTCCGCCAAAGGAAGGTCATTCAATTCAACGGCTTTTTCATCCTTATCATCTGCCTTCACCAACCCCTTTTGTAAAGGCAAGAAACCTGCTAGTAAGCGTGCCAAAGTTGACTTACCCGAACCGTTTTCACCGATTAAAGCCAACCATTCTTTCTTTTGAACAGAGAAGTCAACGTCTGTTAAAATCTGACGGTTCCCATACTGATAGGCAATTCCAGTTGCTTCCAAAGCAGTTGAACCAAAGTTCTCTGCAGCCGTTGCCGCCGGTTGTGTTTCCAAAAAGTCAGACAGCTTAACTGCTAACTTCGGCCCGTCAACCTTTGCTATGTTCGCAATATCCGTCAAATCGTCCAAGGCGTAACCCGACTTTTCAATCAAAGATACATAAGCCGGCTGTGCCAACTGCCAGTCATGGAAGTCCGGTTGAACTAGCAAATCATTGGCACTGCCATCAAAGACCAGCTCGCCGTCTTCGAGCACCAGGACCTGGTCCACCCCATGACGGAGCACTTCATCAATACGGTGCTCAACCATAATGATTGTAATACCCTCTCGATGGAGTTGATCAATGGTTTCAAGCAAGGACTGCCCAGCTTTTGGATCCAAACTAGCCAGCGGCTCGTCCAAAACCAAAATCGGACTATCCCCGACAAGGACACCCGCTAAGGCCACTCGCTGCTTTTGTCCGCCGGATAAGACGTTTGGCCCAAGCGGTAAGAGTTCAGTCAAACCAAAACGTTCAGCAACGTCTTTCACCGCCTGACGCAACTTGGCTAGTGGTTCCCCCTCGTTTTCCAAAACGAAAGCGATATCTTCGGCCACGGTTAAACCAACGAACTGGCGGTCCGTATCTTGCAAGATTGTTCCAACTAAAAGCGAACGGTCAAAGGGGTCCTTCCCCGTTTGGTCGACACCGTTAATCAAAACACGTCCTGAAAGGTCGCCGTTTTCTTCTGTTACCAAGGCGTTAATCAAGGAAATCAACGTTGATTTTCCTGATCCCGAAGGTCCCAAAACGAGTGTTTTGCTACCGGTTGAAATGGTAAAGTTAATATTTTTCAACGTTGGCTCTGCCTGCGTTTCATAGCAGAAAGTCACGTTATCGAATTGTAAAGCGGAATCAGCCATTCGCTGTCCTTTCTTTAATCTTCTTTGCGCAGCAAGGTCTGCTGCCCCTTGTTCTTCAAGTAGAGTGATAGGAGAGTTGTTCCAATAATTCCCGTTGAAATCACGTTCACAATCACCGAAAGGCCACCCTGCAGGTAAACCTTATTCGCTGGTTCAGCGTAAATCACGATGTCCAAAGTCGGTGCGATCAACAACCAAGCAATCAAGTTAGCAATCAACTGGCTAATGTTAAACCAGGCGACTTTCCAGAAGTTCAAAGCCCCTTTTAACAAATGGGCCCGCTTCACTAACAGCGCGAAAATGAATGCGTAACAACCATCGGCAATCACCCAGGACCACCAGATAGATCCATAGGAAATGGCATCGTTTAGGCTATGTCCCAAAATGGCGACGAAGAAGCCAACCATTGGCGAGAAGAGAATTGAAATCAATGATAACCAAGACTGGGCCACGTTGACCTGCGTGTTTGGAATTCCAGTTGGAATCGCCACAAACTTAAACAGAATCAAAAAGACGGCAGCACCAATTCCAATGGCTACGACATCCTTTGTTGATAAGCCCTTCTTTTTCATTTAGTTATCCTTTTCAATTTCAATCGTCCAGTTTTGACCGGCTGACAAGTGGTTTTCAGCAGCCATTGAACCCATACGGATGGCAATTCCAACCGTGTAAACAGAGTTCATGTAAATCAATGTTTCGCCGTTCTTCACGTCGGCAAAAGTCTTGTAGTAAGGCAACTTAGCCTGGTAAACGCGCTTCCCTTCGTAGAAGACAGAAACGTTGAAGACATCCCCATAACGGGAACCAAAGTCTTCTTCCCAGCGTGTTTGTTCAATGTTTGTCCACAATGAACCGAAGTTAACGTCAGTAATATCAACGTTACCAACAATCTTGTTTCCTTCAATACGGGCAGGGTTCAAGGCCAAACGTTCGATATCTGCCACTGGTAATTCCTTACCAATTTCTTCGAAGGTAATTTGTCCACCGGCCAAACGAGCACCGTTGTATACGTAGATGTCACGGCCGTGGAATGTGGCTGACTTTTCAGAACCTGGCAAACGGTCGATGCTTTCATCGATGACGCGAACGGCTTCAATTCCGTAAAGCTTGTCCAAGTGAGTCAAGGTTCCGTTATCTGGTGTTACGACGTAGTGACCAGTTTTCAACTTGGCAACCAATGACAAACGCTTTGATCCAACACCAGGATCGACAACTGAAACAAAGACCGTTCCAGCTGGCCAGTATTTAGCTGTTTGTGAAAGTCGGAAAGAACCTTCAAAGATGTTAAATGGTGTAATTCCGTGCGTTAAATCAGCAACCGTTACTTCAGGGTCAACCTGGCGGGCCACACCGTACATCGTTGAAACGGCGCCATCATTCAATCCAAAATCTGTTTGCAATACAAGTGCTGCTTTCATGTTCTTCCTCCGGCTCATTTTGAGCATTTTTGTTTTAGTAAGCAAATAAAAACCCGGACAGGTCAAAAGACCTGCCCGGGACGAAATGTTCGCGTTACCACCTGGTGTTTGGCTATTCCTCACGGAACAGCCCTTCATACGTTCGAGGACTCTTTGCCTGAAACGATTCGCTATAACGGGCGATTCCCGAATCCGGCTTGCCTTTTGCTTACCAGAATAAGTAGCTCCCAGACCATATTCACTGTGTAGACTGTCCGGTTTTCACCAAACACCGGCTCGCTAAGCAGTCGCGACAGTTACTTATCTGTTCATTGCTGTTATGTTTATTATATTACGATATTCGGTAATCAATGTCAAAACATTTTTAAAAATTAACAATATTAGAAATATAGATTAGAATCCAAACGTTTTGTTTGTTAACGTCGAACATCATTCGCCCTTAACCACTTCAGCAAACTTATCTGAAATCGATTTTGCGGAAGCTGCTAGCTTCTCTTTTTCATCTTCTGATAGTGTCAAAGTCGAATCGGCCACGATTCCTTGTCGACCAACGATTGCTGGTGTGGACAAGTAAGTGCCAAAGGCCTCTTGGTAGTGTGATACAGGCAGCTCTTCGTGAGCATCCGATACAATGGCCTTAGCCAAACGAATGGCCGCTGAAGCAATTCCGTAAGAAGTAAAGCCCTTTCCAGCAAAGACCGTGTAACCGCCAACAACAGAATCCTTTTCAATTTCCGCTAAATCGACACCCTTGGCCGCGGCCACTTCCTTAACGGGTTGGCCCATCACTGAAACGGTTGACCAGGCTGTAAACTGAGTGTTTCCGTGTTCACCAAGGTTGTAACCAGCAACTGACTTAGGGGAAACATCAAATGCTGCACCAGTTGCACGACGCATCCGGGCAGTATCCAAGAGTGTTCCCGTTGCGATTACTCGTTCGACTGGATAACCCGTTTCCTTCTGGTAGAGCGCCGCAATGGCATCACAAGGATTGGTAATGACAACCAAGACACCTGAGAAATCAGTCTTCTTCAATTGACCCGCAACATCTCGTACCTGCTCCACGTTATATGGTAGTTCAATAAAACGGTCCTTTGATGGGTTGTTGTGCTGCAATTGAATGTTTCCAAGTGCTGAAATGACAACATCCGCATCATCTAAGGCAGCGTAGTCGTTCATCACGATTTTGTAAGATTCGTTTTGGTTGGCCAAGGCGTCTTCCAAGTCCAAGGCTTCTGCACGGACTTTTTCAACCTTCTTATCAATCAAAACGTATTCATCAAAAGTTCCTTCTTGAACCAAGGCGTGTGCCACCGCTGATCCAACGTGTCCCATTCCGATAATTCCAACTTTTCGCATGTTAATACCCCGCTTTCATGTAACAAAGGATAGAAGAAAGATTAAAAAATGTCAAGGGAATATGAGAAAAAACTAATTATTTTTTCAATAAAAAAAGACAATTACTTTTCCTATTAAAAAGAATAATAATCATCTTTTAGATTTAATATCAAATATTTACAACATTGTCATCTTAGTGACGGCGCTTGTAAACCTTGAATCCAAAGGCTGAAGCTACAAGAGCGAGTCCAGTCAACGCCATTGCGTTGTTAGATTGTGCTTGTACGCCAGTTTCTGGCATGTCTGATTGTGAAGCTGATGTTGACGCTGCAGCTGTTTCTTCAGTTGCTGACTTGGCTGCATCCTTGTTTGATGATGAAGCGTTTGCATCTTCATCTGCACCAGCAGGGGTTTGATCTGAACCGTTATCATCTCCCTTAGGTGCTACAGGTTGGTCTGGGGTAGCAGGGGTGTCAGGAGTTACACTTGAATCTGGCTGGTTGTTTTCTGGTGTGTCAGCGAATGGTTCCCCATCATCAAAGTCAACTACATCGTTGTCTACTCCGTCACCATCTTGTGCCTTAGAAGCATCTGCATCTTCTTCTGGCGTTGTGTTTCCTTCAACTGGTGCGTTGTTTGCATCGTTGTCAGCAAATGGTGTTCCTTCGTCGAAGTCGTCTACATCATTTTGAACATCTTCATCGTCTTGTGACTTTGAAGCTGCTGCATCGTCTTCTGCAGTTGCACTTTCTGATGATGGTGCATTGTTTGCATCGTTGTCAGCAAATGGCGTTCCTTCGTCAAAGTTTTCGCCGCTGTCTTCACCAGCAACAATATCAGCAGCTGTGTTATCTGCATTTGCATCTTGTTGTGCAAGTGCTTCTGCTGCTTCATTATTCTTTTTGTCTACATCAGCTTGATCGCCTGATTCTTGAACCTTTACTGGAGTTGTTTCAGACCCGGTTTCGTCAGCGCTTGCAGACTGTGCTGCAGCAGGTACCATCATAGCCAAAGTAGCACCAGCAACTAACCACATTTTCTTAGCTTTAAACATTTTTACTCGATTTACTTCTTGCATATCATTAACTCCTTTCATATCTTCTCTCTGTTAGTGATATGTATTGGTAACAGAATATTATAAATATGCAACATATTCAACCTTTTGCCCCTGTTTTTTAAAAAATGCAAAGATTTTCACAATCAAAGATACCACATATGTAATATACCAATTTTTATAATTTTATATGTAATATTTATTATATAGGCGTTTATAAACTTTTTTTAACAATACCAATAATTTTATTTTAAAATAGATTTAATGTAAATGTAATATTTGTAACGATGACATCGCAATTCGTTCTTTCTTGTAATAAAAAAGAGCGAATCCTTAACCTTAAGATCCACTCTTTTTTATTTTCATTTATTTAAAATATATTGCACAATGCTTTGCACAGCCTGGATTAAAGGGCGCCCGACAGCGTCCACAATGGCCCAGTTGGTACTCGTTAAAAGTCAGTCTACTTTGACAAACACCACAAAGGACAGGCTTTGCATCCTCCCTTGGCCAGGATGCAAAGTTATGGTCTTCCAAGCTATCGTGGCATTCATAGCAGGCATAGTAACGTTTACAGCGATGACACTGCAGAGCGACCACATCCAATTCTGTATGGTAGTGGCGACAGGTACCGGTTGGCCCAATGTCGATTCCATAAATCTTAGTCATACTTTCTTCCTACTTCGTACTACTTCACTTCTTCTTTCAAAGCTTGAACAAGCAAATCAGCTTGATCCAAGTACTTAGCCAAAAAGGCATCCGTCTCGGCTTCATCAGCCTGACGAGCAATTTCGTCCGGTTTAATGGTCAAACGTGGATTGACCGTTAAGCGTTGCATCTTCAAGCCCTGCAAGACCATGGAAAGGGCTAACTCGCCTTGAAACCCACCGTGGGATCCAATGGACACGGTGGCCACGGGCATCCCCTGCCACTCTTGGTAAAGCGTATCCAAGGCGTTCTTCAAAACCGCAGGATAGCCCCAGTTATACTGTGGAAAGACAATGACGAGCGCATCATACTCCTTTACCATTTCAGACCAGGTCTTCGTTGCTTCCATTTTATAAAGTCCCATCGCTGGCAATTCCGGTTCATCCAGCCAAGGTAAATTAATCTCAGCCAAATCTAAAACATCAGCATCCAACCCCTTCATATTCAGAATCGGTGCTAACCAGTGAGCTACCTTGCGCGACACACTATAACGACGGTTTGATCCAACTAACACTGCGACTTTCATATCGGCCTTCTTTCAAGATATTCTGCTTCTATTGTAGTTGTTTTGAAAAAGAAAGGCGAATGAGAAGAAAAAAGAGCTAAGTTTAGCAGTCATTGCTAAACTTAACTCTTTTATTCAATTTAAATCTATCCTTAATTTTTAATGAACCGTTTGTCCTTCAAAAATAGTTTCGCCCATATGGTTATCCTGATTATCGTCATACATCGCAACTTTCGTTAAACCAGAAGGGTCATCTTGACGAATGATTTTTGCAAATCCCGCAACATCATCTATATAATATTTAGTTCCATCGTCTACTTGATAAAATGGATAATCGTCAGAATGCTTGGCTAACTTATTTTCAGACATTGTTCCGAATTTTTTACCCCAATAATCTTTGTATCCCTTTGTTTTTTGACGATCTTCCTTTTCTGAACTAATTTTGGCTGCCGTTTTATCCTCGATTATCTTGTTGTTTCCACCAATAAGTTTACCGTCTTCAAAATAAAACTGCCCCTTTTTATCTGTTGAGTAAACTAATACATTCTCCTCTTTTGAATCAGCAGGCCCTAAAATATCTTCCACCTGTTGTTCAGTCATACCCAACTTAATATCATTCTTCATATGGTTCTCGATTTTTTCAGTAATAAACCGACTTTGGCCATCAACTAACTTACCATTTGTAAAGTAAAGTGTGCCTGCTTCATCACCCTTATAAAATAGTGTGTTTTTTTCTTCCTTTTTTGGTTTCCCAAGAACCTTAATTACTTCTTGTTTGTTCATACCTAACTCAAGATTTTCAAAGGGGCTATGTGGATATGCACAACACACAAAAAGAAAGGCAACAACAATCAAACCAAAAGCTGAATAACAGATTTTATTATTACACTTCTTTGTACTTTGATATCGAATTCCTTGAATAAGTAAAGTAACAATCGCAACCAACATACATAAACTGAAAATAGACATTACAATAATCAGTTTAGTGTTATATGACAAAAGAAAATATAGAGAAAAAGCAAGTATTGTCCCAAAAACACTTAACAAAAAGCGCCAACTCTTATACCAGCTATCCCCCTGATTTTTAAGATTACTCCACTCTTTTCTGGACAGTATTATTCCCGCAACAATCCAAACCAAAAATAAAATAATTATGACCGTATCCATTACTTTCTCCTACACATTATTAAATTAACACCAAGAAAAGATATTACTACTTCAACTATTACAAAGAAACAACAAATAATCTCATAGCGCATAAAAAAGGCACGACATCTCTGCCGCGCCTTTTTAATTTAGTGGAGAAGAAGGGATTCGAACCCTCGCACGCTTTAACACGTCTACACCCTTAGCAAGGGCGCCTCTTCAGCCTCTTGAGTACTTCTCCAATAACAGATAATACTATACCAGATTATCGACCTCCCGGCAAGGAACATCGGCAATCAGTAGCCTTTTGGGGCAGACACTTCAAAGAAGATTTACCCGGTCTTTATGAAATACAGGGTATCACTGATTGAAGGAACCAACAGTTGGCTTTCCCATGTAATTTTCCTTTTTCTATACTATAATAGCTATATCGATTACACGAAGGTGGAACTTATGACACAACTCGTAACTAGAGATGAAATGCAGGTCATTGAGGCCTACACCATTGACGAAGCCGGCCTGTCAGCTGACGTCTTAACAGAGCGTGCAGCTATGGCCGCTATGAACGTTTTAGCTGCTGGCCGATTTGACCTTTCAAAGGTGCTAGTTCTAGCCGGATTAGGAAATAACGGTGCTGACGGTGTCGCCTTAGCCCGACTTTTACATCAAGCTAAGATTCCAGTTACCTTACAATTTGTTGGAAACGTCAACAGAGCAAACCAAGCGGTTAAAGATCAGTTAAAGGCCGCGATGGCCTGTGGCGTTCAGCGCGCCGAGAAATCCGACTTTAAGGAACCCTCCCTCATCATTGACGCTATCTTTGGAACCGGTTTACACGATGACCTTCCAGAGGGCTTGCAAAAGATGTTGAAAGCGGCTAATCACATCGATAACACCGTTGTTGCCCTGGATATTCCAACTGGGATTAACGCTGACACTGGTGATATGCACGGAGCTGCTTTGAAGGCGAAGGCTACGGTTGCCTTTGGCTACCCAAAGGCAGGAGTCAATCGTTCAACTGGTAAAAAAATGTCCGGCCGGGTAATTACCCAAGACATCGGCCTCATTACACCAACCGATTTCACCTTTTCAATCAAATAAACTGCAGAAAATAAAAAAGAGTCCGAAGCGTGAGCTTCAGGCTCTTTTTTTACTTATGATAGGGCGATCCAACTTCAATCATCTGCGCTCGGTAGATTTGCTCCATTAACACTAAGCGCATCAATTGATGTGGTAGCGTTAGCAACCCAAAGGAGAGCAGCAAGTCAGCCCGCTTCTTAATTTTAGGATCTAACCCTAGTGAACCGCCAATAATGAAAGTGAGGGTCCCGTGTCCGGACAGTTTGGCTTGCTGCAAAACCTTGGATAACTTTTCCGATGGTAATTGCTTTCCCTCAATCGCTAGGACAACCACGTAGTCACGTTCTCCGATTTTAGCCCAAATCCGTTCACCTTCCTTGGCCATGATTTCTTGGTTCTCCGCATCAGAAGCCTTTTCCGGTGTCTTTTCATCAGCAAGTTCAATCATATCAACCTTGGCGAAACGTTGAAGTCGTTTAGCGTATTCCGCAATACCATCTTTTAGGTACTTTTCTTTTAACTTTCCCACGGTAATGACTTTAATTTTCATTTAAAATTTCTCCTTTTGATTTGGTCTAAGTGATTTACTTATCCCCGACTTTTGCACTTATCAACAGGGTTATCCACAGTTATCCCCCGTTAATTCAACAAAAAGTGCACTTATAACCGCATTTTGATATAGTTATCCACAATTATTCTCTTTTTACACAACTTTTACTCGCAAACTTATCCAAGTATAGAAAGAGCATTAAACCGCGATTTATCCCCCATTACCCTGATTTATCCACAGACTTATCCACAACTGTTGATAAGCACATTTGTTCGGACTTGTTCGGGCTAGAATACTTCGGTTTTTCCGGTACGTTTCCGCCAATAAATCGCATAAACATGTTAAAAAAAGTTTTAAGAGTCCAGATAAACCCGAACGGCCTTTTCATTAAAAGGTCAATGCATAGATTTTACCCCAAAACAAGCGAACATGCATTCTAAAATTGGTATAGTTGCTATCCCCTAAAGGCCCTTTTATTTTTTAAAAATTCGTTCAAAAAGAAAAAAGCATCGACCGCAGTCAATGCCTTTTTGGAATTAAATTGATTAGCGTCCAGCCTCTTTCAAGGCCTTTACATAGGCTTCGAGAGTCAAGTTGTGCTTCACCATGTACTTTGCATTCTTCACGCCAACATAGCGGAAGTGCCAAGATTCATAATCGATACCAGTTTCTTTAATTTTACTTTTCGCCTCTGGGTAACGGAGAACAAAACCATAATCCGCAGCATGATTAATCAACCACTTTTGTGAATCAAAAGTATCCATTTTAGCCTCTAAGCTAGGATACTTTTCAAAGGCATCAGAACCTGCAATATCAATCGCTAACCCAGTATGGTGCTCAGATGATCCCGGTTCCTGCACAACGGCCTTAGTTGCCTTCTCAGCCTGAGCATCTGTCATTCCCTCATCCATGTCATTCTTCTTCACATTATCAAAGACTTCCTGCTGATACTGAATTGAGCGGTAGCCAGAAACAAGGACTGTCTGATAGCCTGCGGCACGGGCTCCGTTTTGAAAGTCGAGAACCGCCTGCTTAATGCGAGCGTCCACGACTTTACCAGAAACTGTAACCTTATCAAAGTTCATTTCAGAAGACAGAGGGTGCCACTTGTTAACAAGGACCAAGTCCCAGTCTGTAGACTTCACGCCCTTAGGCAAGTCCTTCAAAGACGAAGACGAGTTTGATTGATCGTCTGAAACCTTTGAACTTTCCTGTTGATGTTGGCCATCGTGTAATGAATAGGCTGCCACTGACCCTGCACCAAGAGCAATCAAAACGGCAAGAGCGACAATGCTTTTCTTATGTTTCATAGTCTCCTCCAATGTACAAAAAAGGACCGGGAATTTCCGGTCCTTTACGATGGTCAGTCAGGGGCTCGAACCCTGGACCCACGGATTAAGAGTCCGTTGCTCTACCAACTGAGCTAACTAACCATGATGTCTTTATCAACAAAAAATATCATACCATGGATTTTCTAGACTGACAAGGGTTTACAGCTGTTTTTTTAATTAATTTTACGACAGATTCTTGATATACATTTTATTAGTCAGCGAATCTTTTCCAAATGTTGAATTAACCATTCCGGTAGGTCAGTTGAAACAATTTGGTAGAGGTAATCATCAAACTCTAACAAAATCTCTAAGTCTTCGAAATAGTTAATCACTTCATCAATGCTATCGTGTAAACCCAGATGTAAGCGCAAGATTCGGCAAAAAATGATTTCATGTCGTAAACGGTACTCAATCTTTTGTACGTTTTCTAATATACCAGATAGAAATTCCCTATTTTGTTTATTTTCTGAAGCCATCTGTGCCCAATCAAGTAGTCGGAAGCCCTCAAAAACTTCTTGTCGACAGAGATCCTTCATACTCATGCCCATCGCTGCCAATAATTGAATGGTTGTACTCAATTGCATGTCCGTTTGCCCTCTTTCGAATTTCGAAATGGCGCTTGTTGATACCTGTGTTTTTTGCGCTAACTTAGCGGCAGAGATTCCCCTCATTTCCCGCATATGACGAATTAATTGGCCCAGTTTTTGTACTTCTGTAAAGTTCTTGTTCACTACAACCTCCCTAGTTAACAGATTAGTTCGTATACTCTTTAAAAGTAAAGTTGACCGTTGAATCAATCCTCATATACAGGACAGCCAGTTCAACTTGTCGACGGCGATTTGCCTGCGTACTTGCTTGAACTTGCAATCCTTGTTTAATAACTGATACCGCCTCTAATTTTCGACCAACATCATACAAATAGAACGATAGCGACTTGATTGCTATTAAGTTATTCGGATTAGCAACCAGCGACTTTTGGTAATATTTTTCTGCTTTCTGATTTTGCCTAAAAAAATGGGCAATCGCACCAGCTAGGTAAAGCGCTCGATCGTTCTGAGGATTAAGACTCAAACTTTTGTAATTATAAAAAACCATCTTAACCATCGGTAAAAATTTAGTTAATAAATTACGATTAACCAGCATTTAATGTGCATAGGCGTGCGCCAGTTCATAATATATTACGTCACTTTTATGTTTTCTTTTTAATTGCACAGCTAATTGAATGGCTTGACGGTGGTACATTCGTTTCTTTTTAACCGAATGTTCCACATTCTCAATTCCCTTTTGATTCAATTCGTGAATTCTATCAATTGTCATGAATTCCCCCCCTCCCTAATCATGTAGTCCTGTTTTTGATTCAGGCGCATTAAGAAAGCCAGCGCCTCTAACTTACGACGTTGCGACACCTGATCCACGCTTTGTAAAGCAATGGTTTCCTTTGCTAAGACCTCAGCCAAACCATATTCTTTTTGTTTCTGATAACCGCGAATCAGCCAAGTTCGACTCGGAAAGTGATTAGCGTTTACTTCTAACGCCCTCTCAAAAAAGAGGCAGGCTATGCCGTATTTCTTTTGCTCATAATAAAGTCGCCCAATCGCAAACAATGTTGCTTCATTCAAACGGTTGATATGAAGGGCTTGACCAAAATTTTTCATGGCTCGTCGCTGATAATACCCACGCTTTAACGTGTTAGGGGTTAATAATGATAGACGGGCATTACTAATCCCTAGCTCTAACCAAGCTAATTCATCTAACGGGTTGGTTTGCACATATGCTGTCATCAATAATCGCGCCCGAGTGAAGTCTCTACTAGGTGGGAGCCTCTCATTCAAAAAATTTCGGATACCTATCGTATTGTAAAAACGGGCAACATCAACGACCGATTGAAACTGATCGCTGTCGGCATATTCCCCACTCAACTGGGTAATTTCATCCATTAATTTTTGAGTCTCGAGTGCACGATGTTGACTACCTTTAAATCGAATCTTTCTGGCAGGCCCAATTGTGACGTCAATGGTAGACCGTCGAAAGCCCCCTTAATACCAAAAGCAATAACGGGAGCACCGGTTATAGTCGCTACGGTAACGGCACCGTCACTACCATGCCCTATTAAACCTGTTCTGGTACGTGTGCCCTCCGGATATATCACAACCACATCCCCTTGCTTTAGGTGTTTAACAATTTTTCTCAAGGAAGATGTCGCATTGCCATCACGATCTAGCGGGATTCCCTGCATCATTTCATGCCACCACTTAGTAAATGGCGTCTGAAAGGCTTCCTTTTTAGTTAAAAAATAGATTTTTTTACGATCAATCACGCCCTCTAGTAAGGCTAAGATAATGAAATGGTCCAGATAACTAGCGTGGTTAGCAGAAATGATACTGCCTTCGATATCCTTCAAGTTTTCTTTTCCCGTTACCCTTCTCAGATAGAAGGTACGAATCAGCCATGAAATGAAGCTTGAAATCCACTTAACCATGGTTTTTTTCCTCCAAAAGGTGCTTTCTTAAATCAGCGATGGTTATCATTGGCAGCTCCCATTCAATGGCCATTTGACGAAGATATTCTGACCGGGCCATTTGCCCGTCTGGCATTAAAATTTCAATAATAACCCCAACCTCCGGGCTACCCGCTAATTTAGCTAAGTCGATGGCAGCTTCTGTATGGCCAGCCCGTTCAAGAACACCACCCGGTTTTGCAACCAATGGGAAAACATGCCCGGGTTGCACAAAGTCGTCAAATGCAGCCTCTGCTTTTACTAACTGTCGAATGGTTTGTGTTCGGTCACTGACGGAAATACCAGTTGTCACGCCAGTTTTAACGTATTCTCCATCGATTGAAACGGTAAAAGCCGTTTGATTGGATTCCGTATTATGAGTCGTCATTTGCCTTAATTTCAATTTTTGCGCGATTGCCGCACTAATCGGCGTGCAGAGTAATCCTCGTGCCTTTGTAATCATAAAATTAATATTCTTCTCGCTAATATATTGACCCAGCCCAATCAAATCGCCTTCGTTTTCGCGATCAAAATCATCTAGTACAATTACTAGGCCACCACTCTTTAACCATTTCACTGCATCTAAAATCTTTTGCATAATTGCCCTCCTTTTTTGCTATTAGTGTATCTGTTTTTATCACCTCTTCTTCCTATATTGCTTATGAGAAACTAAAAATAAAAAAGCGACAAAACCTAAAAAGGTTTTGTCGCTTTTTTTAATTGATTTTTTATTATGCTCTCGTCATCGCCGACTTAGCCAAGTAGAAACAACCCAAGATACCTGCGTTATCCCCGTTGGCTACGGGTACCAAATAATCCTCCAAATCTGGAGTAGCAAGGTAACCTGCCATTAACTCAGCAAAACGCTTTCGGATAAGTGGCAAAAGCACTTCTCGGTGCGGAACACCGCCACCAAACACAATCTTATCAGGTCGAAGAATCGTCGTATAAGTCATGGCAGCCTGCGCAAGGTAGTCCGCTTCGATTTCCCATGCCAAATGTTCATCAGCCAATTCCTTGGCTGACTGCTGCCAGCGGTCTTCCATGGCCGGACCAGAAGCCACACCCTCTAGACAGCGGTCATGATGGAATGGACAGTGTCCTGAATAGTTATCCTTTGGATTCTTAGAAATGATAATGTGCCCCGCTTCAGGGTGCCCAAATCCAGAAAGAATCTGGCCGTTCACGATAATGCCGGCCCCAACACCGGTCCCCACCGTCAAATAGACTAGAGACTTCACTTCCGAGTTAGCACCATGACGGTATTCCGCCCAGGCCGAACCATTCACATCGGTTGTCCAATAGTATGGAATGTCACGCCAGTTCTTTAAGTAGCCTAAAAAGTCAAACCCAGCCCATCCAAGCTTAGGCGTATCCAAAACATAGCCGTATGTCTTGGACTGGGGGTTTAAATCAACCGGACCAAAGGCTGCCACGCCAATGGCATCAATGTTCTCAAATTGGTCAAAATAGGTCGTTACTTTGGCCAAAGTTGTCGGACCGTCTTCGGTTGGAACGACCGTTCGGTCAATAATATTAAAGTTTTCATCACAGACGGCCAAGATAAACTTGGTACCGCCGGCTTCAATTGCTCCTAAGAGTGCCATTTGAAGCCTCCTTCTTGTCTCGTACTTGCACTCTATATTGTAAGGACTTTTCTAAGGACAAACAATACTTTTTAGACCAAAAATCAAAACCGGTCTAGTCCGATAAGCACTGATAAAGCTATATCCAAACCAACTCCTACAATTTTGGTCTATAGTCACTTCGAAATTTAGACAAAATAAAAAGTCGACCGCAGTCGACTTTTAAAATAAAACTTTACTTCTTATCATCGTAGCCATTTGGATGCTTTTCAGTCCAGTTCCAGGCCGTCTTGATGATTTCTTCCACGTCATCATACTTTGGCTTCCAGCCAAGCACTTCACGGGCTGCCGTTGAGTCAGCAATCAAGATGTCAGGATCCCCGGCACGACGAGGACCAATCTTAGACTTAATGTCCACACCCGTTGCCTTACGAGCGGCTTCCACCATTTCCTTCACAGAGAAACCAGTGGCTGAACCAAGGTTAAACTGAGCGGATGGCTTGCCTTCCTTCAAGTAGTTCAAGGCCAAGATGTGTGCATCGGCCAAGTCAACGACGTGAACGTAGTCACGGACGTTGAAGCCGTCCGGTGTGTTGTAATCATCACCGAACATTTCGATGTAGTCACGCTTACCAGAAACAGCTTGCAAAATGATTGGAACCAAGTGTGTTTCAGGTCCGTGGTCTTCACCAATTGAACCATCAGGCATTGCCCCAGCAACGTTAAAGTAACGGAGGGCAACCCACTTGATACCATAGGCCTTATCAGCCCAGCCCATCATCTTTTCCATCATCAGCTTTGATTCACCGTATGGGTTGATTGGGTTTTGTGGATCCGTTTCCTTGATTGGGATGTTAACGGGGTTACCGTAAGTAGCGGCCGTTGATGAGAAGACAATCTTCTTCACATCGTGTTCCTTCATGACTTCGAGCAACGTCACCATTCCGGCCGTGTTGTTATCGAAGTACTTCAATGGTTCTGCCACTGACTCAGGAACGATTGAGAAGGCTGCAAAGTGAACAACCGCTTCAATATCTTCCTTATCGAAAACTTCAGACAAGGCCTTCTTATCGCGAATATCAACTTGATAGAACTTTGCTTCAGGCGCAACCGCCGCACGGTGCCCCTTTACCAAGTTATCAACAACGACAACATCTTGACCGTCGGCCAAAAGCTGACGAACCATGTGGGAACCGATGTAACCGGCACCACCCAATACTAATACTGACATGTTTATCCTCACTTACTTCGCTTTGACAGGAGTCCAGTGGATAATGGCCTCGGCTGCCGTCTGTTCACCGTCTTTGACGCGGTGCTTCGTCTCATTATCCCCCATAACGACCTGAGAATCAACTTGATGGCCGTAGTGGACCTCATTCTCATATCGAATAGAAAAACGACTTGGTTCATGCTCTTTTAAGAATTCTAGTGGCAAAACGTCTAACATCCACTCCAAGTATTTGGAGTTGTTAACGTGACGGTTCCCGTCGATATCTAAGAAACGAACTTGGTAAGGCTTATCAAAGTCGACTGGTTCATCCTTGATTTTAGGAATCTTAACCATCTTAGGAAGGCGCTTTGACTCTTCCCCACCGTATGGTTGGACAAGATCCAAAGGCAGCTTTTGAATGTGACGACTTTCCAAATCAATCAGGGTCCAGAGTGAATCAATATCGATAATCACTTCACCCTTGGCATCCTTAAAAAGGAAGCCACGCATGGCAAAGTAGGTTGACCAGGCGCCTGCCTTGGTTTCAATTGTCAGCTCCTCCCCCAGTTTAGGGCGACGAATAATGTTGACGTCGTACTGGAGAATGACCCAACCGAGTCCACGTCGGTCCGTTTCCTGATAGCCCACTTGGAGGTACTCCCCTTGCTTACGGGAGCAAAGGATTGCTAGGTTTAGAATCATTGAAAGCGAGAGCTTTCGAGTTAAGTCGACCTGATAGTATTCAACAGGTCGGTTAATGGAGTAAATATCAGCCATTTTCTTCCTCGATGTGATGATAAAGTTTATAAATTTCCTGACGATTTCGTCCAGTTTCCTTGGCTACCTGCTTAATGGCAGCGTTTGGTTTCATACCAGAATCAACCAATGTGCGAACCGCCGCTTCGGGATTGGTTTCAACCTCTTGGTCCAGTAGTGAACGGTCGTCTTCTGGTAGTCCGTCCCCGTCCTTTTGTCCCTCTAGGAGGACAACGAATTCCCCACGGATTTCGTTGTTGTTTGCCCAGTCCAGCGCTTCTTCAGTCGTGCCACGGAGGAACTCTTCATAACGCTTGGTTAATTCACGGGCCAAAACAATTCGGCGGTCGCCGCCCAAAACTTCCACAATGTTAGCCAAAGTCTTCTTTAGACGATGGGGGGCTTCATAGAAGATAATTGTTTCCGGACGCCAGGAAAGCTTTTGAATTTCTGCTGCCTGCTCCTGCTTTTTCCGTGGTAAGAAACCGTGGAAGTAGAAAGGCTGGGGCACTAAACCAGAAGCAATCAAGGCTGTAATACCAGCTGATGCACCCGGAATGGGAACAACTGGAATACCAGCTTCAATCGCCTGGGCAACCAGTTCCTTACCAGGATCGGAAATTGATGGTAAACCAGCATCCGAGACCTGAGCAATGGACTTACCAGAAAGTAGTTCCGCCACTAGTTCTGGAGCCTTTTCCTGCCAGTTATGCTCGTGCAAAGAGGTCTTGTTGTTCTTGATATCAAAGTAATTCAAGAGCAACTGCGTGTGACGAGTGTCTTCGGCCGCAATTAAATCGACTTCTTGCAAAGTCTCCAAGGCGCGATTCGACATATCCTGGAGGTTACCGATTGGCGTACCAACTAGGTAAAGGGTACCGGTATCATGAGTTGTAAAGGACTTTTGTATTTGCATCGTTATCCTAACAAAATGGCGCATTCAAGCGCTGTTTTTTCTAACTTTGATTGGAAAGCCAATTGTACATTCTTTAGTTTATCGATAGATAAAAACTCTTCGACAACTTCCTGCAACTGCTGTTCCGAATACCTGGCCGCGGCCTTCTTATAGAAGCCAGCTAACTGTGGAAAATAGAGTCTTGGTTGAGCTAAGCTCTTCTGCATGTAGAGGTCGCGAGCCAGTTGCTGTAACCAGAGTAAGGTCGTTTCTTCCTTGGCCTTTTCGTCAATGTTTTTAATCAAAGTTGTCTGCAAGTAAGCCATGAAGCCGACGTCGCGTGCGACGACTTTTTCAAACCACTTAAAGACCAGTGGCTGCACTTCTTTTTCAAAGCCAGCCATCCCCTCCTGGGCTTTTTCCGCCACTTCAGGGCTAGCCTTCAGGTGAACAACTTGAGCACGGGAAACGATGGTCTGTAAAACATCATCCGACTTATTGGCCAGTAAAATGATTAGCTGCGGTCCGGCCGGTTCCTCGATGAACTTCAACAAGGAATTAGCCGCCGCGGTCGTCAACGTTTCCGTTCGGTCAATAATAAAGACTTTCGCAGGGGCTTCTAAAGCGGTCGTTGTCAGTTCGGGCACGATGGCACGAATCTGAGCAATTTTAATGCTGGCCCCCTTCTTTTCGGGAAGCACCGTCACCAAATCAGGATGATTCAACTTGGCCACTCTGGCCTCCGTGTCCTCATCCTGACCCAAAACCATTGTGGAAAAAGCCAGCGCCAAAGCCAACTTTTCCTCATCGCCTGGTCCAGCAAGTAAATAGAGGTGAGAACGACGGTTCTCATCGACTGCCTGTTGAAGCTGTTCGAGGTTTTCGGGATAGGCCGCTTTTGCAATGTCTAAAAAATCGGCCATCTCAAAAACGGCCGACTCGTTTAATTTTGCAGCAGTCGATTGTTTCTTCGCCGCTGCCATTAGAAGCGGTAAAAGTCGTCAATGGTTTGCGTGAAGACAGTTGCCCCACCGACTTCAATTTCAACAGGGTATGCCGCCGCACGTTCCCCTTCAATTCCCATTGGTGGCACCATGAACTGCTTACGCTTTTGTGAAACTTCCTTGATGATATCCAAGACTTCTTGGACACGTTCATCATCAATGGCCACTAGGAAAGTCGTGTTTCCAGAGCGCAAGAATCCTCCGGAAGTGGACAAACGAGTTGCCTGAATCTTGTTCTTCACAAGGGCGTTTGATAACTTTGTCGCATCCTTATCCTGTACAATGGCGTTAATCAGTTTCATGTTCTACCTCCAATTTTCTTCAATAATTGCTTTAACAGCAGCTAAGACTGCTTCGGGGGACTGGGTCGCATCGACCGTTCGAATCCGGTCCGGGTTTTCTTCTGCCAGTTGCAAGTAACTTTGACGTACCTGCTGGTGAAAGTCCAATCCAGCTTGATCCAACCGGTCAATCTTGTCGGTCCGATTCTTAAAGATTCGTTCCAGTCCAATTTCGACAGGTAGGTCTAAGTAAATCGTTAGTTCAGGCAACACCGCTTCCCCGTTTTCTGGGTTACGGACGGCAAAGTCGTTAATCTCTTGCACATCCGCCATACCAAGGTGGCGAGCGCCACCCTGATAGGCTAGCGATGAGTCAAGGTAGCGGTCCGATACCACAATTTTATTCTCTTTTAGGGCTGGTAAAATTGTTTGAACCACGTGTTCCCGACGGGAAGCGGCTAGCAAAAGTGCCTCTGTCCAGGGGTCGATTTCAGGTTCCGTTTGTGCCTTCAGCAAGTTACGAATTGCTTCCGCCACTGGGTTACCACCCGGTTCACGGGTGAGCAAAACCTGCCGTTGGCTCAGCTCCTCAATGTAGGGCAAGACGGCCTGAATAACCGTTGTCTTACCCGCACCCTCTGGGCCTTCAAATGATATAAAATGGGCTTTTTTGTTCATCATTTCCCCTTATTCATCACTTTGATGGTACAAACGAGGGCCATTGGCCACCGTCTTACGGCGCTTTGCTTCCTTGTAGAGGTAAGTAAAGCGAGCCTTCTTCAAGGCCGTTTGCGCCTGAACCATGTGGCCGTTCACACGGGAGTCCACCAAAGCTGTTTCAGAATCCTGGGCCTGATGGTAGTCCTTACGAGCATGGTCAACCTCTTGTAATAGGATTTGATCGTACTCAGCCTTTAAATTGTTATAACGAGTCGTTCTCTTCTTAAAAATCATAGTTCGTTTCGACCTTCGATTGACTTAATCAAAGTCAATTGGTCGGCGTAGTCGATGTCAGAACCGACTGCCAAACCAGACGCTAAGCGCGTGACTTTGATATTGGCGGGCTTTACTAGACGAGCAATGTACATGGCGGTTGCTTCACCATCAGTGTTGGCATTCGTCCCAACAATCACTTCCTTAATCTCATCATCCTTTGACAAACGACGGATTAATGCCGGTAAGTTAATGTCTTCTGGTCCGGTACCAGCAGAAGGTGAAATCACCCCGTTTAGCACGTGGTAGAGACCGTGATATTCCTGAGTCTGTTCCATGGCCATGACATCCTTTGGATTTTGTAGCACTAGAACCGTTGACCGGTCGCGAGAGCTATCCATGCAGATGGCACAGGGGTTTTCGTCCTTACTGGTAATATTACCGCAAATCTCACAAAAAGTAATCGAATCTTTTACAGTCGACAAGGATTCAGCAAAGTTCTTCACGTCTTCTGGATCCATCGTTAGCGTGTAAAAGGTTAAACGAGATGCGGTTTTAGCACCGACTCCTGGCAGTTTAGAATAGGAGTCAATTAATTTTGCGATTGGTTCAGGGTATTGCATCGTTCTTCCTTACTTGGTCTCGGACTTCACCTCAACCAGGTCGTCGCCAAAGAGTGCCTTAGCAGAGGCAACGACATCGTTTTTCTCGTCATCTTTATTTTCATCTGCATTTACAACTGCTGGACTGCTTTTCACTGCCTTGTCAGTTGCTTCTTCAGCAACAACCGTTGGTGTTAAATCAGATAAAGCAATCTTGACCGTCTGACCCGCCTTCAGGGCCTTCACGTAATCGGAACGGTCGTTTTGCCACTGGTCCTTACTACGCATGACCAAAGTTCTTGGAAGGTTTTCTTCTGTCAGTGCCTGAGCCAGTTCAGCCTGCAAGGCAGCGTCTTTCTGCGCCTTATCCTGAAGAGCTGGGTAATCAAAGGCCAAGACGATGGCATCCATTGAAGCGGCCATTGGTTCTGCCGTTTGCAAAACTGCCTGGTCCTTAACGGGTAATTGACTAACAATGTTTGCCCATTCTGACTGAGCCTTATTCAACTGATCACGCTTAGCCTGGGCCAAGACCGCTTGAACGGGCTCGTTCCCAGTGTAAATGGTCAATGATTGGCTGCCCTTTCCCATCTGGGATTCAGGTTGCTGCTCTTCAGTAACAACTGAAGACTTCTCTTCAACTACGGGACTGACAGTCGATTCAGCCCGAGCTACTTCGCTTACAGAATCAACTAACTCTTCCTGAACGGGAGTCTCACCTGTATCAGTATCCAAGTGAGGTGCTTCTACAGTAGGCGTTTCTTCCACCGGAGCTGCTGGCTGTGAAGGAGCAGCCTCTTCTACCGCCTTTTCGACTGGTTGAACTTGTGACTGTTCTGGTGCAGTCTCTTGGACTGGTTGCTCAACAACAGGTTGTGCTGGCGACTGCACTGCTTCTTCTGCCGGCTTTGCATCAGCTACAGGAGTTACCTGCGCCGCCTTCTGCGGCTGCACCGAAGCCATCGTTTGGTTCTTCTTTCCAACTGCCTTTTGCGCCAACTGCACCGTCAGAATCTCCAAGTAAATATCGGATTGCAAGGACTGGGCCAAAGCCGTTTTGATTTGATCAATGACCTGCAACATCTCTTGGATTTGTGCTTGTGAGCTTTCAGCTAGAAAAGCCTTCAACTCATCTTCCTTGGACTTGGCCTTCACCAAATCTGGTGCCAAGTCGACCAACATGACATCACGAAGTGTAGCAATCAAATCTGATAAGAAACGGTTGGCATCCTTACCCGATAGCAAGATTTGAGACAATGTTTCCAAGGCCTGTGCGGTATCACCAGCCAAAACCTGGTGTAGGTAAGCCAAAACCTGGTCAATATCAACTGACCCGGTTACCGTCAAGGCGTTCTCCACAGTGACTTTCTCGGGGCCAAAGGCGATGACCTGATCCATAATGGACAAGGCATCACGCATTCCCCCTTCAGCAGCCGTGGCAACGACGTCCAAAGCTGCCTCTTCGTATGGCTGATTCTCTTTGTTCAGAATCTCTTCCAAACGTCCCTTGATAGTTTGATTGGACAAACGTTTGAACTCAAAGCGCTGGGTACGGGAGAGAATCGTCGCCGGCATCTTTTGAATTTCCGTTGTGGCGAGGATGAACTTTACCTGGGCGGGCGGCTCTTCCAAAGTCTTCAACAGGGCGTTAAAGGCACCGTTTGAGAGCATATGTGCTTCATCAATGATGTAAATCTTGTAAGGTGCCTCGATGGGCGCGTAGTTGGCAGAGTCACGAATGGAACGAATTTCATCGACCCCGTTATTGGAGGCCGCATCGATTTCGATGATATCTGGTTGTGACTGTCCAGCTTGGTCTGGTCCAATGCCGTTGACCTCGCGGGCAAAAATCTTTGCCGCTGAAGTTTTACCGGTTCCACGTGGTCCAGCAAACAAGTAGGCGTGCCCAGTTTGCTTCTTTTCGATGGCGTTTTGCAGTGTTTTGGTAATGACCTCTTGGCCAACCATTTCTGAAAAAGTCTTTGGCCGGTAAACCCGGTACAATGCTTGATACGCCATCTTTTCTCCCTTACAAAAAAAGCCGCCGGAAGGCGGTTTTGCTATGTACACAAGCACAAGGTCAAGCAATCTTAGAGCTGCTACATCTCTGTCCTGACTCGGTTCGAAAGTAGACCCTTGCCTGCTCTTTTATTATATCGAAAATTCGAAAGGGGCGCAAACAAAAGCAGTCATTTTTATAGGGAAAGTAGCACTAATTCTGTTCAGTATCCCGAGCAGCTTTTAGCAGCTTTTAGCAACTTCTTCTTGGCCTTTTGATTGGCCCGTAGGCTCTGAAAAAAGTCCTTCAGCATCGCTGACGATTCCGCCTGTAAGACACCAGGGACAACTTTGACTTGGTGGTTCAAGCGTTCATCATCAAAGACAGAGTATAGCGAAGTCACTGCCCCCGCCTTTTTGTCTTGAGCCCCGAAGTACACCAAAGGGATTCGAGCGTTCAAGATGGCTCCTGCACACATTAAGCAAGGTTCCAAGGTAACAAAAAGTGCGGTTTCTTCCAAACGCCAGGTGCCGAGCTTGGCATTTGCCTCTAAAATAGCATGCATTTCAGCGTGGGCATCGGTCTTCTGATCTTCCTCTCGTCGGTTTCCCGCTGAGGCAATAATTTGACCATTTTTAACAATCACAGCCCCGATTGGCACTTCCCCACGGTCCCCTGCGGCTTTTGCCTCCGCTAGGGCCGCTTCCATGAAGGTCTTAATCTGGCTCGACTCCAGTTGCGGAATAACTGCCATACTTAGTTCTCCTTAGGATTCTTTGCCATCAAGACAAAGTAGCCCTTCTTCTTACCAATAATCGAAACATCTTCGAAGACTGCTTCCAAATTCTTTTGAGCTGAAGGGGCCCCCTGCTTCTTTTGCAGAACAGCAACGATTGCCCCACCTGGAACAAGGTGCTTCGCAGCACCCTGGAGCATGGCGGTTACAACTGGCTTTCCGGCACGGATTGGTGGGTTCACCAAAATAGCTGCATACTGATCCTGCACGTTATCGTAAATTGAGGATTGGAAGACGTGGGTCAAATTATCCACCCCGTTCTTTTGGCAGTTAACCTTGGCCAAGTCCAAAGCGCGATCGTTCACGTCCACCATGTCGACCTCACGGTCCCAGGCCTTCGCTACCGCATTCCCAACGGGGCCGTATCCACAGCCCAAATCCAAGACTTTTCCGGGAACAAAGTTCTCTTCTGCAGCAGCGTCTAACATCACCCGCGTACCGAAATCAATCGTCTTCTTGGAAAAAACACCAGCATCGGTCTTAAAGTGTAAGTTATGGCCTAGTAATTCAAAGTCGAAGTTCTGATAATCGTGTTCTGCCGTTGGATCAGCCGTGAAATACTGTTGTCCACTCACTTTTTCTGCCATCGATTTTCTCCTATGTTCTCTTTATCAAATTTATGTACAAAAAAAGAGCACGAAGTGCTCTCTTCTTTTAAGAATTACTTCAAAGTAACTGAGGCACCAGTTTCTTCCAAAGCTTCCTTCATTGCGTTGGCATCAGCTTCAGCAACGCCTTCCTTGATGATTGAAGGTGCGTTGTCAACCAAGTCCTTAGCATCCTTCAAACCAAGACCAGTTGCTTCGCGAACTGCCTTGATAACCTTAACCTTTGCAGTACCTGCAGAAGTCAATTCGACATCGAATTCTGACTTTGCAGCGGCACCTTCGCCAGCAGCACCAGCAGCGGCAACAGGGGCAGCAGCTGAAACGTCAAATTCTTCTTCGATAGCTGAAACCAAGTCAGCCAAGTCCAAAATCGTTGCATCCTTCAATGATGCGATAATCGCGTCTTTATCAAAAGCCATGATTAATTTCCTCCAATTTATAAATGTTTAGTAATAAGTATAAGTCAAACTTATTCGGCAGCTTCGGCAGTTTCGCCTTCAGCTTCCTTCTTTTCTTGCAATGCCTTAACAGCATAAGCAAAGCTCCGGATTGGGAACTGGAACTCGGCCATCAACTGACCAAGCAAACCTTCGCGAGAAGGCAATGAAGCGTACTTGTTGATTTCGTCGATATCAACGACAGAACCATCAATAACACCACCCTTGATAGTCAACTTTTCGTTGGCATCAGAGTACTTCTTCAAAATGCGGGCTGGGGCAACAGCGTCATCTTCTGAGAAGGCAACGGCAGTAGGTCCAGCAAACAAATCGTTCAATTCTTCAAAGCCAGCATCCTTGGCAGCACGTACAAGAACCTTGTTCTTGATGACTTCCAAAACGACACCTTCTTGACGTAATTGGTGACGCAAATCAGTTGATTCTGCAACTGTCAAACCAATAGGATTAACAAGAACAGCAGATGAAGCGTTCTTGAATTGTTCAGTCACTTCAGCAACCTTTTGCGCTTTCAAAGCAATAGCTTGTTCACTCATGTGAAATTCTCCTTCCTAAAGATTTTTTTGCAAAAGAAACCCGCCTGCCAGAAGACAGACGGGTCAGTTAGTTTTCATAACTTCCTCGGCAGGAGATTAAGGTGCAAGCACCACCTGAGTCTTAGGCAAAATTGATTTAATTTACTTAGTAATTCTAACAGCTTAATTGACGACTGTCAATTAAAGAGACGTTACATCCAAAGTAACGGCTGGTGACATCGTTGAAGCCAAAGCCACGTTAGAAACGTAAGTTCCCTTAACAGCGGCTGGACGAGCCTTCAAGATAACAGCAGCAATTGCCTTGATGTTTTCTGCCAACTTAGCATCATCAAATGATACACGGCCAACAGTAACAGCAACGTTTCCGTCACGGTCAGTACGGTAGGTAACTTGACCACCCTTGGCGTCAGAAACGGCCTTCTTAACGTCCATGGTAACAGTACCAGTCTTAGGGTTAGGCATCAATCCCTTAGGACCCAATGCACGACCCACACGACCAACTTGTGCCATCATGTCAGGCGTTGCGATAGCAACGTCAAAGTCAAGCCATCCGCCTTGGATCTTTTGAACCAAGTCAGCAGCGCCGACAACGTCAGCACCAGCAGCTTCGGCTTCCTTAGCCTTGTCACCTTGCGCGAAGACAACAACCTTCTTGTCCTTACCAGAACCGTTAGGCAAAACTACGGCACCACGGAGTTGTTGGTCAGCTTGACGAGTATCAACGTTCAACTTGAAAGTCAATTCAACAGAAGCGTCGAAGTTTGCGTATGAAACTTCCTTCAACAATGAAACACCTTCAGTCAAGTTGTAGGCCTTTTCGGCTTCAACCTTGGCTGCGGCTTCTAAATACTTCTTTCCATGCTTTTGAGTCATTATTCTGCGTCCTCCTTGATTGCTGTTCCATCAACAGTCAAGTCCACACCGTCGACAGTAACACCCATTGAACGGGCAGTACCTTCGATCATCTTCATGGCAGCTGTGATGTCATTGGCGTTCAAATCGGCCATCTTGTTTTCCGCAATGGCACGGATTTGGTCAAGGGTAACGTTTCCACACTTAGTGCGGTTAGGTTCACCAGAACCCTTACCAACAATCTTACGCAATTGGTCAGCTGCTGGTGGAGTCTTAGTTACGAATTCGAATGAACGATCATCGAAAACTGAGATTTCAACAGGGATAGTTGAACCAGCTTGGTCAGCAGTCCGGGCGTTGAATTCCTTAGTAAACTGTGCAATGTTAATTCCAGCTTGTCCCAATGCAGGACCTACTGGAGGGGCTGGTGTTGCCTTAGCGGCAGCGATCTGTAGCTTAACTACATTTACGACTTTTTTAGCCACGATATTTTCCTCCTCGTGTTGTGGTAGAGCGCAGCTTAAGTGCTGCTTCCACACATGTCTTTGACATGCCCTATTATCATAACAAAAAAAGCCCCCTTCGTAAAGGGAGCTTCTCATTAAATGTTTGTATCGATATCGTTGAATCCAAGTTCAGTTGGTGTTTCACGTCCGAAGACTTCAACAGTTGCTTCAACTTCTTGCTTTTCTGGATCGATCGAACGGATGATTCCTTCCATCCCATTAAATGGTCCGGCAACAATCTTGATTGTTTGACCAACTTCAACATCCAAGTCCACAACCTTTTCACCAGTCATGCCCATTCGCTTCATCAACAAATCAACTTCTTCTGGCAAAAGTGAGTTAGGCTTTGACCCGGCACCGTGAGAGCCAAGGAATCCAGTAACACCTGGCGTGTTACGAACGACGTACCAAGCTTCATCCGTCATGTTGCCATCTTGTGGCGTCGCCATTTCGACCAAAACATAACCAGGAAAGTCGTTTTCAATCGATGTCTTTACTTCACCGTCTTGCACTGTTGAAACTTCTTGTTCAGGCACCAAAACACGGAAGATTTGGTCAGCCATCCCCATTGTTTGCGTACGTGATTCAAGGTTAGTCTTCACCTTGTGTTCGTATCCTGAGTAAGTGTGCACAACAAACCATGCTTTTTCGATTGAATCGGTCATATTCCTGCGAGCTAGGCTCGCCCTCCTTTGTTTTTTTGTAAATAAAAAAGAGTCAATCGACTCTTTTTCTCGCTGCATCTAGTATACTACAGCTTTTCTTAGTGCGCTACCAAGAAATTAACACCTTGCTTCAAGACCCAATCAAAGGCCCCAATCAGGACACCAAAGATAATTGACATAGCAATAACCGCAATCGTTTCACGATTTGTTTGCTTCCATGACAACCAGGTCACTTTCTTCATTTCTGAAGCTACATTCTTAAAATAAGTAATCATGAAAAAACCTCACTTAGTTTCTCGATGGAAGGTGTGCTTGCCACAATGTGGACAAAACTTTTTAACACCCAGACGTTCTGTACGGCCCTTTGAAAGGGTTACCGTGTAGTTTCTTGAACCACAAACGTCACAGGCTAACGATGCTTTTTGACTAGGCATATTAATCCTCACTTCCTGTTATAATAGCACGATTTTAGGCCGAGAACAAGTTGACGCCCCTTAACCTAGTGCTCGTTCTATCGACAGCTTCAGTTGATACTGAACCTGCTGCACCTGCCGCTTTTCGCGAGCAGATATCTTTTTCAATAAGGGTTCCACACCAATCAAAGCAAGTAAACTCCGCCTGTAAACAGCACCATTTCGCAAATGCGTTTGAGCCAGCGATTCTCTCAGTATGATGATTTGTTCCGGATTAAAAGTATTTGTCGCAACAAAGTGCCCGACGCCAGGCGTCTCATCCAAGGAAAGCATATTCTTTTGAAAGTATCCCTTATGACTCTTATAAATCCGTTTTAGGTCAACCGACTTATTGATTAAGGACTGCATGTAATAGGTCGAGAAACGCGCTTTGGAATCGGATGAGCTGAAGCAACGCACGGAATTAAGTAAAACTTCCAAGGCGTCTGCTTCCCAATCATCGATTCGATAATAGCCAGACAAATGGTCCTCATAAACTTTGTAAACCAAGCCCCTCGTTCTACTCCTTAATACATAATAAGCCCGTTCGTGACCGCGTTGTGCGGCAATCACTACTGGCAACAGGATATCCTTCTTCATCCAAGCCTCCCAAATTCTGGCAGGCTCTAACACCCACCTAGTTCTTTGGGTGTCTCGTGCCAAAGGCTTGGTAAATTAAGAGTGATGCGGCGACGGAAGCATTCAAAGATTGAACGTGACCAATCATCGGAATGGTTAACATGGCATCGACCTGCTTTTTAAGCAAAGGTGAAATACCCTTTCCTTCGTTTCCAATGATTAAGGCCGTTGCACCCTTGGCATCCCATGTCCGATAGTCTTGACCATTCATATCGGTGCCAAAGACCCAGAGGCCACGGTCCTTCAAAGTCTTGACAGTTTGGACCAAGTTTGTCACTCGGCAAACAGGAACGTGTTCGATTGCGCCAGTCGACGCCTTCGCCACCGTTCCCGTCAATTGAACCGAACGGCGCTTAGGAATAATGATCCCGTGCACACCAGCAGCGTCGGCGGTACGCATGATAGAACCCAGATTATGAGGATCTTCAATTTCATCCAGAATCAAGAAGAAGGGTTCTTCACCAGCCTGCTCAGCCTTTTCAAAAAGTTGATCGAGGTCAGCATAATCATAGGCTGCCACTGAAAGAACCAATCCCTGGTGGTTACCACGGTCAGCTAGTTCGTCCAACTTTCCCTTTGGCCCCTGCGTCACAACTAGGCCACGGTCCTTTGCCAACTTGCTAGCTTCTTGGGCAACACGTGGGTTCAAACCGGTTTGAATCCACAACTTGTTCAAGGACTGGTCACCCTTCAATGTCTCAATAACGGCATGGTGCCCATAAATAAAGGCTTGATTATCTTGTTTTGGCATCGTCTGTTCTCCCCTGTTCAACCTGTTCATAGATCCAATTCATCATCTGGTCCAAACGTTCTTCTTGACCGGATAGGTAAAGATAGCCCACCATCGCTTCAACACCCGTTGAAATTCGGTATGCCACTACGTTGGTGTTCTTCGCCTTCGTGTAGGACTTAGCGTTACGGCCCCGCTTGAAGTAGTGCATCTCCGTTTCGGTCAAGTAGTCCTCATCCCGCATGATATCAAACAAGGCAGCGTGTGCCTTGGCCGATACGTAGTGCCTTGACTTCTTCTGAAGGTCGTTAACCTTTGTCAGGCCCGTAGCAACCAAATGTGTCCGCACCTTAATCTCATAAATTGCATCGCCAATATAAGCAAGAGACAACCCATTCATTTGTTCGTAGTCGAGTTTTTCCATATTTTCCTTACTAATAAAAGAATCCCCCGAGCAACCCTATCTTAATTCCATATTGGAACAATTCGTCAAAAGTCGCCCGCAAACTCCTTCAATTTGGCCAAAAAGGCCTTTTTTATACAGTTCGAAGTATTCTATCTGTTTCAATCCGATAAAAAGAACCCATTCCTGGAAAAGTACACCAGTCAGGGCCTTCTTTTATATTATTTCGATTGGTGCTGTGCGCGAATACCATTGTACCAACGCCAAGTCCACATCACCATGAAACCAAGCACAACAGATGCAATAACATGTACGGCAATCTCGCCCTGGTTTTGGGGTGGCCAAAATAGTAAGGCCGCAATCAACAAAACGGCGGTTGCCATCAAAGCCTGCGTCCACTGTGTCCAGTTCGTTACCTGGTATTGATTGTGCGGAACGGACTTTGGAAAGAGAATGTATTGAATTTGTTCTCCGGCGGGGCTAAAGGCTAAGGCATAGTAAGCGCACAGTCCGTAGGCAAACCAATTCACTTCGTATTCTGAATTACCAGACTTCACGCGCCAAACTAACAATGCCAAGATAACAATAACTGGCACAATCGCGATGAGCCAGAGTTGCTTCTTAGACAGCTTCTTTACCCATCCTACCCATTCGATTGTTACTTTTGCCATAGTAGCCTCCATTCGTTCACTAACTCTAGTCTACCCCATTTTGCGGGCTCACTCAATTAAAAAAGCCAGCTGACTAAGCTTCTTTCGCTTAGCCAACTGGCTTTTATTTAAGTCATTAGTCTTCTTGGTCCATCTTTTGGGCCACGTCATCCAATGATTGGATGTCTTCTGCTGAATCTTCTGGCTTTGCAACCACTTCTCCAACAACTTCTGGCTTAATCTTACGGTATTCAGACATACCCGTTCCGGCAGGAATAATCTTACCAATGATAACATTTTCCTTAAGTCCGACCAATGGGTCGTTCTTTCCGCGGATAGCTGCATCCGTCAAGACACGAGTCGTCTCCTGGAATGAGGCGGCTGACAAGAATGAGTTTGTCTCCAAGGCAGCCTTCGTAATTCCAAGCAAGACAGGACGTGCTGTGGCAGGTACCTTACCAGCAAAGAGTGCTGGTTCGTTAGCTCGCTTGAAGTCAGCGATGTCCAACAAAGTTCCTGGAAGCAAGTCAGTCTGACCTGGATCCATGACGCGCACCTTACGAAGCATCTGACGAATCATAACTTCGATGTGCTTGTCGGAAACTTCGATACCCTGCAAACGGTAAACCTTTTGGATTTCTGACAACATGTATGATTCAGTCGTCAAAGTATCCGTAACGGCAAGCAATTCCTTAGGATCGATAGGTCCTTGGTTAATCGCTTCACCACGCTTGATGGCATCACCTTCACCGAAACGCATGCGGGCTGTCAATGGCAAAGTGTAAGTACGAGTATCCGTCTCACCTTCGATTGTGACATCCTTTGTACGTTCGGCAGGGTTTTCTTCGATTGAAGTAATCTTACCCGTAACTTCAGAAATTTCAGCGCGTCCCTTAGGGATACGTGCTTCAACAATTTCCTGCACACGAGGCAAACCTTGCGTGATATCGTTTCCACCGGCAACTCCACCCGTGTGGAAGTTACGCATGGTCAACTGAGTACCTGGTTCACCGATTGACTGTGCGGCAACCGTACCAACGGCTTCCCCAACTTCAACCTCTTCACCAGTAGCCAAGTTACGTCCGTAATCGAGAACAGAAACACCGTGTTCAGTCGTTGAAGTAAAGACAGAACGGATAGTCACTTCTTCGATACCGGCAGCAACAATCTTCTTGGCTGCGATTTCATCAATCATTTCGTTACGAGGAACAATCTTTTCACCAGTTTCAGGATCAAAGACAGTCTTCATCGCGTAACGTCCGAGGATTCGGTCGTAAAGTGGTTCAACAACTGACTTTCCGTCGGTGATGGCCGCAACCTTCACACCACGGTCTGAGCCGTTGTCGTATTCACGAACGATAACATCCTGGGCAACATCAACCAAACGACGAGTCAAGTAACCTGAGTTGGCCGTCTTCAAGGCCGTATCAGACATTCCCTTACGGGCACCGTGGGTTGAGATAAACATTTCCATAACAGTCAAACCGTCACGGAAGTTTGATGTAACAGGCAATTCGATGATCTTTCCACCAGGTCCGGCCATCAAACCACGCATTCCAGCAAGCTGAACGAAGTTCGAAATGTTACCACGAGCTCCAGAATCCTGCATCATAAAGATTGGGTTTCGGAGGTCGAAAGTCTGAATCAATTCGTCTTGGATAACATCCTTGGCCTTTGACCAGATTTCGATAACACGTTGGTAACGTTCGGCATCAGTAATCAAACCACGACGGAACTGCTTTGTAACCGTGGCAACATCCTTATGCGCGTTTTCCAAGATTTCTTGCTTGTTGTCCAATTCCGTAACATCGGTCATGGCAACCGTCAATCCAGACTTGGTTGAAATATCGTAACCAAGGTCCTTCATACGGTCCAAAAGCAAAGAAGTTTCTGTAACCTTATAACGCTTGTAAACAGCGGCGATAATGTCGGCCAAGAAGCCCTTCTTGAAAGGTTTGATGATGTCTTTACCATCAAGGTAATCCTTGATGTCTTGTCCTGGTTCAAGGAAGAAGTCATCAGAGATTGCTTCAAAGTTTTCATCTGAAGGTTCGTTGATGTATGGGAATTCAACTGGCAAGATTTCGTTAAAGAAGAGCTTACCAACTGACGTTACCATAATCTTTGAACGTTGTTCATCAGTGAATGGCTTACCTTCTGGGAATGAAGAAGTTTGGATACCCACACGAGTGTGGTAGTGAACCAACTTGTTTTCAAAGGCCAAACGAGCTTCATCAACTGATGAGAAGATCATGCCTTCGCCTTCACGTCCGGCTTCTTCAGTAGTTAGGTAGTAGTTACCGATAACCATATCCTGAGAAGGCGTAACGATTGGCTTTCCATCCTTAGGAGCCAAGATGTGGCCGGCGGCCAACATAAGCAAACGGGCTTCCGCCTGTGCTTCATCTGACAAAGGAACGTGAATGGCCATCTGGTCACCATCGAAATCGGCGTTATAAGCTTCACAGATCAATGGGTGCAGACGCATGGCCTTACCTGAAACCAAGATTGGTTCGAAGGCCTGAATTCCTAGACGGTGCAAGGTAGGTGCTCGGTTCAAAAGAACTGGGTGTTCCTTGATAACGTCTTCCAAAACATCCATAACGTCTTCGTCAGCCTTATCAATCTTACGCTTAGCAGACTTAATGTTGCCGGCAAGACCACGGGCCGTCAATTCCTTCATGATGAATGGACGGAACAATTCGATTGCCATTGGACGTGGCAATCCCATTTGGTTCATCTTCAAGAATGGACCAACATCGATAACGGAACGACCAGAGTAGTCGACACGCTTACCAAGCAAGTTTTGACGGAAACGTCCTTGCTTACCCTTCAACATGTGTGAAAGGGACTTCAATGGGCGGTTACCAGGACCGGCAACAGGACGGCCACGACGACCGTTATCCATCAAAGCATCGACAGCTTCTTGGAGCATTCGCTTTTCGTTTTGAACGATGATACCAGGAGCGTGCAAATCGAACAAACGCTTCAAACGGTTGTTACGGTTAATCACACGACGGTACAAGTCGTTCAAATCAGAAGTGGCAAAACGGCCACCTTCCAATTGGACCATTGGACGCAAGTCAGGTGGGATAACAGGAATAACATCCATTACCATCCATTCTGGCTTGTTGTCTGATTGCAAGAAGGCCTCAATGATATCCAAACGGCGAACCGCACGGACACGCTTTTGACCAGTTGCTTCTTGCAATTCAGCCTTCAAGGCAGCGGCTTCACCAGCCAAATCAACGTCGGCCAACAATTCCTTGATGGCTTCGGCTCCCATTCCTGCCTTAAAGTTTGCCCCGTACTCCTTCTTCAAGTCGCGGTATTCGCGTTCTGTCAAAAGGCGCTTCTTTTCAACAGGGGCATCACCTGGGTCAACCACAACGTAAGAAGCAAAGTAAATTACTTCTTCCAATGAACGTGGTGACATGTCCAAGACCAATCCCATACGTGATGGAATTCCCTTGAAGTACCAGATGTGGGTAACGGGTGCGGCCAACTCAATGTGACCCATCCGTTCACGGCGGACCTTAGCTGAAGTTACTTCAACACCACAGCGGTCACAAACGATTCCCTTATAACGGATTCGCTTGTACTTTCCACAGGCACACTCGTAATCCTTGGTAGGACCAAAGATACGTTCATCAAACAAGCCGTCTTTTTCTGGCTTGAGTGTTCGATAGTTAATCGTTTCTGGCTTCTTAACCTCACCATGAGACCAGTCATGGATTTGATCAGGAGAAGCAAGACCGATTTGCATAGATTCGAACTTGTTAACATCGATTGCCATCTATTCGGTCACCTTTCTTAAATTATTGTTCTTCGTCAGTAAAGGTGCTTTGTTCTTGGGTCTCTTTTTGACCATCTACCTTATCAAAGGCAACCTTAACTTCTTCATCATCACGGTTCAACAAGTCAGGGTTGGTACGAGCCAACTTTTCCAAAGCATCAACAGGCAAGACTGAGTCGTCTTCGTCCATTTGCTTCAATTGAACTGCTTCACCTTCTTGGTTCAAGACACGCATGTCCAAACCGAGGGCTTGCAATTCCTTGACCAAAACTCGGAATGATTCAGGCACACCTGGCTTAGGAATAGCTTCACCCTTGATGATTGATTCGTAAACCTTAACACGACCAGCAACGTCATCTGACTTGTAAGTCAAGATTTCTTGCAAGGTGTAGGCAGCACCATAGGCTTCCAAAGCCCAAACTTCCATTTCTCCGAAACGCTGTCCACCGAACTGGGCTTTTCCACCAAGTGGCTGTTGCGTAACAAGAGAGTAAGGACCGATTGAACGGGCGTGAATCTTGTCATCGACCATGTGGGCCAACTTCAAGTAGTGCATAACACCAACGGCAACACGCTTATCGAAGGCTTCACCAGTTTGTCCATCATAGACAACTGTCTTACCATCGGCTGGCAAACCAGCTTCGGCCAAAGTCTCTTCGATTTCATCATCGGTTGCACCATCGAAAACAGGGGAAGCAACGTGGATACCAAGCTTCTTAGCAGCGTATCCCAAGTGCAATTCCAAAACCTGTCCGATGTTCATACGAGATGGCACACCCATGGGTGACAAACAGATGTCAATTGGTGTTCCATCTGGCAAGTATGGCATGTCTTCTTCAGGAACAACGACTGAAACAGTACCCTTGTTTCCGTGACGACCGGCCATCTTGTCACCGACTTGAATCTTACGCTTCTGAGCGATGTAAACACGAACCATCTGGTTAACACCAGGAGCCAATTCGTCACCGTTTTCAGGAGTGAAGACGCGAACAGATTGAACAACTCCACCACCACCGTGTGGCACCTTCAATGAAGTATCGCGAACTTCGCGAGCCTTTTCACCGAAGATCGCGTGCAAAAGTCGTTCTTCAGCTGACAAATCAGTAACACCCTTAGGCGTAACCTTACCAACTAGGATGTCGCCATCCTTAACTTCGGCACCGACACGGATGATTCCGTTTTCGTCCAAATCACGCAACTGTTCTTCACCAGTGTTAGGAATTTCGCGTGTAATTTCTTCAGGGCCAAGTTTTGTATCACGAGCCTCTGAATCGTATTCTTCGATGTGAATTGATGTATAAACATCTTCACGGACCAAACGTTCGTTCAAAACGATGGCATCTTCGAAGTTGTAACCGTGCCAAGTCATGAAGGCAATGACAGGGTTTTGTCCAAGGGCTAATTCACCCTTTTCCATTGATGGTCCATCGGCCAACACTTGGTCATCATCGATCTTTTCACCGACTTTGACGATTGGCTTTTGGTTGTAGTTCTTACCACCGTTTGAACGGCGGAACTTCATCAATTCGTAAGTATCTAATTGACCGTCTTCGCGACGAACACGAATCTGCTTAGCATCAACGTATTCAACTTCACCGGCGGCCGTTGAAATCAAAGCAGCACCTGAATCGTGGGCAGCCTTGTATTCAACACCAGTACCAACAAGTGGTGCGTGTGGGTCGAGCAAAGGCACGGCCTGCTTCTGCATGTTGGCACCCATCAAAGCACGGTTAGAATCATCGTTTTCCAAGAAAGGAATAGCTGATGTTCCAATTGAAACAACCTGCTTTGGGGAAACATCGACATAGTCAATCTTTTCGATTGGCGTTTCGATGTTTTCTTCACCGTAACGGGCCATGGCTGTTTGATGAACGAATGAACCGTCATCTTCCAACTCCGTGTTGGCCTGGGCAACGATGTAGTTATCTTCTTCATCGGCAGTTAGGTAATCGATCTTGTCGGTAACCTTGTGAGTACCCCAATCAACACGACGGTATGGAGTTTCGATGAAACCATACTTGTTGATACGACCATAAGTGGCCAAGGAGTTAATCAAACCGATGTTAGGACCTTCGGGCGTTTCGATAGGGTCAATACGGCCATAGTGGGTGTAGTGAACATCTCGAACTTCAACACCGGCACGGTCACGAGTCAAACCACCAGGACCCAAGGCTGACAAACGACGCTTGTGGTTCATTTCGCCAAGTGGGTTGGTCTGATCCATGAACTGTGACAACTGTGATGAACCGAAGAATTCCTTAATTGAAGCAACAACCGGACGGATGTTGATCAATTGTTGTGGTGTAACCGTTGCGGCGTCTTGGATGGACATACGTTCGCGAACGACACGTTCCATACGAGTCAAACCAATACGGAACTGGTTTTGCAACAATTCACCAACAGAACGGATACGACGGTTACCCAAGTGATCGATGTCATCAACTTGACCAACGCCTTCTTGCAAGTTCAAGAAGTAGTTCATACCGGCGATGATATCAGCTGGGCGAACGTTGTGTTCGTTTTCAGGCAAGTGACCGTTACCAATCAATAGTAGGGTCTTGTCTGGGTTTTCAGGTGATTCAATCTTAATCTTTTGCAATACAACAGGGTCTTGCAAGACAGCATCACCAGATGGTGTATAAGTAACCGTCTTGAAGTCTGGGTTGTCCAAGAATGGTGCCAACTTAGCCATCACAGCCTTGTCCACAACCGTTCCCTTTTCCGCAATGATTTCACCAGATTCAGGGTCAGCCAAAGTTTCGGCCAAAGTCTGGTTCAACAAACGGTTCTTCAATGACAACTTCTTGTTGATCTTGTAACGACCAACAGGAGCCAAATCGTAACGCTTTGGATCGAAGAAACGAGCAACCAAAAGGGCACGAGATGAGTCGGCCGTCTTAGGTTCGCCTGGACGCAAACGTTCGTAGATGTCCTTCAATGATTCTTCAACACGTGAATCGGACATGTTCTTGTGAACGTCCTTTTCCAAAGTCATGTTCAAAGCATCGTAGCCATCAGAGAAGATGTCGATGATGTCAGAATCTGATCCGAACCCAAGGGCACGTACCAATTCCGTCATCAACAACTTACGTGTACGATCGATACGAACGTTAGCGATACCCTTGGCATCCGTTTCGTATTCCAACCATGCACCACGGTTAGGGATAACCGTTGTACCAAAGTGTGGACGACCGTTCTTATCAGCTTCCTGGTTGTAGTAAATACCAGGTGAGCGGACAAGCTGAGAAACGATAACTCGTTCGGCACCGTTAATAATGAAAGTACCTTGCTTCGTCATCAATGGGAAATCACCAAAGAAGACATCTTGTGACTTAATTTCGCCAGTTTCCTTGTTAGTCAAGCGAAGAGTCACGTGCAAAGGTGCTGAGTAGTTCGCATCGTGCTCGCGAGCTTCGTCCATGGTGTACTTTGGCTCCATCAACTGGTAGTCAACGTACTCCAAAGACAAGTTACCCTGGAAGTCCTCGATTGGCATGATGTCGTTAAACATCTCCTTGATTCCTTCATCAAGGAACCATTGGTAAGATGCCGTTTGCACTTCGATCAAGTTCGGAAGATCAAGAACTTCTTTGATCTTTGAATATGAACGACGAGTACGGTATTTACCATATTTTACTAAATGTCCTGCCACACTTATCACCTCATCTAAAATTCACTGTTCATGCAAAATAAATATTACAATTTCATAAAAATTTAGCAAAAAAGTCCTTATTTTAGCGCCGTAAGGCACAAAAAAAGCAAGTCTCGCGCCTTAAAAAGTCGCGGACCTTGCCTGCTATAAGGGCTCTGATGGACAATAGATCACCAGTCGCCATATTTATTTACAGTGTTACTGAAGACTATTATACGGGTTTTTAATAGGAAAAACAAGGGCGGTACTTGACAAAAATTCAGAAAACTGCTTTAGCTAATTCAATTTAAAAAGTCGCGCACTTGCGCGACTTTTCCAGATGTAATTTATTAATTTAAAATTAGCAGTATGCCTGATAAAAGAGTACAACTGACAAAATCAGGGCAAAGATACCAACATAGGTCTTAATTTTATCCTCCGGTACGTGGCGAACCACGATGGGTCCGAGGAAACCGCCGGCAAAGAGGCCAATCATCAAGACTGGCACAACCGTCCACTTCACTGGCAGCGAGAAGCAGAACATCCCCGCCGCAATCAGGTTGTTAATGAAGGTGGCAAAGTTTCGAACGGCGTTATAGGTGGCATATTTCTCGTTTAGCGCACGGGAAAGGACGGCAATCATCAGCAAGCCCGATCCAGCACCAAAGTAGCCAATGTAGCCCCCAACCAAAAAGATACTAATCCAGGAAACAACCTTGACCCACTTCTTAGCAGGTTGGTTTGTTGCTTGCTTCTTTGGCATCAAAATTAAAATGGCCGCTAGTAATATGAAGAAAGGCACGACTTTTTTGAAGTTTGAATCGGAACTATGAATGAGCAACAAGGCCCCTACCACACCCGCAGTTGCGTTAATGATTGTAATCAGTAACGTTTGCTTCCAGTGGTTCTTCAGCTCTTTTAAGGAAGAAAGGAGCGTTCCTGCCCCCGAAGCCATCTGTGAAATTGTAATCGTGGCGTTGGCGGAAACCGGCGGAACGCCAAGCGACAGCAATACCGGATAAAGGGTCAGCGCAGCCATCCCCACAATGCCGTTCAAAACACCGGCAATCAAAGACATTACAATCAAATATAAAACGGAAGTCATTAGCTCTCCTCCTAACAGAAAAGAATAATTCTAATTAACAACTAAAGTATAGCACTGCTGGAAGCTACCGAACGCGTCAGTTCTAAGCTATGTTAATATAAAGTCAGCTTATTCAATTACTAATAGATAGAAAGACAGACATCCCCATGACCGCACACATCTTTATCGTGGAAGACAATCAAGAAATCGTGGACCTTTTGGAAAAGGGCCTTGCTGGCTGGGGCTTTACTGTCTCTTCCTGCCAGGACTTTCACGCAGTTGATCAAGAGGTGCTGGCAGCCAAGCCCAACCTGGTCTTGATGGATGTGAACTTGCCCTTCTTTAATGGTTTTTACTGGACGCAGGCGATTCGCAAGCAGTCGCAACTACCTATTATCTTCCTCTCTTCTCGTGCAGAAGACGCGGATCAGATTATGGCCATGAATCTGGGTGCTGATGATTACATGACCAAACCCTTTAACTTGGATTTGTTGATTGTTAAGATTCAGGCGCTTTTGCGCCGGACGGAAAGTGTGGCTGAGTCAACGTCAACGGCCGTGAAGGACTTTGCCGGATTTGAGCTGAACATCCTGGATAATAGCTTGAGCAAGGATGGACAGGTCGTTTCCTTGAGCAAGAACGAAACCAAGCTGCTTTATCCCCTCTTTGAAAAGACCGGTCAGGTGGTATCAAAGGAAGAGATTATGGAAGCCCTTTGGGATGACGAGCTCTTTATCGACCGGAATACTTTGTCGGTGATGGTCAACCGAATTCGGACGAAGACGAAGAAGATTGGTTTTGATACAGTACTGCAAACGGTTAAGGGAAAGGGGTTGACCCTTCATGCTTAAAAGTTGGCTGACCTTTCTAAAAGATTATTGGCTGCTCTACCTCCTCTATGCCTGCACGATTCTTTTCTTAGCTTGGTCGACGGTTCTCCGTTCCAGCAATTCAGCAATTTTTTCTGATGTCTTCTGGCCACTAACCTACTTGTTGGTAATTATCACCGTCTTTTTATCTATTCACTGGTACAAGAAGCGGCGAGCTGTTCGTAATTTACTGGAAGAACAGGACTTATCCACAATTGATGAGGACTTAGGTGCGACTAGTCAGGAAAAGTCGCTGCAAGAACTGCTTGAAAAAGTGCTAAGCCAAAAGGCGGCGCTGGTCGAAGAGAAGAATTTGGAGAGTCAAAAGCTCAAGGACTACTACGCCCTCTGGGCCCACCAGATTAAAGTCCCCCTGTCTGTTTTGGATTTAATGAACCAAACGGGAACGGTTGACCAGGCGCAAACCAAAGAACAGCTTTTCTTGATTAATCAGTATCTCGAAATGCTCCTTTCCTTCATCCGTCTTCAAAACTTTAACGGGGATTTGAACTTGAAGAAAAGCTCGGCTCGTTCGCTGGTCATGCAGGTATTAAAGCAGTACAAATTCTTCTTTATTCAAAAGGACCTATCACTGACGGTTGATGAGGGCGACTTTACCCTGATTACCGATAGTAAGTGGCTGCGCTTTGCTCTCGAACAAATTATCTATAACGCGATTAAGTACACCCGGGATGGTGGCATTCGGATTGCTTGTACCGATGATCAAAAGATTATCATCCAAGATTCTGGTATCGGCATTGATGCAGCCGACCTTCCCCAGGTTTTCAACCAGGGCTATACCGGCTTTAACGGTCGGGTATCCGATAACGCGTCAGGTCTGGGTCTCTACCTTGTCAAAGAAATCTTAGACAAACTGGGCCATCAGGTATCGATTGAATCAAGCATTGGGGTTGGTACAACGGTGACAATTGACTGCTCACAGCAGACTTTATCCTAATCTTACAAGACTGTAAGGATGGCAGCCCTGCCTGTAAGCACGGCGGTCATCCTTTTTGCGTTAAGCTAAGTGCATATTAAAAAACAAGGAGCAAATCATGACAATTTTATCGGTTAACCACCTCAAGAAAGAATACAAATCAAAGCGCTCAACGCAGAAGGTTCAAGCCTTAAAAGACGTCGACTTCAAGGTTGACGAAGGCGAGTTCATTGCCATCATGGGTGAGTCCGGTTCTGGAAAGTCGACCCTGCTAAACTGTATCGCCACCTTGGACAAGCCAACGGCTGGCCACATCTTTTTGAAAGATGAAGAATTAGCATCCTTGAAGGACAAGGACTTGGCCGCCTACCGCCGTGACCACCTCGGATTCGTTTTCCAAGACTTCAATTTGCTGGACACCCTATCAGTGAAGGACAACATCTACCTACCATTGGTTCTTGCTAAGAAGACCAAGGGCAAGGAAGAAAAGTTAGCCACATTGGCCAAGCAACTCGGCATCGAGGATTTGTTGAATAAATACCCCTACGAATTGTCTGGTGGGCAGCAACAGCGTGTGGCCATCGGCCGTGCTTTGATTACCAAGCCAGAATTGTTGCTCTGTGACGAACCAACCGGTGCTTTGGATTCCAAGAACGCCGCTGACATTTTGAACCTCTTTGACGAATGCCACGAGAACGGACAGACCATCTTGATGGTCACCCACTCCTCTTTTTCAGCCTCCCACGCCGGGCGCGTACTCTTCATTAAGGACGGAACCGTCTTCCACCAGCTCTACCGCGGTGAAAAGACCGAACAGGAAATGCTCGTGGCCATCAACGATGCCATGACGAACTTGCTAGGAGGGCAATCTTAACATGTTTTACGTGAAACTCGCCTTCGACTCGCTCCGCAAGAATAAGGAAAGCTACCTCCCCTTCCTTCTAGCCGGAACGGCAGCGGTCGCCTTGAACTTCTTAGTTCAGCTACTCATTTACTCATCGGGGGTTAAAAACCTGCAGTTCGCCTCCGACATCGTCCGCCTGCTACTAGTACTCGGACAAGTTATTATCGGCCTACTTTCCCTGGTCATCATGATCTACACCTACTCCTTCCTAAAGAAGGGCAAGGAAAAGGAGTTCGGCCTTTATAGCATCCTCGGGATGAAAAAGTCGGACTTGGTCAAGATTTCTTTGATTCAGCAGGCCATGTCCTTTGCCATCACCATCGTAACCGGACTCATCACCGGCTTCGTTTTTGCCAAGCTGATGATTCTTTTACTCGTTCGCATGGTGGGTGGTAAGACCTTCGGGATGGAACTTTCCCTCCCCGCTTTGGTCTGCACCATTGCCTTCTTCTTTGGCATCTATGCGGTACTAACCATCATTGATGCCATTGCAGTGGCTCGCACCAACACCTTGGACTTAATGAAGTCCGAAAAGAAAGGGGCTTCGGCTCCTAAGAACCGTTGGATTTTCTTCTTACTTGGTACCATCGCCCTTGTTTGGGGTTACGGTCTGTCATTGACCGTGCCATCCCCAATCAAGGCGGTCAACCAATTCTTCGTGGCGGTTCTACTCGTGGCTGTAGCCACCTACCTGCTCTTTATTGCGGCTTCGACTTTGATTTTAAAAACCCTCCAAAAGAAAGAAAGCTACTACTACCAAAGCAAGCACTTCATCACCGTTTCCAACATGCTCTTCCGAATGAAGCAGAATGCCGTTGGGCTGGCGTCCATCGCCTTGCTGACTACGATGACTTTGGTTGTGACGGTAACGACTGCTTCGATGTACTTTGGAAAAGCGGACTTGATTCAAAAGACTTTTCCACGGGATGTCCAGATATCAACTAACCTCGATAACAAAGACGGCATCTCAAAAGAACAGATTAATGACATGCTAGCCAAGTACGACCTCAAGGCAACGGATAGCTATACCCAAACGACAACCGAAGTCGCCCGTACCTCCATGTCAAAGGACCAGCACTTCACTAGCACGGATTTTGAAAACAAGCCCAACGAACGTAACGTGCAATTTATGACCTTGGACGAGTATCAAGCCATTACTGGCAGCAAGCAGACCCTTAACGCAAACGAAGTTCTGGCTTACGGCCTGAACGGTGCCAAGTTAACCAAGTCTTCTGTTTACTTTGGCAAGGACCACTACACGGTCAAGCAGAACCTCAAGAACATTAAGGGTATGCCATCGGCCATGCCGGATATGACAGCTTCCTTCGTCTTCGTTTTGCCAACGGAAGACAGCTTGAAGTCCGTTGCGAAGAACTTCTTCCCAGCGTCCCTACCAGACACTCTCATGCAGACCAACTACTACTTCAACCTCAGCGGTTCAGCTAAGCATGAGGAAGACTTCTACAAGGCCTTGGACAACTACCAAGGCAACTACATGACCTTCCAAGTGAAGTCGATGACTGAAAAAGTCATGAACGGTATCTACGGTGGATTCTTCTTCATCGGCATTCTCTTCTCCATCTCCTTCATCCTGGCCACCGGCCTGATGATCTACTACAAGCAGATTTCTGAAGGAAAGGCCGACCAGGCCCAGTTCGAAATCCTGCAGAAGGTTGGAATGTCAGAGGGCGAAATCAAGAAGACCATTCGCTCGCAAATCATCTGGCTCTTTGGCCTTCCAATTGCCGTTTCGCTCATTCACTTGAGCTTTGCCATGCCAATGATTAACAAGCTCTTGCTAGCCTTCTCAGTACCACTCACATCGGCCGTCTACGTCGTCATGGTGTCAACCATCCTCTTAATGGTCATCATCTACTACATCATTTACAAGATCACTTCCCGCACCTACTTCAAACAGGTCACGGAGTTGAATTAAGACACATAAAAAGTCGTTCGCGAATGCGAACGACTTTTTCATTTACTTATTTTTTACCAGTCAAATCCACTTCTTGTAGTGGGATAACCTTGGTCTTCTTTGACCACTTGTAGCCCAAGTAAGGGATGACAAAGATTGGCACGGACAAATAAGTCACGGCAATCTTATCCCACTCCCAGTGAGCGAAGGCTTCGGGATCTTGAAGGAAGATAACAACCAAAGACATGAAGAGTGCAAAGATTGGACCGAATGGGAACCACTTTGCCTTGTATGGCAAGTCGTTGACATCGTTTCCCTGTGCCACGTAGGCCTTACGGAAACGCAAGTGAGCGATGGCAATTCCCATCCAAGCCAAGAATCCGGTCAAACCAGAAGCGGCAACCAACCAACCATAAACAACGTTTCCGCCCTTCATTTCTGAAGTAAAGGCCACAAGGCCGACACACATCGTCAACAAGAGGGATGCCCAAGGCACACCGTGCTTTGTTAGGCGACCGAAAATCTTTGGCGCCTGACCCTTGCGAGCAAGGGAGTAAAGAGTACGGGTTGACGCGTAAGTTCCTGAGTTGGCGGCTGACAAAACAGAAGTCAAGATAACTGCGTTCATCAATGAAGCAGCAAAGGCGATACCAGCGTTTTTAAAGACGATGGTAAAGGGTGACATCATAACGTTACCGGAGTCGGCAGCAGACATCAAACGTGGATCTTGGTAGTAAACCAGGGCAGAAATCACAAAGATAGCCCCGATGTAGAAGAGCAAGATTCGCCAGAAGACGGAGTGAATGGCCTTTGGCACGGACTTGCGTGGGTCCTTGGCTTCACCAGCCGTGATTCCAATCAATTCTGTTCCCTGGAATGAGAATCCAGCAACAACGAAGACGGAAAGGACACCCTGCCATCCGCCAACGAATCCGTGTTGACCGACAGTCAAGTTGCGGACAACATCCGTGTTGGAGTGGATAATACCAAAGATGGCCAAAACCCCAATGAAGAGGAAGAAACAGATGGTCACAACCTTAATCAAGGACAACCAGAATTCTGTTTCACCGAAGGTGCTAACAGAGAAGAGGTTAATCAAGAAGATTAAGCAGAGCGCAATCGCTGAGAAGATCCAAGAAGGAACATCTGGCAACCAGAACTGGGCAACCAAACCAACCGTCACCGTATCAACGGCTAAAGTAATGGCCCAGTTGAACCAATAGTTCCACCCTAAGGCAAATCCAAAGGCTGGGTCAACAAAGCGGTTTCCGTATTCCGCAAAAGATCCAGAAGTGGGTGCAAAAGTCGCCATCTCACCAAGGGAAGTCATCAAGAAGTAAACCATGATTCCAATGATTAGGTAGGCTAAAATAGCCCCAAAAGGTCCGGCCTGTGAAACCGAAGCACCAGACGTTAAGAAGAGCCCGGTTCCAATTGAACCACCAAGGGCAATCATGGACACGTGTCGTGTCTTCAATTCATGTTGAATTGTATTTTCGTTCGTTTCTGCCATGAGCAAAAACCTCCATTTGTTTTTTTCAAACAAAAAACCTACTCTTGTATCAAAACAAAAGTAGGCGTCATCACATTTTTTAAGCATGATAGCAAAGCGCACCGTTTAAAAAACGACAGTCCATGGAATCTTTTTCCATGTCCCAAGCCTTTACTCCCCCGAGCAAAGAACTTTCGGCGACCGCACCTTTTGTACCGGGTCTGCGTCTTGGGTAGACTCACCGGCAGGACTCATTTTGGTCGCAACCTCTTTGTTTGTATTTTTAGAATAGCATAACTAAATTTTACCGTCAACTCCGAAGAACTGTTGCCAGTGCTTAGCTTGTCGACAGTAAACCCCCGCTGACGTGCGGAAGAACCAGTAACCGAAGAGAGCGGAACCAATCAAAGTCGTTACCGACACATCGTAATCAACGATGGATGCGGCAGCCAAAATCAACCAGAAGAAAATCATGATGCCGGCCAGTGTTGTCTTCACCCAGTGTGCCAGTGGCAAGCGAACAATCAGCACCTGCTGAATCTGGAAGAGCAAGAAAGCCCAGAGCGCATTCGACAAAGCGGGCATCATCTGCAGCAAAACTGGGCCCTCATCCCAGTAGAAGAAGGTCAGAATTGACCAGGCCCAACACATAATAATCAAAATTGATGAGCAGGCTAAGGACCACCAGAAACCGACTTTGAAATCTAAGGCACGTAGAAAAGCTGCCCAAACAATGGTTAGTAACCAGGCCATCCAAAAATTCTTTAACAGGTAGGCAGGAACAATCAGAAAGCCCAGCTTTGAGTTTGCCAAAGTCTGAATGGCAATGGCGCCAACCGCGTCCAATAAGTTTAAAAGGGACGAATTAAACCGGAGCATCCCCGATAAGATAATAAAAATCAATAAAGCAAAGAGTGGTAAGAAACGTCTCTTTTTCAGTGGATAAATCAATGAATTTGCGACCTTTCGTCTAAATGTTGCATCCGTTCACTAAGGCTTCTTAACCAAAGTAGTTAATACCCATTGCTGCACGAACCTGCTTCATCGTTTCTTCAGCCTTAGTGTTAGCCTTTTCAGAACCGTCTTTCAGCATCTTCAAAACAGCGTCCATGTCCTTAGCAAGCTCCAAACGGCGTTCGCGGATTGGTGCGAGTTCGGCGTCCATCACGTCGAGCAAGTGCTTCTTCAACTTCATATCTCCAAGGCCACCACGTTGGTAGTGATCCTTCAATTCCTGAACACGCTTCTTGTCAGGATCAAAGATATCAAGGTAGGTGAAGACAACGTTACCTTCCACGTGGCCAGGATCTTCAACACGAATGTGTGTTGGGTCCGTGTACATGGACTTGACTTTTTTGGCCAAAGTCTCGTAGTCATCGGACAAGTAAATACCGTTGTTCAAAGACTTGGACATCTTCGCGTTACCATCGATACCAGGCAAACGTCCCTGTCCCTTTGGCGGGAAGACCCCTTCGGGCTCAACCAAGATGTCGGTGTGATAAGCGTTGTTGAATGAGCGAACCAGCTCACGTGTTTGTTCAATCATTGGCTTCTGGTCATCCCCAACTGGCACCTTTGTTGCCTTGAAGAGTGTGATATCAGCAGCCTGGGAAACAGGATAAGTCAAGAAACCAGCTGGAATACCATCACCAAATCCCTTTTGCTGGATTTCGGTTTTAACCGTTGGGTTTCGTTCCAAACGACCCAATGAAACTAAGTTCATGTAGAACATGGTCAATTCGGCCAAAGCTGGAATTTGTGACTGCACAAAAATCGTTGACTTCGTTGGATCAATGCCAACAGCCAAGTAATCCAGAGCCACTTCCGTCAATGACTTTTGAATTTTTTCTGGGTCACGAGCGTTATCAGTGAAAGCCTGTGTGTCGGCAATCATGATGTAAGGATCATAAATTCCCTCGTTTTGCATGGCCACACGATTCTTCAATGATCCGATGTAGTGCCCAATGTGCAATTTCCCAGTTGGTCGATCGCCAGTTAAATAGATTTCTTTTTCCATGGTTGCTTTTATTTCCCTTTATTTTCTAACCACTCTATTATATCGAATTGTATAAAGTCTTGCAGGATTGCTTTGTTATTGGTATATTATTAAGAATAAATTAAAACTATCTAATGAAAGCGAGGTCGGTACTATGAAATATGCAGTTGTTGGGGCAGGTGCCATGGGCTTGCGCTACGGTCTTTTACTCCAAGAAGTTGCTGGAAAAGAGGTTGAGTTCGTTGAACCAACCCAGGAATCAGTTGACAAGATCAAGGCTCAAGGAAACGTTGTTTACCAATCACGAGATCATGAGGACCGACATCCGGTCCCAGTAAAGATCTTCTCACCTGAAGAATACGAAGGTGATCCAGACGTTTGGATTTTCTTCATGAAGCAAATGCAGATGGAAGAAACTTTGAAGCGAATGGCACCCCACTTCAAGGACCACCAAGTGGCCGTGGGCGCGATGAATGGTATGGGCCACATCGAAAAGCTCCAATCCTACTTCAAGGATGACAAGATTATCGGTGGAACAGCCATGATTGCCACTATCTTGTCTGATTACGGTGACGTTGACTTCATCGGTAAGGCTAACTCAGGGGCTTCTGCCTACTCAAACTTGTCTGGTGTTAAAACCGCTGAAACTCAAGAGGTCATGGAAGACTTCCAAGCAGCCAATTTGAACCCTACCTACTCAAACAACTTTATGGGAACGTTGTTGACCAAGGTATTCTTCAACGCGGTTGAAAACTCAATTGCGACGATGTTCCAAGCTCGTATGGGAAACTTGTTGTCATACGACCAGTTCGTTCCAACCATCGCCAAGCCATTAGTTGACGAAGCCTACGATGCTGCAGCCGCAGCCGGCATTACCTTGCTTGAAACCCGTGAAGAAATGTTGGTTCAAGTTGACTACGTGGCCCGTGAAGTTGTGCCATTGCACTTCCCTTCCATGTACCAAGACTTCGTTAAGAATCGTCCAACAGAAGTTGATTACATCAACGGTTGGATTGCAGACTTAGCTGAAGAACACGGTGTTGCCGCGCCAACACAACGTTTCATCACTGGATTGGTTCACTTGGCCGAAGCCATGCGTGAATTCAATCCACCTGTTAACCAGTTGGAAGTAAAGTAATCCATTAAAAAAGCCCCTATAAAGGGGCTTTTTCTTTTGCCTATAATTTATAAATCAAGCAATCGACTATTAAAAATGCAAACAAAAAAGCCACAAGCAAATGCTTGCGACTCTTTAGTAGCCCGTGAGAGAATCGAACTCTCGATTCCGCCGTGAAAGGGCAGCGTCTTAGCCACTTGACCAACGGGCCATGGTCAGTTGTTGCTCGATATCGCTATCAAACAACTATGTTAGTATAGCAAGTAGACGCTACCCTCGTCAATAGGAAATCTAAATTTTTTTTATTTTAGTACCAATTGTATTGGTTGTGGTGTGCCAAAGCAGCTTGCGCTGAACCATAACGGTCGGCGATGTAAGCCTTCATGGCTTGCAACTGGTCTTGGTAATCCGCCGTGTTTCCACCATAGCGAGCACGCAATGATGGTGACAACTGTCCGATACCATAGTAAATACCGTTCGTAGCATTTACATTACCACCAGATTCCTTGTTAATAATTGCTTGCAAGGCAGCTTCTTCTGATGAATCAGTGCTTGCAGTTGAAGTATTAACAACAGTAGCTGATGATGAAGCTGAAGCAGCTTGTGCCTGTGCTTGCGCAGCGGCAGCTTGTGAAGCTTGTGCCTGTGAGTCAGCTTGGCTCTGAGCAGTTGCTGAATCAGCTTGTGCTTGTGAGTCGGCTTGACTTTGACTGTCGGTATTTGTTTGCGTGTTTTGTGTAGCAGCGGCAGTTCCCGTTGTCTTCAAAACCTGTCCAACTGACAACTTACTTGCATCTTGAATGTTGTTCAATGATGCCAAGTTATCAACCGTTGTGTTGAAGCGTTGTGCCAAAGTCCAAAGGTTATCACCTGATTGAACCGTGTAGCTTCCAGTGTTGTCATTTGAATCGGTAGTCGTTTGATTTGAATTATCTGAGTCGGTTTGGTCAATAACCAAGTTCTCACCAGTGTAAATCTGGTGAACGTTCTTGATGTTATTTTCCTTAGCTAATTGATCAACGCTGACGTTGTAATCTTTAGCGATGCTTGTCAACGTTTCGCCTGAGCGAATCGTGTGCTGCTTTGCGCTATTGGCAGAAGCAGCGTGGTGTCCCAAGGCAACTGATCCAGCAAGTCCTGCAGCAACTAACAACTTATTCTTAATAGTCATAGATGAATATCTCCTTTTCTGTAACTCATTTCAAGAGATGTTTCCACTTCCTGAACTTACTCTATGTCCTATGATACACCCCTAAAGTTTAAGTACACATTAAATATCCAAAAAAACTTTTAAAAAACATAAAAAAAGGACTAGCTTTTGCTAGTCCTTTTCACTTCTTATCGGCCTGAGCGAATAGAAGCAACGTGAATACGGTTAACAGCTCGCATCAATGCGACTTGAGCCATCTTGATTTCACGGTTATCGTTAACCTTTTGCGCTTCGGCCAAGCGTGCTTGCGCACGTTCCTTGGCACTTTTAGCACGATCAACATCAATATCATCAGCAACTTCAGCTGAATCTGCAATAACCGTCAATAGGTTATGTGAAAATTCAGCAACCCCACCGTTAACGGCAAGTGATCGCTTCTGATCATCTTTTTTAACAATCATTTCATCAATGGCTAAGGCTGCCAAAATTGGCTCGTGCCCCGCCATGATTCCCATCTGGCCACCCTTAGTGTTAATAACGGCGATTTCGGATCCAGATTGATCAAAAACTTGACCATCTGGCGTCACGATTCTCACTGTAATACCAGTCTGTTGTTGTTCTTGTTCAGCCATGGATTACCCCCTTATTGGGCCATTGACTTCGCCTTATCCACCACTTGTTCGATGGGACCGACGTTACGGAAGGCATCTTCAGGTAGGTCATCGTACTTACCATCCAAAATTTCCTTGAATGAGCGAACTGTCTCAGCGATTTGGACATATTCACCCTTCACGCCAGTGAAGGTTTCAGCAACAGCGAATGGTTGTGAAAGGAAGAATTGAATACGACGGGCCCGGTTAACCGTAACCTTTTCTTCGTCTGACAATTCATCCATACCCAAAATGGCGATGATGTCTTGCAATTCACGGTAACGCTGGAGCGTCCGTTGAACTTCAGTTGCCACTTCGTAGTGTTCTTGTCCAACCACTTCTGGGTCCAAGGCTGAAGACGTTGATGCCAAAGGATCAACGGCTGGGTAGATACCTTGTTGCGTCAATGAACGCTCCAAGTTAGTCGTAGCATCCAAGTGGGCGAAAGTCGTGGCAGGAGCAGGGTCAGTATAATCATCAGCAGGCACATAAACGGCCTGGATTGATGTAACGGCCCCCTTCTTCGTTGACGTGATTCGTTCTTGGAGCTTACCCATTTCAGAAGCCAATGTTGGTTGGTATCCAACGGCTGATGGGATACGTCCCAACAAGGCTGAAACTTCTGAACCGGCCTGTGTGAAACGATAGATGTTGTCGATAAAGAGCAAAACATCTTTTCCTTCGTTATCACGGAAGGATTCGGCCATTGTCAAACCTGTCAAGGCAACACGCATACGTGCGCCAGGAGGTTCGTTCATCTGACCATAAACCATGGCAGTTTGCTTCAAAACACCAGATTCCTTCATTTCGTGGTACATGTCGTTACCTTCACGGGTACGTTCCCCGACACCAGTAAAGACAGAAATACCATTATGACCCTGGGCGATGTTGTGAATCAACTCTTGAATCAAAACGGTTTTACCAACACCGGCACCACCGAATAATCCAACTTTTCCACCACGAATGTATGGCGCCAACAAATCGATAACCTTGATACCTGTTTCGAGAATCTCTCGAGAAGTTGTCAATTCATCGTATTCAGGGGCTGCCCGGTGGATTGGGTGACGTTCAACAGAATCGTCAATGGCACCAGCGTTATCAACTGGTTGACCCAAAACGTTGAAGACACGACCCAAAGTTGCTTCCCCAACGGGAACTTCAATTGGCTTACCAGTGTCTTGAACAGCCATGCCGCGCTGCAACCCATCCGTTCCGTCCATGGCAATGGTACGGACAACACCGTTTCCCAAGGCCAATGAAACTTCGACGGTCAAAGTCTTGTCATCCCCTAATTGAACCAACAAAGCATTGTTGATTTCAGGAATTTCAACTCCTTCATCAAAGGCCACATCAACGACTGGACCGATCACTTGTACGACTTTTCCAGTAGTCATGCTTGTTTCCTTTCTGTGTTAACGGTGTTAAACACCGCCCTCAATTTCTTATTCCAAAGCGACCATACCACCGGTAATTTCGGTGATTTCAGTCGTAATCTGTGACTGACGAGCACGGTTGTACTGCAAACTAAGTGTTGAGATCAAATCATCAGCAGAGTCAGTTGCAGAAGACATCGCTGTCGATGAAGCGGCGTGCTCAGTTGTTTTAGCATCGAGCAAGGCCTCAAAGACAAGGGACTGAATATACTGTGGCAAAACCACGTTTAAAACAGTCGCTGTATCCGGCTCAGAATCGTAGGCAGACATCGTATCGAAAGATTGTTCCTGCCCGTCTTCATCCTCTTGTTCCTTGGTTTCTTCAACAACTTCACGTGTCAACGGAAGCAATTGGACGTTTCGTTGGTCCGCTTGCAAACGGTTAATGAAGTGGTTGTAGACCATGTGCAAAGAGTCAAAGGCTTCGGCTTCATAAAGGGAAATCACAGTCTTTAGAACCTGACGAACCTCGTTAAAGGTAGGCACATCCGATAGACCGCGGTGTTCCAAGGCAACGGTAAAGCCACGCTTCTTATAAAAGTCGGCACCGTTACCCCCGATAGCCAAAATCACAGTGTTTTCTGGCGTTAAGTTGTGTTCCTTCATCAAGGCGTTTGTTTTCTTGATGATGTTGGCGTTGTATGACCCTACCAAACCACGATCAGAAGTTACAAGCAAGATTCCCGTTTTCTTAACAGGACGCTTAGCAACCATTGGCAAATGGGATGAATCAACGTTATCCAAGACGTGTGCTTCAATCAAATGTGAAACAACGGCTTTTAGACGGTAGGCATACTCATGGTAGCCCTTCGTCGAACGTTGAATTTGGCTCAACTTTGCAGTTGAAACCATCTGCATGGCTGACGTAATCTGACGAGTTTTCTTGGTAGAAGCAATTCGCCGCTTAATATCTTGTAAAGAAGCCATTTTGCCTCCTTTTATTTGTCAGCTGAAGAGCCTGTGTAGCTATCCTTAAAGGTCTTCACTGCAGCATCCATCTTATCGGTGTCAGGCAATTGCTTTGTTGTCACGATTTCGTTCAACAAATCCTTTTGACTAGCATCCAAGTAAGCGATGAATTCATCTTGGAAGTGTTGGATGTCAGAAACAGCAACATCGTCCAAGTAACCATGAGTCAATGCATACAAAACGAAGACTTGGTGTTGAACAGCCATTGGCTTGTGCAATGGTTGCTTCAAAACTTCAACCGTTCGCTTACCACGGTTCAACTTAGCCTGCGTTGCCGCATCCAAATCAGAACCGAACTGGGCAAATGATTCCAATTCACGGTATGAAGCAAGGTCCAAACGCAATGTTCCGGAAACCTTCTTCATAGCCTTGATTTGAGCATCTCCACCAACACGAGAAACAGAAGTTCCGGCATCGATGGCAGGACGTACACCAGCGTAGAACTGGTCGGCATCCAAGAAAATCTGTCCATCAGTAATTGAAATAACGTTGGTTGGGATATATGCAGACACATCACCAGCTTGCGTTTCAATAATTGGCAAGGCCGTCATTGATCCACCACCTAGTTCGTCTGACAACTTGGCCGCACGTTCAAGCAAACGTGAGTGCAAGTAGAAGACATCCCCAGGATAGGCTTCACGACCAGGTGGACGACGAAGAATCAAAGATATCTCACGGTATGCCGTTGCTTGCTTTGATAGGTCATCAAAGACAATCAAGACATGCTTACCGTTGTACATGAATTCTTCACCCATTGCTGCCCCAGCATATGGTGCCAGGTAAAGCAAAGCAGCTGCTTCAGCAGGCCCTGCATTAACAACAATGGTGTAGTCCATTGCGCCCATCTTCTTGAGCGTTTCAACTTGTTCACGAACCGTTGAGTCCTTTTGACCAACCGCTACGTAAATAACGATCATGTCTTGGTCTTTTTGGTTCAAGATAGTATCAACGGCAATTGATGTTTTACCTGTCTTACGATCACCAATGATCAACTCACGCTGACCACGACCGATTGGGACAAGGGCATCAATGGCCTTGATTCCAGTTTGCAATGGTTCTGAGACTGACTTACGAGCCATGACACCTGGTGCCTTGGCTTCGACAGGTCGAGTCTTTGTAGTATTTAGGTCGCCTAATCCATCAATGGGTTGTCCCAAAGCGTTGACGACACGCCCAATCAATTCTTCACCAACAGGAACTTCCATTACGTGTCCTGTTCGCTTAACTGTATCCCCTTCACGAATACCTTCTGAGGAACCTAAGACAATGATTCCAACTTCAGATTCTTCAAGGTTTTGGACCATACCGTAGGCACCGTTGTTAAAGGTAACCAATTCACCAGAAAGAGCGTTAGCCAAGCCTGTTGCTCGGGCAACACCATCACCAATGTAGGTAATTGTTCCAATTTCTTCTACAGTCAGTTTTGTGTCGAACTTTTCGAGCTGCTGCTTAATTAAAGCAGAAATTTCTTCAGCTTGAATCGCCATGTCTTTTCCTCACTAACCTAGTAACTCTGCCTTCAATTTGGCAATTTTCGTCTTCAGCGATCCGTCAATTAAAATTGACTTGGATTGCATGGACACACCAGCGACCAATTCTGGGTCGACTGTATAGGTTGCTTCAACCTTTTTTGCCCCGCTTTGCTTTTGGAAAGCCTTAGCCAATCGTTCCTTTTGATTATCATCAACTGCCACGGCTGAAGTGATTACAACACTTTCAATACCTTGGCTTTGCTGATAAAGCTCAAAAAATCGATTAACCACTGCACCGAACAATGCGAAGTGGTGGTGACTCAACAAAATCTTTGTTAAGTTCACAACACCTTGGTTAGCACCCTTGGTTAATGTATCCAATAAGGAGACTTGGTCTTCTTCTGAAATCGTTTGCGCGGATAGCAAAGCCGTTAATTTCGGATTCTTTGCTACCACATCGTTCACGACTTTCAAGTCAGCCAGTAGGCTGTCAAAAGAATCTTGATCGGAGCCGTACGCCAAAAGCGCTTCGGCGTATTGTTCGACCACTTTTTCCTTTTTGTTAGCCATCTGTCCTCCTTACTGCTCGCCTAATTCTGCTAAGTAAGCATCAATTAAGGCGCGCTGGTCATCAGCAGATAATTCTTTTTGAATCAACTTGGAAGCGATGGTTACAGACAAGTCTGCCACGTCCTTCTTGGCCGTGTTCATCGCATCGTTCTTCATCTGAACAGCATCTTCTTGGGCTGATTGGCGCATGCCAGCAACCTGCGTGTTTGCCGCTTGAATCAATGAATCAGATTGTGCCTGAGCTGATTTCTTAGCCGTCTCAATCATTTGACTCGCTTGGTTCTTTGATTCAGAAAGTTCCTTTTGACGTTGTTCAACCAAGGAAGCAGCATCTTTGCTCTTTTGTTGAGCGTCATCTAAGTCCTTGTTAATCTTATCCGCACGTTGGTCTAAGACCTGTGTCAAAGGTCCGTAGGCCACCTTCTTCAAAATGACCATTAGTAGGAGGAAGGCAACAATAATAAAGACCATATCGCCAAGTGGCATCGCCTTTGTCATTAATAATGTTTGCGCCATCTTTTATCTCCTCTAAGGATTCCTCTTACTTGTTGATCAAAGTAAAGGCCATACCAACAACGATAATTGGCAAGGCTTCGGCCAAGGCCAATCCAAGGAAGGCACGTGACAAAAGCTTCCCAGCCAATTCAGGTTGGCGAGACATTCCGGCCAAAAACTGTGAGTACATCACACCAACACCGATACCACCACCAATGGCGGCTCCGGCAAAGGCGATTCCAGCTGCAATAACACCTAAGTTATGTAAATCCATTTGCTTTCTCCTTTAGTTACGAAAGAGCTTTCTTCTACTATTGGATGATAACGGTCCCCCGCGTCTGCTACTAGCAGTAGTTCCACACTACTCTTCGCCAGATAACTGTGCCGTAAAAACGGCTGTTAACATAACGAAAACGTAGGCCTGGATGCCACCGATTAGTAATGAGAAGGCCTGCCAGGCCATCTCAAGCGGCAAAGCAATAATCCAGCCAAATCCATGTAATGAAAAGGCCATGCTTGCTAGCAAATTCAACATTAATTCACCAGCAAAGATATTTCCAAAGAGTCGCAAAGCCAGTGTCAAAAAGTTTGTCACCTGCTCAACGAAGTTCAATGGGAACAGTGCTGCGTAAGGCTTCAAGAACATGTTCTTGAGATAGCCGCCCAATCCGAGGGTCTTAATACCCGTTGCATTGGCTAACATAATTGACATGATAGCCAAACTAAAGGCAATTAAAGGATCCGCCGTTGGCGATTTAATCAAAGTCACGTCAGATGCTGTTTTCACTTGCAGCAATAATCCCATCTCGTTTGAAACTACTAAGAAAAGGAATAACGTGAAGCTGTACAGACCAAACTGACGAGCCAAATTGCTTGGCAATTGGTCTCCCAGAATTCCCCTAACAAAGTCCAACACATATTCAATCACGTTTTGACCACGCGTTGGTCGAATTGACACCTTCCGGGTAAGGAAGACAGCCAACAAGACAACAACGCTCATAGCCAACAAGGTTGAAAGCACTGTTGTCCAGGTAAAGGTCAACCCTAAGAAAGAAAATGTTGATGTCGGTTCATCCATCGGTTTTCTCCTTTCTACAATTTTCTATTTTGACGCAAGACATCATTCTTATCACTCAAAATATACCCCAATAATACGCTCACTATATTCTAAATACAAGGGATTTTGTGCCATTTTCACAACTAAATGAGATATTTTTATTAAAAAAAGAAATAAATGAGACAAAATAATAAAAGTGTTGGAAATGCCTATAAATAGCTATCCAACAGTCTTATAAAAGTGTTTATTAAAAAGAATCGTATGAAAAAATACTAAAATTGCTTAATTAGAATGAACTTTTTTAGCAATTTTGTGAAAGTACAATCAAAAATGAAAAGCCATTCATTCGAATGGCTTTTCTATCTCGTTATTTACTCTCTTTTGGGAGAATTAAATTCAGAACAATTCCAAGAACAGTTGCAATAGCTACTCCTGAAAAATCAACTTCTGATAAAAGCTGCAGGTGGAAATTTCCAATTCCAACAACCAAGACCGGTCCAGCAATCAACAGGTTTCGCTTCTTACCGTAATCAATGCGGTTATCTACCATTACCTGAATACCGGCAGCAGCAATCACACCGTACAACATAAGGCCAACACCGCCAGTGACAGCTCCCGGAACAGAACGAATTAAAGCAGCTAACTTCCCGATAAAGGCAAAGATTGAAGCAAAACAGGCAGCTCCCGCAATTACCCATACTGAGAAAACACGGGAGAGTTGCATGACACCGATGTTTTCACCATAAGAAGTTAGGGCCGGTCCACCAACCAATCCAGCAAAGACAGAGGCTAATCCGTCCCCCGCCAAAGTCTTACTCAAACCAGGATCTTTAAAGAAGTCGTGCCCAGTGACTTTCTTCAACACAAGCAAGTGGCCCAGATGTTCGGATAGGGTCACCAAAACCAGGGGCATCATGGTTAACATGGCCATTGGATAGAAGTGAGCCGCGTGCTTAGCCGAACCGGCAAAGAAAAAGTCAAAATGAGGAAGGGAGAACCAATCGGCTTGTACCACTGGGGAAAAGTCGACTAATCCGAAGAGTAATGCACAGATGTAACCGATGATGATTCCGAGTAACACCGGAATTAATCCCAGAAAACCTTTTAAATAGAAGTTACAAAAAATCGTAACCAGTAAAGTCACTCCGGCAACGATGAAGGCGCGCATGTCATACTGCCCATTAATCTGCGTACCAGATTCAGCCGCCGTCTGAGCGAGTGACAAACCAATCACCATAATAACTGGTCCAACCACTTCCGGTGGGAAGATTTTATCAATCCAAGCCGTTCCCGCCTTCGAAACGATCAAGGCAATGACAAGGTAGCAGAGACCAACTGAAACAACCCCCTGCCCGACGGCTGAATAACCAACCGTCTTCATCATCGAAACCATTGGAATAATAAAGGCAAAGGAAGACCCCATGTAGGCTGGTACACGACCGTGGGTCGTTAGCAAATGAATCAATGTTCCAACACCAGAAGCAAAGAGTGCAACGGCTGGATCAAGACCCACTAACAGAGGTACTAAGATGGTTGCACCAAACATTGAGAATAAATGCTGCAAGGATAAACCGATAAATGGCAGCAGCGGTGGTCGGTCATACAAGTTATAAACCGCTTGTTCGCTCTCGACAGTCTTTTTCATTTCATATTCTCCAGAATTATAAAATCGTATTTTTGCTCAAAAAAAATCACCGAAACAATATCGGTGATTCAAAAGGCCGAATTACTTCAAAACCTTCTTTGAATTGATCGTCAAATCAGCAGCCAAATCGTAAACGATTGGTTGTCCGTTAGCGATTTCAACATTCAAGATGTCGTCATCTGAAATGTTTTCCAAGTGCTTAACCAAAGCACGGAGTGAGTTACCGTGGGCAGCAATCACAACATCCTTACCAGCTGCCAAATCCTTCTTGATCTTAGCATCCCAGAAAGGCAATACACGTTCCAAAGTAACCTTCAAGTTTTCACCCAATGGCAATTCACCGTAAGGTACATCAGCGTAACGTGCGTCAAAGGCAGGGTAAGTCTTACCTTCAACTTCAACAGTTTCTTCATAGTTGTCCAAAAGTGGAGGCAAAACATCGTATGAACGACGCCAGATGTGAACTTGGTCTTCACCGTACTTTTCAGCAGCGGCAGCCTTGTTCTTACCCTGCAAAGCACCGTAGTGACGTTCATTCAAACGCCATGACTTTTCTTCAGGAACGTAAAGTTGACCAGCTTCTTCCAAAGCGTAGTGCAAAGTCGTGATGGCACGAGTCAAAACTGAAGTGTAGGCTTGGTCGAATTCGATGCCTTCTGCCTTCAACAATTCACCTGCGTGCTTAGCTTGTTCGATACCTTGTTCAGACAACTTTGTGTCCACCCAACCATTAAACAAGTTCAATGCGTTCCATTCACTTTGTCCGTGACGGATCAAAACTAATTTTGCCATGTTCTAGCTCCTTTTTTGCTTGAAATGATTCTTGCTTATTATACAACATTCAGGTGCCCCTTTGCAGTATCCGAGCAAAAGAAAAAGCCCGGACAAATGTCCGAGCTTTTCAAACTTAATTAAAGAATTAAGCCTTGTTGATGTTAACAGCTTGCAATCCGCGGTCTGAGTTTTCAACTTCAAACGTAACGTCTTGTCCGTCTTCCAAAGTCTTGAATCCGTCGCCTTGGATAGCTGAGAAGTGTGCAAAGACATCTTCACCGTTTTCGCGAGTGATGAAGCCGTAGCCCTTTTCGCTGTTAAACCACTTTACTGTACCTTTTTCCATGATTGTTTCTCCTTTGGGTCATCCCATCTGTGTCATGTAAATAAATAAGATGTTTTTGGTATGACGCCTTTCGAAAAAAACAAATCAAAATCAAAATTCAAACTTAATTTACAAGTTAACTATAACATAGCCAACCCCACTTTACAACGAAGTGATTCTATAAATATTACAATTATTACAGAATTTAAACGGCTGATTTTTGAATATTATGAATTAGATAAAATGTTTTTGTAATAAGAAACTGCATCGCGAGCTGCTTGATCAGGGTCCGTTGCTGCCGTTTCCTTATTTTGCTTCATCCATGAAATGAAATCAGGATCAGAAACCTTAGCAGACAAAACCGCCTTCAACTTAGCACCATCTTGAGCAGACAAGGCAATCCAAGTAGCTGGCACTTGGTAAGTCACAACCTTTGACTTCACGTCGTGGTTGTTACCAGCCCAACCAAAGAGGAACTTGTAAAAGTCGTTCTTGTAAACGTATTCCTTGGTTGTGGTTACTTGGAAGGCCTGGTTACCATCAACGTTTTGGATTTGCGTTGACGTCTTCAAATCAGGCTTTGCAACCGTCGTCTTCTTGGCATCAGACTTGGCCTTATAAACAAAGGCCTTTTCACGACCAGAAGTACCAACAGGCTGGTAGGCCAAGACACCGTAAGTGTTTTGGTCTTGCGCTGAGTAAATTTGAACCTTAGCCGTCTTTGTCTTCACGTCCATACCATAGTGATCGTGAGCGTTCGCCACAATCAAGACGATGGATAAGGCAACAAGGGCAAAGGAAACCAAAGTTGATACCACACGTACTGGACGGTTCTTAATCAACATCAATGATAGGAAGGCCAGAATAACAAAAAGAATAAATAGAATAATAATCATCTTAGTTCTCCTTTTCTTCCTTGCGTACGACTTTACCGTTAATCATAAAGACTGACAAAGCCAAGGCCGCAATGGCAAAGAGGGCTGCCACGAAGAATGACATGTGGAAACCGTCCAAGGTAGCATCAATGGCCTTTGAAGCATAAGACAATGGGTCCTGCGTCTTCAAGGCTGCCTTAGGCATGTTATTGTTTGCAACTGATTGCATAACAGAAGCCAAGATGGCCGTTCCAAGTGAAGCGGCAATCTGACGAATCGTGTTGTTCACGGCAGTACCCTGAGCAGTATCTGTACGAGGCAAGACACTCATGGCTGCAGATGTCAAAGGCATCATCGTGAAGGCAACACCGGCCATACGAACCATGTACAAAGCGGTGATGTAAATGGTTGGCGTTTCGGCAGTCAAGTAGTAGTAAGGCAAGGTTGCCATGGCAACCAAGGCGAATCCGAAGATGGCCAAGCGCTTAGCACCAATTTTGTCGTAGAAAGAACCGGCAATTGGTGAGATCAATCCCATCATCATAGCACCAGGTAGCAAAGTCAAACCAGAATCAAGGGCTGACAATCCGCGTACCATTTGCATGTATGAAGGCAAAACCATTTCGACACCAATCATGGCGATGAAAGTCAATGAAACAAGGGTTGTCGTCAAAGCAAACTGCTTGTTCATGAAGAGCTTCATGTCCAAGAATGGCTTTTCCATGTGGAACTGGTGACGAGTGAATTCGGCAATAATCAAAGCACCAACAATGATTGGGGCGATAACGTAGCTAAATGAATCCCATCCGTGGTTTGAAACCATGGCGAAACCATAGAGCAAAGCACCGAATCCAAGGGTTGATTCAATCAATGAACGAATGTCCAGGGTAACCTGCTTCGTTTCCAATACGTTCTTAAAGTAGAAAATTGAAAGGAAGAAAACGATGACGGCAAGTGGCAAAACCATGGCAAAGATTGAACGCCAGTCCCCACCGATGCTCATACCAAGGAATTCGTGCTTACCATCCAAGATCCAACCAGTCAAAGTAGGTCCGATGGCTGGTGCCATTCCGATAACCAAACCGATTGAACCCATAGCCTTTCCTCGTGATTCTTCTGAGAAAAGTGTCAATGCAACAACCTGCATCAAAGGCATAACGATACCAGCCGCAACGGCTTGCAAGCCACGGGCTACCATCATCATCCAGAATTCAGACGTTGGTGCTGTCCAAGCCATGAAAGTTCCTACAATATAAACAGCCAAGGCTGACAAGTAGAGGTACTTCGTTGGAATTCGTGTTGTTAAATAGGCTGAAACGGGCATCATAATCCCGTTCACCATCAAGAAAATCGTCGTCAACCACTGTACGGTGGCTGAATCAACGTCAAAGGCTGTCATCAATGCTGGCAAGGCCGTTCCCAATGAGGTCTGCATCAAGATGATCACAAAAGACCCGATCATCAGCAAGGCCATCATGGCAATTTTATTTACCGGTTGCCCGGCTGTTTCTTTATTTTTCGCCATTTCTTCCTCCAAAATTGTTAAGAAATAATCCAGATAGGTATACTACTGCTAAAAAAATCAAAAGTCAACAAAGGCACTTTATGCACAAGAGCTAAGCTAGTCTTAAGCCTGTCGTGGCCCGACTTTGATTTCTGTAATCTGATGATAGTAATCCAAGGCTACAATCCAATCCGCGGACTGTTGACTTGGATAAATATAATCATCGTAATTTTTCTGATTGGTCTTCTCCCAGATGGACATGGCCAAGTTGTAAAAGTCAATCAAGGGTAACTTGGCGTATTGTGCACGCCAGGAATCAGGATGGTTGGCAGACTTTACGGTTGCAAGTAAGTTACGCTCCAAGTACCAGTCCTTCACGTGGGCCATGTCCGCCTCTAAGAAAATCGTACTGTTTAAGAGATCTTCTGGCAGTTGCAGGGCGACAACCCCTTCTAGAATTAAGACGTCTGGTCGCTTCACCCTCTTTTTTTCTGACGGAACAATATCCGCGAGGGTTTGTGAATAAACCGCAACTTTTTGGTCATCTTTTCCGTCTTGAAAAAATCGAATGAATTCTTCTAAAGCCGTTAGGTCATAACTCTTGGGAAAGCCCTTCTCATCGAAGATTCCTTCTTCATGAAGAGTTGCATTATCCTTTAAGAAGGCATCTGTCGATAGAACTTCAACTTTCAAACCAGACTCACGCAAACCGACTGCTAACCGCTCTGCCAAAGTCGACTTACCAACCGCCACTGATCCGGTTAGGCCAATCGTAAAAAAAGACCCGTTCTGGGCTTTTTTAATTTGGCTAATTAACTGATTAAGCATTGTCAGCCTCCAAAGTGTACAAGGAAGATGGCAGTTCTTCAATCATTGGTGACATCGCGCCGTAGCCAATCAAACTGAGTCGGTGCATAGCACGGGAAGTAACCGTGTAAAGCAAACGGCGTACGTCATCGCTACTATAGTGAGCAGCATCCGCCTGCCAAACAATCACCGCATCAAATTCCAGCCCTTTGGCCAGGTATGATGGTAGGATAACGGCACCCGGTGCCAGTCGCTGGTTTTCAGAGCGGATTAGAGTGATTTGTTCACTCTTCAAGGCCTCTGCCAGCGCCTTTGCTTCTGCCAAAGTCTGCGTGATAATGGCAGTCTGTTCATTATCGGCAGCGTTTTGTCGCAACTGCTTAATAATGGCAGCAACTGCTTCATCTTCCGTCTTCGTAACCTTAACTGTTGGTAATTCACCATTTCGGTTAAAGGCTTCAATCGTCTTACCATCACGAAGCAAGCCCTTCGAGAAGTCCGTGATTTGCTTTGTTGAACGGTAAGTTTGCGTCAGTTCAACAAAATCGACTTTATCGGGATTAAAGAGTGAGGCAAAGTCTTCTTCAAGCGATGAGGCCCAATCCTGGGTAAAGATGGCCTGGTTCAAATCACCAAGAACAGTGAACTTGGCGTTTGGGAAGGAGAACTTCAAGAAGGCCAACTGGAATGGCGTGTAATCCTGAATTTCATCGATAAAGAGGTAGCGAATTTCACGCTGCCCGTGCTTTCCCGTAATCAAATCGTATAGATATAGGTAGATTGTTGTCGTCGAAAGAGAAAGTTGACGGTTCTTAACCTTTTCAATCACCGCTTCAATGTAGTCTTCCCACTCTGTTTGACTAATCTGATAGTCAGCCAAATTCAAGTACTTTGGTAGTTGACGCAAGAGGTCGACGAACTGGGCATTAATGTTAATGAAACCAGCACGGCGAATGCGCTTAGCAAGTGGACGCAAAGCTTGAGTTGCAATCTTCTTGGCTAAGAACTTACGTTCAGCAGCATCAGAAGAGAAGGTCCGTTCTTTTGGTCCTTCACCTAACTGGTGCAAACGAGTCATATCCCCAGCATCGTTGATTTCGTCATCCCCTAAGCGGACCTGGCCGGCTCCAACTAATTCGTCATACTCTTGCTTTGACAAGTTTTCGATGGCGAGTTCGACCCAGTCGGACTTCATTTGAACGCCAACCTGGGAGCGGAGGGAACGCAAAAGACTCTCTTGTGTTGCTTCCAAGCGCTGAGAAAGCTTGTAGTTTTCATTATATTGGTAGTAAACGCTACGAATCTTATCCTTGCTGAGCAAAGGTTCGCCACGGAAGTTTAAGTTACGAACCTTCAAACCGGACTGGTTCAGGTCCTTTGCATAGGACTGAACGGCCTTGAACATATCCAAAGAACCAAGCAAGTGGTCAATTTTTTCGTTTTCTTTATTCTTTTCAAAACGGTCTTCCAGCGTCTGCACTTCAAAACGAGGCAAGCGGTGGGAAGCGTATTGATAGAAGGTTAATTGAACAAGGTTTTGTTCACCCAATTCCGGCAAAACTTGATCAACATAGTCGTTAAATAGCTGGTTGGGTGAGAACATCACCACTTGGCCAGAGTTCAACTTACCGCGGTAGCGGTAGAGCAAGTAAGCCACACGTTGCATGATAGCGGCCGTCTTACCAGACCCTGCAGCACCCTGAACGAAGAGCAAATCAGCGTCCGTATTACGGATGATTTTGTTCTGTTCCTTTTGAATGGTCGTCACGATGGACTTCATCTTCGTTGTTGATTCGCCTGACAAGGCGTTCAACAGCATGGCATCCCCAATCGCTTCTTCCGTATCAAAAAGCGTCACAATAACACCCTTCTCGATTTCGAACTGGCGTTTCAACACAACGTCTGCGGTCTGCTTACCAGCAGGTGTCATGTAATCGACATGGCCGAGACCCCCATCATAGTAAATAGAAGCAACCGGTGTACGCCAATCATAGACCCAGAAGTGTCCGTCATCAGCAAAAGAGGCCAGTCCAATGTAGACGGTCTCCTTTTCGCGGTTCTCTTCCGCGTTATCCAAGAAATCAATTCGGGCAAAGTAAGGCTTTTCCTTCTGCTTTGCCAAAGTCTTGTAGCGGTCTTCAGCGCGAGACTTCGCGGACTGACGTTCTTGAATCGCCTGCTGCTGTTGTCGAATTGACATGGCTGTTTCGACGATACCAGAGTAGGTTGACGTCTTCACACGGACGTCATCCCAGCCCTTGGCTACATCGGAAAGAGAGCCGTTAGACTTCTTGACCTCAGCTTCGGCTTCGAGTTGCGCTAAATCAATCTTCTTTAAAGTTGCATTTAGGTATTCTTGTTCGCGGACTTTTTGCTCGTTTGACACAGTACACCTCTTCTAAATTTACGTTGTATCCATTATACGCCTATCCAATTTAGAAAGATAGGACAGCAAAAATGACAATTTAATAGAAAAAAAGACTTTTCCATTACGAATGCCCATCAAAAAAAGCCGACCAAAGTCAGCTTTTTAAAAATCATTTTACTTGTTAGTCAATGAAGTGATACCAGGCAATGGCTTACCTTCAAGGTATTCCAATGAGGCTCCACCACCAGTTGAGATGTGTGACAACTTGTCAGCAACACCCAAGGCTTGAACGGCAGCAGTTGAATCACCACCACCAACGATTGTTGTTCCACCGTTTTCAGTTACCTTAACCAATTCGTTTCCGATGGCCAAAGTTCCCTTGGCGAAGTTAGGCATTTCGAACACACCCATTGGGCCGTTCCATACAACAGTCTTAGCATCTGCCAAAACGTCTTGGAAAAGCTTAACTGACTTAGGACCGATGTCCAAGCCCATGTAACCATCAGGAATACCAGCGGCTGAATCAACTGTTTCAGTCTTGGCATCGTTTGCAAAGTTGTCAGCAGCAACCGCGTCGATTGGCAATACCAAACGGTCGCCGGCTTCTTCCATCAATGACTTAGCCAAGTCAACCTTGTCAGCTTCGAACAAAGACTTACCAATCTTGTTACCCTTAGCAGCGTCGAATGTGTAAGCCATTCCACCACCGATGATAACCTTGTCAGCCTTCTTCAACAAAGCTTGAACAACTTCGATCTTGTCAGAAACCTTGGCACCACCGATGATTGCAACGAATGGACGCTTAGGGTTTTCAACTGTGTCACCCAAGAACTTGATTTCCTTTTCCATCAAGTATCCTGCAGCGGCTTGGTCAACGTTTGAAGCAATTCCAACGTTTGAAGCGTGTGAACGGTGAGCAGTTCCGAAGGCATCGTTGATGAACAAGTCATCACCAAGTGAAGCCCAGTACTTACCCAATTCAGGGTCGTTACCAGATTCCAACTTCACGTATTCGCCGTTCTTAACGTCTTCAAAACGTGTGTTTTCAACCATCAATACTTGACCATCCTTGAGGTCGTTGATTGCGGCTTCCAACTTAGCACCACGTGTTTCAGGAACGAAGATGACTTCTTGTCCCAACAATTCACCCAAGCGCTTTGCAACTGGTGCCAATGACAATTCCTTCTTGTCATCTTCAGTCTTAATACGACCCAAGTGTGAGAACAAAACGGCGCGGCCGTTTTCCTTGATCACGTGCTTGATAGTAGGCAAAGCAGCAACGATACGGTTATCGTTACCAATTACGCCATCCTTAATAGGGACGTTAAAGTCCACACGCATCAATACTTTCTTACCGGCCAAATTCTTCAAATCTTGAACAGTTAATTTTGCCATGATTGCCTCCAAAATTTCTTTACTTAACAAGACCAATTATAAAGCAAATACTAGCAAATGTCTGCCCAGTCTGCTAATTTTGTTCATTTTGTTACTTGTAAAAGTCGCATCCCCATCCGTAAAAAATCGATTATTGAACGGAGGTGTCTTTACTTTCTTCCTAATCCATTCGACTTTTTGAATTTATCAAAAAATCAATCCCTTTCCATCTTTTGTGCAATCTTTCCCAAAGTGGCTAAAAAGGCTATCTATTCGACTTATAACAAGTTACAATATTCACAGATGAAGGATGTGACTGCAGAATAAATGGAGGCCGCAAAATGGCAAAAGTAGCATTTGTAACAGGTGGAGCTCAGGGGATTGGTAAGGCAATCGTACAACGATTGGCAAAAGACGGTTTTTCAGTTGCCGTTGCCGACCTAAACATTAACGAAGCAACGAAGGTTGCTGACGAAGTAAATAAGGCCAATGGCGAAGCATTGGCCATTAAGATTAACGTTGCCGATCGTGATAACTTCTTTGCCGCCGTTGATGAAGCGGTTGAAAAGTTGGGTGGCCTTGACGTCTTGGTAAATAACGCCGGATTAGGTCCTACAACACCAATCGATACCATCACGCCTGAACAGTTTAACAAGGTATACAACGTTAACGCTGCAGGTGTCATTTGGGGTACTCAAGCTGCACACAAGTACTTCAAGAAGTTTGGTAAAGGTGGAAAGATTATTAACGCCACCTCTCAAGCTGGTGTTGTTGGTAACCCTAACCTAGCCCTTTACAGTGGTACAAAGTTTGCCGTTCGTGGTATCACCCAGGTAACGGCCCGCGATCTTGCAGAAGAAGGTATCACAGTTAACGCCTTTGCCCCTGGAATCGTTAAGACGCCAATGATGTTTGACATCGCCCACAAGGTCGGGGCTAACGCCGGTAAGGATGACGAATGGGGAATGGCCCAGTTCTCAAAGGATATCGCTTTGAAGCGCTTAGCCGAACCAGAAGATATTTCAGCCGTTGTTTCCTTCTTGGCTGGCCCAGACTCAAACTACGTGACTGGCCAAACCTTGATTGTTGATGGCGGAATGCAGTTCCAATAAAATCAGGTTCTCTCATTATCCAAAGTCATTTTTTCTACAATGACTTTTTATTTTGTAAAAGAAAACCCCCAAGAAAATCTTCTTGGGGGTTTTTCAATTGGTAATATCTTCCAATATCACCTTATTCAAAAGTCACTAACTTAGTCCTTTTTCTTCAAACCAAGTGCCACTACCAAGGAACCTAGTCCTAGGAGTGCTAGTCCCTTAACAGAATGTCCAAGCTGCTTTGCCGTTGCAGGAAGTGAATGATTCTTGCTTGCTGCAGAGTGGGCGTTAGAACTTGAGTTACCGTTATCGGAACTGCTTGGCGTATTTGAAGAACTAGGTGTATTCGATGAATCTGGGGTGTTCGGCGTATTTGGAGTGTTTGGCGTTACTGGTGCTGAGGCCTTCTTTTGGTAGGTCACAGTAACATTCTCATCCTTGGTATCCGCCGTTACGGTTTCCGCATCGACTTTTGCCTTATCTGGGGCATCGTAACCGTCAACGGATGGTGAGGTTACTTCAGACCAGGAACCATTATCTGGTGTCCAAGTGCCATCCTTAGTCACTTCACCGGTTACATCGTCAACCGTTACAGTCTTTTTGAAGGTAACTGGTTGCGTCACTGTCTTAGCAACTTCATGCCCATCACTCTTATCAACGTACTTGATGGTACGAGTAACGGTCTTTTGCTCCGTCTTTTCTGATGTGCTGTGAGCGTACTGAACAACTACTTCAGCATCCTTCGTATCCGCCGTTACGCTACTATCAGCTGCTACCGTAGCCTGGTCAGGGGCAGTATAACCAGCAATGGAAGGTGATTGAACGGCATCCCATGAACCACTTTGCGTCCAAGGACCATATGATTCAATAGCGCCGGTTGCTTCATTCCTTACAACGGTACGAGTGAAAGTAATTGGTTGGTTGACTTCGGCATGAATCTCATGCTGATCGACTTTATCGACATACTTGATGGTTCGTGTGACAACCTTCGTTTCAGTCTGGGCATCCTTCTTTTGGTTGTACTTAACAACCTCAGTAGTATCAGACATATCAGCTGTTACATTAACAGCATCAACCTTAGCTTTATCTGGGGCATCGTAACCAGCGATGGATGGTGAATCCGCCTCTGACCATGAACCGGACTGAGTCCAGTCACTGTAAGTAGCGTTGCCGGTCTTCTCATCAACCGTCTTGGTTCGTGTGAAGGTCACCGGTTGGTTTACTTCAGCATGAATTTCATGCCCATCCGTGGCGTCTTCGTACTTAATCGTACGAGTAATCGTCTTGGTTTCGGTTGAGACGTTTGTTTTGTGACTGTATTCAACGTTCACAGTTTTATCTGTCGAGGTATCAGCGTTTAGGTCGTTTTCAGCATCAACCTTTGCCTTGTCTGGCGCGTTATAACCATCAACAGATGGTGATGTGACCTCGGACCAGGAACCAGACTGCGTCCAATTGCCTGCTGTGATGACTTTTCCGGTCACCGCATCAACCGTGTTGGTCCGCGTAAAGGTAACAGGCTGCTTTACAGATGGAGCAACTGATTGCCTGCTGTCCTTATCAATATAGTTAATTGTACGGGTAACCGTCTTAGTGTCAGTCACGTCCTTGTGGGCGTGCTTCAAGACGACGTTATAGGTTTGGTTAAGATTAGAACCGTATGTGTAACCTGCTGCTGGATATGGGTCATTGACTAGTTCGTAACCCTTATTTTCTAGTTCTTGCAGGGTTGTAGCTGTACGATATGGATCCGTTGCATTGCAATGTCCATCCTTTTTAACATAGGTGTACTTGTCACCGTCAATCTTCTGATTGTTGTTATCCTGGTCGAGGTAGTTAACGGTTAACGTACGGTTTTCTGCATAAACATAGGTAATTGTCTGGTCAGAAGTTCCATTGAAAGTACCATCAGGACCATTAATGACTTCAACTAAGTAGCGGTTATCAGCTGAATAATCATTCGCCGTTGTGTGGTAAGCTTCACCATAGAAGCCATTGATTCTCTTCTCGTCTAGCTGTTCCCAATCATTGTTTGTATTGGTATCACCATCTTTATCAAGAACGTAGCGGACTTCGGCAGAAGCAGGATCAGCCTTATAGACGTAGGTAATGTTCAAAACGCCATTCTGCCAGTTAGCCTTGAAGTCGCCATTTACTGCGTACTGTCCATCACCAGTTGATGTGGCACCATCAGGCAACTTAGAGGTATCCAGGGTGTAGTGATCTAACTGAACACTCTTTGCTGAATAGGTATTCTTATCCCTTTCAAAGCCGAGCTGCTTGGAATCGGCGGCAATCTGGTTGCCTTGCTCGTCTTGATAGTGGACAAGTACTTTTGTTTCACCCTCAGTGGTGTTGTCGTTCATTGGGGTAGTAAATGAATGTTTATTGTCTGAAACACCCCTGTTATCAGAGAAGTTAGCAGAATACTTAACCTGTCCGTCCTTGTTATTTGGGTTTTTAAACTGGATGCTTGCTTGGATAGAATATGGGATAACAACGTTACCCTTTCCATCACTGTATCGGGTCTCCATCTCCTGAATAACAGCATCAGACACGTGTGCATATTGGGACTTAATAATCGTCTCAAAGTCTGCCTTACTATAGGCCAATGTCTGTTGCTTACCGTAGTTAATGATTACTTTATAATGGCTATCTGAGACTTTAATAATCGAATAACTATTTTCGGCATGTGTTTCGCTATTGCTTGAATCCTGGTTAAACCAGTTCGCAATTCGTTCACCAGCGTTTGACGTACCACCCCAGTTGTTAGCCGCCTGATCAGTCCATCCAGCTGATTCCGTAGCTGGTCCGAAATTCTGAGAAACTGTCACATAGTGACTGAAAGTATCAGGAGTAATATCAACTGGAACTTCTTTACCATTCGATGTTGTACTTGCATTGACATCAATTGTTTGAATATAATCCTTACCATCGTTTAGTAAAACGGGTTGAGTAAATGGTTTGCCATCTGAATTAAAGAGCGTAGCACGCAATTCAACACCCTCTGATGATTGACTAGAAATCAAATCCTGCATGGCGCCAAGGGTATTGTTTTCACTAAAGTCCGGTGTCGTTGGTTTAGCTGCCCAGTGGTAGTTATGAGTTTGGTCAGCAATCGTTTCTGAGAATGATAGATCAGCACCGTTACTTGCAGACTTAGGGAATACCATTCCCCCGGCCGTATTAAAGTTCAACGTAATACGGTGGGTCTGGTTAGCGTTAAAGTTACTTCCGTCAAGTGGAATAACAATTTCTTGCGTTGAGCCGTCATACGAAACAGACTTTGAAATTCCTTGGTTTGCCTCATCATCATTGATGATTGAGTTCAAGTTTGATACACCAAAGGTCTGAGTTCCTGGTTGGTTAGCCAAGTTGGTCTTCACTGGAATACGAATGGTATCGCCAGCCTTCAGCGTCTTACCACCATTAATAGTGAAAGAGATTGAAGCCTTTCCACCGTTTCCTTGGGCATAGTCCATTGTTCCTGTATCGAGTTGGTCACCATCGTTATGTTGCCAAGAAATTTTATTAGTTTGAACCGAACCATCGCTCGCTAGGTTCGCATATTCATAGGAAGAAGCTGCTCCGACCTGATTAGTTAAAGCAGTGGCTGAACGATTGCTTCCATTTTGTAAAACAGTTGTTGGGTTTGCAAAGTTTTGCTTTGTGCTGACTTGAGTAGTTTGGCTGTCATCATCAGCAGAAACTTGCCCAAGCATATTATTTTCAGATGCAAAGGCTAAGCCTCCAATCAAGGCAAAGGAAGCCACGGACATGACCACCCAGTTCTTTTTGACTTTACGGAGCACTTTCTTTTCGTTTTCTTTGCTAAATTGTTGATGGTTATACATCATAACGAAACCCCTCCAATCAATATGCTGTCTCACGTAAGAACATAGACCCTTTAAAGAACACTGTATACATTCTTTCTTCAGGACTATTACAATAATATTTCTTCTAAATTGCAAGTTTATTTTCAAAATTACTTATACAACACCTGATTTATGACAATAAATCACATTATTTAAAAAAGTACACAAAAAAAGCAGACCCAAAGGTCTGCTTTTTTCTTAAACATTGATTGCCCCTGCTGGGATCGAACCAGCGCATGGAGGTACCAAAAACCTCTGCCTTACCACTTGGCCAAGGGGCAATGCTTCAAATTTGCCTGAAGCGAGGCAATGGGAGCGGTAGGATTCGAACCTACGAACCCGAAGGAACGGAGTTACAGTCCGTCGCGTTTAGCCAGACTTCGCTACACTCCCATGTCTTAAACAACTTCTCTATATTAACAAGAATGAAGTTGTCTGACAAGGTTTTTACTAAATTTTTTTACCAAATTTGGATGCGCTTTTCTGGAGCCAAGTACATACCGTCCCCGTCCTGCACATCGAAGGCCTTTTCAAAGTCGTCAAAATTCTTCACTGTGACGTTCGTACGCAACTTAGCGGGTGCATGAACGTCAATCGTCGCAAGCAATGCTAAGTACTTGGGTTCCGCCTTATGACGCCAGAGCGTAGCAAAGTTCTCAAAGAATGCCTTCACATCAGCATCTCCGCTCGCCTTCGTGGCAGCAAGGGCAGCTGAAACCCCACCGAGGTCGGCCACGTTTTCTGAAACGGTGAGATGTCCGTTGACTTTAGCACCTGCTGAATCCAGTCCATCAAAGGCTTTTACAACAGCTTCCGTCTTTTCTTCGAAGTGGGCAAAGTCTTCTTTGGTCCACCATTCCTTCAAATTACCCTTTTCATCGTAGCGAGCACCGTTTGTATCGAAGGCGTGAGTAATCTCGTGGGCAATGACGGTTCCAATGCCACCAAAGTTTTGGCTAGCTGACTGTTTCAAATCATAAAAAGGCGCCTGTAAAATGGCCGCTGGGAAAACAATTTGGTTGAAGTCCGGTGAATAGTAAGCATTTACCGTGTCGGCTGACATTCCCCAACGGGACTTGTCAGGTTGCTTGCCCCACTTGGCAAAGTGTTCAGCAACTGCTTCCTTTGAAAAGCGTTGGACGTTATCAACAAGGGAGGCGCTTGCATCCACCCGACGATTCTCCAAATAGGCTGGTAGCTTTTCTGGGTAACCCACCTTAACAGCGAGAGCAGCCAACTTCACCTTCGCCTTGGCCCGGGTTTCGTCTGAGAGCCAGTCGATTTGATCAAAACGTCCTTCATAGACCTTAATCAACTCTTGAACCATCTCTTCGACATCGGCCTTGGCCTTTGGACCAAAGTATGTTTCACCATACCACTTTCCGACTACCTGTGAGAAGAAGGCACGGGCCTGACGGAAAGCGGACTTTTCTGGCTTAACCGCCTCCTTTGTCCCAGAAAGCGCACGACCATATTGGCCGGCCAATACACGAGTATCATTACCAAGTAGGCCAGCAACTTCCAAAAGGTTTTGAATAATCATCCAGCCCTTTACGATTGCAAAGTTTTCTTCCGTATAAACTTCATTGGCCTTCTCGAAGAATGGACCATCATAGACGATGACTTTTTCAGGTACTTCACCAACTAAGCCAGCCAAAGTTTCTGCCAAAGTCACGTCTGGTACCTTAGCATTGGCCTCATCAACCGTCATTGGGTGGTAGTTCTTCCAAGAATCCGATAGTTCTTCTGAAGAAGACTCACGGTCAGCCAAGAGTTGGTCAAAGGCTAAGGCTTGATTAACCCATTCAGCGCCTTCATCAGCCAAATCCAAATGATCTAAGAGCTCTGTTACCATCTTAGACCAAGTTGATAGAAGCGCTTCCTTTTGTTCCTTATTCTCATAAGAAGTCGTATCAGGCAAAATCAAATCTGGGCTAGACAGCCAGAGTTCGTTTCGACTGGTATTCTTTGAATCCGGACTAATCGTTGCTTCCAAAACGGTCGTGTAACCGTCTTTTACCAAGTTAGCCTCTTTTTCTTGCAAGTCCTGCCAGGACTGCAGGGCCAACAAAGGCTGCAAGAACTTCTTCACTTCAACCTTCTCAATTGCTGCACGCTTAACCCAATCCTTGGTTAGCTGATGCATCTTAACGAATTCTTCTAGGGCTGCCGGAGTCTTCTCGTCCCCTGCTTCAATAGCAGCAAGTACCCGGCGTTCTTCCTTCTCGATGCCTTCCACTAGGTCGTAGAACCCACCGGTGACAGGTCGATCGGCTGGAATCTTCGCCTGCTCAATCCATTCACCGTTCACCGCTTGGTAAAAGTCATCTTGGTATCGTGTTTTTGTCATGAAGGCCTCCTTTTGACTCGCTAATTCTTACCGCCATTATCCCCAACTTCTCATCTTTTTGCAATAAAAAAGACCGCAAAAGCGGTCTTAAAAGACTTTTATAAAGTACTTTCACCAGCGTTCTTTGGTAATGTGAGTACTTCGAACAGTGGGTAAAGGGAAATGACTCCCATAATAAAGAGTGTTATCTGGTAGGCTAAACTGCTTGCAAAGGCCTGTGAAAACAGTGCCACTAGGGTCGCTGCAAAGCCGACACCGAAAGCCTGAGACAACATTTGCATAACCGACTGCAAGGTGTTGGCTGCGTTCTTTTCCTTCTTTGTTAACTCAGAAAAGGCCAGTGAGTTGTAGGCTGTCAGAGCTAATGAGCGACCGACACCAGATACAAAGGCAACAAAGGCAATCCAAACCTTGGCCGTATTCATTTCAAAGGCCGCCATCAGGAAGGTGGACATCGTGGCCAATCCAAGGGCAATAACCAGCGCGTACTTATAGCCTGTATGCTTGATAATGAAAGTGGTAAAGGGCTTAATTGCCAAGTTACCAAGGAAGATGAAGATGACGTAGGTTCCGGCCTCAACGGCGGACCAGTGGAATGGGACCTGCAACAATAGCGTCAACAAGTATGGCAAGGCCCCAATCGTGATCCAGAAGATGGATCCCCCAGTTGTATAGATTCGGAAAGTCTTCGTCTTTAGAGCGTCTAAGGCAAAGAGTGGCTGATCAACTCGTTGCAAGTGTTTAAAGGACAAGATGGAAAGGATAAATCCTAATACCAGCAGTGTTGATCCTAAAGCAAGGCTCTTCAAACCATGCGACAAGGTTTCGGCTGCAATCAGGATTAACCCCGCGGCCAATGCGACCAAAATGAAACCAACCATGTCGAAAGGCGCGTCTTCTGGTGCATTCTCATCATGAATCAAGAAGTACCCAGCGATTAAGATTCCTAAACCAATTGGCAGGTTCAAAAAGAAAATCCAATGCCAGGAAAGAGCAGAAATAATGTAGCCACCCAGCAAAGGGGCAATGGCTGGCGCAATGAGTGCGGGCCAAATTAGATAAGAAAGAATCTGTAGCAGGTTTTTAGAAGCTACGTTCTCCAAAATGATTAACTTTCCAACCGGAATCATCATGGCTCCGGCAATTCCCTGTAGGGCACGCATCACCAAGATGTAGGCAAGGTTATCAACCAGCCCCACCGCCACTGACGAAAGGGTAAAAATCAAAACAGCAAGCAAAAAGAGCGCCTTTCGATTCATCTTTTTGGCCATCCAGCCCGACAGCGGAATAAAGACGGCTGCAAAGAGCATATAGACTGAAACTAAAAGAGAAGCAGTCGACTGGTTCACCGAGAGGTCGTCAGCAATTTGTGGCAAAGCCGTTGTAACAATCGTCGAATCCAACATCTGCATAAACAGTGCAGCGGCAACGACTAATGCTGCACGCTTTAAAGACTTTTCATTCATTTAAAACTCCCTCATAAATGAAAACAGGGACAACCGTTGGTTGTCCTGCTTTTCTAACTAGATTAACTGTACGCTTCTAATATATGGAGCGTCAAGATAAGGTGACAATTTGATGTAAACTAACCGCTCGATTCAAAACCGGTTGTACTTCCCTGTGATTATCAGGATAAACTTGGGTAAAAGTCGCCAAATCATCGGCGTTTATCCCCAGCGGTTCTTTCAAGAGTAACCATTGCACATCCTTTTTCAAAGGTGGCGTCGTCAGTGTTCCGATGTAGGAAACTGCTTCATCCGCATTGTCCGGCAGAAAGTCCTGTAGGTTTACCTGGTTTATCTTTTCATTTAAAACTGGCTCAAAGAGCGCACTTGCTTTTTCATCCAAGGTCAGAAAAACGCCTAAAACAAAGGTACCGCCATCTGGGCGATTAAAGACCAAGTGAAGTTCTGCCGGGCCATCCTGCCCGTCCCAGAGGTGCTCATAACCATCATGAATATGGAAACGAACTAAATCATAGCTTTCTTCATTAATTAATAATTGGCCGTCACAGAAGAACTGGTCGCCAATGACCTGTTCATCCTTTCGAACGGCACTGGTCTGCAAATTGGACCAGTCGATTCTCAAGGGAGAACCACTAACCAAATCGGCAGCCACTACATCAATTGGTGATTGACAGGTGGCCGTGGTCGTGTTGCGCCAGGCGTCCTGATAGTGGTAATTTAATTTTTCCATGAATGTTTTTTACTTTCTGGTCGTCAAGCGACTTTAGATTGTTTGGTAAATTGAAAAGTACATGAGTCCTGCCCCGAGCAAAACAAAGAGGTGCCAGTAGACATGTCCCATTGGGATTTGAGGCAGCAAATAGAAGATTGTACCGAGTGAGTAGGTCACACCCCCGGCCAGCAAAAGCCAGAATGCGGCCGGTGTCAAAAGGGACCAAATAATTGGCATTACCAGAATGATTAGCCAGCCCATCACCAGGTAAATCGTCACCGCCACCCAGGGCCATCGGCCAACAAAGAAAATGTCGTAAACCAAGCCAGCGATGGTCATTAATAAGATGGCCGTCCAAATGGCCCATCCCACCGGCCACTTCAGAACTAACCAAGTATAAGGCGTATACGATCCCAAAATCACGAGGTAAATACCGGCATGGTCCATGAACTGGAAAACTTTCGCAGCCCGAGTAAAGACGAGCGAGTGGAAGAGCGTTGATGCCAGTAGAAAAAGCGAAATTGACGAAACATAGACAATCACGGCGGCTAACTCAATTGCGCTAGGCGACTCTTTGGATACTTTCACTAATAAAAAAACGGAAGCAATAACCGCTAGAATGAATCCCAAACCATGGGTACTAGCATTCAATACTTCATAGACAATCTGATAAGCCTTTGTCCTTTTTTTCATATTGTCTCCTTATATTAAGTTGGTAAAATTACTGTTCTATAAGTCTATACTAGTTATTCCAATTTAGCAAAATAAAAAAAGTGCTCAAAATCAGTTCTTATAACAATTTATACTCGTCAATTCTAAGTCGAATTTCATTTAAATTTTACAAAAAAACCAGTTCATTGAACTGGTTTACTTTAGATAGTATTCATTACTTTTGGTAGGATTCGTAATCGCGCGACCAGATAACCGCCATGGCCCCGTCACCTGTATGAACAACAATGACCGGATCCATTTCAGCTCGTTCAAAAGTCACGGCAGGATACTTAGCAGAGAAGTCCTTCAACCACTTATCACCAAGCTTTTTGTTATTGGCATCAATAATGTATGCTCGAACCGGGAAATCCACCTTTGAAAGATATTCATCAAAGGCCTTTTGGATTTCATCCTTAGCCCCTGACATCTTACGGACTTTACCGACTGCGGCAATCTTACCGTCACCGGCAATATCAAAGTCAAGCAGTGGCTTTATGTTGAGCAATCCCCCAACCAATGCCTGTCCTCGGGACAAACGACCGGTACGCTTCAAGTGGGAGATATCGTTCACAACAAAACGGACACCCAAGTGGGTACGGAAATCAGCTAATTGCGCCAAGATTTCGTCCATATCGGCGCCTTCCTTGGCTAACTTTGCTGCTAGCAAGGCTTGGGCCGCCTGGGCCATGTTAACCAGCTTTGAGTCAACCACTTCAACGCGGTCCAATCCCTCGTAGCTTGATGCCACAAGTGAAGCCGTTTGAAAGGCCCCAGAGATTCCTGATGAGAGGGTCACAATGATTGCTTGGTCATAACCTGCATCGCGAGCTTCATTCAAAGCCTTTTCCCACTGTGCGGGTGATGGCTGTGAAGTTGTTGGCAGTTCCTTCTTCTTAGACATCATGTCCACGAGTTGTGCAACTGACGTGATGTCCTTTCCGCCCATGAAAGTCTCTTCCCCGAAAAGAATGGGAATTGATACTTCTGTAATTGAAAATGAGTTTCGAATAGTTTGTGGAAGGGCCGCTGACGAATCAACAATAACCGCAATTTTTGCCATGATTTCTCTCCTGAATAATACTAAAACACTATACCATAAAAGCTAAATTTAACTCATGGTAAATAAGCCGTACCCAATGATAAAGGCTACAAATCCCGTTGCCATTTGGACCGTGAGGTACAGTGTCGCCTGCTTGCGACTGGCTTCGCCTGCGCTCTCCGTCATCATCGATGAAAAAGTTGTCAAACCGCCCAAAAGACCTGTTTCTAATAGAAGAACAAGGGGCTGATTGAGTTTTAATTCAAACAGCGCACCCAAGGCAAAGGAACCAATCAAGTTCACCAACCAAACACCGGTTAAATAGGCACCTCGGTTGGTCCAAAGGGTCATCAACCAGTAGCGTAAGACAGCCCCAAAACCAGTTCCCAACATGACTAAGAGTAATTTATTTACCATCTTTTGCCACCTGTTCTTCCTGTGAAACACGTTGCACTAAGACATCACCAAGCCAAAAGCCTAACTTTAATGACAATAAAGCAAAGGCAATCGATGCGGCAATGAGCAAGAAAAGATAAACTAGCTGGCCAGACCATAAATACTGGTAACTCTCTAAAATAAGTGCACCAAACGTGGTAAAGCCACCACAAATCCCCGTACCAACAAAGTCTTGAATATAGGCTGGTTTTTCGTGAAATCCCTTCATATAAGTACCGAGGGTAGCCAAAACAGCCGTTCCAAGACAGTTAATAAAAATCGTCATCAATGGCCAGCTACCCATAACAGGTACTAAACTCAGGCCATAGCGGGCCAAGCCCCCAATGGCACCACCTAGGAAGACAACTAGGGTGATAATTTGTGGTTTTTCCTCAAGCATTTTCTACCTCATCAACATGGCAAAGTAGTTCTCCAGCGCGCTCATTCACATCCTTTAAAATATCTGAAAAAGCGATACTAGACATTTTCTTAATCAGTGACTGATCGATTAAGTCGTAGTAAGAAGATAAGACTGGGTTAACGTGTTGAGCAATTGGGCATTCTTCATTCACCTTATTATCGAGAGGAAAAGTGGCCGAACTCGGGTCAACAGCCATCAAAACATCCGCCATCGTAATCTCACTCGCCGGTTTAGCAAGAATGGGACGTGAAAAATGATCACCCTCTCGTTTAATAATGTCAGCATTTTGCAAATCTGACATCAAAGCACGAATTCTTGACGGATTCGTATTAACAGAATCAGCAATACTCTTGGATGAGTAAGAAGACTGCTTATCGGCCCGAGCAATATAAATCAAAATATGAATCGCATTAGTCAGTTTTAGAGATGGCTTCATGTTATAAATATTCCTTGTTTTTTTATCCTAGATAGTATAACATACTGCTTGTACTTTTATTAAATACAACTCATAAGGAGAAGCCAAATGCCTGACTTTGCTAAGATTCAAGAACAACGACGCTCCATCTACAACCTTGGGAAGAACGTTCAACAAAATCCCGACGAACTTTTTTCTATTATTAAGGGGGCCGTGCGAGAAACGCCATCCGCCTTTAATTCGCAATCCGTTCAGGCTGTTGTCCTAACCGGACAAGCCCATGAAAAGCTTTGGGAAATTGCCTTAACCGAATTAAAAAAGGTAGCCGCTTCGGAAGAAGCCTTTACAGCAACGAAAACGAAGGTAAATCATTCCTTTGCCGCTGGCTTTGGTACCGTGCTGTACTTCACCGATACAAACATCGTTGAGGGACTAAAGAAACAAGCACCTGCCTATGCTGATAACTTCGACGACTGGGCGGAAGAAGCAATTGGTATTAGCCTATACGCCGTTTGGTTAACCTTGAGTAATCTTGGACTGGGAGCATCCTTGCAGCACTATAACCCACTCATTGATCAGGCTGTCAAAGAGACTTTCAACTTACCTGACAGTTGGGTACTACGTGGACAAATGCCATTTGGTTCCATCGAGGCCCCTGCCCAAGATAAAACATATCAAGATGATATGGTCCGCTTTATGCATTTTAATTGACTTTTCTTAGAAAAAATTGATTTTTTCTAATTATTTCTTGACAGCTAAGATGGTCTCTTGTATGCTTAAGACAACTTTTAATACTTTAGGAGCAATCAAATGACTGCATTCTCATCACAATTGAATCGCCAATGGTGGCGCCGGTAGGAAAGCAGCTTGACGGAATACGGACAGGCTGTGACACAGTTTGTCCCAACCGGTCTCTTTTTACTGTATAAAAGTCTGTTTGGGTACATCACATTACCCAAGCAGGCTTTTTTCATGCAAAAAAACTGACTTGGGTTAAGTATTTTATTTGGGAGAGTAAGATGAATAAACGTCTATTAACGGTTACATCACTGATTTTAGCCTTCCTTGTTGTCGCCTTCTTTACTGAGGGTCAATCAACATCGAAGAAGAACCATAAGATTCCAACGGTTGGAATTCTTCAATTAGTTACCCACCCTGCCTTGGATCAAATCCATCAGGGTGTCGTTGCCGGTTTGAAGGACGGCGGTTACACGGATGGTAAGAACGTGAAGATCTCTTATCAAAACGCACAGGCCAACCAAGCCAACTTAAAGACCATGGCGCAGGACTTTGAAAACAAGGACACCGACCTAACGGTTGGAATTGCCACGCCAGCTTCTCTCTCACTGGCACAGGCAGCTAATGGCAAGTCGCCTGTTATCCTCGCTGGTATCACCAACCCAGTTGGTGCTAAATTAGTAAACTCACTCGACAAGCCGGGTAAGAATGTGACCGGTGTTGCTGGTGACTCACCTTACGAGAAGCAGGCTGCCGTCTTTAAGGAAGTTTTGCCAAAGGCCAAGACCATCGGTATCATCTCGACCACTTCCGATTCAGGTGGTACTTATAACGCCAAGATGATGAAGAAGACTTTGCAAAAGTCGGGCTACACCGTGAAGTCTTACACCATTTCTTCTACTAATGATATGTTGCAGGTTGCGACAACCATGGCCGGCGAAGTCGATGCCATTTACGCGCCACAGGATAACTCCGTTGCAACGGCCATGAAGACTTTGGTATCTGCTGCTAAGGCGAAGAACGTACCGGTTATCCCATCAAACGACACAATGGTTGCCGATGGTGGACTGGTTACCTACTCACAGTCACAGTACCAAGTGGGTTACCAGGCTGGTCAAATGGCAGCCAAGGTTCTAAAGGGCGAAAAGGCATCAACAATGGCCGTCCAATCCGTCACAAAGGGTAACTACGCTGTGAACCTACAAACGGCTTCAGACCTCGGCATCACACTACCAGAAAAGATTGTTTCAGACGCTAAAGCTAACAAGGAGGCCTACTAATGTCCATTATCGTTTCTTCAATTTCACAGGGCATCCTCTGGGCCATTCTAGGAGTCGCCCTCTACCTGACCTTCCGTATTTTGAACTTTGCGGATATGACGGTTGAAGGTTCCTTCCCACTTGGAGCTTCAACAGCGGTTGCCATGATTGCTGATGGGGTCAACCCATTCTTAGCCACTGCAGCCTCACTAGTTGTTGGTGCAGCAGCCGGCCTAATCACCGGTTTGCTCTACACGAAGGGTAAGATTCCTATCCTATTAGCAGGAATTCTGGTCATGACCGCCTGCCTGTCAATCAACTTACGCATTATGGGTTCTGCTAACATTTCCCTATTAGATCAAAAAACCATTTTCTCCCTTTCCTTCCTAAACGATTTGCCAAAGTACTTCGACGGCGTCGTTCTTGGATTAATTGTCATTGCCATTATCCTAAGTTTCCTCATCTGGTTCCTACAAACCGAACTGGGTCAGGCTTTCATCGCCACCGGTGATAACAAAGTCATGGCCGCTGCTTTCGGTATTAAGACGGATCGTATGACGATTATGGGTCTTATGGTTTCAAACGCCTTGATTGCCTTCGGTGGTGCTGTTATCGCTCAAAACAACGGTTTTGCTGACATCAACATGGGTATCGGTATCATCGTTATCGCCCTGGCTTCCATCATCATTGGAGAAGTAGCCTTCGGTGATTTGTCATTGAACCAACGTTTGGTTGCTGTCGTTATTGGCTCAATCATCTACCGTTTAGTCCTCTTGGCCGTTCTACAGCTTGGATTCTCAACGAACGATTTGAACTTAATTTCATCCATCATTCTTGCCTTGGCAATGATGGTTCCTCAAGCTCGTAAGTTCTTGAAGCTTGAAAAAGTCCTACACATGGGAGGTAAAGCAAATGACTAACCCTGTAATCTCACTAAAAGATGCAACAGTCACCGTTCCAAACGGGACAACCATCTTAAATAAGATGAATCTAGACATTTACCCTGAAGATTTCATTACCGTTCTTGGAACCAACGGGGCCGGTAAGTCGACCCTTTTTAATGTGATTTCCGGTGACCTTCCTCTAACTTCTGGTTCCGTTTTCCACGATGGTGAAGATATTACGCCAGTACCCGCCGTAAAGCGAACATCCTTCTTAGCTCGTGTCTTCCAGGACCCAAAGCTTGGAACAGCACCGCGTATGACAGTTGCTGAAAACCTTCTGCTTGCTGAAAAACGTGGAACTCGCCGGACTTTGAAGAATCGTAAGCTCACTTCTGAAAAGCTTGAACATTACTACGAATTGACAAAGACAATGGGGAACAACCTCGAAGACCGACTGCAAACAGCGACTGGTTCCCTTTCAGGAGGGCAGCGCCAAGCGCTCTCCTTCCTAATGGCGACACAGGTCAAGCCAGGTTTGCTGCTCTTAGACGAGCATACAGCCGCCCTTGATCCAAAGACATCAGACCAGCTCATGGCTGCAACCAACCATCAGGTAAAAGACAACCACTTAACTTCTCTGATGATCACCCATAATTTGAAGGACGCCCTTCAATACGGGAACCGTCTGATTGTCTTAAACGCCGGACAAATCGTTCTAGACGTTAAGGACGAAGAGAAGGCAGCGTTAACAGAGGCTGACCTACTCAAGTACTTCGTACATTAATTATTTTCAATTTAAAAGACGGACCGTTTCACATGAAACGGTCCGTCTTTTTTTAGAAGTAAAAGGGATTTTCTTCTGAATTAATTTTATCAAAGACCTCAAAAAGATGGTCTCGCTCGGTAATCTTGTACTTCTTCATCTTCCGGTCGTAGACAACCTCAGACTTGATTTCTTCCCCCTGCTGTAAATCTGCAAGGAACTCGCGAATCGCTGCAATATCACGCTGCACGGTTTTCTGACCAACAAAAAAGAGGTCTTCAATCTGGTCCACCGACATGGCCTGCTTTGAGATCAAAATTGAGTATAAACGCAGAATCCGTTGTTTATCATTAAAAACACTTTTGTTTCGTGACATCGCTAACTCCTTTGCTCATTGTAGCAAAAAAAGCAGCACGAGAACGAAAAAAATCATCCTTTCAACAAAAAAAGACAGGTAAGTGCCTGTCTTTTCTATTTATTTAAACTGAACGACGTTGGAAAATCAAGAAGGTCAAAAGGTATAGCAATACCAAGTACCCTACGTAGACAACCCAGATAACCCAAACATCTGCACCGAAGTACATGTGTAGGGCAAAGTTGACGGCTGAAGTACCATCAAACTGTGATAAGAAAGACTCAACAGTCAATGGGTTCAACTTTAACGGCTCCCAGAATTGAACCAAGGATGTCGTAATGGCCGCGATGATTGAGGTAGCAATTGAAAGAACAATTCCCAATGAAACGGCGGCTGCCGATGACTTCACGAGGTTTGAAACCAAGATAACGATGGCGAAGAAGAACAAGGTCATCACAACGTCCATGACTTGGTGGAAAAGGAATGGCTGCCAGTCGATTTCCGTACCGGTCGTTCCATTCAGCGTTTGGAAAATCAAGCGGCCGGCCAATGTTCCCAAAACAGCTGAAGCCAATACAATCACGTATTCAATCACAATCATTACTATCTTTGAGATAAAGATTTGGAGTCGTGAGTACTGACGGGAGAGCAATGGGCGAATAGTTCCAAAGTTAAATTCCTGTGTAAAGGTCAAAGCAGAAAGAACTGACGCAGCAATTGCTACAACGATTCCAGCCCCACCAAGTGCAGCATAACCAAGGGTTTGTGACTCAGCTGGGATAAACCAGATTAACGTTACAACTGGCAATAGGAAGGAAATAATGGCCCAGACATAAAAACGATTTTGCTTTACTGCCTTCATCCATTCTTGTTTTAATAAGGTAATCATAATCTCTCCTTTAACAAAGTCTTAGGCACGGGTGCCCTTTTCGGACAGCACTTCTAAGAGGTGTTCTTCCAAGTTAGCGGTTCCCGTTTGGATATCTAAGACATCCAACTTAGCTTCTGTCGCCTTTGCCAATACGGCCTGGGCGTTAACGCCTTCTTCAACAGTAATCAACACTTGATCATTGTCACCAAGCTTAGCATGCCAGCCAGCATCTTCCGCTGCCTTCAACATGGCCTGGTTATCAGAAGTCTTAACCTTAACCTCGGCCTTATCTTCTGAAAGGAAGTCTTTCATCGTTGCACGACGAATAATCTTACCCTTGTTAATGATAACCACATCGTCAGCAAGACGTTGCAATTCGTCCAAAAGGTGGGAAGAAATCAAGAAGGCAATGCCCTTCTGTGCAAGTTCCTGGATGAGTGAACGGATTTCGCGAACAGATTGTGGATCCAATCCGTTCATTGGTTCATCTAAGATAACCAACTTTGGCTTACGAATCAAAGCGATGGCAATACCCAGGCGTTGCTTCATCCCAAGTGAGAAGTGCTTGGCTTTCCGCTTACCGAAGTTCGGACCATCAATTCCGGTCAACTTCATGAGTTCTTGAATGTTTTCAGGATCATCTGAATCCATTGCATAGTACTTCATGTGGTCTTCGGCAGTAAAGTTTGGATAGATTGATGGGTATTCAATCAAGTTTCCCATCTTAGACAAAGCCTTTGTCTTTGAGAACTTAACAGGTTGGCCATCAAAAATAATATCCCCTGAATCAAAACGCATCAAACCAGTCATGGCACGCATTGCAGTGGACTTTCCGGCCCCGTTTGGGCCAATCAAACCAACAATACGACCAGGTTCTACTGAAAATGATACGTCATCTAAGGCTTGGTATGAGCCAAATTTCTTTGACACGTGACGCAGTTCTAATAATGACATATGCGGTGTCTCCTTTTGTAAACGTCTCTTTCAATCAACATTGAAGGACTTAAACTTATTTGAGTCTCCTCCATTATAACAAAGCAAGCAAGACCAACCATTAAAGTCCCCCATCTTTAACAAATCCATAAAAAAAGCTCCCCTAGCGGGGAGCATTTCAAAATGTCAGATACCTAGTACGGGAGAGAAGGTATAAATTAGGTTTAGAGAGAAGTATTTATAATGAACTAGGTACCTGACCCTTTGATATATTGCTATATCATGTCTATTATTATGGGCCGATGAGATTAAACTAAGGTTAAAGTAGAATAACTTTTGAAAAAACATTCAAAAAGGTTCATTTAACAACTTTAATCTTACTTAACCGTTCCTAAGAAATACTTCTTTTTACCACGGCGAACAAGGACAAATTGACCTTCGTAAGCAGCACTTGGATCAACTTCAGCGTCAACATCCGTCACCTTTTCACCGTTAATACGGACCGCCCCGTTCGTGACGTCTTCACGTGCTTGACGCTTTGACTTTTCGATTCCAGCATCAACTAAGAAATCGACAATATTTTGCTTATTTGCAGTCGTATCAAATCCCGGAACACCAGAGAAAACGTCCTTAATTTGTTGGACGCTTAGTTCTGCAACATCACCTGAGAACAAAGCCTTTGACAAAGCTTCCGCTTCATCAACAGCTGCTTGGCCGTGAACAAAGGCTGTGACCTCTTCTGCCAAACGCTTCTGTCCGTAACGAGCACCGGGGTTTTCAGCTGATTCTGCGACAATCTTTTCAATTTCTTCCGGTTCCAAGAAGGTAAAGTACTTCAAGTACTTTTCAATATCGGCATCCTGTTGGTTAAACCAGAACTGGTAGAAAGTATAAGGTGATGTCTTTTCAGCGTTCAACCAGATGGCGTTTCCTTCAGACTTACCAAACTTCTTACCAGTTGAGTCCGTCATCAAAGGAATCGTCAAACCAAAGGCTGGCGCCTCTGGTCCCTCAATTGTATGAATCAAATCAACACCAGAGGTGATGTTTCCCCACTGGTCTGATCCACCAATTTGCAAACGAACGTTTTCTTCCTGCCAGAGGTGCAAGAAGTCGATGGCCTGCAAAATCTGGTAAGTAAATTCCGTGTAAGAAATTCCTGTTTCCAAACGGGAAGCCACAACGTCCTTCTTCAACATCACGTTAATTGAAAAGAGCTTTCCGTAGTCACGCAAGAACGTTGGCAATGACATCACATTCAACCAGTCGGCATTGTTGACAATTTTTGTACCATTTTGGCCAAACAGCTTCGTAACCTGGGCAGCAATGCCCTTTTCGTTTTCCTTCAACTGTTCTTCAGAAAGCAATTTACGTTCTGTGGTTGGACGTGGATCTCCAATTGAACCTGTTGCGCCACCAACAATAATGACAGCCTTACCACCAGCGTTTTGGAAGCGCTTCAAGACCATAAAGGGAATCAAGTGGCCCAGGTGCAAAGAATCGGCAGTTGGATCGGTCCCGACATAAGCACCAATTTGACCGTCTTCCATGGCCTTCAACAAGCCCTCTTCATCCGTTACTTGGTTCAAGGCACCACGCCACTTCAAATCTTCAATAAAATTCATAACACGCTCCTATTTTAATATTTTTCTTCCTATATGATATAAAAAAGTCGCCCTAATCTCTTCTGATTAGGGCGACTGAACCGCGGTACCACCTAAATTACCTCTTCGAGGTCACTTGGACTGCCTTAACGCGGCATTTTACGTCATTGTGTTTTGTTGTGTACCTGAAGAAGTTAGACCAACTCACAGCAACCGTTGGCTTTCTGACTACCAGTGCTTCTCCGCTCTGCAACAAATGATACCCCTATTATACCAGTAATAGTAAGGCTATGCAGCCTTTTGTTACAAATTGGTATATTCTGTTATTTTTGACATAATTACCATATTCACTTACAATTGAATGGTAAGAATTAACACTGTATATCGCAAAATCAGCAATGATTGTTGATTTTCGGTTTGCCCTGCTAACGAAATATGTTAGCTTTTTTTATTGAATTTCAATAGGAGTATGGCACCGATGAGAATTGCATTAATTGGAGCTGGCCCACGTAACTTAGCTATTTTGGGTCGGCTATTATTCACCATAGATTCAAAAACAGAGGTCGTAATTGACCTTTTTGACCCCAGTACAATTGGCGGTCGCGTTTGGGACCCATTTTTAAAAAACAACCATACCTTTTTAATGAACACTTACGCCAATCAGGTTACCCTCTTTGACGATTACGAGCTGTTTGACCATGAAGTTCCAATTGCCCGCCCTAATCTCTTAACATGGGCACAAACAAAGGCCTTTGACTACCTCTCTGACCACCCTGAGTACCCATCCGCCTACCGTGATGAAGTACTTTCCTTAATTTCAGCCAATACCTTTTCTTCTAGAGGTTTATTCGGCATTTATGCCGCTTGGTACTTTGAGGAATTACAGAATGCTTGTCCCAAAAACATCAACATTTCCTTCCATAAATCGGAAGTAGTCGACCTTCATAAGGGTCCTCGACGATTTAAACTTAAAACAGCGGATGGACGCACCAGCCGCTACGACCGAGTAGTCCTCGCACCCGGCCATATCGATAACCAACTAAATCAAAAGCAATCCGACCTCATGACTTTTGCTAAGAAAGAAGGATTGGTTTATTTCCCTGCCTCCCATCCGGCAGAAAATGACTTCAGTAAAATCAAGGAAAGCGATTCTGTTTTAATTGAAGGGCTTGGTCTTTCCTTCTTTGATGTCTTACTATCACTAACAGCTGGTAAAGGTGGTACCTTTATAACCAATCGCGATGGGTCACTCACCTATCGTCCATCGGGGCATGAACCGAAAATTGTGGCTGGATCATTCAATGGTCTTCCTCCTCGTTCGAAAGGCGTAAACCAGAAAGAAGCCTCACAGCTTTATCAACCCCGTTTCTTTACTCTTCCAAAACTAAAGGAACTTGCCCTAGAGCACGATGGCAAGTTGCCCTTTGACGACTTCATGACCATTCTGAAACAGGAATTAACTTACAAGTTCCTATTCAATCAGATTCAGCAAACCGATTTGCCCTTTGATTCAAACAAAACCAACATCATCCACTTTATTCAGAATCCAAAACATTGGCCACTGATAAACGATGTCTTTGATTTAGACCTTGAAACAGCCATCAATTGGGATGATAAAATCTTCCCAGCCCTAAAGTGGACAAAAGAAAACTATAAGCAAAACCTGGAAGACCACCTAAGGAAGGATATCGTTTCTGCCCAGTTAGGAAATGATTGGTCGCCATTAACCGGTTCTTACGATCTTCTTCGTGATTTAAGAGATATTGTTCGTACACTTTACAATGACGGGTACTTCACGGATGACGGTTATAAAAAAATGCTAACTTCCTTCCGTTACTTCGATAATCAGCTTTCTGCAGGTCCTCCCCTCATTCGTATGCGTCAGCTGCTCGCATTACTGCAAGCAAACGTGATTACGATTGCTGGACCTGGTTACAAAACTGGCCACGACGATCAATACTTTACGGCAACAGATAACTTTGGCAATTCTTACAAAGGAACTTGCCTAATTGAAGCCCGACTCTCAACCATTGATTTTCGAATTGCGAAGTCACCTCTTATTCGTTCACTAGCAAAGCAAGGATTAATTCGGCCAAACGATCAAACACCTAATAGTGACCAAAGTGATTTACTTGCTAACACGATTAAAGTTAATCCAAAGAACTTTATGGCCATCGATAAACATAACCAGCCTGTCTTCGGCTTCTTTATTTCCGGCATTCCACTTGAGGGGGAACGTTGGTTCAACACGGTTATTCCAAGGCCCTATGTCAACACTTTGATATTTAAAGAATCAAAATTGTTAGTTGCTGCCTTATTAACCAAGCATCCTCATTTTCACGAAATATTCCATTAAAAAAGTCCTGATGCAAAAGCATCAGGACTTTTTCTTATAACTTCAAGAAGTCGACTTTTAGACGGTATACCTCATCAGTATCAAAATCATGCACCCCATGGTGTCCACCAGGCAGCCAATACGTTTTGGCTGTTTTACCCACCATTTTATTAAAGCGCTTAACCATTTCTTTACTTTGTAGTTCAGGCACGACTTGATCGGCTGAACCAGCCATCGCAAAAATTTCAGGCATTTCAGTTGTAAAGTAGTTAGCCGGGTTACCTTGTGAAATCGCAATTGGGTTCTCATCAACTCGATGGCCGGCTATAGCCAAGCCCTCAAATGAGTATGGTGCACCTGACTCAGCATACTTTGGTTGAACACCTAGCTCTTTAAATTGCTCAGAAAAGCGGTCAAATTCATAAGGCCCATAAGAAGCAATCACCTTCTGTATTATTGGCATATCCGCTAAGTCATCGGCTAACCCTTCAACATGGCCTAGTTTAACCCCGGCTGTAACTGAAGCAGTTGTTAACATCGCTAACTGAGCACCAGATGATTCGCCCGCTAAATAGAAAGCATCTGGATTCAGCCCCCATGCTTCGGCTTTCTTACTAAGTTGAATCAAAACCGCCCTTACTTCGGCCACCTGATTGGGAAAAGCATAGTTTTCTTCAGATATTAATTCATAGTTCATTGATACGACGGCGAACCCCTCTTGAGTTAATCGTAAATTGGGTTCTAACTTTTCCGTCGACTTTGTTCCTCGAACTAATCCTCCTCCTTGTAAATCGAGAAGAACAGGAGTAGAACCTTTCCTTTTCTTTGGTAGGTATAAGTCGAATCGCTGCCACTTTTCGTTACCGTAAACTTGATCCTTTATGACTTCACCGACCGATTCTGGGATAGAAACTGAATTAAAATTCACATTTAAATCTTTAAATAGCATCTGAACACTCCTTGTGTTTCACGTGAAACATCATTTATCATCGTTCCACGTGAAACAATGATAAAGAAAAAGCTAAGACTGAATATCATCTTAGCAAAATGTATATATTCTTAAAGACTTCTTAATCATTTCCTTTACGGTTATCCCAAAGATAGACAACCAATAACATAATCGTCGCAAGGTCAGATGTTACCAATGCTAAATCAACAAACTTAAAGACCCATGCTACAACAGAAATAAACAATAGAATCAAGGCGATGATTGCCGTGTATACAGTAGTTACTTTCATTTTTACTTCTCCTTTTGACTATCCTTTAATAATTGAAGAATTTCTTTTTGTAAGACGATATTCTCCTTCATTAATTCGTTGTTCTTCTTTAGCAAAGCTTGTTCATTTAACGAATCTTGATGAGGTTCATCATAACCCCACTTTTCTTCCTCAGAACCAATTAACCAATTGTTAATAAATTGGATAAAGTAAAAGACCGCTAAAGCAATGGCAAGCAGAGTTAAAGCAGAAGTTAAGAAATCGGAAAGAGCATTCCAAGTTGAATCAAAACTAGCGGGATGCCCTTTCCCTACTATCCAGCGCCAAAGCGCATAGAAGAAATGAAAGAGCGTCGTTACTAATTCTTTAACAGTCGATCCAAAAGCGTTACCCACAACAACTGAAATAACAAAGGTCAGTAAATTGGGCGCAAAAAGGAAACGACGGAAAGATATCATACCTTCAGAAGACTTTTGAATAAGCCGGTTCTTTTGGTAAATAAATTCTTTCTTTTCTCGAGGTTTGAATAACATGGCGCCTCCAGTAATTTTTTGTTCTCATCTATTATACGTCAGATTTTAATTAGAAAAAAGGTTAGTGGTAATTACAAGTATAAAAAAAACGGCTCTCGCCGTCTTTTTTATTTCTTTAAGAATCCATAACGATGGAAAATATAAGTAGCTGCCACCATTAACCCAATCATAATGATGATGGTTACCCACCAACCTGATTGATGGTTAGCAAATGGAAGATACTCAACGTTTTCACCATAAAAACCAGAAACAACAGTTGGTATTGTAAAGACAATTGAGTAAACCGTCAACACCTTCATCGTCCAGTTCAAGTCTCGATTACCAAGCGTTCCAGTAGCCTTTGTCACGGCGTTAATCACTTCCATGGCCAAACCTGCCATGTCCCGTGCTTGTTCAACTTCAACGCGAACAGCGTCAATTAAATCTAAATCATCTTCTGATACGTGACTCTTATATGACCGACGAATCTGATCAAGCATAATCAAATTATTTGCCAATGAATTCTGCAGGTAAATCATTTGAATTTGAAGATGCAACAAATCATTGGTTTGCTTGGTTAACTGTTTACGGTTTCCAAACTGTGCCTGAATGGCACGACGCTGACGATTAATCTCAGTAATTTCTTCGCCATACATCGTCATTAAGGGGTAAATACCAGTGACCAAGAATTCAAAGACCGATAGGTGATCATCATCAGGCAAGTGCCCGTCAATCTTCCCTGCTGTAAATTCTTTCTTAATATAATCAGTTGGCCGATGCGCAAAGGTAAATAAATCACCATGAACCAAAACAATTCCAATGGGACGAGTCAAAACAGGTTCAGGTTCAGCGGAAATAACATCCAGAATAATCAAAGCTTCGTCAGCTTCTGGATCAAATTCCATTCGAACAGATTCATTTCGATCATTCGCATAACCAAGCATCTGCTCAGTTAACCCATGTTTCGAAAGGAGCTCCGTTCGATCATCCTCTGACATGTTTGTGACATGGTACCAGTGAAAGTTTGCGTTTTGTTTTAACATTTCAATCATGGTGTACCACCTTTTAAAACATCAAGTACAAGCTTTCCTTAACGCTTCTTTGAACGCTTAGCCTTACGCATTTTACGGGCTTTTGCCTTCTCTTTAGCGCGTGCTTCTTCTCGTTCCTGCTTCAATTTAAATGGGTTTTGCAAGAAGAAAGTTTGAACCATTTGGAAGAGATTTCCAACAACCCAGTATAGAGAAACGGCAGCTGGAACAGCCAAAGAAGTGAAGAAAATAATGAATGGGAAGATAAATGGTAAAATCTTCGTCATTGTATTTTGCTGAGGGTTTGCTTGTGTTGAAAGCCAAGATGACCCGAAAGTAAACAAGGCAGCCAACACTGGCAAAATGAAGTAAGGATCCTGATCACCAAGGTTCAACCAAAGGAATGAACCGGAACGGAGAACAGGAGAATTATGAATACCCTGATAAAGAGCAATCAAGACAGGCATCTGAACAAGCAATGGCAGCATTGAAGCAAATGGCGAAACACCATGTTCCTTATAAAGTGCCTGTTGTTCCTGAGCAAGAAGTGTCCGCGTTTCTGTATCGCGACCAGCATACTTTTCTTGTAGAACCTTTAATTGAGGCTGCAAGACCTGCATCTTCTTCATTGAGTCAATTTGGTAAACCATCAAAGGTAGAATGAAGAAACGAATCAAGATTGTAAAGATAACAATCCCTAACCCGTAAGATGAAGAGAACCAAGAAGAAACTCCAAGGATTGAACGGATAAAGAAGGCAACAAAACCTCCCCAGATTCCAGAACCGGCAACATAGCCAGTGTATGAAAGATCCGCTGCAATAATTCCGATAAGGGCCAAGGCCGCTAAAATTAGCGGAAGAAAGCCAACTGTCTTTACCCACTTATTAATCTTTGTCATCTTGCTCATCCTTTAGTAGTTTTGCTAAGCCCAGTACATGGACTAACTGCTGTTTGATAAAAGCCTGAGAGGCTCCAGCAACTGCTGGTCGCGCTATAACAAGTATATCGCTTCTCTGATCGAGTACTGGTTTTAACTCCAGCATCGACTGTCGAATTCTTCTTTTAACATGAACTCGGTCATGCGCCTTTCCAATTTTCTTCCCAACGGAAAGACCTAATCGAAAATGTTTTTGATCTTTTTTCTGCAATCGGTAAACCACGAAGTACTTGTTCGCCACTGAATGATGGTGATCGAATACTCTTTGGAATTCCTCAGGCTTTTTAATACGAAATGACTTACGCATAAGTATCCACCTAAATTGTTATGTACGCAGGAAACCTGCATGAATCATTGAAAATAAAAAGGCCACTGCAAGCAGCGACCTGTTTAGGCAGATAATACCTTGCGGCCCTTCGCGCGGCGGCGAGCCAAAACCTTACGACCGTTGCTCGTTAACATACGCTTACGGAAACCGTGTACGCGTGCGCGATGACGCTTCTTTGGTTGGAATGTACGCTTCATTAGGATTTTCCTCCATTTAAACTAATTTGTCTGCAAATTTCTTTGCAATTCGGGATTAATCATACCACGGATAGGCCGGCCTGACAAGCAAAGCAAGAGATGATACGGAATATTTTTATATATAAAGGAAAAAACTTATCCACATTCTTTTAAACAAGAAATCCAAAGCCCTTGCGTAAGTTGCCAAAAAGAAAAGGTTATACCGCCCTTTTACACAAGTTATCCACTTTTCCACAGGTTGTTGGTTTTTAACTGTGGAAAACGTTGATAAAGAATCAAAAGACGATGTTATCAACATTTCTCCTGTGGATAAACCCTTGTCTTTGTGGATAAAGCGAATTTTTGTTCCCTTTTATTTCCACAAGCTCCTTTTTTCTTTCCCACAATTGGGGATTTATCCATTCCTTTTGATCTTTCTGTGGATAACTATCCTCTCCTCTTTTTTTTTGCTATACTATTTTTAGTATTCATCCCTTTTTAACATCTTTTTTAATTGGAGATTTTGATGTCAGATACCCTATCATCAACTGAATTATGGGATAAGGTGAGTTTCGCACTATACCAAAACCTTGGTGCCATCTCATTCGACACCTTTGTTGATCCCTTGACCCCTGTTGGTATTGAAAACAACCGCTTCATTTTTAAGGTACCCGAAACTTTTGCCGATAAAATCATTAACCAATGGAATACCGAAATTTCAATGAAATTCGTCGAGTATGCCAACAATGAAACTGGTAAATTTATTCGTCCAGAATTTCAAAAAACCGAAAGCCTTGCAAGCGCTGCTCCACAAGCTACCAGTCCTGTTACAACAGGACTAACTTCTGACTCAGAACAACACATTCCCTTTTCTCAGGATGCTGGTTTAAACCCTGACTATACCTTCGAAAAATTCGTTGTTGGTTCTGGTAACGAAAACGCCCGGGCAATTGCTCAAGCGGTTGCTGAGGGGCCCGGAAAAGTCTATAACCCTTACCTTATATATGGAGGTGTTGGGCTAGGAAAGACCCACTTAATGCAAGCGATTGGTAATCAATACGCACAGGACAATCCAAATGCCCGCATCAAATATGCCACGGCTGAAGATTTCCTAAATGATTTCACCAACTCTCTTCGTAAAGGTGGGGATACCAACGCCACGGCGCTCTTTAAGAAGACATACCGTTCGCTTGATATGTTGCTTGTCGATGATATCCAGTTCTGGGCGGGTAAGCCGCAAGTGCAAGAAGAATTCTTTAACACCTTTAACGCATTAACCAAGGCTAATAAGCAAATCGTGATGACCTCCGACCGTTATCCAAATGATATTCCTGATTTACAGGATCGTTTGAAATCACGATTTGAGCAAGGTATTACATCTGACATTCAAAAGCCCGACGTACAAACACGTGTGGCAATTTTGCGAAACCTCCAAGATCAAAATGATTTGGATATTCCAAACGATGTCTTACAGTTAATTGGAGAATCCGTGGACGACAACGTCCGAACGCTTGAAGGCGCCTTTCATAAGTTTGAAGCGAAAATTCGTTACATGAATAAGCCAGCTACCATTGAAACTGCCAAAACCATTTTGGAAGAAATCAATGCCAACAAGAAGTCGGTAATCACAGTTGACCGCATTCAAAAGGTTGTCGCAGACTATTACATGCAAACGGTTGAGGACATGAAATCTAGTCGACGACAGTCAGACATTGTCATGGCTAGGCACGTTGCGATTTATCTCACCCGTACGATGACAGATATGTCACTACCTCAAATCGGCCAGGCCTTCGGGGACCGAGACCATTCATCAATTTCACACGCCTTCACAAAAATTGAAGAGCAAGTTGAAAAAGAAGGTCAAATGAAAGCAATGGTTCAGGATTTGGCTGAAGCCATCCGAAATGGGCAGTAAGGCCCTGTGGATAACTTCCATTTTCACGCCGTTGTTTTCGGCAGAGTTTTCCACAGGCAAAAACTGATGATTCTGGGGCTCATTAGCTAATCCCCGGAACCCACAGCCCTTATTACTATTATTAGTTATTTATTACTATATTTATTTATTATTCGCACCTGCCACAAAGGAGGCCATGTGCTATGAAATTTACGATTAATCGTCAAGCATTTATCAAAGCTTTGAATGACGTTGCTCGAGCAATTTCATCTAAAACAACGATTCCAATTTTGACTAATATGAAATTGGACCTACAAGAAGACCAATTAGTTCTAACTGGTTCTAATGCTGATATTTCAATTCAAATGACTTTAACAGCAGAAGACACAGCCAATGAATTGGTCATTGAATCAACTGGTGGTATCACATTACCTGCTACATTCTTTATTAATATTGTGAAGCACTTGCCTGCTAAGGACATGACGCTATCAATTGAAGGATTACAGGCCCTTATTACATCTGGCTCTGCTTCCTTTAAGATTAATGGGCAACCAAGTTCTGCCTATCCAAAGTTGCCTGAATTATCAGAGACCAAGTCTTTGAAGATTTCTGCTGCTCAATTAATCGAATTGATTGCCCAGACTAAGATTTCTGCCTCTACACAAGAGAGTCGCCCAATTCTTACTGGAATTCACCTTTCTCTTTCTGGTAACCAAATTAAGGCTGTTACAACGGATTCGCACCGTTTGTCACAACGCATTATTACTTTGGTTGGCTCAGAAACAGTTGATGACGCATCTGTTATCATTCCAGCCAAGGCCTTTAATGAACTCCAATCCCTGTTAGAAGGACAAAACGTTGTTGAAGTGAAACTTTCAGCTAACCAGGCTGTCTTTATCTTTGGTAACACCACTTTCTACTCACGATTGCTCGAAGGAAACTATCCTGAAACCGACCGTTTGATTCCATCAGAAGCCAATACTGAATTGGAAATTGATGCCGGTGTTCTATCAGGGGCTATTAATCGTGCCTCCCTTTTGTCACACGAATCACGTAATAACGTTGTTTTGCTGACAATCAAGGATCAACAGGCAGAGCTATCTGGTAATTCACAAGAAGTTGGTCAAGTGAAGGAAGCTTTGGCAGCCAACAAGATTACCGGTGATGACCTCGAAATTTCATTTAACCCTGATTACGTACGAGATGCTCTCCGTGTCTTGCAAGGTAAGACGGTTGAATTGAAGTTCACGACAAACCTTCGTCCATTTATCATTATTCCTGAAGGGGAAACAGATAATAAGCAACTACAGTTGGTTACACCTGTTCGTACCTTCTAAGTTAAAAAATAAAAAAGACCTCGCGGGGTCTTTTTTTTATTATAAAAGCGAAAAGCGACTTTGTTGCCTTTTTTATCTAAAGAGACTGCTTTTAGTTAAATTAGCTAAAAAAGGCTCCTAGGGGCAAATAAAGATAAATATGGTATAATAATGGGGTAAGTCTGATAAAAAATTAGGGGATATTTATGGCTGAGCGCGTGGCAATTACAACCGATTACATCACTCTTCAGCAATTGCTAAAAATCGCTGACCTAATCCGCACTGGCGGAATGGCAAAAGCCTATTTAGCAGAGCAGGAAGTTTTAGTAAACGGTGAAGAAGAAAACCGCCGGGGAAAGAAGTTATACCCTGGCTACACTGTCGAAACTGCTGGTCAAGTCTTTGAAATTGACAGCGAGTCCGATGTTGAAGCAAATGAACGCGAAGAGAAGGCGGCTATTCTAGCCCGTTTTCAAGCGTCGCAAGACAAGGGCTCAAAGAAAGTTGCAAAGAATAAGCCAACGGGACCTTCTTCGTGGAGCTAACCGAATTATCGCTCAGTCACTTTCGTAATTACGATGATGCGAAGCTGACTTTTCAACCAGGAGTGAATGTTTTTCTTGGACAAAACGCCCAGGGAAAAACAAACCTGCTGGAAAGTATCTACGCTTTGGCCCTGGCCCGTTCCCATCGAACGAAAATCGATAAAGATTTAATTCAGTGGGGCCAGAGCCAGGCTAGAATATCGGGTATTATTGAAAACCGATTTGGTAAGACACCCCTTTCCCTTTCCTGGTCCAACAAAGGAAAACAGGCCCGAGTGAATCATTTAGATCAGAGCCGCCTGTCAACTTACATTGGTCAATTGAATGTTATTTTATTTGCCCCTGAGGATTTGGACCTTGTTAAAGGACCACCAGCCATCAGACGACGATTTATTGACATTGAATTCGGGCAAATGAACCGGACTTATTTACAACTGTCTTCCCAATACAAACGCGTTTTAAAAGACCGTAATGCCTACTTAAAGGCCTGGTCCTTTGGTGGGAAAAAAGATGCTGTCTTTTTATCAGTTTTAACGGACCAATTGATTGAACTATCAGTCAAGTTGATTCTGTTGAAGCAACGCTTTTTAAAAGAGTTGGAAAAAGCAGCGGCTCGGATTCACCGTGAAGTGGCTAATCAGACAGAAGAGCTGACGCTCCACTACAAAACAGCAGTGGATTTGCAGCAAGTCTCAACGGAAGAGGAACTCTTAGAAGCATTACGGGTTGCTTTTTCGAAGCAGTCTGACCGGGAAAAGAAACAGGGAACAACCTTGGTTGGCCCCCACCGGGACGACTTTACCATTGAGGTCAATGGTGTTGACGTTTCGAACTTTGGGTCACAAGGTCAACAGCGAACCGCTGCTCTGGCCCTTAAGTTGGGAGAAATTGACCTGATGCACCAGGAAACTGGCGAATATCCGGTCTTACTATTAGATGATGTTTTATCAGAGTTGGATGCCTCACGGCAGACCCATCTCTTAATGAGCATTGAAAACAAGGTACAAACCTTTATTACCGCCCCCTCTCTTTCTGAGGTCGCTCGGTCGTTGATCAAAGAACCGAAAGTCTTTTTGGTCAAGGACGGAACCATTCAGGTGGAGACGAAGTAGGAGGCAAGAGGAGAATCATGGCTGAAGAAGAAAAGAACGAAATCGAAACAGTCTCAGTTTCTGCTGAAGATATCGAAAATGCCAGCAAGATGCAGACCGATGCTGATGACTATAACGCCGATCAGATTCAGGTTTTGGAAGGTTTGGAAGCCGTCCGTAAGCGTCCTGGTATGTACATTGGAACAACGACTGCCCAAGGTTTGCACCACTTGGTTTGGGAAATTGTCGATAACGGAATCGATGAAGCCCTAGCAGGTTTTGCTAGTCACATTACGGTGACAATTGAAAAGGATAACTCCATTACGGTAACCGATGATGGTCGTGGTATTCCGGTTGATATCCAATCAAAGACAGGAAAGCCCGCCTTGGAAACGGTCTTCACCATTTTGCACGCCGGTGGAAAGTTCGGCGGTGGCGGATATAAGGTTTCTGGTGGTCTTCACGGTGTTGGAGCCTCTGTTGTTAACGCCCTTTCAACCTCACTTGATGTGCAGGTTGTCCGTGACGGTCAGCTCTACTACATGGACTTTCAAACAGGCCGTGTAAAGACGCCAATGACTAAGAAGTCCGGTCCACTTCCAATCGAACGTGGAACCATCGTTCACTTCAAGCCAGATCCTGATATTTTCCAGGAAACAACGGTTTACAACTACCAGACCCTGCTTTCACGTGTTCGTGAATTGGCCTTCTTGAACAAGGGACTCCGTATTTCAATCACGGACAAGCGTCCTGATGAACCCGTTTCTGAATCCTTCTACTTCGAAGGTGGAATCAAGGAATACGTTTCCTACTTGGACGAAGGCAAGCAAGTACTCTTTGACGAGCCGGTTTACGTTGAAGGTGAAGAAAACGACATCGTCGTTGAAGTTGCCTTGCAATATACCACTGAAGTCAAAGAAAACTTGAAGACTTTTACAAACAACATCAACACCTATGAAGGTGGAACCCACGAAACTGGTTTCAAGACCGCTTTGACCCGTGTGATTAACGATTACGCTCGTAAGCAGAAGATTTTGAAGGAAAACGATGATTCTTTGACGGGTGAAGACGTCCGTGAAGGAATGACTGCCATCGTATCCATCAAGCACCCGGATCCACAGTTCGAAGGTCAGACAAAGACCAAGCTTGGAAACTCCGATGCTCGTCAGGCCGTTGACCGCATGTTCTCGGATACATTCTCCCGTTTCATGATGGAAAACCCAGCGGTTGCCAAGCAAATCGTTGCCAAGGGCGCCCTAGCCCAAAAGGCCCGTTTGTCTGCTAAACGTGCCCGTGAAATGACACGTAAGCAGTCTGGACTCGAAATTTCAAACCTTCCAGGTAAGTTGGCGGATAACACGTCAAAGGAACCTGAGATTTCTGAATTGTTCATTGTCGAGGGTGACTCAGCCGGTGGTTCTGCTAAGCAGGGACGTAACCGTTTGACACAGGCCATCTTGCCAATTCGTGGAAAGATTTTGAACGTTGGAAAGGCCTCATTGGATCGTGTTTTGGCAAACGAAGAAATTCGTTCCCTTTTCACTGCCCTTGGTGCTGGATTTGGTAAGGACTTTGACGTTTCAAAGGCCCACTACCACAAAATCATCATCATGACCGATGCCGATGTCGATGGTGCCCACATTCGAACATTGTTGTTGACGCTCTTCTACCGTTACATGCGTCCAATGATTGATGCTGGATACATCTACATTGCCCAGCCACCTTTGTATGGTGTCGCACTTGGTAATTCCAAGCACTTAACCTACTTGGATTCTGATGAAGAATTGACAGAGTACCTTGCGCAGTTGCCATCAAATGCTAAGCCAAAGGTTCAGCGTTATAAGGGTCTTGGAGAAATGGATTACGACCAGTTGGCCGATACAACCATGGATCCACAAAACCGCCGTTTGTTGCGTGTTGACCCACACGATGCTGAAGAGGCGGACGCCGTTATTGATATGCTGATGGGTGGCGATGTGCCACCACGTCGTCAGTTTATTGAGGATAACGCGGTCTACGTCCAAGACCTAGATATTTAAGCTACTGCTTGATTCGGAGTAAGAAATGCCAGAAGAACAAGATAGTCGTATTAAAAATACCCATCTAGCGGAGCAGATGAAGACATCCTTCCTTTCGTATGCGATGTCAGTTATCGTTGCCCGTGCTTTGCCGGACGTCCGCGATGGAATGAAGCCTGTCCACCGTCGAATTTTGTATTCGATGATTGAACAGGGAAACACACCAGATAAGCCACACAAGAAGTCTGCTCGTATCGTCGGTGACGTTATGGGTAAGTATCACCCCCACGGTGATTCAGCTATCTACGAATCAATGGTTCGTATGGCCCAGGACTTTTCATACCGCTACATGTTGGTAGACGGACACGGTAACTTCGGTTCTGTCGACGGTGATTCAGCTGCCGCCATGCGTTATACCGAAGCGCGTTTGTCTAAAGTTGCCATGGAAATGGTTCGTGACCTGAACAAGAACACGGTTGACTTTGTTCCCAACTACGATGGTGAAGAACGTGAGCCAGACGTGCTCCCTGCCCGTATCCCAAACCTTTTGGTTAACGGTGCAACCGGTATCGCCGTTGGAATGACGACCAACATCCCAACGCACAACCTTGGTGAAGTGATTTCAGCTCTCCACATCCTGATGGGAAACCCAGATGCGACAACGGCTGATTTGATGGAAGCACTGCCTGGACCTGACTTCCCTACTGGTGGAATTGTTATGGGTAAGGCTGGAATCCGAAAGGCCTATGAAACGGGTCGTGGAACCATTACCCTTCGTGCCAAAGTCGATATCGAACAAACGAAGACTGGTCGCGAACAAATCATCGTGACCGAACTACCCTATGCGGTTAACAAGGCCCGTTTGATCGAACGAATTTCTGAATTGGTTCGTGATAAGAAGATTGATGGGATTACTGCCATCCGCGATGAGTCTGACCGTGAAGGATTGCGAGTGTCAATCGATGTTCGTCGTGATGCCTCAGCATCTGTTATTTTGAACAACCTTTACAAGCAAACACTTTTGCAGACTGGTTTCTCATTCAACATGTTGGCCATCGATCATGGTGCTCCAAAGACCCTTTCTTTGAAGGAAATCTTGGAAGCCTACCTCGAACACCAACGTTCAGTTGTTCGTCGTCGTACTGAATTTGATTTAAAGAAGGCCGAAGCACGTGCGCACATCCTCGAAGGATTGCGAATTGCCTTAGACCACATCGATGAAATTATCCATATTATTCGTTCATCAAAGACGTCAGATGAAGCTAAGGGCCGTTTGATTGATGGCTATGATTTGTCGGACAAGCAGTCGCAGGCCATCTTGGACATGCGTTTGGTTCGTTTGACCGGTTTGGAACGAGACAAGATTGAGGATGAGTATCAAAAGCTTGTGGCTTTGATTGCTGATTTGAAGGATATCTTGGCTCACCAAGAACGAATTGATCAAGTCATCTACGATGAATTGCTCGAAATCCAAAACCGCTTCGGTGACCCACGTCGTACCGAATTGCAGGTTGGTGATGTGACAAGCATCGAAGACGAAGACTTGATTGAACAAGAAGACGTTATTGTCACTTTGACAAACAACGGCTACATCAAGCGTGTTGCTGCCTCTGAATTTAAGGCACAAAACCGTGGAGGCCGTGGTGTTCAAGGTATGAACTTGAATGACGAAGACTTCGTTGCGCAATTGGCAAACCTTTCAACTCACGATTCCCTCTTCTTCTTTACGAATAAGGGAAAGGTTTATCGTATGAAGGGTTACGAGATTCCTGAATATGGCCGTTCGGCTAAGGGAATCCCAGTCATTAACCTCTTGAACTTTGACCAAGACGAAGCTATCCAGAGTCTTCTAACGGTTCACGGTAATCCTGGTGAAAGTCAGGACAACCTCTTCTTTGTTACTCGTAAGGGTGTTGTTAAGCGTACCAAGGTGCAGGACTTTGCTAATATCCGTACTTCTGGATTGAAGGCCCTCACCCTTCGCGAAGACGATGAAATCTTGAAGGTCTTGCAGACTAACGGTGAGCAAAACGTTATTATTGCAACCTATAATGGCTATTCAGTTACCTTTGCGGAAGATGCTGTTCGTCTCATGGGACGTGCTGCTGCCGGTGTACGTGGAATTAACCTTCGTGAAGGCGATGAAGTCGTTGGTGCTGATATTCTAGCAGCCGACCATAACGTTCTTATCATTACTGAAAAGGGTTACGGAAAGCAGACGCCTGCGGAAGAATACCCTGTTAAGGGTCGTGGTGGTAAAGGAATTAAGACCGCTACAATCACGGAAAAGAACGGTCCACTTGCTGGAATGGTTACGGTTGACGGTGATGAAGACATCATGGTCACAACCAACCTCGGTGTGATGATTCGTTTCGGTATTGCTGACGTGTCACAAACAGGTCGTGCAACACAAGGTGTTCGTTTGATTCGTCTTGAAGATGAGTCAAAGGTTGCTACCTTTACAAAATTGGAACCAGTTGAAGAAGTGGAAGAAGAAACGCCTTCTGAAACGACTGAAGACTAGTTCAACCATATAAATTGCTTTAACGTAAAAGTCGTCGGGACATTGTCCCGACGACTTTTATTTGTTATGGATTAATTGAGGCCGCTCGGTTTGTTCGGATGACCAGCGTAAAACATCTCGTAGTTTACCTGCGTAGTTTCTTGAAACCGGAATTTGTTGACCGTTCACGAGTGTTAAGTAGTGTTCATTTGGATAATAAGCATTCAAATAACTAGTATTCACAATGAATGATGTATGAACACGTTGGAAGTGATCGTGTAAAAGCTCGACTTCTCGCATTGAAGAACGAATGCGCGTTTGGTGATCGGATTCATGAACAATCAAATGATAACTGCCGCTTTCCGTCGTAATGTAAATGATGCGTGTTAAATCAAATAGGCGGCTGGTACGTCCATCCGGTAAACGAATGGATACAGGACGAAAGTCGTAGATGTGTCGGATGTTGAGTTTGGCTGTTGCAACAGCACGCAAAAGACGGTCGAAGAAAGCTGAGTTGAAATTTCCTTTAATGATGTAGTCGAGTAGACCAACATGTGCTTCAAAACAAAGCATGGCCATTTCGGCATTATCAGACATCATAATAATCTGAGCGTCTGGGTCCCGTTCACGTATTAGTTGAGCAGTTTGAATACCGGCTTGCTCAAATCCACGAATACATGAGTCAAGAATAATAACCTGCCCCTTCCGCGTTCGACCTAAGGCGTGTAGTAAGGCGGATGGCGTTTCAAAGTAAATAGAATTGAATAGAACCTTCTTAATAAGACGCTGGCTCTTTAAATTGTCGGTCAAGATGTAGCAAGGCATATCTGTCTCCTTTTACTAGCTGACTGATTCTACAGATATTATACGAAATATTGCTGAAAAAGGCCCTACTTAATTTAAAATAATTAATTAAACGAGATAAATCGACAAAATATTAAATAAAATGGACGGATTTGTCTAATAACTTTCGTAGACAAATAAATAATCAAAATTTCCAATAAAAAAAGCAAAAAAAGCATTGACCGAACGGGTCAATGCCGGTATACTAATTATTGTTCCTTGCGAGGGACAAGCGGTTATCAAGTTTTGCTTGATAATCACCAGCAAAACTCATAAAAATAGTTGTTGCACAAGTTG
>NZ_JACOFN010000020.1 GCF_028764065.1 Fructobacillus sp. CRL 2054
ACTAGGTTCGATTCATAGGTATGAATCCGTTCATGATTATATCGATGGATATAGCGTGATATTCGCGTAACCAGCTCAAATTTACTCTTAAACTGGTTCGGATAAATAAGTTCTCTTTTTAAAATTGAATGAAAGGCTTCAATTCTCGCATTATCATAGGGGTGACCCTTCTTGGAATATGAATGACGGATATGATTGGTCGCCAATAGATTTTCAAATACACTACTTGTATATTCACTTCCCATATCAGTATGTAAGTAGGCCGGCTTTTGGTGTCGCTTCAATGCTTCAACCAAAATGTCGGAGACAAAGCGTCCATCTCTGATTGAGCTCAGTTTATGAGCTAGTACTTTTCGATTTTCTGGATCATAGACTGTTCCCAAATATATATACTGACCACTCGGAGCTCGGATATAAGTGACATCTGCCGACCAAACACCAGACTGGTCATCAAGTCGTTTAACCAGGTTCGGGCGTTGTGCGTAAAGAACTTCAGTGACTGGCTTACGATATTTTTTGGTCATCACTGATTGACAGTTTGCCTCTTTTAATAAACGCCATAATCGCCTTACACCGACATCAATTTTTTGTCGGTGTAGGGCGATTTTTATTCGTTGATAGCCATAGACACGATCACTGGATAACCAAATTTCTTTGGCCCTTGCTTGAATCCACTGATTCTCTTGTTCTCGTTTACTTGGAACGTGGTGCAGCCAATTATAAAAAGTACTCCGTGAAATACTTAAAGCACGGAGTACGATCGTAATACGATGGCCGGCATCGACATTAGCTTGAATGATGGGAAGGGCGGTATCACGTTTTAATTTTTTGCCAGTAATACCGCCGCTCGTTTTAAAATATCATTTTCCTCTTTTAAACGATCATTTTCCTTCTTCATCTTTTTCATTTCATCTGTCGTATAAGTTTCGCCAGCAATTATTTGTTTTTGGCTGCCATGAACCCATTTAATAACGGTAGTGGAGGCCATACCGTATTCAATTGAAAGTGACAGAGAGGAACGACCTTCTTGATAGAGGGCAACAATGGCATCTTTGAATTCCTGTGAGTAACGTGGCCTTTTAGTCATGTGCTGATTTCCTTTTTAGTCTTGGGATAATTATACAGTGGACGATGCATAAAATCTGTCCATTTTATCAGCATACGAGCA
>NZ_JACOFN010000021.1 GCF_028764065.1 Fructobacillus sp. CRL 2054
AGAAGTTCTGACGAGTATTATTCAGCGTTACTTGCGTGTTATGGGGAATAAACGGCGTGTCAACGATGGACACCACTTGTACAGCTGTTTTGATGTCACTTTCCGGGATAACCAATGTCCACTGTTCACCCATCTGCACATCTTCGGTCTGGGTTGATACGGTCAACGATAGTGATGGAACAGGAACTAACTTACGCTTAGCAGTTGCTGCACTAGCACTCGTATTGTTGTCCTTGTCATTCTCAACACGTTCGCCATCACATACACCCCATTGCTTAATGGAATCATCGTCCGTCACGTAAAACGGGCTAAATTGTGGTGTGTCAGATGTTGATACGACCTGCACACGGTTCACAATAGTGGACGAGTCGTACTGCAAGCTAATATCCGAAGAATTGTTTTGATAAAAAAAAGCCTTTCTTGTCGCTTTGACAAAATTGGCCTCGCTATATAAAACAACGTGTTTGTTGTCGGGAACGATTGCATACACGCCAAATGTGCTAGAAATCGTGGATAAACCGTCCATTATCGTACAGTTCCCAAAATCGGTAATCGTCTGTGTGCTGTTTAGATCACCGACAACATCGAATGAATAGTCGGACACATCACTAGTTAGAAATGATAAAGCGCCCCAGATGTTATAAGTAGCATCGCCCTTATTCACGTTGTTCTGACGGCGTGCATTTAACTGATAGAACACATGGGTCGCCGTTACTTGAACGGTATGAATACCCTGTGCGTAACCGTCATTCGCTTGTTTAATGATGTATTCTTGGCCGTTCCAAAAAATGCTGTTTTCAACAGTCAAAAGGTTAAACGATTCACTGCCATCATCGAACGATGTGAAGTCTAATTGGTAACTATTGTTCTTTTCCCA
>NZ_JACOFN010000022.1 GCF_028764065.1 Fructobacillus sp. CRL 2054
GTAAAGGAGCGAAGATGAGTCAGGTACTGATTACAGGCGCAACGGGGCTGGTGGGCGGTCACCTGCTGCGGATGTTGATTAACGAACCGAAAGTTAACGCCATAGCCGCGCCGACGCGACGTCCGTTGGGAGATATGCCAGGAGTGTTCAATCCCCATGATCCGCAACTGACCGACGCGCTGGCGCAGGGCACCGATCCCATCGACATTGTGTTTTGTTGTCTCGGCACCACGCGGCGAGAAGCGGGGAGTAAAGAGGCGTTTATTCATGCCGATTACACGCTGGTAGTGGATACCGCATTAACCGGGCGGCGGCTCGGTGCGCAGCATATGCTGGTGGTCAGTGCTATGGGTGCTAATGCCCACTCGCCGTTTTTCTATAACCGCGTCAAAGGGGAGATGGAAGAAGCATTAATCGCCCAGAACTGGCCGAAATTGACC
>NZ_JACOFN010000023.1 GCF_028764065.1 Fructobacillus sp. CRL 2054
TCTCCCAATCGCCTGAAGCCAGCGAATCTCTGATTTTGTCGGGCGTGCGTAAATGATGCACCGGACATCACTGTCAAATCCCGCCACCAGAACGCCAACGCTGACAATGATTTTCGTCGCTCCCGTTTCAAAACGACTGATCATTAACTGACGCTCATCATGTGGCGTTTCAGCAACCATCACCTCTGCGTTAATTCCGGCTTTGTTGAACTGCATGGTCACGAAGCTGGCATGCGTTTTATTGACGCAGAACGCCACTGTCGGTAAATCCCTTCCGTTACACAGCCAGTTATCGACAATATCGCCAACCAGATCCGCGCCGCACATAATCTCTGCCAGTTGTGATTCGTCGTAATCCCTGCCGTACTCCATTGAGACTTTCGTTTTTACACCTTCCAGATCCGGTTT
>NZ_JACOFN010000024.1 GCF_028764065.1 Fructobacillus sp. CRL 2054
GTTATGCATTGGCGGATATTGCGGCGGGGGAACACGTTCACGCCCACAATACGCGCACGAATCTGAGCGATCTGGATCAGTATCGCTATCAACCTGATTTTCAGGATCTGCCTGCGCAAGCGGCAGATCGTGAAGTGCAGATCTATCGTCGCGCTAACGGCGATGTCGGGGTGCGCAATGAGCTGTGGATCCTGCCAACCGTGGGCTGTGTCAACGGCATCGCGCGGCAGATCCAAAATCGTTTCCTGAAAGAGACCAACAACGCTGAAGGTACCGACGGCGTGTTCCTCTTCAGCCACACCTACGGCTGCTCACAACTGGGCGACGATCACATCAATACTCGCACCATGCTGCAAAACATGGTGCGCCACCCGAACGCGGGCGCAGTGCTGGTGATTGGTCTGGGC
>NZ_JACOFN010000025.1 GCF_028764065.1 Fructobacillus sp. CRL 2054
CATCGTTGTCTACTCCGTCACCATCTTGTGCCTTAGAAGCATCTGCATCTTCTTCTGGCGTTGTGTTTCCTTCAACTGGTGCGTTGTTTGCATCGTTGTCAGCAAATGGTGTTCCTTCGTCGAAGTCATCTACATCGTTGTCTACTCCGTCACCATCTTGTGCCTTAGAAGCATCTGCATCTTCTTCTGGCGTTGTGTTTCCTTCAACTGGTGCGTTGTTTGCATCGTTGTCAGCAAATGGTGTTCCTTCGTCGAA
>NZ_JACOFN010000026.1 GCF_028764065.1 Fructobacillus sp. CRL 2054
ATCATTCACAGCCAATGTGAACATGGGGTCTAGCGATGTACTAGCCATGAACGGCATCACGCTGTATTACAACGGACAATCTGGTGCAGTTGATACGGACTTTGGTCACATTAAACTGGAAAAAGGGGACAATGAGATTCAGATTTCTGGTCTATCGAATCTCGATGTAACGTTCTCGTTCCCATTCTTGTACTTTTAAAATGTACACATCTGATAAAGTAGTGGTTCGTTCGCGTGACCAGACAAGGACGTTAC
>NZ_JACOFN010000027.1 GCF_028764065.1 Fructobacillus sp. CRL 2054
AATGGCATCTTTGAATTCCTGTGAGTAACGTGGCCTTTTAGTCATGTGCTGATTTCCTTTTTAGTCTTGGGATAATTATACAGTGGACGATGCATAAAATCTGTCCATTTTATCAGCATACGAGCAGTTTCCTTTACAACGCCAGATGCGTCTTTGGCGAATAACTTGATTGTCTTAGCTGACAAATCAACCGGTATCTTGCCATCGCGTAGCCAGAAATAAACTTCACGGTTGGCATCGCCTTGACGACCAT
>NZ_JACOFN010000002.1 GCF_028764065.1 Fructobacillus sp. CRL 2054
CAATTTGCTAAGGATCCTAAGTTGTCAGCAATTTCTGGTCGTATGCACTCATCTGGTGAAGGTAAGTGGACTGTTGAAGAATCACTTGATTTGGAAGTTCCAGCACCAGTTATTTACTTGTCACTTGTTATGCGTTACCGTTCATTGCAAGAAGATACTTTCTCAGGAAAGGTTGTTTCTGCTTTGCGTAACGGCTTCGGTGGTCACGCAATGGACTCTGCTAAGTAAGCATTCGAAGAAACCTGCACTAAGCTCCCTAATGCTGGGGGCTTTTTGTGTGGTCGCAACATGTATCACAGTTTAGAATAATATGCTGTACCGACATTTTATCTTATAGATAAGTAAAGATGGAGACATAACATGGACTATATGATTGGAATTGACTTGGGGACAACGTCCACTAAGGCAGTTCTGTTCGACGATCAAAACCAAGTGGCTGCACAAGCTAACTTCGGCTACCCCCTTTACCGGGAAACAACCGATATGGCCGAAGAGGACTTGGATGAAATTTTCGTAGCCTTTACCAATGCATTAGGCGAGGTAGTACGAAAGGCTGAGTTAGGCAAGGGAAACACGATTAAAGCCGTGTCTTTCTCATCTGCCATGCACTCATTGATTGCCTTCGATAAGGATTGGCAACCATTGACTCGTGTGATTACTTGGGCCGACACACGTGCGGTCAAGTACACCGATGAATTGAAGGCTTCTGGTTTGGGAATGGAAATTTACCAAAAGACCGGAACCCCAATTCACCCAATGGCACCTTTGTCAAAAATGCTTTGGTTGAAGAATGACCAGACCGCTATTTTTGAAAAGGCTGCTCACTACCTTGGAATTAAGGAATACTTGTTCCACCGTTTGTTCGGTTCTAACAAGATGGATATTTCAATCGCATCTGGAACCGGCCTCTTTAACATCTTTGAACTCGATTGGGATAAGCAGGCTTTGGAAGTAACTGGTTTGTCAAAGGACCAGTTGCCTGAACCTGTTTCACCTTATGAATATGAAACCGGTATGAACAAGGAATTGGCTGCTGTTATCGGTTTGCCAGACGATGTACCATTTGTCTATGGTGCCGGTGATGGACCTTTGTCAAACCTCGGTGTCGACGCCGTTCAACCAGGCGTCGCTGCCATCACGATTGGTACTTCTGGTGCCATCCGTGTCGTTTCAGATAAGCCAGTTATTGATCCAAAGGGACGTACATTTACATACGCTTTGGATAAGGATCACTGGGTTGTTGGTGGACCAGTTAACAACGGTGGGGACGTCTTCCGTTGGGCCCGCGATAACCTCTTTGATGCTGAAAAGTCAACAGCTGCCTTGCTTGGGCAAGATGCTTACGACTTAATGACTGAAATTGCCTCAAAGATTCCTGCGGGATCTGATGGCTTGCTCTTCCACCCATACCTTGGTGGCGAACGTGCTCCAATTTGGGATGCCAACGCTCGTGGATCATTCTTTGGATTGAACCATTCTCACACCCGTGCCAACATGCTCCGTGCCGTTCTTGAAGGAATTACCTTCAACGTCTACATGGTTTCATTGGCATTGGAAGAAGTGGTTGGTTCCTTGAAGTCCATTCAAGCAACCGGTGGATTTGCACGTTCACCACTTTGGCGTCAAATGTTTGCAGATATTTTTGAACAACCTGTGACTGTTCCACAAGCCTTTGAATCAGGGGCTTTGGCAGCGGTTATTGTTGCTCAAAAGTCACTCGGCCAAATTGACGATTTGTACGAGATTTCCAAGTACATTGGTAAGTCCAACACTTACCAACCTGATCCTGAAAACTTCGAAGCCTACCGTGAATTGGCACCTATTTTCATTCGCCTCTCACGTCAATTGCAGACGGAGTATGACAACATTGCCGACTATCAGCGTAAGCATACGCGTCCGGCTTAAGAGAAATAAGGGAGTGGGGCGTTTACGCCCTAAACAAATACCATGGAATTTATCATGTTAATTCTGTCCATTTTGCTTTTGTTGGTCTTGATCACCAAATTCAAATTGAACACATTCGTTTCATTGGTCATTACAGCGATTGTATTGGCTTTGCTCTTGGGTATGAACCCATCTAAGATTCCAAACGCCGTTTTGGGTAACCAGGGAATGGGAAACATCCTTGGTTCAAACGCCGTCATCTTCATTTTTGGTGGAATGATTGGCCGTTTGGTTGCTGACGCTGGAGGTTCTTACCGAATCGCTAAGACTTTGATTGCTTGGTTCGGTTTGAAGCGTTTGCAATGGGCCGTTTTGTTGGCCTCATTCATCATCGGAATTTCAATGATTTTCGGTGTTGGTATGGTGCTTTTGATTCCAATCGTCTTTGCGGTTGCTATCGAAGCCGGTGTGCCATTGCTATACTTGGGTATCTCAATGACAGCCGCCTTGTCATCTGCACAAGGTTTCTTGCCTCCACAACCAGCTCCTACAGCCGTTGCCTCACAGTTGAACGCTAACATTGGTTTGATGCTTTTGGTTGGACTTTTCGTGTCAGTGATTACTGCCGTTGTTGCCGGACCAGTCTTTACTAAGTTGGCTCAGAAGTATGCTCCTGATGCTTTCCAGTTTAAGGAACATATCGAAGCCGTTGGGGATGTGAAGGAATACGATTTGGACAAGACACCATCATTTGGATTGTCTGTTTTGACTTCTGTTTTCCCATTGATCTTTATGATCATCGCAACCATTTACAAGTTGGTTGTAACGGGTGGTAAGACACCTAAGAACCCTGATGCTGTGTACCAAGTAATTGATTTCTTGGCAAACCCAGCGATTGCCATGACCATTTCTTTGATTTTGGCCATCTTCACAATGGGGTTGATGCAAAAGCGTGATATGAAGACGGTTGGTGCTTCATTGAACGAAGGAATGAACGCCGTTTCAGGGATCTTGTTGATTGTTGGTGGTGGTGGAGCCCTTCGTGGTGTTCTTGTTACCTCAGGAATGTCAGATAAGATTGCCGACCTCTTCCAGTCATCTGGTTCAATGTCACCAATTGCCATTGTTTTCTTTGCATGGGCAGTTGCCTCATTGCTTCGTATTGCCGTTGGTTCAGCCACAGTTGCCGGTATCACAGCCGTTGGTGTTGTGAACGGTATCTTGTTAGCCAACCCACACGGGGACATGCTTTTGGTATTGGTTGCCTTGGCCATCGGTGCCGGATCGTTGATTGCTTCTCACGTTAACGATGCTGGATTCTGGATTTTCAAGGAATTCTTCGACTTATCAGTGAAACAGACTTTCCAAATCTGGACGGTTTTGGAAACGGTTATCTCCGTAACTGGTTTGATTGTTATTTTGATTTTAACGGCGGTCTTAGTCTAAGACCAAAGCCACCGCTAAGGCGGTGGCTTTTTGCTTGCCGTCGTAAAATGTAAAAATGAATTTTGCATTTCAAAGTGTTTCTGGTAAAATAGTGACCATCGGATGATTACTTACGAGTGGTCACTTTGAAAAGAGACGAAAGGTTATTATGAAATCTAATAAAATTGGTTTATTGCAGCTGGTTCTGCTGGGGTTAGGTTCTTTGATTGGTTCCGGATGGTTGTTCGGTTCTTGGGAAGCAACCCGTGTGGCTGGACCAGCGGCTATCATTTCTTGGGTGATTGGTGCCGTGGTTATCGGTGTCATTGCCTACACGTACGTTGAATTGGGAACGATGTTTCCACAGTCTGGGGGGATGTCAAAGTTCGCTCAGTACACGCACGGTTCACTGCTCGGCTTCATTGCTTCTTGGGCCAACTGGGTGTCTTTGATTACCTTGATTCCTATTGAAGCGGTTGCAGCCGTTCAGTATATGGCAACATGGCCTTGGTCATGGGCGAACTGGACGCACCACTTCCTTGAGGGTGGTCAGATTACCACTCCCGGTTTGTTGGTTGTCTTTGCCTTCATTGCCATCTTTACATTATTGAACTACTGGTCAGTGACATTGCTGACACGCTTTACGTCATTTATCTCCTTCTTCAAGTTGGGGGTACCATTGTTGACAATTATTATGTTGACGATTGCATCTTTCCACCCATCAAACTATGGGTCAAACATGCATGAATTCATGCCATACGGTTCAGCCCCAATCTTTGCGGCGACGACTGTTTCTGGTATTATTTTCTCCTTCAACGCTTTCCAGACCATCATTAACTTTGGTTCTGAAGTGAAGGACCCTACGAAGGATATCTCACGTGGAATTGTGATTTCACTTGGAATTGCGACTGTTATGTACATCTTGATTCAGTCGACCTTCATCACAGCCATCGAACCTTCTGAAATTGCAAAGTTCGGTTGGCATGGAATTGATTTCCAATCACCATTTGCTGATTTGGCTATCTTGGTTGGTTTGAACTGGTTATCAATCTTGCTTTATACCGATGCCTTTATTTCACCATTCGGAACCGGTGTTTCTTTCGCCGCTTCAACCGGTCGTGTCTTGGCAGCGATGGCATCCGACAAGCACATCCCACAATTCATTGGTAAGATTAACAAGAAGTACGGTATCCCACGTATGGCGATGGTGACCGATGCTGTTCTTTCAATGATCATGGTTTCCTTGTTCCGTTCATGGGCAACTTTGGCCGCTGTTATTTCAACAGCGACATTGATTGCTTACATGACTGGACCAGTTACGGTTATGTCACTTCGTGAAATGGCGCCAAACTTCACGCGTCCATTTAAGTCAAAGTCAATGAAGTGGATGGCACCATTGGCCTTTATCTTGGCATCACTTGCTACGTACTGGGCAATGTGGCCAACAACCATTGAAGTTATCTTGATTATCATCCTTGGTTTGCCATTCTACTTCTACTATGAGTGGAAGCAAGGCTTCACTTGGGAAAAGACGAAGAAGCAATTGAAGGGTTCATTCTGGTTGCTTTCATACCTTATCGTTTTGTCAATTGAATCATACATCGGTTCAGTTGAATTTAACGGTGTGGGTTGGGTTCACTATCCATGGGACTTCGTGATGGTTGCCTTTGTATCCTTGGCGTTCTATGCCTGGGGTAAGGGTTCACACTTGATTACAAAGCACTTCAAGCGTGCTAAGAAGGTTAACGATACAGTTGACTACGAAGAACCAGCTGAATAATTTATCAAAAGTCGAATCGAAAGATTCGACTTTTTTTAATATTTATTAAATTTTTCATGTGAGAGAAATTGACATGCAGCAGAAATACTGGTAATATTCTAAGAAGTTTATTAGAAAGAACTGAGGGGAATTATGACATCAGAGAATAAAAAAGGTGCTTGGCTAAAAAAAGCTGATCCAAGCGCCTTTGAACAATCAGATAAGCATCTGAATAAGACGCTTGGCGTAAAGGAAATGCTCGCTTTGGGTGTTGGAACCATTGTTGGTGCCGCCATCTTTACTTTGCCTGGTATTGTTGCCGCAACGCACGCTGGTGCAGCCGTGACGATTTCATTCTTGATTGCAGCCGTAGTTTCTGGCTTGACGGCCTTTGCCTACGCTGAATTTGCTTCTGTTTTGCCATTTGCAGGTTCTGTTTACTCTTGGGCTTCCGTTGTTTTCGGTAAAGTCTTTGGTTGGGTTGCTGGTTGGGCACTTTTAGCTGAATACTTTATCGCCGTTGCCTTCGTTGCAGCGGGGTGGTCAGCCAACTTTAAGCTCTTCTTGTCTTCATTTGGTTGGACTTTGCCAAATGCCTTAGCCAATCCATTGGCTGGTGGTAATGGGGGAATCGTTGACCTCTTTGCCTTGTTGGCTATCTTGACAGTGACGACTCTTTTGTTCCGTGGAACGAAGAACACGGCCCGTGTTGAAAATACTTTGGTTGTTTTGAAGGTTGCCGTTATCATCCTCTTCATCATCGTTGGGGCAACCGCCATCCAGCCAAGCAACTACGCACACTTTATTCCTACCCATGTTGAAGGTACTACCTTCGGTGGTTGGCAGGGAATTGCTGCTGGTGCTTCCCAAATTTTCTTGGCTTACATTGGTTTTGATTCAATCGCTGCCAACTCAGCCGAAGCCAAGGACCCACAAAAGACAATGCCACGTGGAATCATTGGTTCGTTGTTGATTGCCACTGCACTCTTTGTGACGGTTTCTATGGTTCTTGTTGGAATGTTCCACTACAGCCGTTACGCAAACAACGCGGCGCCTGCTGCCTGGGCCCTTCTTGAATCTGGTCACACTTGGACTTCACACATCCTGTCAGTGGTTTCACTGGCTGGTATGTTTACTGGTTTGATTGGAATGATGCTAGCTGGTTCACGTTTGCTTTACGCCTTTGGACGTGATGGTTTGTTGCCAAGCTTTTTGGGTAAGGTTTCTGAAAAGGGACAGCCAAACAACGCTTTGTTGACTCTTACAGTGATCGCCATCTTGATTGGTTCGGTCTTCTCATTTACTGAATTGGCTGACCTAATTTCTGCCGGAACCTTGATTGCCTTCATGATCGTGTCACTTGGTATCTACGCCTTGCGTCCACGAGAAGGAAAGGACCTACCAGTTCCTGGCTTTAAGATGCCTTTTTACCCAGTTTTGCCAGCATTGGCAGCCCTTGGTGCAGGATACATCTTCTACACGTTGGATACACAAGCACAGCTTTACGCCGGGGCTTGGTTCCTAATCGGTCTCTTGGTTTACGCCTTCTACGGTGCCAAGAACTCAAAGTAAGTTTTATAAAAGTCGGCCTCAGCCGGCTTTTTTGTTGCTTTAAATGGTTGACGGCGGCGCTCTTATGCTATAATGGCAGTATTGATTGGTCATGCAGTAATGACTAGCCTTTAAGCGAGACCCTGGTTGGTGAAAAGGGTTAGGCGGCCATTTTCTGTGCTCCCAGTTGCAAGCCCGCAAGGGCGCTTTCCTGGCGTTACAAGGTTTGAGGTAAGACTTTAACAGTCATTACAAACAGCGGTGGTACCACGGTCACGCGTCCGCTCTTTGTGATGGCTTTTTCTATTGTTTTAAAAAGGAGCTGTCTATGAAAGAATTATCATCAGCAGAAATCCGACAAATGTTCTTGGATTTCTTCGCATCAAAGGACCACTTGGTGGTCCCTTCTAAGTCACTAATTCCTGACAACGATCCATCTTTGTTGTGGATTAACTCAGGGGTTGCCACTTTGAAGAAGTACTTTGATGGTTCAGTTGTGCCACCAAAGCCTCGTTTGACTAACGCCCAAAAGGCCATCCGTACTAACGATATCGAAAACGTTGGAAAGACAGCCCGCCACCATACATTGTTTGAAATGATGGGAAACTTCTCAATTGGTGATTACTTCAAGGAAGAAGTCATTCCTTGGGCTTGGGAATTATTGACGTCACCTGAATGGTACGGCTTGGATAAGGAAAAGTTGTACGTGACGGTTTACCCTAAGGACCAGGAATCAAAGGCAATCTGGGAAAAGACCGACTTGCCAGATGGCCACATCTACGAAGTGGAAGACAACTTCTGGGATATTGGTGAAGGTCCTTCAGGTCCCGATTCAGAAATTTTCTACGACCGTGGCGAAGCTTTTGCGGACTTGCCTGCTGATGACCCTGAAATGTACCCAGGTGGTGAAAACGAACGTTACTTGGAAATCTGGAACATTGTTTTCTCACAGTTTAACCACTTGCCTGGATTAACTGACAACAGTACTTACCCAGAACTACCACATAAAAACATTGATACGGGGATGGGACTTGAACGATTGGTTTCTGTTTTCCAGAACGGTCGTACAAACTTTGATACGGATCTTTTCTTACCAATTATCCACGCCATCGAACCATTGACGGATGGTAAGAAGTACGATGAAACCAAGGATACGGAAGACAACGTTTCCTTCAAGGTGATTGCCGATCACGTCCGTGCTGTTGCCTTTGCCATCTCAGATGGAGCCAAGCCTTCTAACGAAGGTCGTGGTTATGTTATCCGCCGTTTGCTCCGTCGTGCCGTTTTGCACGGTCAAAAGTTAGGCATCCAAGGAAACTTCTTAGCTAAGATTGTTCCTTCAATGGTTGGTACGCTCGATGCCTTCTATCCTGAATTGAAGGAAAAGGAAAGCTTGATTGAATCTATCATGACGGCCGAAGAAAAGCGTTTCAACAAGACCTTGAAGGCCGGCTTGGCCATGTTCGACCAATTCGTTGAAGAAGCGAAGGCTGCTGGCTCAAAGGAAATCTCAGGGGAAAACGCTTTCAAGTTGTCTGATACCTACGGTTTCCCAGTTGAATTGACTGCTGAACAAGCAACTGACTTGGGGATGACGGTTGACATGGAAGGCTTCAAGAAGGCCCTCCAAGAACAAAAGGACCGTGCTCGTGCTGCGCGTGGTAAGGAACACGCCATGGGTGTTCAAAACGCTGCCTTGACTGATTTGACGGTTGACTCTAAGTACGTTGGTTGGTCAAAGACGGCTGTTGATGGTGCCAAGATTGTAGCCATCATCGCTCATGACGATTCTGGCGTAGCCGTGAACACCGACTCTGCTAAGGCCGGCGCCACTGCCTGGTTGGTCTTCGACCAAACACCATTCTATGCAGAAATGGGTGGTCAGGTAGCCGACTTTGGTACAGTCAAGGACGAGAATGGCGACATCGTTGCCGAAGTGCGTGACGTGCAGGCTGGACCAAATGGTCAAAACATCCACGAAGTGGAATTGGCTGATGATGTTCAAGTTGGACAAGTGGTTGACCTCGCCGTTGATATGGAACGTCACCACGCTGTTTCATTGAACCACACGGCTACCCACTTGCTTGACCAAGCTTTGCGTAACGTGATTGGTGGGGATGTCCACCAGGCCGGTTCATTGGTTGAACCTGAATACTTGCGCTTTGACTTCAACCACGAAGGACCTGTTGATCAGGCTACTTTGAACAAGGTGCAAGACGAAGTGAACCGTCAAATTCAACGAAACTTGCCAATTACTTGGGAAGAAATGTCAATTGAAGACGCCAAGAAGCTTGGTGCCGTTGCCGTCTTTGACGACAAGTACGGTGACACGGTTCGTATCGTTTCAATCGGCGATTACAACCGTGAATTCGATGGTGGTACACACGCTAAGTCAACGGCCGAATTAAACCTCTTTAAGATTACTTCTGAATCAGGGGTTGCCGCTGGTATCCGTCGTATTGAAGCGATGACATCATTGCCTGCTTTGACTGACTTTGAAGCCGAAGAACAAACTTTGCAAACAATCGCAAAGAACTTGAAGGTGCCAAACCTTTTGGCTGTTTCAGACCGTGTGGCCGATTTGGCTGCCGAATTGAAGGAAGCTAAGACGCAGATGGGGGCCTTGCAAGGTCAGTTGGCAGCTTTGCAGGCCACTGAACTTTGGCAGAACCCAGCAGACATTAACGGCTTGTCCGTTGTTGCTGCTTCTGTGAAGGTTGAAAACGCTTCTGGTTTGCGTCAAATGGCCGATGCTTGGCGTGATAAGGGCGCTTCCAACGTCTTGATTTTGGCTGCTGCCATTGGCGAAAAGGTGAACCTCTTGGTTGCCGCTGATAAGACGGCCAACGGCGCTGGCGTAAAGGCCGGTGACATTGTTAAAGCCATTGCTCCAATTGTTGGTGGTGGCGGTGGTGGTCGTCCTGACATGGCGCAAGCCGGTGGTAAGGACCAAGACCAGATTCCAGCCGCTTTGGATAAGGCCAAGGAATTAATTGCTGAAGTTTAAAAAGTCGAGTTGGTGCTGATTTAGTTGGCTAGAACTGTTCTAGCTGTCTAGACCGACACCGACTTTTTTGATAGTTTAACTGTCCAAGACCGGAAATCGTGTTAAACTAGAGGCAAGAAGAAACCTTAAGATTTGTTAAAGAAAGGAGTGTGTACGATGAGCGTAAGTGATAAGACAGCCATTTTTGATTTTGGCCAACAGGAGCCAAAGGACATACATGATACGATGTTTTTGGTTTATGCAGCCTTGGAAGAGAAGGGCTATAACCCAATTAACCAAATCGTTGGTTACTTGATGTCTGGTGACCCAGCCTATATTCCTCGCTTGCACGATGCCCGTAATTTGATTAAGCGGCATGAACGTGACGAGATTATCGAGGAACTCGTACACGCCTATTTGAAAAAGTAATGCGGATACTCGGATTAGATGTAGGTTCCAGAACAGTTGGTGTGGCGGTCTCAGATCCCATGGGCTGGACGGCTCAAGGTGTTGAAATCATTCGCATCAATGAGGATGAGAAGGAATTCGGCTTGGATCGCCTTGGTGAGATTATCAAGGAGAAAAATGCTCACGCTGTTGTTTTAGGTTTACCTAAAAATATGAATAATTCAGAAGGTCCCCGTGCAGAAGCTTCTAGAGCCTATGCTAAAATGGTGGAAGACCGTTTTGGTCTACCAACGGACTTTCAAGATGAACGTTTAACGACGGTTCAAGCGGAGCGAATGCTAATCGAAGAAGCCGATGTTTCTCGTAAAAAGCGTAAGCAGGTCATTGATAAAATTGCCGCAGAGTTTATTTTGAAAAACTATTTAGATGCAAACGGCAAGTTGACCAAACTATAAGATTTAAAAAGGATAATAGCATGGCAAAACAAAACCCTGAAATTGATAAGATTACCCTTGTGGATGACAACGGCGATGAAGCCTTGTACGAAGTGCTCTTCACTTTCCATTCAGAAGAATACGATAAGTCATACATCTTGCTCGTCCCAGATGGTGTTGAAGAAGATGAACAGGTTGATGTTCAAGCATACATCTTCAACCCTGAAGAAGACGGTGAGTCAAAGGAAGGCAACTTGATGCCAATCGAAGACGATGCCGAATGGGCAATGGTCGAAGAAGTGTTGAACACTTTCTTGGATGATGATTCAAATTTTGAATAAAACTTAAGAAAAAGTCCCTTTTTAGGGGCTTTTTTTTGACAGCTATTCGCTGAAGTGTTTAAATGGCCTTGACTTTCTAACTCAGAAGAATAGTCTAGATAAGAAAAGAGGTATTGAAATTATGGCAGAAAAGTCTTCAAAAAAGTTTAGCTTGAAAAACATATCTAAGAAGAGCAAGTGGATCACAGCGATTGTCGTATTGCTCGTTGTTATTATTGCTGGAGCCGGTGTTGGCTATAAGGTATATGAGGACAGCACGAAGCTTTCTGGACAATATACTTACAAGACAACGGATGGAACTGCGGTTCTTTCATTCACGAAGTCAACTTATTCTTTCTATAACAAGTCGAACCCAAGCAACAAGGTGGGTGGTAAGTACTACGTTAATGGTGATACTGTTGTTTTGATGTACGATAAGAACTCATCGATTTCACAACAAACCGGTAGCCGTGGCGCCGTTTTCCAATTGTCTAACAAGCACAAGACAATTAATCTACAAGGTGCAGATTTCAAAAAGTAAGTTTTATCAAAGCCCAGAATCAGGGCTTTTTTTATTGCTATTTTTACTTATTATTAAAAAGTTGTATAGTAAATAAATGTAATAAAAGTCAGGAGGAAGGCATGGCAAAAAGAAAGCGACGCAAGTGGCTGAAAATACCGCGAAATAAAAAAGAACGACGCCGTTATTTTATTGCTGTGCTGGCTCTATTGACTCTGATTGTTGCAGCGGGTGTTATGACACCTCAATTTATTCAAGACCGTAAGGAAGCCCGCTTAGAGGATGAACGTTCAAAGCAATTGAAGGCCTGGGCGCCATATGCTCAAAAGATACAGCAGCAGTATGGTATTTTTGCATCAATTTCTTTGGGACAAGCAGCCCTCGAATCAGATTTTGGTAAATCTGAATTAGCTACTCAAGCTCATAACCTTTTTGGGGTGAAAGCATCGGCGGGTCAACCATCGGTAACCATGGCAACGAAAGAGTATGAAAACGGCTCTTGGGTAACGGTTAATGCCGCCTTTGTTTCTTACTCTTCCTGGCAGGCTTCCATGTTAGCCCATGCGCAATTGCTGAAGTCAGGGACCTCTTGGAATCCAACGCAGTATGCCCACGTACTAGCGGCAAAAAATTACCAAGATGCAGCAAAGGGGTTAGTGACTGATGGTTATGCGACTGATCCTGATTACGCCGAGAAGTTGATTCAGGTGATTGATAAATACCATTTGCATCGTTTTGATTTAGTGAGTTAATGGATAGTGAATTTGTCCGCTTTAGCGGACTTTTTTTGTGGGAAAAGTCCTGTACATTGTTCCTTTTTCCCCGGGAGATAGGGTAAGAGAAAGCGTCTTTCTATGCTAAAATGGAAGGAGCGATATTAAGACTTTAGGATGGCAAAATGACTGTTGAAGAATTAACCAAGGGGATGAACGAGAAGCAGGCCGAGGCGGTTCGAACGACTGAAGGACCACTGTTGATTATGGCCGGCGCCGGTTCAGGTAAAACCCGTGTGCTAACACACCGTGTGGCACACCTGATTGAAGATTTAGATGTTCGGCCATGGCGGATTTTAGCCATTACCTTTACGAACAAGGCCGCTCGTGAGATGCGTGAGCGTATTGGAAAACTAGTTGATCCAGAAGTGGCACAATCCGTTTGGGTATCAACCTTCCACGCCCTAGCCGTGCGAATTCTCCGTCGCGATGGGGAACAGATTGGCTTGGGTAAGAACTTTACCATTTTGGACTCATCTGCTCAAAAGACCCTGGTCAAGCGAGTAGTTAACGAGTTGAACTTGGATTCTAACCAGTACGATCCACGGACAATTTTGGGAACGATTTCAAACGCTAAGAATGAATTGCTGACGGCAAAGGATTACGCCCAGCAGGCTGGTAACTACTATGAGGAACGGGTGGCTGAGGTCTACCGTGCCTATCAGAAGGCTTTAGCCCAAACACAGTCGGTCGACTTTGACGATTTGATTATGAAGACGATTGAACTCTTCGAGAAGGCGCCAGAGGTCTTGCAGCGCTACCAAGAACAATTCCGTTATCTGCACGTCGATGAGTACCAGGATACCAACGACGCCCAGTATAAGATTGTCAACATGCTGGCGCAGGGATCACGCAACCTAGCCGTTGTTGGGGATGCCGACCAGTCAATCTATGGCTGGCGTGGTGCTAACATGCAAAACATCCTGAACTTTGAGAAGGATTGGCCTGACGCTAAGTCTGTTTTCTTGGAACAGAACTACCGTTCAACACAAAATATCTTGGATGCCGCCAATGATGTGATTAACAATAACAACGAGCGTGTGCCAAAGAAGTTGTGGACGGAAAATGGTAAGGGTGAAAAGCTGACCTATTACCGTGCCCAATCAGCCCAGGACGAGGCTTACTATGTCTTGGGTAAGATTCAAAAGTCCCAGCGGGAAGAGAAGAAGTCCCTGTCGGACTTTGCCATTCTCTACCGAACCAACGCGCAATCACGTGCGATGGAAGAAGCGCTGGTGAAGGCCAACATTCCTTACACAATTGTTGGTGGACACAAATTCTACGACCGTAAGGAAATTTTGGATATCATGGCCTACCTCTCTTTGGTAGCCAATCCAGCTGATAACGCTGCTCTGGAACGGATTATCAACGTGCCAAAGCGTTCCATTGGTCAAACAACTTTGGACCGACTCTTCACTTTTGCTGATTCAATTAACCTGCCAATGTTAGCCGCCATCGATCAAATCGAAATGGCACCGGACATTCGTCCAGCGGCTGCAACCAAGTTGCTGGCCTTTGCGGAAATGATTAACAACTTCCGCCAGCAGGCCGAGTTCTTGGAAGTGTCGGAATTGACTGATTTGATTCTGGACCAGTCGGGCTATCGTAAGGAGCTCCAGCAAAAGTCTGACCCTGAATCACAGTCCCGTTTGGAAAACTTGGACGAATTTATTTCAGTTACCAAGGAATTTGAGGCGAAGTACGATAAGGATGCTGAGGATGCGGTTGATCCTTTGACGGACTTCTTAGGTTCAACGGCTTTGATGGCCGATTTGGATAACGTTGAAGAAGATTCAGGGGCAGTAACGCTAATGACGTTGCACGCCGCCAAGGGATTGGAATTCCCAGTCGTCTTCTTGATTGGCTTGGAAGAAGGATTGTTCCCACTAGGACGAGCTGCTCAGGACGAAGATTTACTCGAAGAAGAGCGCCGCTTGGCCTACGTTGGAATTACACGTGCCGAGAAGAAGTTATATTTGACCAACGCTTTCTCCCGTATGCTCTACGGAAAGACGCAGTCCAACCAGCCTTCCCGCTTTATTGATGAAATTTCGGATGATTTGATTGAAAAGGCCTATCCAGCCGGTTCATCAGCCACTCAGCCTGGCTTATCATCGAAGTTCCTTCGTGCCACTGCCACAACTTACCAGGGTCGTCCAGTTCAAGCCTCTGCTGTTCAGAAGTCTGAAAGTAAGACGACTGGTGCGGAAGGTGTGTCATGGCAGGCCGGTGATAAGGTCCAGCACAAGAAGTGGGGAATCGGAACGGTTGTTTCGGTGACCGGTTCGGCTGAGGACCAGGAGTTGAAGGTTGCCTTCCCAGAAGATGGCATCAAACAACTTTTGGCTGCCTTTGCGCCAATTACCAAGGCAAATTAATTAATAAAAAACTTAAAAGTTCTGTTCTTGTTTTTAGAACAGACTTGTACATAGCAATAAAAAGATGGAAAGGAAGTTTTCATGCCAGAGCCAATTAACATTAAAGACCTCACAACGGAACAGGCGAAGAAGGAAATTCAGACCCTGCAGGACCGCTTGACTGATTATGGAATTGCCTATTATGAAAAGGATGCCCCATTAGTTGAAGACCACGTCTACGACGAACAGTACGCCCGTTTGCAAGCTTTGGAACAGGCCTTTCCACAGTTTATTAAACAAGATTCACCAACCCAAAACGTTGGGGGTGCCCAGACTAAGTCTGGCTTGCCAAAGGTGCAACACCCAGTCCCAATGTTGTCATTGGGGGATGTTTTCTCCCTAGAAGAATTACAAGAATGGGAAGACCGGACTAAGAAAGCTTTGGGCTTCCAGCCAAAGTACAATCTAGAATTAAAGATTGATGGCCTGGCCATTAACCTGAAGTATGAACAGGGAAAGCTAGTTCAGGCATCAACCCGTGGAAACGGATTGGTTGGGGAAGACGTGACAGCTAACGTCATGACAATCAAGGATGTACCCAAGACTTTGCCAGAAGACGTGACAGTCGAAGTCCGCGGTGAGATTTATATGCCAAAGGCGTCCTTTGCTAAGTTGAACGAGGAACGGGAAGCAGAAGGGCAGGAGCCTTTCGCCAACCCTCGTAACGCGGCGGCTGGATCATTGCGTCAGCTGGATGCCCGCGAAACAAAAAAGCGAAACTTGTCCGCCTTTATCTATTACACGGCTGAGCCAGATCAGTTGGGTGTAACCACTCAGGCTGGCTTGCTCGACCGTTTCCGTGAGTTAGGCTTGCCAACCAATCCGGATAACCGGGTTATCAATCAGATGTCTGAAGTTGAACCATACTTGGAAGAGTACACTGCCAAGCGTGAGGGACTTCCATATGGCATTGATGGTGTGGTTGTCAAAGTCAATAATTTCGACGATGAAATCGACCTTGGTAACACGGTCAAGGTTCCTCGCTGGGCCATTGCCTATAAGTTCCCACCTGAAGAAGCGGAAACCGTTGTCCGTGACATTGAATGGACAGTCGGCCGAACGGGGGCGGTGACACCAACGGCGGCTATGGATGCTGTCCAACTAGCCGGAACAACAGTGCAGCGTGCTTCCTTGCATAATCCTGATTACTTAGAAATGAAGGGGGTTCGCGTGGGTGACACCGTGACTTTGCACAAAGCCGGGGATATCATTCCTGAAATTGGTCAGGTCATTTTGTCAAAGCGTCCAGCGGATTCTAAGCCTTATGAAATTCCAACGACTTGTCCAGCCTGTGGAGCCGAATTGGTTCACGTCGAAGGGGAAGTGGTCTTGCGCTGCATGAACCCAGCTTGCCCTGCTCAAATTCAAGAGGGATTGACCCACTTTGCGTCACGAAACGCGATGAACATCGACGGTTTGGGACCCCAAATTGTTTCTCAGTTATTAGACAAGAAGCTGGTTAAGGATGTCGCCTCTATCTACTCATTGAATCGTGAAGAACTGCTCACCTTGGATAAGTTTAAGGAAAAGTCAGCAGATAATCTTTTGGCCGCAATTGCTGCTTCTAAGGATAATTCCGCCGACCGTTTGCTCTTTGGACTAGGTGTTCGACTAGTGGGCGCAAAGGCTGCCAAAACAATTTTGCAAAGTCTTGGTGACCTGGGAAAGGTTGCTTCAGCGTCAGAAGAAGACATTGTCGCCATTGATGGTGTCGGCCAGGCGATTGCTGATTCATTGGTTAAATACTTCAAAGAACCAGAAGCCCAGGCTCTTTTGGCTGAATTAGCCCAGGCTGGTGTGAACATGGCTTACCATTCCGATCAGGGACCAATTGATGAAAATTCATTTTTCTATGGTAAAAAGATTGTTTTGACTGGTAAACTAGAAGTAAGTTCGCGCAGCGAGATTGCTGCTTGGCTTGAAGGACATGGTGCTTCAGTCACAGGGTCCGTCTCTAAGAAAACGGACCTAGTAATTGCCGGAACGGATGCTGGTTCAAAGCTGAAAAAGGCGGAAGAACTTGGTATTACCGTTTGGAATGAGCAGGAGTTCTTAACCGCTCAAGGTAATGAAAGTAATTAAATTTGATTATTATCTTTCATAAAGAGGAATATTTATGTTAAAACGCATCAAAATGAGAACCTGGATTATTATTGGATTGGTTCTTGTCATCGTCTTAGGAATCTTCTTTTTCGTTGTTAATCTATCATCACAGGGCCCTTCAACTTCGAAAACAAAGGGTGTGCAGTTGACCCAAAACGGTGCGGGACAGTACCAGACGGTTATTAAAGATGGGCATTACCTCACTTCTGCCGCTCGTGGTTTGACGGCTACTTCCCAGGGAAATGCAGTTGATACGAAGGACTTTGAGTCCGGCTTGTTGACTTTGGCAAAGAGCCATTTCAAGACGGGACGTTATATCTTCCAAGAGGGACAGTATTTGTCATCAGACACAGTTAGCGGTCTCTTGGCCCGTCAAACTGATTCGAATACTACTGCTTTAAACCCTAAGGATAACGGAAAGACGGATTCTTCACGTAATCCAATTTACGTTCAGAGTTTGACTGAACAAGACTTCATGACCAAGGACGGTTCAAACTTGAAGTTGGCGGGAATGGTTGTCGGTGTGGCAATGAACACGCAGGATACCTACCAAAAGGAACAATATGGGGCCAACTACTACCAGAGCATTTCAGAAGAAGATCGAATTGCTTATGGTAAGAAGATTGCACCAAAGCTGATTAAGCAGATCCGTGCTCAAAATGGTGTTGCCAAGAACATTCCGATTGTGATTGCCATGTATGCGAATGCCTCTGAAGACTCACTTGGTTCTGGTAATTTCTATTCAGAAACAACTTCAAAGTCTGGAACAAACATTTCGTCATGGACAGATATTGATGATAAAACCGTTGTATTCCCTAAGGAATCTTCTGATTCATCATCCGTTGGATCTGATGAAAACACTGGCTTTACTAACTTTAAGAATGATATTTCAAGCTTCTTCCCAAACATTGCTGGGGCGACAGCTGTTGGTAAGTTTACCAACTCAAAGTTACAGTCAATGAAGGTCACTGTTACAACGCAGTTCTTCTCACAGACAGAAATTGAAGCCTTCGCAAACTATGTGGCTTCAGCTGCCGTTAAGTTCTTACCTTCATCAGCGCCTGTTCAAATCACGATTAAGACGGCTAACGAAACGCAGGCAATCCTCGTTCGTAAGTCGGATGATAAGTCTTATACAACGACGATTATGTAAATAGTAAGTTAATAAAAGGCAGTTCAATCGATTACGATTGGGCTGTCTTTTTTAGTTATTTTTAACTAATGAATAAAATAAAAAATCATTAACACGAGGTTAACGATTTAATGGAAAGTTACAAATTCATTATTTTATAAAGCTAGTACTGAAAGTAAGAGGGCCAGCATCGCTGCAGCTGGTTGATAACGGTAGGTTAATGGTCGGATAAAGGAAAGGGTATAAACGCCGATTACTAGAATTAAGGCCAAGATGGTCGCTGGACCGAAAGAATGGAAGATAAGTAACCGACCGATGTATAGGCCGCCTGTTAGAAGGCCAAGAAGGCGCCCCTGAGACTTGGGTAAGAAGAGAGCGGTAAGATAGAAGAGAGTGGCGTAAAAAAACGTCCAGGAGCTGTTTAAGAAGGTCTGATCGACATAGTTGTTAGCCAGGAAGGCAACGCAGACTGGAACGGAGAAAGTAATTAGGGAAGCTAGTGCGACTAATCCCAACCCGTTTTGTAATTGAACCATTGGGAATGGAAGAATGGCTAAAACTAAAATGAGTAATAGCAGTAGCACTAGAATTTCAAAACGATTCCGCAGTGAGGAAGAAAAGAGCACAACAAGCGAAGCAGTAAGAAAGGCGTAGATACGCCAATCCTTCTTTTCAAAGCGTTCGACGACTTCTAGAGCAATCGCTGCGGCACAGAAAATCGAGTAGGCCAGCAAAGGCCAGACCTGTTCGAAAGTTAATTTATCTGTTAAAGTTCCGTTTAGCATGGGCTTAATCCACCAGATGGCGGTTAAGGCCAATGTGATGATTGGCATTGTGTAAGCTTGAACTGCTGGAAGTTTTGCGTAAGGTTTTACTTGTTTGTCAGCTTCTTGTTCTTTTTCCTCACGTCGTCGACTACGGGAAAAGAAATTTTGAGCAGCTGTTGGTAATGTGGTTTCAGCAGTTTTGCTGCTTTGATTATCCTTTTGTGGCTCTTCGTTCATGTTATTCCTCGAGTGTTTTCTTGTACTTTCTCATTTTATCATGTAGAATAACAAATATACATTACAACAGCTATCAAGAGCAGGGAAGTGATACAGCACGATGATCCTGCACCAACCGGCATGTGCACGGTGGTAATTCTGTAAGATAGGCAAAGTCATTGCGTCCAAAGGCTTGCTTTGGGCGCTTTTCTTTTGCTCTTATGGTTTCTGATAGTAAGGAGGAATAGGAAATGACAAAGTATTTTACAGCTGAATCGGTGGCCAATGGCCATCCTGATAAAGTCGCAGACCAAATTGCCGATGCTATCTTGGATGCGGTCTTGGAACAGGACCCTAAGGCCCGTGCGGCCATTGAAGTAACGACTTCTACTGGTGATGTCTCCATCTTTGGAGAGCTCTCAACGACGGCCTATGTTAACATTCGTCAAATTGCCGTTGAGACGGTTCGCGCCATTGGTTATGATAAGCCAGAACTTGGGTTCTCAGCCGATTCTATTAACGTTTCAAACAAAATTGTTGAACAGTCTGCAGACATTGCCCAGGCCGTTGATAACGCCGATGATGACCCTGACCAACTGGGAGCAGGGGACCAAGGAATGGTCTTTGGTTATGCCACAAACGAAACGGCTGACTATCTACCATTGGCCCTGGATTTGTCCCACCAGTTGATGCGTAAGATTCGAGCCGTCCGTGAAGAAGGACAGGTTGCTTACCTCCGCCCAGACGCGAAGGGGGAAGTGACTTTGGCACTATCCGATGACGGTCAGGTGGAACGTATTGCGGCCGTTGTGTTGTCAACGCAGCATGATGCTGACGTATCCCTTGAACAGTTGCGTGAAGACATGAAGACGTTGGTTATTGATCAGGTCTTGCCTGCTGACCTCGTTGATGAAGAAACGAAGTACTACATTAACCCATCTGGTCGCTTTGTTCTTGGTGGCCCACAGGCCGACTCTGGTTTGACAGGCCGTAAGATTATCGTTGATACATATGGTGGTGCTGCCCATCACGGTGGAGGAGCATTCTCTGGTAAGGATTCCACTAAGGTGGATCGCTCCGGTGCTTACTACGCCCGTTACGTGGCTAAGAACTTGGTTGCTGCTGGTTTGGCTGATAAGGCCGAACTGCAGGTAGCCTATGCTATCGGTGTGGCTGAACCCGTTTCACTAAACATTGAAACCTTCGGAACGGCTAAGGTTTCAGAAGATAAGATTGAACAAGTCGTGAAGGACCTCTTTGATTTCCGCCCACTTTCAATCATTCGTTCACTCGATTTGCAAAAGCCAATCTATAAGCAAACGGCTGCTTATGGTCACTTTGGACGTCCGGACCTGGACTTACCATGGGAGCGTTTGGATAAGGTAGATGAAATTAAGGCTGCCATTCAATAAAATAAAAAAGCCAGCATGTTCATCATGCTGGCTTTTTTGATTACTTTTTCTTTTTATCTTTTGAAAGATTTGCTGCTTGAATTACTGGGTAGGTGCCAGCCATTGAAAGGGTAAAGGAGTAGGCACCGTTTTCAAGTACGTTGCCATCTAGTTTGATACTTTCCAAATCGCGAATGTGGAAAGCAGCATCGTTACCCAATGGGAAGGAAATGAAACCACGGCGGGAAGGGTTTTGCCGTCCCTTCTTTCCTTGCAAATAGGTTAGCAGAATCTTGGGCCAGGCAACCTGGTTAACGACACGAACCGTGAAGGGCTCTTTTTCATTGTCCTTGTTTAATAGGACCTGAAGACCAAGTGTCTTTGGGTTGTGTTGGTAAGAAGTCCCGTGCCGCAGTGTCCAAGCAAAGAAAATCTTGCCTTGGTTGCGGGAGAAGTTACTCCAGAAGTTCAGAAACTGTTGACCGGCCTGCTTCCAAATGACTTTTTGATTAAAGGTTGGAAGTAGTGCAGAAAAGTCAGAACCAATCTGTAGATAGTCGAAGAAGTAGCGGGTTCCCTTCGTTGGAACATCGCCATCAATTTTGGCAATTGGCCGCTTGATAATCGTGTTCTGGTTCAAAGAAGCGTTAATCTCAGCTAAAATCTCGTGAACTTGAAGCCCCTTTTCTGGCCAGGAGACTAAGAGAAGGGGAAGCTTACGGTCCGGATTAATGGCTAGGAAACCAGAAAGGACTTCGTTAGCCGTTGCTTCATTTCCGATGACGATGATTGGTAGGTCAATGTTTTGGAAGGCGCGGGAACGAGCCACAATTTTGGCCTGTGCATAAAGGGAGTGGTGCTGTTTTTCAACACGGTAAGAAGCCATTAGATTGGCTTGTGTTAATTCTCCCTGTAATTGGTCGAGTAATCCCTGCTTATTTTTATGACGAATAAGAGAAGCGCCGACAAAGATATGTGCTTGCGTGGGCATAATAGCCCTCCTAAATAATTGGTATAAAAAAGGCATGCTATTCGCATGCCTTCGGCCTTAAACCATGATCAACATAGGTAGAATCATTGGCTTTCGGGCAGTTTCTTTATGAAGATACTTTGAGAGGTCATCGATGATTTCCTGTCGAATATCAGATTCAGAGGCGTTCTTTTGAGACATTGCCTTACGAATCGTATTGAAGATGACGTGACGACCGTCGTTAATCAAATCACCAGACTCACGCATGTAAACGAAGCCTCGGGACAAGATATCAGGACCAGAAAGAATTTCTTTCTTCTTAAGGTCAATCGTTGCCGTTACGATAACCAAACCATCTTGAGATAGCTTGAGTCGGTCGTGCAAGACAACAGATCCGATGTCACCAATTCCGGAACCGTCGATATAGGTATCTTCGGCTGGGAAGTGTCCAGCAAGGCGGGGTGGGTTCACACCGTCCATTGCCAAAACATCACCGTTTTCTTGGATGAAAGTGTTTTCTGCTGGTACGTCGAGTTCTTCAGCGAGTCCGGCATGGACTTTTAGCATACGGAACTCACCGTGGACAGGCATAAAGTACTTTGGCTTCATCAAGGAAATCATCAATTTCTGTTCTTCTTGGCCACCGTGACCAGAAGTGTGAATGTTGTTTAACTTTCCATGAATAACGTTTGCACCTGCTTCTTCCAACTTGTTAATCACAGCGTTAACAGAGGCTGTGTTACCAGGAATTGGAGAAGAAGAGAAGATGACGTTATCCTTTGGCTTCAAGCGAACTTGCTTGTGGGTACCGTTGGCGATACGAGCCAAGGCAGCCATTGATTCACCCTGTGATCCAGTTGACATGATTAAGAGTTCATCATCGGGGATGTTCTTAATTTGTGACTGTTCGACAAGGGCATCATCAGGAATATCCAAATAACCAAGGGCGCGACCGTTTGACATGGCAGATTCCATTGAACGTCCGAAGACGGCAATTTTACGACCATGACGGATGGCAGCATCCGTTGCCATTTTGATACGGTTCATGTTCGAAGCGAAAGTGGCAAAGATGATTCGACCGTGCTGCAACTGATTGAAGAGCTTGTCGACCGTCTTTTGAACCCAGGCTTCGGACTTGGTCCATTCAGGACGTTCCGCGTTCGTTGAATCAGACATCAAGAGGAGAACACCTTCGTGACCAATGCGAGCCATTGACCAGAGGTTTGGCTTTTGTTTGGTAGTTGGTGTCAAATCAAACTTGAAGTCACCCGTTTCAACGATTGTTCCAACAGGTGTCTTGATGGCGATACCAAAGACATCGGGAATGGAGTGGGTGGTACGGAAGAATTCGGCGGATGTCTTACCAAAATTGATTACGGAGCCATCCGTAATTTCGTGGAGTTCCACGCGGTTTAACATTTGCTTTTCTTCCAGTTTGTTTTTAATCAAGGCCATGGCTAGTGGTCCTGCGTAAACTGGGACGTTAACAGCCTGCAAGAAGTAGGCAATCGCTCCAATGTGGTCTTCGTGTCCGTGGGTAATGACAAGGCCTTTGACCCGGTCAATGTTTTCGACTAAGTACGAGTAGTCAGGAATGACGTAATCGATTCCTAAGAGGGAATCTTCAGGGAACTTAATTCCGGCATCGACGATGACAATTTCATCTTGGTATTCGATTCCGTAGGTATTCTTCCCAATTTCGCCAAGACCCCCGAGAGCGTAGACCGCAACTTCGTTGGGCTTAATATCAATTTTATCCATGAAGTTAGTTGAACTTTGTCAATTTGAATTCTGGGTCAGCCTGTTCGTACACCAGTGCTGCGTCAGAGAGTTCTTCAACTGTTTCAATGTTGTAATCAGTGTTCTTTTGAGCCATTGCGTAGGCGTCGGCCTGATTGTCAGCCTCTAGATAGAAAGATTGTGTTAGTTCACGCTTTGGGTTGCGGTCCATACTTTCTTGGTAATAAACTTTGTAAACCATTGTGGTTCCTCCAAAATATTTAATTCTTTTTTGTCACGAATCGAAAACCTTATTTGTCATTTTACCATAGATAGAAGGAAGTGGCGACTTTTATTAGAGTAAAATTCTAGACAAAATCGTTCTGTAAACGTGCGAAATGTTGTTTTTTTTGTTATAATAACACCAATTACGAATAAACGAGGGATATGCTCATGGCAATTGGCATGAATGATTTGAAGACAGGTTTGACAATTGAGTACTCAAACTCAATCTGGCGCGTGATTGAATTCCAACACGTGAAGCCTGGTAAGGGAGCGGCTTTTGTTCGCTCAAAGTTGAAGAACTTGCGTACTGGTGCGGTTAACGAAGTAACGTTCCGTCCTGGTGATAAGTTCGAACAAGCAGATATTTCGACACGTCCAATGTCTTACTTGTACGCTGAAAACGGTGGACGAGTATTCATGGATACTGAAACATTTGAACAAATCAACATTCCTGATGATCACTTGAAGGAAGCCTTGAAGTACATGCTTGAAGGTATGGAAGTGAAGATCACGATGTTCGGTTCAGAAGTCTTGGGGGCTGAATTGCCTTCATCAGTTCAATTGAAGGTTGTTGAAACACAACCAGGTATCAAGGGCGCAACTGCAACTGGTTCTGGTAAGCCAGCCGTTGTTGAAACAGGCGCAACGATCACAGTTCCTGACTTTGTTAACGAAGGTGAAACAATCATCGTTAACACTGAAGACGGTTCATACAAGGGTCGCGCTTAATTATGTCGACTGCTTTGCTCTGGTAAAGCAGTCTTTTGTGTTATGTTAGACCGTCAAGACGGTTAATCTTGGTCAATCAAGGAGGAAGCTCATGGCAAAGTCAACTGATTTAACAAACAAGAACTTTTTACTGACAAAAGAGCAAATGGCTGACGGGCAGATGCTCGTTTCTAAGACTGCTCTTGAGGCAGTTGCTCAGGCAGCTGCACAAGGCGTTGATGGGGTTGTTGCCATGCAAGCCAAGGTTTACGAGCACTTGCCAAAGTACTTGACTAAGGTTGCGGGTCTTCAGCCAGCTGTTCCGGGTGTCATGATGAAGAAGGACGAGCGGGGAACAATCTCGTTCGACCTTTCAGTGATTCTTGAATACGGTGCTGTTATTCCTAAGGTTGCCTTCGCCGTTCAACAGGCTGTGAAGTCTGACCTTACGAACTTAGCTGGTTTGACGGTTGACTCGGTTAACGTAACTGTTGCTGGATTGGTACCAGATGAAGACCACCAGACGATTGATCCAGAACACCTTTTTGATGAAAGTGCGAAGAAGGAGTCAGCAAAATGACCCAGATGTCACGACATGAGGAGCGCCGCGCTGCCTTGCAAATTCTATTTGCAGCCGTTAAGGAAGTTCCTGATGACAATCAAATGGACTTGAACTACGACTTGGTATTGCGTAACGACGCCTACCAAGCATTTCTTCCTCAACTAGTGAACGGTGTTTTGGCAACATCTAAGGAATTGGATGAAAACTTGTCAAAGCACTTGGCAACTGGTTGGAAGTTAGACCGTATTTCACGTATTGATTTAGTTATCTTGCGTATTGCGGCTTACGAACTGACTTTGCCAGAACCAACTCCTTATAAGGTTGTTGTAGACGAAGCGGTTGAGTTGGCAAAGGAATTTGCAACGAAGGAAGACGCGCAGTTCGTTAACGGTGTGTTGAAGAATTATGCACCTGAAAATGTTCAATAAATTTTAAGTGGAATTGTCGGCTCTTGGGCCGACTTTTTTATTTGGCTTTTATTTGATAAACGAATCACGTGGGAGAGAGGTGTGAACGCCTATCCTGTGCTAAAATAAGGGGAGATACTTAGGAGGATTTCATGGCAATTTATCACCCAAACGAACAACCTGCACCAACTTACGACGCGCACACTCACTTAAACGATGACGCGCTTTATTTTGACGTGCCTGCCTACCTTGGCCGCGCACACGAATTCCAAGTTTTGGAAATGAACGTGGTTGGTTATAACAAAGTCGGAAATGCCCGCGCTTTGGAAATTGCCCATGAAAACGATGGGGTCTATGCCGTTCTTGGCTATCAGCCAGAAGATACGCCGGACTTCGATGAAGCGGCTGCTGCTGAGTTAGAAGAGCAGTTGAAGGACCCATCCGTTGTCGGTGTTGGTGAAACAGGCTTAGACTACCACTGGGATACGGACCGTGATGTACAAATGAAGTCTTTTCTTGCCCACATCGCCCTTGCAAAAAAGTACGATTTGCCTGTAATTATCCACAACCGTGATGCTTTCAACGATGTTTACCGTGTGTTGAAGGAGCAGGGCGTGAAGAAGGCGGTGATTCATTCCTTCTCCGGAACTGCTGAACAGGCCAAGGCCTGGGCTGATTTGGGTTACTACGTTTCCTTCTCGGGTGTTGTGACCTTTAAGAAGGCAAACGATGTGCGTGAGGGCGCCAAAGTTGTACCATTGAATCAAATTTTGGTAGAAACGGATGCACCTTATTTAGCACCAACGCCATACCGTGGTAAAACAAACGAACCAGGCTGGACGAAGTACGTGGTGGATTCATTGGCGGAAACTTTGGATATGGACCGTGATGAATTGGCATCCAAGACGGTTGAAAACGCACACCGGGCCTTTTTGAACCATGACTGAAAGTGTTGGTGAAAAGCGGCCGGTAATTGATGCTGTGGTCGTTGTTGAAGGCTGGTCGGATACTCAGCGTCTGGCCCTTGCAGTTGAATGCGACACCATTGAAACCGGAGGCTCTGCTTTGGGGGACGAAGTGGTTGAACGAATTCGTCTAGCTCAAGAACGGCGGGGTGTGATTGTTTTAACCGATCCGGACTTCAACGGGAACCGTTTGCGTCAGCTGATTTTAACGGCGGTGCCGGGGGTGACTTTGGCAAGTATTTCTAGAGATGAGGGACGGGCCGAGAAGGATAACCCGCACAAGTCCTTGGGAATCGAACATGCTCCTGTTACTGTTTTGCGAAGGGTCTTGTTAGAGGCCGATAAAAAGACCAAGGGGGAGCGGACGGCATCTGACATTGACCGTTCCATTATGATGGCCTGTGGATTAATGGGAGCACCAGAATCCCGTGAAAAACGTCGGATTTTGGGTGACCTACTGTCGATTGGCTATGGAAATGGAAAGCAGTTTTTAGCCCGCTTACAGGCCCTTGGCTACCAAAAGAAAGATTTAATTGAAGCATTAGAAGGAGGCCAGGATGGCCAAAACGATTGATATTGCATCACCTGCACGTACGCAGGCGATTTTGAACCAGTACGGTCTTCGTGCTAAGAAAAAGTTTGGCCAGAATTTTTTGACGGATGGCAACATCCTGTCTGGCATTGTTGATGCAGCGGAATTAACAAAGGAAGATAACGTTGTTGAGATTGGACCTGGTATCGGTGGCTTGACCGAGTACTTGGCCCGTGCAGCTAAGCAGGTCTTGGCCTTTGAAATTGATCCAGACATGGTGAAGATTTTGGCGGAAACCTTGTCACCATACGATAATGTTCAAGTCCTTGAACAAGATGTTTTGGAAGCGGATTTAAAGACGGTCTTGTCCGATGCTTTTGGCGAAAATGCGCCAGTCAAAGTCGTGGCGAACTTACCTTATTACATTACAACGCCAATCCTGCTGGCTTTGCTGCAGGCGGGTATTAACTGGCAAAAGTTAGTGGTGATGATGCAAAAGGAAGTGGCTGACCGACTTTCCGCTAAGCCAGGGACCAAGGAATACGGCGTTCTGACCGTTATGCTGGACTACTATGCTTCTGTTTCGGTGGCTTTAAAAGTACCTGCAGCAGCCTTTAATCCCGCGCCAAATGTCGACTCAGCGGTTGTTTCATTGTCACCAAAGCCAGCCGAACACCCAGTGGAAGAACCAAAGCAACTTTTCTCACTTGTGAAGGCCTGTTTTGCCCACCGTCGTAAGTCACTTTGGAATAACTTGCTTCAACGTTTTGGCAAGGAAGAGAAGACAAAAGTCAAGCTGACTTCAGCCCTGGAAAAGGCCGGAATTGAACCTGGGATTCGTGCTGAACGCTTGACGTTAGCGGAGTTCACTGATCTCTACAATGCTCTAAAAGTTGAATCAGTTTTTTAAGTAAAATTGAATGATTCTACATAAATTGCCCCTTCACTTGATAAATTATTAACATTAGGTTATAATCATTATTGTTAAATGAGAAAGGCGGTTCCTATGTCAACCTTAGAAGAGATTAAGTCGCGCCTCGATGCGCACATCGGAGAAGAAGTGACAGTTGTTTCTCAAGCTGGCCGCAAGAAATATACAAGACGTTCAGGTATTCTTCGTTCAACTTTCCCTTCCCTATTTGTTGTGGAATTAGACGAAGAAGCACAGTTTGAACGTGCCTCTTATAGTTATACTGACGTATTAACTAAAAACGTAGATATTGATTTTGCTGATTAAGGTAATTTCAAATTAAAATGACCCGCTTGTGGGTCTTTTTTGATACCGAGGAAATGATGATGACAGAACAGATTCAAGTGAACCATTATACCGTTTCTTTTGGAAAAAAGATGATCTTAAAGGACGTTTCCTTTGCTCTAGCTGGTGATCAACTGACCGTTGTTCTTGGTGAAAACGGAGCAGGGAAGACGACTCTTATTAGAGCGTTGATCCAATCCGCTTTGACTGGGGAGAGTTCAGATACCATTCAGGTCCACACGAATAAATTGGCCTATGTACCTCAGTTTCGAGATTTGGGAGATGACTATCCCTTATCAATTAAAGCATTTGTTGGCTTGGGGATTCGGGACGCGGGCTTGCCTTGGTTAAGTCACGAAGAAAAGGAACGCGTGTCAGATGCCCTCGCTCGCCTCGACCTTAGTGAGCTGGCTGATATGCCTTTGGCTCAGGCATCTGGGGGGCAGAAGCAACGGGCTTACATTGCTCAAGCGCTTGCCAAAAAGCCAGATTTGTTGATTCTAGATGAGCCGAGTTCTGCTTTAGATAGTATGCACACGGCGGAATTGGTTAATCAGATTCGTCAGGCACAGCGGGACTGGAAGATTGGCGTACTTTGGATTTCCCACGATACTTCCTGGGTAAAGGAGTCGGCTGATTCCTACCTCTGGTTACACGACCAAACAATTACCATGGGACCGGCTGCTGAATTACCGGACGGGGCTTCTTCAAAGCATTCGGAGGAGGTAAAACATGTTCTCTGAAACTTATATGGTTAACGCCTATCTGGCTGGAACAGTCATCTCAATTATCTCAGCTTTGGTTGGGACCTTTGTTGTGGCTCGTTCTTATAACTTTTTGACCCACTCGTTATCTGAAATTGCTTTTGCTGGTGCTGCCATGGGCTTCTGGCTAGGTTTTGCACCACTCCTTGGAATGGTTGCTTTGACAGCCTTATCCGCCATTGCCATCGGCTCTTTGGAAAACGCCAAAGTCAAGTCCGACAACGTGACCTCAGCCATTTCCGCTCTGGCCATTGGCCTCGGAATTCTATTCCTTGCCTTGGGACATTCCTCGTCTTCATCGGCCACAGGGATTCTCTTTGGGTCAGTATTAGGAATTTCGGTTGGTGACATTCAATTGCTCCTTGGAATGGCAGCCTTTATTTTGGTGCTTTTCTTCCTGCTTTTCCGCCCACTTTCACTTTTGGCTTTTGATGAAGCTGGTTTGCTTCTATCAAATAAGAAGAAGGGCTTACTGCGAATCGTCTTCTTACTTGTAATGGCCTTATCTGTTGCCATTTCATCGCAGTTGGTTGGTTCTTTGCTGATTTTTGTGCTTGTGACTTTGCCAGCCGCTTCAGCCCGTACCTATCAGAAAACGATTCCTGGCTTGATTGCTTTGAGCATTTTCTTTGCTCTGTTTGGAACCTGGTTGGGATTGGCACTGGCCTATATGACGAATTTGCCAACGTCAGTCTTTATTGCTTTAATCGAAGTCGCTATATACTTGCTATCACTGGCTTTGGCTAAGGTTAATTAAGTCAAAAAAGAAATCAAATTGTTATCCGATAAAGACGAATGTTCGCCTTTATCGGCTTTTTTTATGCTATAATTATTTGGATATTTTGTTTATAAAAGGGGGCGGACTAAAGAGTCCGACACTATTAATTATGAAGACACGTCGTGCAGATCGTTTGGTCGATATGACCCATTATTTACTCGAGCACCCACGCAAGCTCGTTTCATTGAATTTCTTTGCTGAACGTTACGAAACCGCTAAGTCATCAATTTCTGAAGATTTGGCCATTGTTCGTCGCGTTTTTAAAACACGTGGAACTGGTGATTTGAAGACTTATCCTGGCGCAGCTGGTGGTGTTTTTTACACACCATTGATGGGCGAAGAGGAAGCAACGGCTTTTGTTGATGAAGTGATTGCTGAAGTTTCAAATGAAGACCGTGTGTTACCAGGTGGCTATGTGTACCTGTCTGATTTGTTAGGACAACCAGACGTTTTGCGTCAAACGGGTCGACTACTCTCAACGGAATACGTTGGTGAAGAAATCGATGCTGTGATGACGGCTGCTACCAAGGGAATTCCTTTGGCACAGGCTGTCGCATCTGAATTAAACGTGCCTTTCGTTATCGTTCGTGACGATGCCAAGGTGACGGAAGGATCAATGATTTCTGTTAACTATTTGACGGGCTCATCAAAGCGTGTTGAAAAGATGGCTTTGTCAAAGCGTTCATTGCGCTCAGGTTCACGTGTGTTGATTGTTGATGACTTCATGAAGGCTGGTGGAACCATTCAAGGAATGCAGACACTAGTTCGTGAATTCGGCGGAACAGTTGTTGGAACGGCAGTCTTTGCTGAAGGTCGTTCAAACGTTCGTTTGATTGAAGACTTCACCTCACTTTTGCACGTTGAGACAACCCCTGATACCACTGGCCAAATTAAGGTTACAGCTGGAAACTATTTGTCACGTATTTATCAAAAGAAGGACTAATCATGAAGGGAACAAACGTTGTCATTTTAGCGGCCGGTAACGGTTCGCGAATGAAGTCAAACTTGCCAAAGGTTTTGCATCAAGTGGCAGGGAAGGCGATGGTTGACTGGGTTATTTCAGCCGTTTCACCATTGGCACCCGAAAAGATTTTAACCGTTACTGGTGTTGGTAACGAAAAGGTTCAAGCTCACATCGGTAACCGTTCTGACTTTGTTATTCAAGAAAAGCAGCTTGGAACTGGTCACGCAGTCTTGCAAACGAAGGCAGCATTGGGTGATGCCAAAGGGTCTACTTTGATTCTTTCAGGAGACACGCCACTCTTTACGACAAAGACGCTGGAAGCCCTGTTGGAAGAACACGACCGGACGAAGGCAGCAGTGACTGTTTTGACTGCCCATGCCGATGACCCAACGGGTTACGGCCGTATCGTTCGTGACGATGACGGTTTGGTTTTGAAGATTGTTGAAGAAAAGGACGCTTCAATCACGGAACGTCGCATCCAAGAAATCAACACGGGTGTTTACGTTTTCGATAACCAATTGCTCTTTGAAGCACTTGGTAAAGTCGGTAACGACAACGCCCAGGGTGAGTACTACTTGCCAGATACATTGGATATTCTCCGTGAGTCAGGCCATCAAATTGCTGCTTACGAAACGATGGACTTCTCAGAATCCCTCGGTGTTAACGACCGCGTGGCCTTAGCGAAGGCCAACGAAATTATGCGCGCTCGTATTAACGAAAAGCACATGCGAAACGGTGTTGAACTACTAGCACCCGCCCAAACCTACATTGAAGCTGATGTTCAAATTGGTCAGGATACGGTGATTGAAGGTAACGTGACGATTACTGGAAAGACGGTGATTGGTCGCGATAATGTGTTGACCAACGGTACTCGTATCGAAGATTCAACGATTGGGGACGGGAACGTGATTACTTCTTCCCACATGGAAGAAGCCACTGTTAAGAACAAGACCACCATTGGCCCTTACGCCCACCTTCGTCCTTTGGCTGTCATTGAAGACGAAGCCCACTTGGGTAACTTCGTTGAAGTCAAGAAGGCAACGGTTGGATTGCGTTCAAAGGTTGGTCACTTGTCATACGTTGGAAACGCCACCCTTGGCGAAGACGTCAACGTCGGTGCAGGTACCATCTTCGTTAACTATGACGGTGTTCATAAGTTTGATAGCAAAGTCGGCGACCGAGCCTTCATTGGTTCCAACACCAAAATCATTGCGCCAGTGACGATTGCAGACGAAGCGATTACAGCTGCTGGATCAACCATTACCGATGACATCGCGAAACATGAAATGGGAATCGCTCGTTCACGTCAAAGCAACAAGGCTGATTTCTGGAAGCGGATGCCACATAAGAAGTAAAACGAAAAGAACTGCGAGAGCGGTTCTTTTTTCTTTTTGTTTACAAATTTAACAAATATTACAGTTAGGTGTATACTGAATTTAAATTTTAATAGGAGAGATTGAGAAACATGGCAAGCCAAGATACTATCGACGGAATGAGTCGAAAAAGAGTAGAGATAAGTGATTTAGTGTATTTGTATAAGTATTATTCAGAGGTGAATAGTTTAAATCGCACCTACGCTAATATTAATTCACAAAAAAATGGGTTGTTAAATGAATAACGCCGTTTAGCAGCCCCAAAAGAAAATCGAAAAGTAACTAAGAAGCAAATTTTTATGTACATTGGTATTTGGATGGTTGCAAGTATATTTGCACCATTTTTACCATCAACTGTCGTAGCAATTGCTGTTATAGTTGGTATCGGTTGGGCGATTATTCATTATCGAAACAAAAGGAATGCACAATCTAATCAGGTTCGTCAGGAATCGCAAGCCATTAATGAACGTTTGATTCAATTGAATGATGCTAAAAACGATGCTGTTAACCGTATGAATCAACTACCAGTTGTATCGGATGTTGAACAGTTGTTGCCATCTGAATTCCGTAATGAGGGTGCGGTAGCTGATTTATTTAAGTCTATTTATGAGAATGAAGCCGATTCAATTAAAGAAGGAATCCGTGTTGTTCGTGATAATTGGCACCGTGCAAAGATGGAAGGGCTCTCTCAACAAATGCTTGATGAACAACGCCGTTCTACAGCACAAATTTTGGAGAATCAACGTGTGCAAAATGCAGTTCAGGCACGTCAATTATCTGCTTTGCAAGATATTCGAAACAATGTTCAAGGTATGGCAGATCGCGATCGTGAACGTTTCTCACGTTACTATTAATAGAAAGAACCGTGACAGCGGTTCTTTTTTTGTTGCTTTAAAAGAGATGTGATTACTTTGGCTTCGTAAAATAGAAAGTATACCAATTTACACAAACGACTTTTATATGCTAAAATGTAAGCGTAGTTTTGTTAGACAGATTATTTTATTTTTTTAAAAGGAGTGCTTATGGACTTTTCAGTATTATATATTGGCTCAGGACAGGCAACTTGGAACGGTGCGGTACCATTGGCCAAGTCCGGTGTTAAGGTCGGCGTGATTGAAGAATCGCAGTATGGTGGTGTTTGTTCCAACAAGGGCTGCAACGCCAAGATTATTTTAGACAAGCCACTGGTTTTGATTGATCAAATTAAAGCTTTACAAGGCCGTGGCTTGGATGGTGTACCCAAGGTAAACTGGGAAGACCTGATGGCCCATAAGCATGAATTAATTGTTCCGCAAGACCAACACGGGAAGGAACGTCTAGATAACGTCGGTATCACAACTATTAACGGTCATGCAGAATTCGTCGATGCACATACGGTAAAGGTGGGTGAAAAGACCTATACTGCCGATAAAATTGTGATTGCAACGGGAATGCGCCCACACCGTTTGACGATTCCTGGTGCTGAGAACTTTGCGGATTCAACGGATTTCTTGTCATTGCCACACATGCCAAAGCATGTAACGATTTTGGGTGGTGGTTTTGTCGCCATTGAATTCGCCACCATTGCCGCTGCAGTCGGTGCCAAAGTCGATGTGATTACCCGTGGCAACCGGATCTTAAAGCAATTCCCAGCCGAATACGTTGCTGAGGTTCAAGAGGATTTGAAGATGGCCGGCGTACGCTTTATCCCTGATATGAGCATTGAGCGTGCTGAAAAGGATGCGGATGGTTCGTTGACTTTGTACGGTCCTAAAGCCTTCCAGTTAAGCACTGATTACGTCTTGGATGCAACGGGTCGTGTACCAAACCACGATCAATTGAATTTGGAAGCAGTCGGAGTGGAAGCAACCAACCGTGGGATTGTTGTGAACGACAATTTGCAGACCAACGTGCCAAACATTTATGCCTCAGGGGATGCCATTGATAAGACCATTGCCAAGTTGACACCAACTGCTGCATTCGAATCACGCTATTTGGCAGCTAAGTTCATGGGAACAAACGATGGTCCAATCGTTTACCCTGCAATTTCAGAGATTGTCTTTACTTCGCCACGAATTGCCCAAGTGGGTGTTTCCTTGGATAAGGCCAAGGCTAATCCAGAACAGTATGAAGTAGTGGAAGCCTCATACGATGGGGACTGGTACCGCCAAATTAAGAATGAACAGGGTGCTCAGTTGGCCTTGATTTTCGATAAAGGGAACCAGAAACTCGTTGGAGCGGCTGAGATGGCCATGGATGCCGAAGAAACAATTAATACGATTGTTCCTTACGTGCAGATGGGACTGACGAAGGAACAGTTAAACGACTTCGTTTACGTCTTTCCTTCCATTGCTTATACCTTGCAGCGCCGCTTGCCATTAGTTTAAGTGAAATAAATCCACCGCTTTTTATCGGAGCGGTGGATTTTGACTTTTGTAGCGTCTTTGGCTATGCTATACTTTTTTTGTTAAGTAAAAGGAGATTCTGATGGAATTAGCAGGCGATGCCATTGTCGATTTGGTCGACAATCAGTCATATCAAGATAAAGTTGTTGAAAATCCAGCTGGACAAGCGGTTGATTTGGACGCACTCTTTGAAGCCTTCAAAGAGCTAGCCAAGAATGAAGAACCAGCCCGTGCGGCACTTGATATCGATGGCGGAATTGAACAGGGTGGTACTACTTTGTCGATGGAAGCTAACGTCATTAACTTGCCATTGCGCTATAAGAATCAAGAAAAGAAGTTAGTCTTTGTTGATCAGGCTTACGAATTAAACGTTTACCTGATTGTGGACAACGCCCACGTTAGCAAGTCTGCTTTGAAGATTGAAAAGTTATCTTCATTGTCAGCTTTCTTGGATGACCCAGATTCTGTTTTGGCCAAGGCGGCTAGCCGCTTTGCCGAACTGCTCGATACCATTCGCGAGAATCAGGAAAAAGCGGTGGAAGAAGAAAAGGAAGCAGCTGAAGAAGAGAAGGCTGCGGACAAGAAAGTTTCAACTAAGAAAAAATAATGCGTAGTAAAAAAGCCTCCCGGTTGAATAACCGGGAGGTTTTCTTATTCTTCATGAATTTTGGCGGATAAGTGGTAGGCAACGTTGTCCTTTTCCACAGTCGCTTTCAAAACGTTCGGTGACGAAACATGTGAAAGGGTGGTGAGTTCGCCAAGGTCGTAAGCGTCAATCACTTCTTGGACTAATTCTTTTTTGGAGGAAAAGTCCATGGCGGGAATGGCCAGGTCCTCGTATTCACGGGTATCGGCACGTCCCATCGACTTGAGTTCTTTTGTCTGAATTTTTGTAATGATTAGCATAGCTTGATTATAGGGGTTGGGGGAAGAATAATCTAGCTTGCCTTTTTGCCCTTTAGCTGGCATAATAAAAGTATGCGATGAGTCGAGCGCGTCTTTTAAGACGCCCACGCGGCCTGCTAGGATTAAATTCCAAGCCACGGATTTGGTGCAGGTGTAATGGTTGTTGTGGAACTTCCATTTCTCACCATGACTACTAGCGCAAGCTAGGGTGACGCTGACTTGTTTGGTTCGTGACTGAATCAAACCGCCCGTCGAAGCGAATTCGGCATGCCAAACTAAGAGCTAACTTCGGTTAGCTCTTTTTTACTGTCTAAAGCTACAGCTAAAAGACTTTCTGATATAATAAAGAAAGCTAAAACAAGTTATGGAAAGGGGCTTTCGGTGGAAGAATCACAGTATGTCAGCGTTGCTGCACTAACGAAATATTTATCCGCGAAGTTTGATCGAGACCCACACTTGGGTAAAGTTTACCTAACGGGAGAAATTTCGAACCTGGGTAACCGTCGTTCCCGCCATCTTTACTTTTCCATCAAGGACCCGGAGGCTAAAGCCGTGATTCGGGCCGCCATGTTCTCCTATGCTTCACGATTAAAGTTTGAGCCGGAAGAGGGGATGAAGGTCCAGGCCGTTGGTCGAGTACAAATCTATGAGCCATCTGGTTCCTACTCAATTATTTTGGAGCAGATGACGCCAGCCGGTGTTGGTGACCTTTTCTTAGCCCTACAGCAGTTGAAGGATAAGTTGGAAAAGGAAGGCCTTTTCTCAGCCCCTAAGCGACCAATTCCACCACTGCCTCGTAAGATTGCCGTGATTACCTCCCCAACTGGAGCGGTTGTCGAAGATGTGGCCAAGACGGTTGAGCGCCGCCTGCCACAGGCACAGGTAGTTTTGCTGCCAGCCGTTGTACAGGGGGATGGTGCGGTACCATCACTCTTGAAGCAGTTGGATAAGGTTGATGAACTCGGCTTTGACACGGCGATTATCGGTCGTGGTGGTGGTTCGATTGAAGACCTCTGGGCCTTTAACGACGAGGCTCTGGTTCGTAAAGTCGCAGCCTTGAAAACGCCAATCATCTCCTCTGTTGGACACGAAACGGACAACACACTAGTTGATTTGGTGGCTGACCAACGTGCGGCGACACCAACGGCTGCCGCCGAATTGGCAACACCAATTTCAAAGCAGAACCTGGTGGATCGAGTATTGGAATTGTCCTCTCGTTTGACTTTGGCTGGGCAGAAGTTGCTGGCTAAAAAAGAGCAGGACTTAAAGTACGTGATTGACCGGCCAATCATGAAGCAACCGGACCGCTTGTACGCAGCCTACCAGCAGGAAGTAGATTCCTTGGAGAAACGTTTGTACCAAGCTTTTTCACGGAAGACAGAACGGGCCAAGTACCAGGAAAAGGCTTTGGCTGAACGCTTGGCTGCCCAGCAGACCCAGATGCTACGTCCTTACCAGGAACGGGTAGCACTAGCGGCTGCTAAGTTGGATTTGGTTTCACCGTTGAAGATTTTGTCAGCGGGTTACACCATTGTGAAGGGACCTGAGGGTCAGGTAGTGAAATCAAAGAGTGATTTGAAGGCGGGCGAGAAGGTCGGACTGACTTTTGCAGACGGCCAGTTGGAAGCTGAGATTTTAGGAGAGAAACATGACTAACGAAGCATCATTTGAAGATAAGTTGAAGCAGTTGGACCAAATCGTGACGGCTTTGGAACAGGGTGACCGTCCATTGGAAACGGCCTTGGCTGATTTTAAGACAGGGGTTGTTTTGGCAAAGGACTTGCAAAAGACTTTGGCTGAGGCTGAGAAGACTTTGGCAAAGGTTATGCAGGACGACGGCTCCATGACTGATTTGGAATTGACAAACAATGACTAGTTTCAAGGATTTCATTCAAACTTATAAATCCCAGGTGGAAGACGCCTTGGTGACTGAGAGTCAGCAACATGGTTCGGAAGTGTCCGATTCTTACGAACAGGCTTTGCAGTACGCCTTGCTAACGAAGGGAAAGCGCTTGCGTCCGCTTTTGGTTTTGGCGGTGATTGATTCCTTTGGAAAGCCAATTGATGGGCAAGCGGTGAAGGCTGCTTCAGCCATCGAATGGGTGCATGCCTATTCGCTCGTTCACGACGATTTGCCAGAAATGGATAACGATGCTTACCGTCGTGGTAAGCTCTCGGTACACGCCTTGTACGGACCAGCCTTAGCCGTTTTAGTGGGGGATGCCTTGCAGGCCCAGGCCTACCAAATTCTGTCTGCTGTCGAAAGTATTTCAGCGGAGCAAAAGATGCGGATGGTCGCGACTTTGTCAGCCCGTTCAGGGGCCTTTGGCATGGTTTATGGTCAAGTGCTTGACATGGAGAACCACAACGTTGCCCACGACGCTGTGGCACAGGAAGCCGTATTGAACCAGGTTTACCAGAAGAAGACGGCGGACCTCTTGACGGCTGCGGCCTTGATTGGTGGCCATTACTTGGATTTGAACGAGGCGGCCATGACCTTGCTGGAAAAGTACGGTCAGAAACTGGGTCTTTTCTTCCAGATTCAAGATGACTTCGATGATTACGAGCAGGATGCCGAAGAGGGCGTGGTTTCCCTCGTTCATCTCTATGGTTTGGAAAAGTCGAAGCAGATGATTGCTGATTTGAGAGCAGAAGCTAAACAGGCTTTGTCTGATTTAGCAGAATTGGAACCAGCCTTTGATGCCGGTCTATTAACAAATTTGATTGATTTAATTGGAGCATAAGAATGGCAGTTGCAAAAGAACGTGTCGATATCTTACTTGTTCAGCAGGGGCTCTTTACCTCCCGTGAACAGGCCAAGCGAGCCGTGATGGCTGGCCAAATTCTCGGTGAGAACGAGGAGCGCTTGGATAAGGCTGGACAGAAAATTCCAGTGACAACGGAATTACATTTTAAGGGACAACCACTGCCCTTCGTGTCTCGTGGTGGCTACAAGTTGGTCAAAGCCATTGAGACTTTTGGAATGGACATGACGGACCAAATCGTCTTGGATATTGGTTCTTCAACCGGTGGTTTTACCGACGTTTCCTTGCAGAACGGGGCTAAGCACGTTTATGCTTTGGATGTTGGAACTAATCAGCTGGCTTGGAAGCTCCGGATTGACGAACGGGTGACGGTAATGGAAAATACCAACTTCCGTTACGCTAAGTTGGCTGACTTCATGGAGGGGCAGCCAACCCGTGCCACCATTGACGTTTCCTTCATTTCACTGGGATTGATTTTGCCAACTTTGAAGGATATCTTGGCTAAGGGCGGTGAAGTTGCTGCCTTGATTAAGCCTCAGTTTGAAGCCGGTCGTGAGCTAGTTGGAAAGCATGGGATTATCAAGGACCCTGCTGTTCATCGTTTGGTGCTCGAGAAGACTTTGCCAATGATGGTTGAATCCGGCTTTTCAGTGAAGGGCTTGACCTACTCACCAATTAAGGGTGGTCAGGGAAACATCGAGTTCTTGGCCTGGTTGGAACGTTCGGATGAACCAGTTATCGCTGATAACGTGAATATCGCTCAAGTGATTGCCGATGCCCACGGTCAGTTGGACCAAGAAGGTTAATTCAGTCGCCTCTTTGTAGGCGAGTACATATTTTGTTTGGAGGCAGGGGATGCTTGAACAACTTGTCATTGAAAATTTTGCCATCATCGATCAGGTCGAACTGTCTTTTGACGACCGCTTGACGGTTTTAACCGGGGAAACGGGGGCTGGTAAGTCAATTATTATCGATGCTCTGGCCATGTTAACTGGTGGCCGTGCCAGTACCGAAATGATTCGAAACGGTGCTGATAAGGCCGTTTTGCAGGCCCTTTTCACGTTAGATGCCAAGCCAGAATCTCGAAACGAGGAGTTGAAGGCGGCCTTCGAAGAAGCAGGGATTGATGTTTCCGATAACCAGGTTGCCATTTACCGTGAGTTTAACCAGAAGGGCCGCTCCGTATCCCGTATCAATGGGATGATTGTGCCCCTGAAAACACTTGCCTCCCTGGGCGCGCGCTTGGTTGAAATTCAAGGTCAGCACGATACCTCTTTGCTCTTAAACCCTGATTCTCACTTGGCTCTCCTAGATGACTTTGCTGATGCTTCTTTGAAGCAGGCCAAGATTGAGTACGATAAAGTCTTTACTCGCTATCGTGACTTGGCTCAACGCTTGAACCAGGTAAAGAACCAGGCCCATGATTTAAACCAGCGTTTAGACTTGCTGACATTCCAGGCCGAAGAGTTGAAGACGGCTAATTTGCAACCGGGTGAAGAGGACGAGTTACTCGAAGAACGGGCGAAGTTGGCCAACCACAAGAAGATTGCTGATTCTCTTGATCAAGCTCAGCAGGCTTTGAATCCTGGTTTGGAAGGCGGGGCCATTGATTTGCTAGCGGCTGCGAACGCTGCCTTGGAGACAGCCGCATCCTTTGATAAAGATTACGAGAATTTATCTCAGTCAATTTCAGAAGCCTACTACGCCGCCCAGGACGCCGGGCGGGACTTGGATGAGTCGGTGGCGAACTTGACTTTTGACGAAGAAGCCCTGGTGAAAATTGACGATCGATTGCAAGTTATCCACCAGTTGAAGCGCAAGTACGGCGATACGGTGGATGAGATTTTGGCCTTCCAGCAAAAAGTCGAAGCGGACCTATCCGCATTGGATGGTGGCTCACTCGATATCGACCAGCTAACGGCCGAAAAAGCAGCCTTGAAGGAAAAGATGGACGTTGCAGCCATCACCCTGCGCGAGCGCCGTCAGAAGGTGGCCAAGAAGCTGGAAGAAGCCGTTAATCAGGAACTGCACGACCTGCTAATGAAGGAAGCCTTCTTCGAAGTTCATTTCGAACCGGTTGAAGGATTCTTACCTAGTGGATCTGACCGCGTAACCTTTAACGTTCAGACCAACAAGGGGGAAGGCGTCAAGCCTTTGGAAAAGGCTGCTTCGGGTGGAGAAGCTTCGCGATTGATGTTGGCTTTAAAGACGATTTTCATTTCGCAACAGGGACTGTCAACGGTTGTCTTTGATGAAATCGATACCGGAGTTTCGGGACGAGTTGGTTCAGCCATCGCCTCTAAGATGCGAGCCATTTCGGTTCAAACCCAGGTACTGGCCATTACTCACCTACCACAGGTGGCCGCAGCAGCTGACCACCACTTCTTAATTGAAAAGTCGACGGTCGGTGACCGTACGGTGACCCATGTGACCGATTTGAAAGAGGCTGACCGTGACCGTGCAGTGGCCATGATGCTTTCCGGTGATGAAATTACCGATGTTGCTCTCGCCAATGCTAAGGATCTACGGGCTAAGGCCGGAAATAACAAGTAATGATCATAAATCAAAAACGACCCTTAGTGAATTCTAAGGGTCGTTTTTAGTTCACATCACTGTTATCGTAGATATGTGACACTTGTATATGTTTGTAATATTACGTATCATGTTAAAATGATTATTTAAATAAACCGATTTATTGAACACCAGGAAGTAGATGAGAAGGTATTCCCATGATGCTCAATCGATTACGCGAATTAATCGAAAAAATAATACGTTATAAAAAGAAAAGAATGCTGCAGTGCTTCTTTGCTTACACCATTGCGGTACTTTTATTTGTGACAATTTGTTACCAATCATCTCGTTTGCACGGAGCCTATGAGGGGACGAACAATTCGTCAGTCGTTTTTCATGGTGAAAGTCTTGTCAGCAATTTAGATGGTACTGACGCTTGGGATGACGGTACGTATACCATTCATAATCGGCAGCTATCCCTTACAATTGATGGGCAAACCTATTATGGACAGATGGATAAAGACCAAGAACACTTTTGGCTAGATATCGATAATGCGAAAGTTTGGTTTAAAAAATACTAATTAGTAAAAGTTCTGCTATTAGCGGGACTTTTTTTTGTTTTGTTATTTTTGTATTGATATCGTAAAACTTGTTATTGTTTTGATTATTTTGTATCATTATAAAGTTGTTTATTGAGAGAGTAGAGAGAAGGAAAATGATGGAAAACGAACAAAACGTACAAAATACGCCAGATGCTCCAAATAATTGGAAGAACTGGGCTAAGCAAAATAAGAAGTGGATTATTATCGCAATCGTTGTTTTGCTTGGAATCTTTGGTTACCACTACCATAACACGCACATTTCAGGTACTTATTCAGCAACGGATAAGTGGACAAACGTGACTTACAAAGCAACCTTTAAGGGCAGTGATGTTACTTTGAAGACAGATTCATCTGACTCATATGCCAGTGCGGTAACTAGTTTGTTCGGTGGTTCAAGCTCAAGTTCAGATACGAAAACAACGTCTGGATCATATAAGATTTCTGGTGATGACATCACCTTGAACCTTGGTAAGGATTCTTACACTGGTTCATTGAGCAGCGATAAGAAGAGCTTTACGGTAAAGATTGACGGCGACAAGGTTGACTTTACGAATAAGTAATAAGTGATTGAAGGCACTGACTGATTCAGTGCTTTTTTAATACAAAAAAGTCCTTTCCGTTAGGAAAGGACTTTTAATTTGGATAATTTTTAGCTATGTGTATAGAAGAGGAAGGCAACGAAGATGACAGCCAGGCTGTACATCAAGAAGTTGACTTCCTTACCGCGCTTTGCGGCAATCATCGTAACAGGGTAGGCGATGAAACCAAGAGCAATTCCATCAGAGATTGAGTATGTCAAAGGCATTCCAATCACAATCAAGAAGGCAGGTGCCGCAATGGCCATGTCTTCCCACTTAATCTTCTTCAAGTTACCGGCCATCATGATTCCAACCACAATCAAGGCAGGTGCCGTTACCTGTGAGGTAACAACCGTTAGCAATGGTGAGAAGAAGAGAGCCAAAATGAAGAGGCCAGCTGTAATAACTGAGGCGAAACCTGAACGACCACCAACAGCGATACCTGATGATGATTCAACGAAAGCAGATGTTGGGGATGTACCAAGGGTTGCACCAACAGTCATACCCACGGCGTCGGCCATCAAGGCCTTACCGGCACGTGGCATCTTACCGTTTTCATCAAGCAAACCAGCTTGTTCAGTCAAACCAATCAAAGTACCGGCTGTATCGAAGAAAACAACGATCAAGAAAGTCAAAGAAACAATCAACATTTCAAAGGTGTTGATGTCGCCCAAGTGCATCCAAGCTTGACCAAAGGTTGGCTTCAAAGATGGTGCAGCAGAGATAATAGAGGTTGGCATTGGAATTTGCTTAAAGATCAAACCAACAACGGCTGTTCCAACCATTCCGAAGAAGATGGCGGCTGGGACTTTCTTAACAATTAAAATCAAAGTCAACGCGATACCGAAGATGGCCAAAAGAGTGGTTCCCTTTGTTAGAGTACCCATTGCGACCATTGTTTCTGAGTTAGCAATAATTAATCCGGCGTTGTGCAAACCAATGAAGGCAATGAACAGGCCGATACCAGCGGCGATAGCCACACGTAAGTTGTATGGAATGGCATCGATGATTTTTTCACGAATGTGTGTCAGAGTTAGCGCCAAGAAGATCAAGGCAGCAACCAAGATACCCGCGATGGCCGTTTGCCAAGGAACTTTCATCCCAATGACAACCGAGTAGGCAAAGTAGGCGTTTACGCCAAGGCCAGGGCCAATCGCGATTGGATATTTTGCAACAATTCCCATGAAAAGGGTAGCCGTTGCAGCAGCTAAAGCGGAAGCGGTGAAGACCGCCCCCTTGTCCATGCCAGCAGCGGCAAGAACGTTTGGGTTCAAGAAAAGAATGTAAGACATCGCCACGAAGGTAGTGATACCCGCGATGCTCTCTTTCTTAAATGAAGTGCCCAGTTCTTTAAACTGGAAGTAAGATGCAATTTTAGACATGTATAACTCCTCAATAAGTAAAAAAGACTACCTGAATAGTTTACCAGTAATAAATGTGGATAGCTGAATAAAAATGAAAAAAACAGAAGTAAAAAACGAACGATTACATAAAAATCAAATAAATGTTTGCTTTTTATCTTTCTGATTTGTGCGATAGCCAGATATTTCTTTTGATAGGCGGACATTGACTTTTTGATTTCTTTTAAAAGGACTTTGGCAGCCTGTTTGAGATTGAGATATAATTGGGTATCGTAAACTTTTTTAGAGGGGGCAGAATAATGGATCAAACAACTTGGGAACGTCTTGTTAAATATACAGAATTGCAGGGAACCTCCGGACAGGAAGATGCTGTTCGAAAGGCTTTTCGAGAGGACATTAGCCCCTTAGTTGACCGAGTAGAAGAAAATGGTATGGGTGGTCTTTTTGGAGTGAAGGAGGGGGCTGTCGATGCGCCCCGTGTTATGTTTGCAGCCCATCTAGACGAAGTTGGCTTCATGGTTGCCGGTATCCTACCAACCGGTGCTCTTCAAGTAGTCGCCCTTGGTGGGTGGAATCCAATGACGGTACCAGCTCACCGCTTTACTTTGTTTACTAAGGAAGGTAAGTATCCTGTTGTTTCTTCATCCATTGCGCCCCACCTCTTGCGAGGTAAGGGTGGTGCTGCCCAAGCATTGACGATTGATGACATTCTTTTTGATGCCGGATTTGAATCGAAAGAACAGGCAGAAGCCATGGGCGTTCGTCCAGGGGACTTCATCGTTCCTGAAACAAAGACGGTCCGCATGGCTAACCCAAACCGTGGTTTGTCAAAGGCCTATGACAATCGTTTTGGTGTATCGGCCATTGTTTCAGCCTTGAATGATTTGCAAGGCGTTCAAACTCCTAACACTTTGATTATGGGAGCGAACACGCAAGAGGAAGTTGGCCTACGTGGTGCTTTGCCTGCCGTACAGCAAATGAAGCCTGATGTATTCTTTGCGGTTGATTCATCTGCAGCCAACGATGTTGATCAAACGGTTGGACGTCAGGGAATTATGGACCAAGGAACCTTGATTCGTGTCTTTGATCCAACTGTGGTTACTTCACCACGTTTGAAGGAATTTATTTTGCAGACGGCAGAAGATAATCATATTCCTTACCAGTACTTTGTTTCAAAGGGTGGGACGGATGCAGGTGGTGTTCAAAAGTACGGACAGGGATTGCCTGCCGTTGCTTTGGGTGTTGCTTCTCGCTATATCCATACACACGAAACGGTCTGGTCAATTCCTGACTTCGATGCAGCCCGTGAATTAATTGTTGCTTTAGCTAAGAACTTAGATCGTTCAGCTCTTGATGATATTGTGGGGAACTGATGTTTAAGAAATTACAGCGACTCGATTATTGGATAGCCGTGCCCTTTGCCGTGCTGTCCTTACTCGGAATCGTCATGGTCTTTTCGGCCACTCAGAATGCCTATTTGGCACCGGTGATGTCCTTTGCCAAGCAGGCTATTTTCGTTATTGTTGGTTGGGCAGCGGCCTTTATGACCTTTAAAATTAATCGTAATGCTTTGCGCTCGCCAGCCCTGTTAAACATCCTGCTTTTTGGAACAACTATTTTAATGGTAATCGCTCGTTTAGCGCCTGCTGTCAACGGTGCTCATGGTTGGATTAATTTAGGACAAGTGACTTTGCAACCAGTCGAGTTGGCGAAGATTATGTTGATTCTCTACTTTGCCCACTGGTTTACGGTGTATCCTTGGAAACCCGGAAAGGGGCTTGGCGGGTTTGTCCGAACCTGGGTACAGCCCGGTCGCCCCGCTAAGTTACTCTGGCCGATTGCTATCTTAGTTTTGACTTTGATCATGCCTGATTTGGGGAATTTGTTCATTACGGTTTCTGTTTTGATACTGATGGTTTTGGCTTCTGGTGTGAAACCAAAAGCAAACTTGATTTTGGTTGTTATCTTTTTCCTGATGTTGGCCTTTTTGCCTCAGATTATTTCGGCCCTAGACCTGAAGGAATCGTCATCTTATGCCGTTCGTCGTTTATCAAACTTCGTTGATCCTTGGTATAATATGGACCAGAGCCGACAGCTACTATACTCTTACTATGCGATTTCGCACGGTGGATTATTCGGGGTCGGTTTGGGGAATTCATTGATTAAACCTTACCTACCTGAATCAAATACCGATTTCATTATGGCGGTTGCCACAGAAGAGCTTGGGGCCGTTTTGGTTGTTGTTGTGCTTGGCTTAATGATGCTGTTGATTGGCCGTTTGGTCGTACTTGGTATTCGCCAAAAGTCCCAGTACAACCGACTCTTCCTATATGGACTAGCTGGTCTACTCACGATGCAGTCCTTTGTTAACTTGGGTGGTGTATTGGGCTTGCTCCCAATTACGGGGGTCGTCTTCCCATTTATTTCAGGTGGGGGATCATCCTTTGTCTTCTTTTCTGCTGCGGTGGGCTATGCCCTAAACATCGCGGCACAGAACGTTCAACCAACTCGGCCAAGTCCTCAAGATGATGCGGCACGAAGGGAATTAAAACACTAATGTTTGAAATGCAAAAACGACGAGCCATCTACGTTTATATGCGTGGACTCAAGCAAGTTGGCCAATTAAAAAAGTTTGGTGACATTGCCTATATTTCTAATAAGATGAATTATGTTGCTTTGTATGTAAATGATGACGATGTTGAAGAATTGACATCGAAATTAAAGAAGTACCGTTTTGTTAAGACAGTTAAGGAATCACCACGTCCTGATATTGATCCTGATTTAGGTGACTTGCATGACGATGTCTTCTTTGAGGCATATGATAAGGGCCAAGATGAGGAAAAGACTGTGCAAGAAACGGAAAAACCGGCTACTGTCTCAGAATCACCAAAGAATACTGAAAAAAGTCAGCCTGAGCAAATAAAGGTGGAGGAAAAGTAAATGCGAGTCATTGCTGGAAAGTTTGGTGGCTTGCATTTGGAAGCCGTTAAAGGTCGTGCAACGCGACCAACCACTGATAAGGTGAAAGAAGCAATCTTTTCAATGTTGATGCCATATTTGGATGGCGGACGTGTGCTGGATTTGTATGCTGGTACTGGTGGATTAGCGATTGAAGCGATTTCACGGGGAATGGATGAAGCGGTTCTAGTTGATAAGCAGCCGGCCGCTTTAGCAGTTATTCAAAAGAACATTGAGAAGACACACGCCGAAGATGCCTTCACCGTGTTGAAAGCGCCTGCTGCGTCAGCGTTGACACGGTTGGCTGGTCAGGGCTTGACTTTTGATATGGTCTTGCTGGATCCACCCTATGCTAAGGAAAAGTTAAAGCAAGATATTGATAAAATGATTTCTTCTGGGTTATTAGTTGATGGCGCCATTGTGATGATTGAATCGGACCAAGTGGCAGACCTACCAGAAGCGAATCAAGAACTTGCTTTGTTGAAGCAGAAGGACTACGGGATTACCCGGGTCTCAATCTACCGATACGAAGCCTAAGGAGTAGTAAGAATGAAGAAGGCCGTTTTTCCAGGGTCCTTTGATCCATTAACCAATGGTCACTTAGATATTATTGAACGTGCGGCCAGCCTCTTTGACGAAGTTGTCGTAGCCGTCGGTAAAAACACGAATAAGAAGGGACTGTTTCTTCCTGAAGAACGCTTAGCATTAGCTAAAGCAGCCGTTGCCCACATTCCCAATGTTACGGTTGGCCAAATTGATGGCTTAACTGTTGACTATATGGAACAGATTGGCGCTCAATATATTATTCGAGGCTTACGTAACTGTAAGGATTTTGAGTATGAACGTGATATTGCCGGTGTGAACTCTGTTTTGGATAATGTTGAAACGGTCTTGCTCTTTGCAAAACCAGAGAACCAGAATATTTCATCATCGATGGTGAAGGAAATTTCGAAACTTTCTTCCAATCGCTTAGCAGCTTTCGTACCGCCCGTTGTGGTCGAAGCTTTACAAAGTCATTTTGAATAAAATTAGTTAAAAAGCTTCCGATTTCGGAAGCTTTTTTTCTCTGCCTTTCGTGATATGTCATTAAGGAGGGTGAAAGATGTTTGAAAGTATAAACTTTGAAGAGATTCTCAGATGGTTGAAAAGTCATTGGAAGTGGGTGCTTTCGGGGAGCCTCGGCCTATTAGCTTTACTGGCGACGCTTATCCTGGTGTTAAGTATTCATAAAAAGGAGGAGCCCGTGAAAGCCTTGCCGGTGCTTAGCCAGTATTCGTCTGTAAGAAAAGGTGAGCATGTTGCAACGACTTTAAAGGTTGATGTGAAGGGGGCAGTGCGAAAGCCAGGACTATATCAATTAAAGGTGGGGGATCGAATTGAAGATGCTTTGGCAAAGGCTGGTGGTGTCACTGATGAAGCGGATGTTAATCAATTGAATCGGGCTCAGTTACTTGCAGATGGCATGTTCATTTATGTCTTGAAGGTGGGCGAGGAAGAAGTACCAGAAGTAAAGAATGCTGGAAGTCTACCAGGGATGCCGTCTAGTGGCAACGTTGGCGAAGCAGGTACAGATGTTACGACTGGTAAAATCCATTTAAACCAGGCGAGTCAAAAGGAGTTAGAAAGTTTAACAGGGATTGGGCCTAAAAAGGCGGAACAGATTATTGCCTATCGAGAGCAGCATCCATTTAAATCGGTTGATGAATTGAAGGAAATTCCTGGCATTGGGCCCAAGCGCTTTGACCAGTTAAAGGATCAAGTTCAACTATGAGAAGGGTTCGTTTTCCCTTCCTGTTGGCCATTAGTTGGGGCGCTATTGCATCCGCTTTTTATCGGCCAAACAGTTTCACTTTATTTTTAGTCGTGTTAATTTTGATTTGTTCTTTCTCATTAGGATGGAATCGTAACTTATTCTATTTTTGGTCCTTAATTTTGGCATTCAGTGCTTATGGATTGTTAGGAAGTAATCGATTAAACCAACAGGCTAATCAGGAAGTGGGGCAAATGACTGTTCGTCTCATCGTTCAACCAGACCAAGTTAAGGTAAATGAGGAGGGTATCGTTCACGGAAGTGGAGTTGATGAAAAGGGACAGAAGCTACTCTTCTTTTATCGTTGTCAGAATCAAGAAGAAGTGACGCTTTTTGATAATGCACGGGACACTCTTGATATTGAAGGGGTTGCTGAAAAAGAACGGATTTTACCAGCTACTAATGAGTACCAATTTGATTTTCAACAGTTTTGGCGCAGTCAAAATATTACCCACCAGTTATCTTTTCAGACGTTGCGTACCAAACGTGCGAAGCCAAAGAATATCTGGCAGACTTTTTCTTTTAAAATTCATCAGTTGCATAAGAGCGCTGAAATGTATGCTAGTCGTTTACCTAATCCGCTACGGGACTATTGCTTGTCTTTGCTTTTGGGTAGTAAAAAGAGCCAGCTTTACGAACATAATCCCCAAATTGCTGAGTTAGGACTGATTCATCTATTTGCTCTGTCTGGCTTGCACGTTTCATTTTTTCTGACTTTCATACAGTATCTGGGTAGAAAAATACGAATTACTCGGGAGATTTCAGACGGGTTAATTGTTCTTTTCTTGCCTGTTTTTTATCTATTTACGGGGGCACCGGCTGTCCTTTTTCGAGCTTTAGTTGCAGGAGAACTGCGAATTATCGCTAGAAACCTTTTACATCCCTTGCCAGGAATAACCGTTTGGTCAGGGTCACTCTTAGCGTCATTAATTATATATCCGCAAGTTTTACTGACTATGGGTGGTCGCTTATCCTTTGCGTTGACTTTTGCGATTTTACAGGTTGGGAAAATGACTTATTGGAAAAGGGGCGTGTATTTATCTACCGTGACTTTTCCAATTATCTTGGCCCAACAATATGCATGGAATATTTGGCAGACTCTGGCTAATCTTTTAGCTGTCCCGGTTTTTTCAACGGTTATTTTACCAGTTACATTATTAGGCTATTTCATTCCAGGAATGGCTACAGTAGCCAATGTGATTCTTCTGATCTTTGATGGAACTGTTGCGTTGCTTGGCAAGCTACCCGGTCAGATTGTCCTTGGAGCCTTATTTTGGCCAACACTTTTTTTCTTGTTGATAGTACCCTTTCTATCGTTGGCCGTTAGGAAACGTGGCAAAGCGATTCTGACTGTTTGTGCGTTGTCTTTCTTGGTAACCAACTACTTGCTTATTCGTTTTCCACGGGATGGTGAGTGGACGACGTTTGATATTGGGCAGGGGGATGCTGCGGTGATAATAGAACCCAGAATGCGTTCAGTGACCCTAATTGATACGGGTGGAAAGGTCAGCTTTGGGCCGCAAAAATCCTATCAGCTGCAGCGATTGGCAGAGAGTCCTTCTGAAAGAAGCCAATGGACTTTAAAGAAGCAGGAGGGACTGGCTAGAAACGTGATTCTGCCATATTTACATGCTCATGGAATTTCGAGAATCAATACTTTAGCCCTTTCGCATCAAGACCAAGACCATATTGGAGATGCTCGGATTATTTTGGAAAATTTTCGCGTGGATAAGGTTGTGATGCCGGCGGGGATGGCTTCACTTCCGGCATATCAAAAGAAAATCAGACCTTATTTGAGAGGGGCAAAGGTGATCGAGGCAACGAACCAGACTTGGATTACCAACTGCCCGCTTCAAATTGTTTATCCCTTTGAAGCCGGGTTAGCTGGTAATGATGATTCTTTAGCATGGATTGGTCGCTTAGGTGGAAAGAACATTTATACAGCGGGCGATTTGGACAAGGAAGGGGAGAAAAAGATTCTAGCCAAGTATCCAGACTTTTCTCCTCAGATAGTGAAGTTTGGCCATCACGGGTCGAAAACATCGACGGATGAACAGGTCTTTGCGAGTTGGCAGCCTAAAGTAGGGATTGTATCGGCTGGTCGAAACTCCCGCTATGGGCATCCACATAAGGAAACTTTGGAAGTGGCAGAAAAAGAGAAAATGATTGTTTATAATACGCAAAGTCAGGGTATGCTAAGATATGTATATCAAAAGAATCATGGACATTTTGAGGTGACATTACATGACCCTGCAGGACTTAAAAGTACAAATTGAACATCAGGCTCTCCCTGACTTGTACCTTGTGACAGGGGATGAAACTGCCTTACTTCAAAAGGCAAAGCGACTCTTTACCTCGATTATTCCTGAAGAAGATCAGGAAATGAACTTCGCTTCCTATGACTTTGGTGCGGTTGGTTTGGATGACGCCATTGCGGACTTAACGGCACCACCATTCTTTGGTGATCACCGGGTTGTGATGTTGACGAATCCGACTTTTATGACTGCTAGTGGAAAGTTAACAGACGGGCAGGAAAAGGCGCTATTGTCTTTGATTGATAACCCTGTGCCTGGCAACTTACTGGTGGTTTTTGCGGCTGACATGAAGTTGGATAAGCGTAAAAAAGTTACGAAGGCGATTACTTCAAAAGCTGAGAAGTTAGATTTGGTCCGTTTGAATGAGCGTCAAGTAGGACAAGCCTTGCATCAGTTGCTTAATCAGCGTGGATTCCAGATTGAACCAGCTGCTGAGCAGGAGCTAATGCTTCGAGTGCAAGCGTCTTACAGCAAGATGCTGCAGGAATTGCCAAAGCTCTTAGCTTATGCCGCGGATAGTAAGAAAATCACAGCCCAGGCCGTAGACGATTTGGTCATCAAGGAATCAACGGCCCAGGCCTTTGATTTGGCCGACCTGGTACTCAAGGGCAAGCAGGAAGCAGCTATCCGGACCTATCATGATTTAGTTAAGAATGGTGAAGCGCCACTGCGTTTGAATGCACTATTACTAGGGCAGTTCCGACTCTTACTACAGGTGGCTTCCATGCAGGGAAGTGATGCCGAGGCGGGGAAGGCCTTGGGTATTCACCCATTCCGAGTGAAACTGGCCCGTCAATCTTTGCGTCAATATCCCTTGGGGAAGGTGCGTGAAGGCTTCTTGAAAATCTTAGATATGGAAATTCAGATGAAGTCCAAGCAGGTGGATCCGCTCTTCTTGTTTGAAAGCTTTATGGTGAATTTTTAGTTAATAAAAAATCGGCTCGTTAAAATACTAGTCGATTTTTCTTTTATTTAATTTGGCAGTGGATATGATTATCCATCTGCTAGAGTATGTCGAAAGACATATTAAAGATAATAAAAAGAACCGCTAAAAAGCTTTGACCGGCTGACGGTTCTTTTTTGAACTAAAGGCCACCTCCGCATCTGCGGCATCGCCGGGAGTTGAGCATGTGTTCAACTCCTTTTTCATGATTAGTATAACAGAATGGCAGAGTTCATTTGGCTGTTATTCTGAAGAGTCATAATGTTTTATAAGTAAAAAGCCTTGGATGACCGATAAGGTCATCCAGGACTTTTAAAGTTTATTAGTTAAATTCGCCATCTGCGATTTGTGCAAGTGTATCGCGTGATGGGATGAAGAAGAGTTGACCAGTTAAGATGTCTGAGAAGGTCAACAAGAAGTCGGATTGATCCAACATGTTAATCAACATACCCTTGGTTACGTGCCAGTAGCGTGAGTAACCCATGAAGTAAGTTCCAGTAATACCCGTTGCAGGGTCTGAATAAGGAACGTTCATACGGATAATCTTTTGTTCTTCACCGTTTTCATCGTATTGAGAAGCAACGTTGTGGGCGTTCTTGTACTTGTCTTCGTCATCCAATTCCAAGTCGGTGAACTTTTCACGTCCAACAGCCTTTTCTTGGTGTTCAGTCTTCATCTTGTTCCAGAAGTCCATGTCGTGACGCCACTTTTGAGCAAAGGCATAAGAACCGTTGATGTAATCAGGGTCTTCTTCGCCGATGATTGCGTAAGGTGCGGCATCTGCTTCAGCAGGTGCTTCTGTTCCATCGATAAAGCCGATGATAGCACGGCCTTCGAAGTAACGGAATCCTTGAGTTGAGTCCAAAACTTCAGTGTAGTCCTTTAAGAACTTCATGAATTGAGTCTGGCATTCGACAACAACGGCTTGGTTGTTTGAACGAATGTGGAAGAACAAGTCACCTTCGGTGGCTGGCATTTGGTACTTAGGACCTTCAAGGGTTTCATAAGTAACCAATTCCTTAGGCTTCGTTGTGTTTGGGAACATGATGTCCCAAGCGTGGTTTGAAATACCGATGGCAACCTTCAATTGTGAAGGGGTTTCATCGTTTTGACCGTCGCGAATACGCAATGAGCGGATGATCGCTTGTGAGCGGTCGGCAAAGTCTTCGAACATTTCCTTTAAGTCTTCAGCAGGCAAGTCCTTGAACTTCAATACAGTAAATTGTACGCTTTGCCCGATATCCTTCCAGACATCTTGGGCCATCGCTGGGTTGATTGGCATAATGTAAAATCCTCACTTCTCTTTGATAAAAAATATTATAGCTTATTTTTTGTATAGATAACATAGTAAATTAGAGTCATTTTAGCCTAGTCTAAAGTAGAATGAAAGATTAGAAAATCAAGGGATAAAAAGAAAGCTTTTTGCTTATTTAGCTAATGTTAATACGAAATAATTCAAAAAAATTACGAAATTTCTTTTTTAGTATTTAGGAGAATACTTTAGAATTAAAACAGATGTTTGCAATTGTTCTTGAAAAAGTCATCTTATCTGGGCAACTTTCTTTTTTGGACTTTCCTCTATAAAATAAGGACATGGCAAAAATCACGAAAATCTCCACTCAAAAACGAGCGGGAAGATACAATCTTGAATTAGACGGACGCTTCGCATTTGGTATCTCTGAAAATATTTTGGCTAAGTTTGGCCTGATGAAGGGGCGTGAACTCAGCAAAGAAGAGATTGAACGCATTAAAGAAGCCAACCTGGTTGATCAGGGCTTGCAAATTGCTCTGAACTACCTGGGACCTGCTTTGCATACTGAAAAGCAAGTTCGTGATCGGTTAAAAAGTAAGGACATCAAAGAAGAGATTATTGACCAGGTCATTGACTACCTGCAGGGGCAACTGCTGTTAAATGATGCCACTTATGCTAAGGCTTATGTGAATACAAAACAGTTCTTTTCTCCTAAGGGTCCTAGGGCGATTGCCATGGATTTGAAAAGGGCAGGGGTCAAGGATGATTTGATTGAGGATGCACTTCTAGAGTATCCGGAAGAAGCGCAGTTGGAAGTGGCAACCAAGATGGCGGAAAAAATTGCCCGAACACATAAGCGGGATTCAACCCGAATCCGCCAGCAAAAGACTGCCCAGTCCTTGGCTCAAAAGGGTTTCTCTTTCGACATTGCGACTGCAGCGATTAACCAAATCGACATTGCCTCCGACGAAGAGGACGAGAAGGCAAACGCCTTGAAGGAGGCGGAGAAGGCAGCCCGTCGGCAACGAACAGGGACGGCCAAAGAACGCTATTACAAAGTTAAGGCTAAGCTCTATACGAAAGGTTTCCCAAGTGAGGTGATTGACTGGGCGTTGGCGGAGCTGGATTTTGGTGAAGAAATCTGATTTTAATCTTTTTTGACGGAATATATGATATAATCTAAAAGGAATTTTTTGTCAGAAAAGTGGGACGAGCATGATTGTTGATAAGCCAAGTCGCGGTCCACGCGAAGGGGATGTCATCACGATCAAGAGTTATAAGCATGACGGCTCGTTGCATCGAACATGGCGTGACACCATGGTGTTAAAAACCAGTGAGAATGCCATCATTGGATTAAACGACCATACTTTGGTGACAGAAGATAACGGCCGCCGCTGGGTAACCCGCGAGCCGGCCATTGTGTACTTTCATAAAAAGTACTGGTTTAATATTATCGCGATGATTCGCGATAACGGGGTTTCCTACTACTGCAACCTGGCTTCTCCTTATACCTTAGATAAAGAGGCGCTCAAGTACATCGATTATGACTTGGACGTTAAAGTTTTCCCTGACGGGGAGAAGCACCTGTTGGACGCTGATGAATATGCAGCCCACAGTAAGAAATGGCACTATCCAAAAGAGGTAGACCAAATCTTGAAGGCCCATGTTAAAATTTTGGTCGACTGGATTGACCAAGAAAAAGGACCTTTTTCGCAAGGGTACGTGGACGTTTGGTATTCCCGTTACCAATATTTGATGCAACAGCGGTTGAATGATCGTCGTTGACTGTAAAAAAGCAGGAATAATTTTCCTGCTTTTTTTGTACAATAAAGTCGTAGAATTTTTATGATGATACTGATTCATGAAAGCAAAAAAGTAAGGGGTAGACATGACCGTTACAGTTAATATAGCAACAGGTGAAGTGGACAGCCGTGCCCATTTTGTTTCAGAAATAAAGGAAAAGATTCGACAGGGTGAACGGCGTCGTATCTTTTATATCGTGCCAAACCACGTGAAGTTTGACAGTGAAGTGGATGTGCTCTCCCGTCTGGCTTCAGCAGGTGGTCAGCGGGATGGACAGCATTCCTATGCCCAATCACAGGTCCAAGTCTATTCGTTGAGTCGTTTGGCTTGGCGTTTGTTGGAAGATGAGGGGATGGTGCAACCACCTGTTTTGGGTGAAGCCGGGTTATTTGTCATGGTCTCTGACATCTTGCATGAAGAGAAGGGGCGTTTACCAATCTTTGCTCGCATGGCTGCCAAGCGTGGCTTTATTGAAAAGCTGGTGGCGCAGTTGGCTGAATTGCGTGCATCACGAGTCACTCCGGAAGAATTGTTGAACATTGTGTCTGAAATTGATACATCAAATGATCAACAGAAGGCTTTGAATGCGTCAGCATTGCAGCAGAAGCTGCGCGATTTAGCGGTTGTGGCAGATGCCTTTAATAAGAAGATGGGGAATGATTACTTGTTAGCGCAAGAGACATTGCCTTACTTTGTTGAGCAGATGAAGAATCCAAATCTGACCGATTCCATCTTTTACTTTGACGGTTTTACTGGATTTACGGCGGCGGAATGGTCCTTAGTGCAGTTGTTAGTTCAACATACAGATGTCAACTTTGCACTGCTGGGAAACGTTGATGCAGCTGATCCGCTGAAGTATGAACAGGCGGGATCTGTTTTTGATAAGCCTTTGGAAACGGCTCGTACGATTCGAGCGCTGGCCACAACGGCTGATGTTGATTTTACTGTGAAAGTCTTAAACGAATCAACGAATCAGGTACAGGTGAATACTCGGACCAACCTTTTGCGTGCTTGGGAAAAAATCGGTGCATACCGGGACTTTTCCGCAGATGAGAAACAAAAACAAGTAACCAATTTAAATGTTTTTGTGGGTGCTAACGTTGTGACAGAACTTGAAGAAGTCGCACGCCGTATTCGAGAAGATTTGCGTGGGGATGCTAACTTGCATCTGCGCGATATTTTAGTTTTGGCCCGTGATTTGAATCCATATGCTAAGCACTTGCCTGCCGTGATGGATTCCTTTGATTTGTCTTACTTCTTGGATAACGATGTTAAGATGGGTAACCATCCCTTGGTTGAGTTGACCACGACATTGTTAGCGAATCCTTCAGTTTTGTACCAGAAAGATAAGATCTTAACGATTTTGAAGACCGGCTACTTGCGTCCGGTTGTAGACGGTGAGTTGATGGATTCGGATACGTACTTCGAGGCGGTTTCCTATTTGGAAAACTATTTGGATGGGCACCGGGTTGCTCGCCGTACTTGGCAAGATGACTCCGCTGAATTTGCTCTTTTTAAGGTGGAGGGGAATGAAGAAACCGCTGCCTTTAGTGAGGACCAAGCGGTTAATAATTTAATAAATACATTGAAGCGTTTTGTTCATCATCTTTTGGATGCTTTGACGGATGCTTTTGCTGAAGTCAAAACGATTGAAGAGAGTGCGCGAGCATTAATGACTTTCTTGCAAGAAGAGAAGTTGCCAGAAGCTGTTTTGGAACAGCGAGACGATTTGACAGATGCTGGAGAGTTAATGAAGGCACAACAGCTGCAGGAGGTTTGGCAACTCTTCACCAAGATTTTGGAACAGTTAGTTGCCGTAGCGGGGGATGAAGACTTTGCCCGTTCAACTTTTCTATCAGCCTTACAGGCCGGTTTCTCAGGTGGAACCTTCTCTGGAATTCCGAACCAGTTGGACCAGTTAACGATTTCCGAAGCGGGAATTGTTCAGAGTCAAAAGTACAAGAAGTTGTACTTTATCGGGGCCACCCGTTCGGCTTTGCCAGCACAGGCGAACAATAAGTCCTTGCTTTCGGACCAGGATCGTCTGATGGTGCAACCAGCACTGGCAGACCAAGCAGATCCACGCTACTTGCAGGAAAGCGCTCAACAGCAAATGGCCAGTGAATCCCTGCTCTTTTATAATGCCTTGCAAACGGCGGCGGATTCGGTCACCATGTCTTATCCGTTGCTTGACCAGGATGGCAATGTGAACGAACCGTCACCATATTTGATGCGCTTGGCACATGCTTTTGGTTTGAATGAAGATGACTTTGATAAAGTCACAGCCCAGGCGGACGGCTTGGTAGATTTGGTTGAAAACTACGCTGGTACGGCATCGGCTACGTTGAGTCAGTTGGTGAAGTTGCCGACTGATGAAAATGATAAACCTACTATTCAGCGCTTGTTAAGGAGTTTGGATGAAGCAGGTTATGCGGATAAAGCAAAACGGGTATTGGCGAGTCATGATTACGATAATACGCCGGAAAATCTTAAACCTGAATTGGCAAAAGAACTCTTTGGTGGTCCACTCGTCTTGTCAATTTCACAGGTTGAGTCTTTCTATCGTAATCCATATGAGTATTTCTTAAAATATGGCTTGCATTTGAATGAAAAGCCCACGGCTGAAATTGATAACCGTACTGAGGGAACAGTTTACCACGCGATTTTTGAAAAGACTGTCAATCAGGTAATTAGCCAACAGGAACGACTGGCTGATGCAACGAATGAAGAAATTAGTAAGGATGTAAATGCCGCCTTGCAGTTGTTGCTGACAGACCCTGCATATAGTGAATTGACTGAAGAGGGTCAGGGGATTGCACTCGCTAAGGCGATGAACAAGCAGGCCAATAAGGTACTGCAAAACCTACGCGATGTTTCTCGATTGTCTGCTGCCTCACAACCTACTGCGGTTGAAGAGGGATTCGGTTTGAAAGGTGGCGGTTTACCAACCATTGAACTGAAGGACGGCCAGCATTCTGTAAAGCTTCGCGGAAAGGTCGACCGCTTTGACCGCCAAGATGCTGTGGGCGACTTTGGAACAATTATTGACTATAAGTTGTCGGGTAAGACCTTTAAGTATGCGGATGCTGCCAATGGTTTGGAGTTGCAGTTGTTGGCGTACTGGCAGGCTGTTAATGAAAATAATCAAAAGTTAGGTTTGGCTACGAATGGCCAGGTCGGTGGTGCCTTCTTTGCTCCAATTAATGATCAGCAGACAGCATATAAAGACTTTAAGGGCAATTTTGACGAACTGTTCTCGGGGGATTTGAAGGCGCCAGGAAATAAGCTACGTGGTCTATATCTAGATGACGAAGATTACGCAGATTCTCTTGATAATGTTGATAGGGGAGAAGCTTCTTCTGCTTATGCGATGAAGAAAAATAAATCAAAAGCTGGTTATGATACAAAATCTTCTGACTTTATTACTACTGATAATCTTGACCTTTTGATGCGCCGTAACCGTGAGTTGATTTTGGATGCAGCAGAGAAGATTGAGAACGGCCAGTTTGATTTGAGCCCTGCAAAGAATGCTCTTACTTATTCGAAATACCTAGATGTAATGCGTTTTGATGCAGCTCTGAACGATAAGTATCAGAACTTCCGTTACAGCGGTCAAAAGGGACCTGTTATGAAAGCTTTAACGGCCGATTACGAAGCAGAAGATGCAGAAAAGGAGAACGGTCATGCCTGAGTTTACAGATAGTCAGAAAGCAGCCATTGAACAATCTGGTCATAATATTCTAGTTTCAGCTTCTGCTGGTTCAGGAAAAACAACCGTTTTGATTGAACGTTTGATTCGTAAAATCATGGCGGGTACACCGGTCGATAAGTTCTTGATTGTGACCTTTACCCGTGCGGCAGCTGGAGAAATGAAGGACCGTTTGGAAGCAGCGTTGACAAAGCGTCTGCAGACAGAAGAAGACCAAGATACACGCGTTTATTTACAGGAACAGTTAGCCCTTTTGCCAACGGCGGCAGTTACGACTATTGATGGTTTTGCTCTGAAGTTGATTGAGTCTTACTATTATCAAATTGACTTAGATCCAGCTTTCCGCTTGGTGGCCGATTCGGCTGAGGAAGCGCTGTTTAAGAACCGGGTTCTGGATGGACTCTTCGATGAGATGTTTGATGAAGAGCATCCAAAGCACCAGGCTTTTCTTCAGGTGTTGGAAAATTTTGCTTCGGTTTCCCATAGTCAAAATTTGAAGGACATTATTTTAAAGTTAGCGAACTTTGATATTGCCCGGCCGGAGGAAGATAACTGGCTGGACTCTTTGACTGAGAATTACGATGCTGGATTGGCAATGAAGGACCAAAAGGCCTACCAAAATTATTTGGTGGGTGAGGTGCGTCCATTAGTAGAAGAAGCCTTGAATGATTTGCCAGCTGCTTTGTCGGCGGTTGAGGGTGAAGAGGATGAGGACTTGGCAAAAGCCGCCAGTGCTTTGTTTGAGCGGCAGGATTATTTAAAGAATTTATTGTCTGCTATTGATAACAATGTAGATTATGACAATCTACGGGCAACTATTTCGCAGAATTTCTCAATTGGTTTTCCAACACGAAGTAAAGATAACGATGAAGATAAGGCTGAAACACTGGAGATGGCTTTATCATACAAAGACCGCTACTTCTCAGGTAAGAAAGCGCCAATTAATACGGTTATTGACTCCTTCTTCCGTCTCACCGAAGAACAGTGGCAGACTGTTAACGCTCGTAGTCAGCGAATCGTTTCTGATTTGGTAATGGTGACTAAGGAGTATTTGGCTGCACTAAAAAAGGCCAAGGCGGAAGCCAATATCTTGTACTTCTCGGACTTGGTTGTGCTTGCTCGACAAATTTTGAAGAATGATGAAATTCGTCAATTAGTCCAGGGGCAGTTTGCTGAAGTGATGGTCGATGAGTACCAGGATGTGAACCGTTTGCAAGAGGCCTTTTTGAAGGATATGTCGAACGGCCACAACATGTACATGGTGGGCGACATTAAGCAGTCCATCTACGGTTTCCGTCAAGCAGCGCCACAGCTCTTTGCCAATAAGTACAACGCCTTTGCAAAGGATGAGAATGATGACGAGCGAATCGAATTAGCCGAGAATTTCCGTTCTGAAAATAACGTGACGAAGGTGATTAACCTGATTTTCACGCAGATTATGGACCAGGAGTTGGGCGATGTGGCCTACGAAGGGTCAGCCAAGCTGATTGCTAAAGCGGCCTTTCCTGATGATGTAACGCCCGTATTTAACTTGGATTTGTTGGCTATTAAGCAGGGAAAGAAGAGCCAAAGTGATGATGGCGATGACGGGGATGGTGACGATGATGATCGTGAAACCCGTGAGAAGACTTTGACATACCTGTTGAAGAAGGTCCAAGAGATTCAGGCCCATGGTCAGGTTTATGACAAGAACGTGGGGATGCGTCCGGTTCAGTATTCGGATATTGCCATTTTGACCCGTTCGAAAACCTCTTACCCAGACTTGCTTCGTTTGGCCCACCAGGCTGGCATTCCAATTCAGTCTGAATCCGTTGGTGACTACTACAAGGCGATGGAAGTTTACATTGTCTTAGATATTTTGCGTATCTTGGATAACCCACACCAGGACATTCCACTGGCGGCTGTTCTGCGTTCGCCTATCTATGGTTACGATGAAAACGATTTGGCAAAGGTGCGTTTAGCCGATAAGGCCCATGATTTCTACATGGCCTTGAAGGCGGATGCTAAAGAGAACGAAAAGAGCCAAAAAGTCTTGGATGATTTGGCTGCTTGGCGTGTTTACGCAAGCCAAAATGACCTCGTTGGTTTGATTTGGGCAATTTATCAGGACACCGGTTGGTTAGATTACGTGGCTGGTTTGGCTGGTGGCGCTCAGCGTCAGGCCAACTTGCACGCCTTGTATCAGCGGGCAACGACTTTCCAAGAAAACGGACAGTCAGGTCTCTTTGCCTTTATCGCCTATATCGAAGAGGTGCAGGATTCGGGTGGTAACGTGGGCGAGGTTGCTCAGGAAACATCGAACTCAGCGCTTTCGTTGATGACCATTCACAAGTCAAAGGGATTGGAGTTCCCAATCGTAATCTTGCCAGAGTTAGATAAGCGCTTTAATGCCATGGATATGAACTCTGCCTTCGTTCTTCAGAAGGATGCGGGAATTGGTTTGGATTATTTGGAACCAAATGCCAAAGTCAAGGTGCCTAACTTAGGGAAGTACGCGGTTAAGCAGTCCTTGAAGCGTCAGAGCTGGTCAGAAGAGATGCGGCTCTACTACGTTGCTTTGACCCGTGCTAAGCAGCAGCTGTATTTGATTGGTCGTGTTGATCCGATTGAGCATAAGGAGACGGCTGAAGCAAAGTTGTATAAAAATGCCGTTGAATCAACGGAGCAGTTCTTGCCTGAAAGTCAGCGTTTGAAGGCCAAGTCCTACTTGGATTGGACTCTGCAGTCCTTTGCTCGTTTGGAAATCCCAAGCCTGCAGCGGTATTTCATGGGCGACGAGAAGCCATTACACCAGTGGCTTTCAGAGGAAAAGAATGGTTCTTGGTCGATTGAGGCCCAGGTTATTGCCGAAGAAGATATTCCAAAGCAGGATGATTTGAAGGGACAGTTACCAAAGGTCGAAAAGGATGAGGCCGAGAACGAAGCTAGAGTAAAATCTGCTGACTTTGATGCCCAACTTTTGAAGGATAAGCTTTCTTATCGCTATCTTTATGAGGCAGCAACGAAGACCGCTGCCTACCAGTCAGTTTCAGAAATTAAGCAGCTCTTTGAGGACCCAGACCGTCCATATTTAGAAGATTTGTATTTGGATGAAAATGGCCAGGCAGTTGAGAAACCGGACGAACAGTCGGTTGAAACGGATGCTTTGGAGGACAAGTCCGAGCAGCAAGCGGCTAATATGCTAACTAAGCAGGAGTTACCAATGCCTGCCTTCATGACGGATGGCAAAGTCAAGCCATCACCAACGGCTGTTGGAACTGCTACCCACTTAATCATGCAATTGTTGAACTTTGAAGCTTGGATTGATGAATCCGACTTGCAGGATATGGTTGACCGTTTGGTAGCGACGGGTAAGATTGCCAAGGAAGTGGCACCGCTCATTAATTTGGGGCAGATTATCGATTTCTTGCGTTCGGACTTTGCTGATACAATTGCTCGTCATAACGACACTCTGAAGCGGGAAGCACCATTTGCCATGATTATTCCGGCAAAGCGTGTTTATCAGAATGTTGACGATGAAGAACCAATTTTGATTCACGGAATTATTGATGGTTACTTCGTTGATGAAGCGAAGAAGACGGTAACAATCTTTGACTATAAGACCGACTTTGTTCCAAAACGTGCGGGAGAGCGTCAGCGAATGGCTCTTCAACGAATGAAGAAGAACTATACGGGTCAGTTGAACTTGTACCGTCAGGCCTTGCAGGATGAATTCCCCGATTATGAAGTACTTCCTGGCCGATTGATTCTCTTATCGGCGGGGATTACTTTGGATTTAGATTAGAATGAACGTTGTTGCGCTTTTGACTTTATCCGCCTATAATGGCAAACAAGTTTAACGCAATAGTGAGCGCTTCCATAAGATTAAGGAGATTTTCGTGAAAAACTTTTATGATATTTTGCAGTACCTGAAGAAGTACGAAATTTATATTCACGTGGGTCATCGGCTTTGGGATATTGAAGTAGCTGCTTTAGAAGTGGATAACTTGTATAAAGCGAAGGTCTTATCCGCATCGGATTATCAAACGATGAAGGTGATTTTGGCCAAAGAACACAAGGAAGAGGCGGAACGCTCCGGTGAACTTGGTCATTACAACGGCCAAAAGTCTTCACAATCCACATCAAAAGCTTGAACTTAGAATGGGCATAAGCCTGAAAAGAAAGTTTTTGTAAACGCTTGCAAAACTTTCCTAACCTTTGTTAAAATATATTTGTAATTAAGGAAATAGGAGGCGGACCCCCGATTTGCCTTGGCCATCGGGGGCCAATCGATCATCATGACTAAAGATAAATTAATCGGTGTTGACCTTGGTGGAACAACCATCAAGTTTGCAATTTTGACTGACCAAGGGGAAATCCAACAAAAGTGGTCAATTCAAACAAACATTTTGGGTGACGGAAAGCACATCGTGCCTGACATCATCGAATCAATTAACCACCACTTGGACATTTACCAATTGGATCGCTCACGCGTGATTGGTATTGGTATGGGAACTCCTGGAACTGTTGACCGTGAAAACGGAACAGTTAAGGGTGCCTACAACCTTGGTTGGGCTAAGGAAAACGCAGTGAAGGAACCAATCCAAGCTGGAACTGGTTTCCCATTGTACATTGATAACGATGCTAACGTTGCTGCCTTGGGTGAAGCCTGGAAGGGTGCCGGAAACAACGATGCTGACGTTTCATTTATCACACTTGGGACTGGTGTCGGTGGTGGATTGGTTGCTAACCACCAATTGATTCACGGTGTTGCCGGTGCCGGTGGTGAAGTTGGCCACATCATCGTTGAACCTAACGGTTACTTGTGTACTTGTGGAAACCACGGTTGTTTGGAACAATATGCTTCAGCAACTGGTGTTGTTCACTTGGCACAGGACTTCGCAGAACAATACGTTGGTGAATCACGCTTGAAGAAGATGATTGACGACGGTGACGAAGTTACTTCAAAGATTATCTTTGATTTGGCTAAGGAAGGTGACTACCTTGCCAACGAAGCTGTTGATAAGGTTGCCTACTACTTGGGTTACGCATCAGCAACTATCTCAAACATCTTGAACCCATCAGCCATCGTTATCGGTGGTGGGGTTGCTGCTGCCGGTGAATTCTTGCGCGAACGTGTTGAGAAGAACTGGTCAGTATTCGCCTTCCCAACTGTTCGTACTTCAACAGTTGTTAAGTTGGCTGAATTGGGTAACGACGCCGGTGTTATCGGTGCTGCCTCATTGGCACGTAAGTAATAATAAGTTTAATGAGTCGTTTTTGACTCGATTAAAAAAGAGTTATCCGTACGGATAGCTCTTTTTTGTGCGCTTTAGTAGAAGCTAAAATATGGTAAAATGGAAAAGTATTGTGGCGATATTTTGCCATGTTGAGAAAAGGAGGCCCAACCGTGGAGTGGGAGAAGTTTTTTGAACCTTATGAACAGGCCGTAGCCGAGCTGAAAGTAAAGCTTGGTTATTTGACGACCGGTCAGGTGAAAACAGGAACCCGTCCGGTTGAGTCGGTAACGGGACGTGTGAAGTCCCAGGCCTCCATTGAAGAAAAGATTGTCCGTCGTCATTTGCACGAAGATCGTTTGGCCTTGGATCTCCAAGACATCGCCGGGTTGCGAATCATGACCAAGTACATCGATGATATTTATAAAGTCGTCGAGTTACTTCGGAAGCGCACCGACTTTACTATCTTGGAAGAACGTGACTATGTGATGAACGCCAAGCCTTCCGGTTACCGTTCTTACCACATTGTGATTGAATACCCAGTTTCTTTGTATTCAGGGGAAACGAAGGTTCTAGCTGAAATTCAAATTCGAACAATGGCCATGCACTTCTGGGCAACCATCGAACACGATTTGAACTATAAGCACGGTGAGATTAAGCCGGAAATGGCCAAGCAGTTGGCTGAAATTTCGGAAGAGACTTTTTCATTGGAACAAGAGTTGTCTGAGATTAAGGACATGGAGTAGGGTTCGACTCCCCCTCAGCGCATAAATTGAAGATGGGTTCGATTCCTGTCATCGGCATTGAAGATGCACCTGCCTAGAGTCGAACTAAGAAACAAGAAAGAAGCTTTATGAAAGTCGCACTCTATCACAATGACCAAGAACGGTCATTACGAATTGTGAAAGAATTGAATAAAGAATTGAAGGAGCAGGGGATCACCCGCGACGATGACCATCCTGACCTAGTTATTACGGTTGGTGGAGACGGGACCCTTTTAGGCGCCTTTCACGAATATATCGGTTATGACCCTGACCTACGCTTTGTGGGCTTGCACACAGGCCACCTTGGTTTCTACACGGACTGGCTGGGGAACGAAGTGAAGGAACTCGTGGCTTCCTTGAAGAATGATTCAGGACAGCGTGTTTCTTACCCACTCTTGAAGTTAACGACGACTCAGTCGGATGGGTCGACACAGGAGTATCTGGCATTAAACGAAGCCACGATTAAGCAGCCAATCGGGACATTGGTATCCGATATCTATTTGGGTAACCACCTCTTTGAAGGATTTCGAGGAGACGGGGTTGCCATTGCGACGCCAACTGGTTCGACAGCTTATAACAAGGCGAACGGTGGGGCAGTCTTGCACCCATCCTTGCAGGCCATTCAGATGTCTGAAATTGCCTCAATCAATAACCGGGTCTTTCGAACACTTGGTTCACCATTGATTGTGCCAAAGGGCCAGACTATTACGGTAAAGCCTAAGCACCAATCATTTTTGATTACTTGTGACCAATTAGAGATTTTGGCAGAAGACGTTGTTTCTGTTCGCTTTGAAGTGGCGGATGAAATGATTCACTTCGCTTCATACCGACACCTTGATTTCTGGTGCCGCGTGCAACAGGCCTTTATCGCCGATGAGGTGAAGGATTTAGAGAATTAATCCTGCTAAATCGTTTTATTATTTGAACTATTGAAAGGAAGAGCCGGGAAGCATTTTATTTCGGCCCATATCACTATGAAATTTTCTTGGACATATGAAGGGGATGAGGACCGTAAGGTTCGCTCTTTCCTCCAGAGTCACGGCGTCTCACACCGTATGTTTTCGCAAATGAAGCATAACGGTGGGGCAATTCTTGTCAACGACAAGCAGGTTTATACATCCGATTACCTAAAGAAGGGTGACGTGGCGACAATTATTATGCCAGTGGAGCAGGGAAACGACTTGGTCGTGCCTGACTTTTCACCCATTAAGGTGATTTATGAAGATGACCACTTCTTGGCTGTTGATAAGCCTTACGGTGTGACAACGGTACCCGGCCATGCCGACCGTTTGCACACTTTGGTTAACAAAGTCAAAGGCCACCTCATCGATGAAGAGGCCGAAGATTTGGTGCCACACGTGGTAACCCGTTTAGACCGGGACACATCAGGCTTAGTTCTTCTGGCTAAGCACCGCTTTGCCCATGCCGTTTTGGACCAGCAGTTGCAAGACCACTCCGTTGAAAAGTTCTACACGGCCTACGTGTCTGGTATTCTGCCTGATGACCATGGCATTATTGAAGCACCCATTGGTCGTTTAGAAGGGGACTTCATCAAGCGAACGGTAACGGAGGATGGAAAGCCATCGAAGACGGAGTACTGGGTGGAACAGCGGTACGAAAAGGACCCTGATCACCCAATGACCCGTGTTAAGGTTCAGTTACATACTGGTCGAACACATCAAATCCGTGTTCATTTTAAGCACATTGGCTTCCCATTGGTTGGCGATGACCTATACGGCGGCCCCCTCTGGTATGGCTTGAAACGCCAGGCCTTGCACGCCTATCAAATGGCTTTTTACGACCCATTTGCGGAAGAAACCCGTCACCTTCAAACTGATTTGCCTGAAGATTTGCTAGCTTTAAAGGATATTGAGGGCTAAAATAGTTAATTAAACGTACAAAATCATTTTAAGGGTGGTTACTTTCGCCCTGAAAGGAATAACGAAACAATGGAACTTGATCACGACCAGCAGTTAGAGCAAACGGTCCACGACTTGGTCAACTTTATTAATTCCGGTCAAGACGATGAATTTATGAATCGTTTTACGACCTTGCACGACTTTGAAAAAGGGCAGGTATATGCAGAACTGCCTGAAAATATCCGTGAAGTCGCATGGCGCATCATGGACGACGAGACTTTGGCAACGATTTTCGATAACTTGGAAATTGATCCAGAAGAAATTGTCAAACTGTTGGAAGAGATGCCCGCCCAAAAGGGTGCCGACATCTTGGTTGCGATGTTTGCCGATAACGAGGCCGACCTCTTGCAGGCCATGCCTGCCCGCGAAGTAGCGAAATACCTTTCACTTATGCCAGCTGATGAAGTGCGCGAAGTGAAAAAGTTGATTAACTACGAGGATGACACTGCCGGGGCTTTGATGGCCACGGAATACCTCGCTGTTAAGCAGTCTGAAAAAGTCAAAGACGTGCTTGTTCAGGTTAAGAAGCAGGCCGAAGAAGCCGAATCAATCATCTATGTTTACGTTGTGGATGACGAACAACATTTGATTGGGGTCGTTTCACTACGTGATTTGCTCACCCACCCTGACGACATGGCGATTGATTCCATTACCAACACCCGTGTTATTTCAGTGAAGGCTGACAGTGACCAGAAGGATGTTGCACAGGTTGTTGCCGATTATAACTTCTTCTCAATTCCTGTTACGGACAATGATCATCATCTCCTCGGTATTATTACCGTCGATGATATCGTCGATGTTATCGATGAAGAGGCCGTTGGTGATTATTCTGGTTTGGCTGCCGTTGATGTTTCGGATACCGACGATTCAGCCTGGCATTCTGCTATCAAGCGAATCCCATGGTTGATGACGCTTTTGGTCTTGGGATTAGCCTCAACAGCTCTTATCGGTATGTTTGAGCACACCATTCGCCAAGCGCCAATCTTGGCTGCTTTTATTACTATCATTGCTGGTACTGCTGGTAATGCCGGTACGCAGTCATTGGCTTTGGCCATCCGTCACTTCGGTAACGGATCTGACCAATCTGGTTGGAAGAACTTAGTTTCTGAGTTTATCTCAGCTGTTGTTTTGGCCGTTACTGCTGGTGTTATTCTGTTCGTTGTGACCATCCTTTGGCAGGATAACAACGGCTTGGCCGTGGCAGTCGGCTTGTCACTTGGGCTTTCAATTTTGGCATCATCATTGCTAGCTCACTTAGTACCAGCCATCATGAACCGCTTCGACATCGATCCAGCGGTTGTGAATGGCCCATTAGTTGCCACAGTCTGTGATTGGGCATCCATCTTAATCTACTTCAGCATTGCAACAGCGATGTTGGGACAGTTTGTGGGGAAGTAAAGAGTTAATAATTATATATAGATAAAAGGAATGCTAACTGGATTAGCATTCCTTTTTGTTTTGAATAAAATTTAAAAAATAGTATAATATTATGGTTACGATTAAAAAGAGGATAAAAGTTTATGATTAATATTAAGAATAATAATTTTTATTTCAAAATATTTATGTTTATAATACTGTCGTTAATAATAATAGGAACATTTTATGATCAACAAATTTCGGAAATGTTTATTGATTCAAAATCTGTTTGGGCACATCTGTTTGAACATTATGCGGTTCAGGGCGTAAATGTTGTGTACTTTGTGGTTTTTGAAATGATGACCTGGATTGCATGGCGTAAAATTACAGATAAAATATTGAAGTGGACTGTCGTTATCGGTATGTTGCTAATTGATTTGAATGAAATGTTTGCAATTATTTATGATTATATATACTACACTGCTGCTGTTATACAAAAGCACAAATTGGGAACACCATGGGCAGACTCTTTTGATGCCGAGTTGTTATATGATCATTCACAGGAATTCTTATTTTGGTTTTTAGGTGTATTTTTTACTTTTATTTTTTCGATTTTATTTTTTAAATTTATATCAAAACAAACTGAGGAGGAACTAAAATATTCAATTAAAGCAGCATTTATTGGATTATTAGTTATTGTTTTAGATCAAGTGACAATCGATGGTATGAAGAACTGGTGGGGGCGTTATCGGCCAATGGAAATTGATACTCAGCATTCACAGTATACGGCATGGTATGTAATTAATGGAAATAATGGACATGCTTCATTTCCATCAGGGCATGCCCGTTGTAGTTGGTTATATTTATACTTACCATTAATTTTGAAACGTAATCAGTTTGTATTACAACGTTTTTTTACAGCATTAGCAGTTATTTTCGGAATTGGCGGTGCCTTGGGACGAGTACGATTGGGAAACCATTGGTTAACTGATGTTTCAGTATCTACATTGATTACTGTATTAATCATTTATTTAGCCAGTCGGGTATTACAGACTACATTTGTTGTTAAAAAATAATTTTAGAACTTAAATTCGAATTAATGCATTGTTTTTTCTAATTAAAAAATTAATTTTACAATAAATGCGATATAAGTTGAGCATTTATTGTTTTTTTTTAGTAGAATTGGTTTTGAATGGTGTAAAAAATTACACTGAATACTATTTTATTAAGGAGTGCCAAATGAAAAAAATAATTATTTCACTATTAGCTCTTGTTGCTGCAGGATTAATTGCATGGGGAGCATTCACACTAGGTACTAAGCATGATTCTAGTGATGATTCAAGTTCATCAAAGACTTCTACAAGTATTTCAAAGAAAAAGTCTAGTGGTACTTCAACAGATGATTCAACATCTGTAACCGGTGGTTCATCAACTAGTTCTTCGCAGAAGCATTCTGCATTTGGTGGACAAGGTGGCGGTCAACCATCAACACCTTCAACAACTGATGTTAATACTGCTAAAGCACAGTTAAAGGCTGCTGGATTCCCAGTGGATGAATGGGCTCCTTCAGATATTGAGAAGATCATTTCGGATGCCCAACAACAGGGAATTTCTGTAGTTGATTATGCTAATCAGAACTATCATAAGTGATGATTGGTCAGTAAGGAAGTAATAGAATGAAAGTTAAACAAATTATTTTAACCATTGCTGCAGTTTCGTCGTTCGGATTAGCGGCTAATGGATTAAACGTAGCCAGTGCAGATGGTGTTCCATCTGTTGTCGCAGGACAGTCTGGTTTACCAGCGATGGATGTTGTGGATGTCGCTTCATACCAAGGTAATCTTTCTGTTGATGATTTTAAGGCAATGAAGGCAGCTGGTATCAAGGGTGTAATTGTTAAGTTGACGGAATCAACTAACTACACTAATCCTTTTGCACGTACTCAGGTTAATAATGCTCGTGCAGCAGGAATGAAAGTATCTGCATATCATTTTGCTCGTTATCGTAGTGCTGATGCTGCTCGTAGTGAGGCAAATTATTTTGCTGATGCGGCCTACAACCTTGGTTTCTCAACCTCCGATTTGATGGTTAACGATGTTGAAGATAAGAACATGGTTGGAAATGATGTATCAGGAAACTCAAGGGTCTTTAATGATCAATTGCATTCACGTGGCTTTTCTGACACTGGTTTATATACCTATACAAACTATAATATGGATCGTTCATTCATGCCAAATAATCGTATTTGGATGGCTTCATACCCATATGAACCTTCATCAAGTCATTTGTGGAATACGCAATACGGTATGTGGCAGTGGACTTCTAATGCCCATGTAAATGGCGTTTCTGGTACTTTTGATATGTCTATTGATTATACAAATATGGCGTCAATTGACTCTGGCTATCGATACGTACCATCAGCTGGTGGATGGCGTTGGGTTGTGAATGGACAGATGTATACAGGATTCCAATATTATATGGGAACATATTATTGGTTTAATAATGGTGTCCGTTCAGATAACTCTTGGCATGAAGCTTGGGGAAACTGGTATTACACTGGTTCCGATGGCCGAGCATATCAAGGTCATCAAAAGGTAGATGGTCAAGATCTCTACTTTGGTGATGATGGAACATATAATTTACGCTCTACAGGTTATATTTATGATCGTTCATCAGAAAATGGTGGATATCGATGGTATGAAAATGGACACCTGTTTACTGGATTCCGCTATTATATGGGAACATATTATTGGTTTATTGATGGTGTTCGTCAAAATGCTGGTTGGCGTAGTGCTTGGGGTATGAAGTATTATACTGATGAAAATGGACGCGCTGTTCAGGGTGCACAAAAAATAGATGGTACTTATTATTATTTCGGTGAAGATAATACGTATTACGAACGTGGTGGGTATTTAGCTGACGGATCATCCTATAATGGTGGTTATCGTTGGTATGAAGATGGTAAGTTATTTACTGGATTCCGTTATTACATGGGAACATATTATTGGTTTGTCGATGGTGTTCGTCAGAATGCCGGTTGGCGACACGCATGGGGCTTCACTTACTATACTGATGCTAACGGTCGCGCTGTGCAGGGTATCCAAACTATTGATGGAAAAACATATAACTTCGGTACTGACGGCACGTATTACTTACGTTAATTAAGCTTTAAGCCACTACTGAGGTAGTGGCTTTTTCTTTATAAACATCTAATAGGAGAAGGAATAGATGCGAATTAAAATGTATAAAAGTGGTAAAACATGGGTAACGACCGCGTTGTTAATAATGGGAATGACAGGTATGATTCAAGCTGGTCAATCTGTTTCAGCGAATGAAAATAATGTTCAAGATGCTGTTGTAAAGATTACCCATCCGGAAAATGGATTTCAAACTGTTGATGGTAAACAATATTATTATGAAAATAACCAGCTTGTTACAAATACTCAGAAAAATATTGATGGAAAAATATACGATTTTGCTGCAGATGGAGTAGCTACTGTTAAAGATGGACTTGTTAAGATTTCCGATCAAGATGGTTATGCTTACTATAAGGAGGGGGTGCGCGTCACTAATCAATTTGTAACTGTTGATAACAATACGTATTATTTTGGTCAATACGGTGAATCATATTCTGGTTTACATACAATTGGTGCTGATGAATATTATTTTGGAGATGACCATAGTTTTACGCTTCGTCGTTCAATTGATAACATTACGATTAATAATGTACCTTATAAAATTGATAGTGAGGGTCGACTAACTGCTATTCATGGTATTTTATGGGGATTTGGTGATTCCACAACTGTAGGGTGGAATCCCTACAACGATGGTAGTCATTCTTATGATTACTATGCGGCGCAGGCATTACAGATGCTGTATAAAAATACTTCTGCTTATTCTGGTACACAGATTGGTCAAGATATGGTCTGGATGACGGATCAAGCTGTTTCTGATCCATCTTTTACTAAAGCAACAGATATAGTTATTGCTATGGGTGTTAATGATTCAAACTATGGGAATCAAAATATTAATACCATTGCGCAGATTTTTCAGGATTCAATTCGACGTTTGCACGCAGCCAATCCCAATATTAAGATTCACATTTTGTTACCACAAGGTGATTTTTTGAATGGGCGTAATAATGACACCATTAATGCAGATGGCTTTTCAATGAATCAGTTGAAAAATGTTTTGACCATGATTGGCAATAGCATGGGAATCGATGTTATTGATGCAGGAGTTGTAACAAACGAAAATCATAATGAAACGATTCCGGATGGTGTTCATCCAACAAATGCTACTTATAAGGCAATTGCAGAAAAAGTTGCTTCTGCTATTTTGAACGATAATCAGCAGTATCAAGATAATGCTCAGCACTACGATCTAGGAAATGTTTCGGGATATGTAAATACACTTACGGGTTGGCGTTGGCTTGAAAATGGTAAAGCCTATACAGGGTTCCGTTACTATATGGGCACATATTATTGGTTTGTGAATGGCGTCCGCCAAAATAGAGGCTGGCATGAAATTTGGGGACATTTATATTACACCGATGATAATGGTCGTGCGGTGCAGGGAATTTATAACATTAATGGCCAAAATTTTGATTTTGGTAATGACGGAACTTATTATATGCGATCGACGGGCTACCTCTATGATGGGTCGTCACAAAATGGTGGTTATCGTTGGTATGAAAATGGCCAACTTTTCTCTGGATTCCGTTACTATATGGGAACCTATTATTGGTTTGTAGATGGTGTTCGTCAGAATGCTGGCTGGCGCCAGGCATGGGGGCTTACTTACTATACCGATGAAAATGGCCGTGCAGTTCAAGGAATACAAATTATTGATGGTCAAGTCTATAATTTTGGAACTGATGGAACATACTATAAGCGGCCAGTTAATGGTTATGTGTACGATGGATCAGCTTATAATGGTGGTTATCGTTGGTATGAAGATGGTCAACTTTTCACAGGTTTCCGTTATTACATGGGTACTTATTATTGGTTTGTTGATGGTGTTCGTCAAAATGAAGGATGGCGACATGCTTGGGGATACACATATTGGACTGATAAGAATGGACGAGCGGTACAAGGTGACCAAATAATTAATGGTCAGCATTATTTCTTTGGAACTGATGGAACTTACTATCTTCGATAGTATATATAGTTTTTAAAAGAAAATAAAAAAATAAATGGTTTCTTGCCATTTATTTTTTTTTCGATATTCTGTTAAAGTGTTTTAAATAAGGAGAAGTGTAAAAATGTCTAGTAAGAAAGTATATGATAAAAAATGAAAAGTAAGTTTATTATCTTTAAAGTGTTAAGTGCCATTATAAGTATTGCTGTGTTGGGTACTGTATACAGTAAACCTGCTGATGCTAGTTTGCATTATACAAGAGCAGATCTTCGTTCCATTATTGATTCGGTGGGGAATTCTGACTTTCGGGCTCCGCAGGTAGAGACAGATGCCTTAAGAAAGGATATTACTGGGGTGACCGGGAAGAATCCAAGTGGTCAAACTGTTCGATTAAATGTTGGGGATACTTGGCATATTCAAAATCCAGATGGTACAGTAGCAAATTATCATGGATATAGACTAGTAGCTGGAATTACATGGTTATCGGACCACAGTACACCATGGTATTATTCAAGAATAGGGCTATTTGCTCAAAAGATTGGTGATGATCAGGATATTTCTTCTTGGAAGTATTTAGGATATGTCTTTAATGATTTTGGAGAGGGAAAACTAGGTAATTCCGATGTGCCCCTAAATAAGATTACTGCAGAGTGGTCTGGTTCATCGGTCTTATTAAATCCAAATGATGATTCATTAAGATTTATTTATACGAACTTTTCTTCAACGGGGCAGTATTTAACAACAGCAAAAGTTTCCGTGGTACCGCAAAATGGTAATGATTGGAATTCTGGATTGAAAATCGATCATTCAAAAACAACAGATCATAAAACCGTATTTGGCGGAGATGGTTCGAAATATGCAAAAGCAGCAACTGGTGGCATTGATAAAACAGCCATGCGTGATCCACATATTATTTATGACAATGGTCAACCATATGTTGTATTCCAAGGAAGTACAGGTAGTTCAGCAGATCAGGCCGGGGAAAATAATTTAACTAATCGTCAGTATTATGGTTTAAGTGATGCTGATTATCAACAATTTGTGAATAAGATAAGAAATCAAAAGGGGAGCGATTTATATACTAGGGTTTTAGAATCAAATAGTACAATTGGAATTATTAAATTAAATTCTGATTTTTCTGTAAACCAAGTTTTTGATCCTTTGGTTACCTTTAATGGAACCGGAATCGAAATGGAACGTGCAAATATATTTGAAAAAAATGGAAAATGGTATATTTTCGCAACTAGTCATGGCAGTCATTTAGCAACTCAAAATAAAAAAATTAATCACGGACAAATTCAATATATGTTTGGATTTGTTTCAGACAATGGAATTACTGGTAATTATAAGCCATTAAATGGTAATGGCTTAGTGCTTGCGAGTGATGATCAAACCGGAAATTGGGAATATTCATTTTTAGTAATACCTAACGATAATAAAAGCAATCGCTTTATGATTACTTCGTTTTTGAATAATCGAACTTTTGCTCCAAGTTATGAAATGGAAATTAATGGTAATAGTACTAAGATTCTTAATGATAAAGTTTTTAACCAAGGTGCACTAACACCAGACGGAAAAAGCTTTAAAACAATTCCGCAAAAAAGTCAAAATTTCTCCGGATATCTTGCTGATGGAAGTGCTGATAATGGTGGATTTCGTTGGTATGAAAATAACAAACTATTTACTGGTTTCCGTTATTATATGGGAACTTATTATTGGTTTGATGATGGTGTTCGGCAAGATAATCAGTTCCATGAAGCATGGGGACATTTGTATTATACTGATGCGAATGGTCGTGCCGTGCAAGGTGACCAAGTAATTAATGGACAGCATTATAATTTTGGTAACGACGGAACATACTATATGCGATCTACTGGATATTTCTATGATGGCTCATCTGAAAATGGTGGGTATCGTTGGTATGAGAATGGTCAATTGTATACTGGATTCCGATATTATATGGGAACATACTATTGGTTTGTAAATGGTGTCCGTCAGAATGCCGGTTGGCGCCAAGCGTGGGGACTTACGTATTACACTGATGCGAATGGCCGTGCCGTACAAGGTATTCAGATAATTGATGGTCAAATATATAATTTTGGAACTGATGGTACGTATTATAAGCGCCCTTTGCAAGGTTACATTGCTGATGGTAGTGGGTACAATGGTGGTTACCGTTGGTATGAAAATGGTCAGCTTTTTTCTGGCTTCCGTTATTATATGGGAACCTATTATTGGTTTGTAAATGGTGTCCGTCAGAATGCCGGTTGGCGTCAAGCATGGGGACTTACGTATTATACTGATGCGAATGGTCGTGCCGTACAAGGAAATCAAGTGATTGATGGACAACATTATTTCTTTGGAACTGATGGTACTTATTACCTTCGCTAAAAGAGTTAGAGTCGTTGGATTATTTTCCTTCGGCTTTTCTTTTTATTTACTTATATATATAATGAATAGGTTAATAAAATATAATTATTTATTCGTTGAGAGGGATAAAATGAAACGTCGTTATTATTATTTAGATGTATTGAATATCTTGGCAACATTTGCGGTAGTGATGTTACATTGTTCTGGATTTGCTTTTACTAATTCTTTTGGAGTTCGATGGGATTTTACCGTTATTATTCAAGTGCTTTTTATTTTTGCAGTTCCTATTTTCTTGATGATTTCAGCAGCAAATATTTTAAATTATCGAGAACGTGAAACTACTGAAATTTTTTTTAAGAAAAGATTTAAGCGAATTGCCACTCCTTTTCTTGTTTGGTCTGTGGTTTGGTTTTTTTACTTTAATCATTATGATTGGCATTATTCAATTAAAAATTTAAACACATACAGTCGATTATTTGATGGCTTATTGCATGGAACGATTCAGCCAATTTTTTGGTTCTTTTATTTAATTATTGGTTTCTATTTATCCGTTCCTGTTTTAAGTAAGATATTCATTAAGGAAAATAAAACTACTATTCAATATTTAATATTATTAAATTTAATTGTAGTAGGAATATGTGGGTATTATTATCAAATTAAGCAACAGCCAGCTTTATCAATTGAAGGATATTTAAGTATTGGAAGCGCAGGTTCAATTGGAATTTTTTCAATAGGCTGGTATTTACATAACTTTTCTCTAGATTACAAAAAGAAATTTTTGTATTATTTTGGAGTTACTTCAGCAATTTTAATGATTATGTTGACTATTTACTTGTCACATAAGAGAGGTGAATACCAAAGAAATGTTTATAGTATATGGGGAATTATGGGGTTAGCTTGGTCAGCTACGATTTTTGAATTTATTAAGGATAAGTTATTCGATTGGAATCCTAATCAACGTATAAAGACAATTCTACGTAACTTGTCTGGCGCTTCTCTTGGTGTTTATGTTATCCATTATTTTTTCGTTGATCATGTTGACCGCTACCATCTAATTGCTAATAATTCATTATTGCATTTATTTATTCTACCTATTATTATATGGGCTGTATCAATTAGTATTATTATGCTAATTAAAAAAGTTCCATACTTGAAGAGAACTGTATAAAAAGAAACGCATGTTATGTGCGTTTTTTTTAGTAAAGACTTAACTAAATATTAAGACTATATATTGTAAAATATTAAGGATAAGCAAAATGAAATGGATTTCAATTTATGCAAGTTGCTAAAAACTATTTATACAATGCAGCCTACCAGTTGCTAAATATTATTGTCCCAATTATTACTCTGCCATACTTGGCGCGAGTTCTTGGTAAAGATGGAGTAGGTATTGCCTCTTGGACCAACTCATTGGTAACTTATTTTCTGCTTATTGCTTCATTGGGTATCGTTACCTATGGATCACGTGAAATTGCCTATATTCATGATGATGAAGAGTTGCGACAGAAAAAGTTCTGGGAAATTCAAATTATCCATTTTCTTGCAGGTGCCGTAGCAGTAGTGCTTTATATTGCATTTATTTATGCTGGTGGGGCAATGAACTCTAGAATACATAATAATGAGCTATTCTTGTGGTACCAAATTTGGGTTATCTTTTCAGGTATTCTTGATATCTCATGGTATTTCATGGGATTACAAGATTTCAAAAAAACAGTTTTACGTAATATGATGATTAAACTGTTAATGACTGTTTTGATTTTTGTTTTAGTTAAGACACCCAATGATGTTGGTGCTTATATTCTTTTATTAGCGCTCTCTCAAGTTGTTGGTAACCTTTCCATGTGGTTTTATTTAATTGGAAAGTTTAAGTTTCCAAAGCTTTCTTCCTTGGAGTTCAATGTTCACTGGAAACCTGTTTTCTTAATGTTTCTACCAACGATTGCAACACAGATCTATTTACAATTAAATAAAACGATGCTGCCATTCATGACAGGCTCAACTGCTTCTTCAGGTATCTATGACAATGCGGATAAAATTATCAAAGTTTGCCTTGCTCTCGTTACATCTGTTGGAATGGTGATGCTTCCACGCATGTCGGCGCATTTTGCAGCAGGTGAAAATGAACAAATGAAAAAGGCGATACATTCATCTATGGATTTTGTTTCTGCCATTGCCATCCCTCTAGCAACAGGAATCGCAGCAGTTGGCCCAACAGCAATGCTTTGGTTCCTAGGTAGGTCATGGGGAGAAGTTGGGACCGCGTTAGTGTTGTTGACACCGATTATCGTTTTCATTGGTTGGTCAAATGTTATTGGTAATCAGTTCTTGATTCCTACTAAACGTTTAAATGATTATACGTGGTCAGTTACCTTTGGAGCGGTATTAAACATCTTCTTAAACTTCTTCTTTATTTATCTTTGGGGAGTGGAAGGTGCAGCCGTTGCAACTGCCTTATCAGAATTGGCTGTGATTGGCTATCAGCTAGTTGTTACGCGTCACGATATGCCGATAATGAAGCATTTTGTTGGACTGTGGCGTTATATTGTAGCAGCGGCAATTATGTATGTAGCTGTCACCGTAGTTGTAGACATGCATGGCATTGGGATTCTCTCAACGTTAATTGAGTCGATTATTGGTGTTATTGTGTACTTACTTGTTTTGGTATTACTACGTGCACCAATCCTAAAGCAGTTGAAGGGAACGCTGTTCTTCCGGTAAACTTTTTTTTCTGGTATAATTAGCGGTTGTGTACAAATAATTTATTAATGGAGAATGGGGCAATGAAAGAAATCTTGTTCTATCGTCTTCCCAAACGTTTATTAGATATTATTGTGTCCTTAGTAGCATTGGTGGTCTTTTCACCATTGTTTCTAATTATTGGACTTTGGATTAAATTCTCGGCGGGAACATCACATGTTTTCTATAGCCAAGACCGTGTTGGTAAGGGTGGAAAGCATTTTAAAATTTATAAGTTTCAATCAATGGTTGATAATGCTGACGAGATCTTGAAGTCGGATAAGGAATTGTACCAACGATTTGTAGAAAATGGATATAAACTACCAACGAAGGAAGATCCACGTATTACAAAGATTGGGGCAGTTCTTCGTCATACTTCACTAGATGAATTACCACAGTTTTGGAATACATTGATTGGAAATATGACTATTATTGGGCCACGACCAGTTGTTGAAAAAGAACTAGTTGAGTATGGTAGCCAGGAAAGAATTGATAAGTTTTTATCAGTTAAACCCGGAGTCTTTGGCTTATGGCAAGCATCAGGGCGTTCAAACATTGGCTATCCTGAACGCGCTAACATTGAGTTAGAGTATGTGGATGAAGCTAACCTTGGTTTAGATTTTAAAATTATGTTTTTAACAGTCATCGCAATTTTAAAGGGCGATGGTGCATATTAGGTTTGGAGAGTAAAATGGATTTTTCGTTTACCGATTTAATGAAACGCTTTTGGAAGTATAGTTGGACAATTGTTCTGACAATGCTAGTATTTGCAGCTGCAGGTTTTGCATATGCGAAGTCTGCTAAGACAATTACTAATTATTCAGCTTCCCGTTTGGTATTAGTTGCCAAGAACAACACTGATGTGAAGGATCCAAATTCACGTTTTTCTGCTGATAAGTCATTGTTGCCAACTTACCAGAAGTTAGCTCAAGATGATGCTATCGTTTCTGAAGTACAGAAAGAATTGCCTTACACTCTCTCAAAGCAAGAAATTTCATCAGCTGTTGTTGTTGAAAACCCAGTTGATACCTTAATGCTTTCTTTTAAAGCATCAGGAGCAACACCTTATAAAGCTAAGACATTAGCTAACATTTATGCTGATGTTTTCTCAAATATTGCTCCACAACTATATGCAGACATGGGTAAGCCTGATTTGCTTGCTAAGGCAACTGGTTCAGATGTGACTCGTTCAGGAATGAAGTCTGCAAAGAAGTTAACTGTATTTGGTGCAGTTGCTGGTTTGATTATCTCAATGTTTATTGTGTTGCTTACCGGTATTCGTCGTAATTATAAAGAAGCTAAGAAGCAAGGATAATCTGTCGGCATGGTGAATTTTCTCCTTCCAATTACATTCTTTTCGAAGAATTATAGTAACTCGGTAGCTGAAACAAGCTCAATGATTGCCTTTCCACTCTTCATTGCTATTATACTTGTCCAACTATTTCGATTTCCTGGCCGGTTAAAGTCAATTTTGCCTTCAAAAACGGCATTGGCCTTAACTGGCTTTTTCTGGGTTATGCAACTCGGTGCAATGGCATGGTCTTATAATCAAACCGGGGAAACAATTCTAACAACTGGAATTATTCATTCAGGAATTATTTTGTTTACCTGGACGTTGACCATCTATGTTGCCTGGGCAGTGATTCAAGTTACGGTGATTGATACAAATGACGAAAAAAACTTTGTTAAATCAGGACTGATTGCATTAGCAATTTATCTAGTGTTTGTTGTCTGCCCACAAATCCTTGTTACCTTAAATAAGGGAGATCTTAGCGGCTATGTTAACCGTTTAGCTGGTCTTTTTGAGCGTCATTGGCGTATGCACGGTCCTAGCTATGATTTTTATCGTAACGGATCCTATGTAACTAGTGAGCACCGTGTCAATGGGTTTGAACCAGAAGCTGCCTTTTTAGCTAATTTGCTTGGTGTTGTTTATCTTCCAATTTTAATGGGGTTAACAGCCACTGGACAGAAATTTTGGAATTGGACGAAAAATCGTTCATGGGACATCGCTTTAAATGTATTTTTTGCCCTATCCCTTTTTGGAATTTTATTCCTGGCTAAAACAACAACTGGGATTCTTACAGCAGGCGTTGCCTTTATTCTTTGGATTATTTGGTCAAAGGGGCGAATGAGAACGGTACTTTTGAGTATTGCTGTTATTGGTCTTGTATTGATTACAGTTGCCTATATTAAGGTACCAACAGTTCATAATCTGTTAAATCAGTTCCTTTTTGCTAAGGGAGGAACTGATAATCGTCTAGGTGGAACAATCGGTCTCTTATTGACCTTTATTACCCATCCAATTTTTGGAGTTGGTTATGGATTTACATCATTTTTTACTTTAAAAAATGTGCCTGAGTATACAACCCATAACTTTGAGTTTGAACATGTCTATTCACAATTCGGTTATCCTAATTTATCTGATTTCTTAGGATGGTTTGCTTCTTTTGGGTTAGTTATTATGATTCCTGCAATATGGTTACTCTTTAGATTAATTGCTCGAACCTACCTGATACGATACCGCTTAAATTCAATGCATCTAACTGTCGAACAGCAGCAATGGACGAGGGGATTAGTTGCAGCATTTATTACAATGATTATTCTGGCAGCTTTTTCCTCAATCTTTGTTATCCAAGTATTCTTATGGCCATACTTATTAATGTTTTTCTTTTATCGAAAGCATATAATGCGGCTTGAAAAGGAGTATAAATAATGAATATCTTTGTGGCAACGCATAAGAAATATGACATTCCTTCAGATGGCTGCTATCAGCCCATCATGGTTGGATCTGCTTTACGTGACAACATTCCAGAAGAATACGAACGTGATGATAGTGGGGAGAATATTTCCGTTAAAAACCCTAATTTTAATGAATTAACCGCAATCTATTGGGCTTGGAAGAATACAAACACTTCAGTTGTTGGCTTAGTTCATTATCGTCGATATCTTGGAACGAAAAGGTCACACGATGTGAAAGATCGTTTAACCAAATCTCAGATTAAATATCTTCTCCGCGATCACGATGTGATTTTGCCTAAGGCTCGTAATTATTTCATTGAAAATCAGCGCAACCATTATTTACATGCTCATGCAAACGAACCATACTTTGCGATGGAGTCTGTGATTCGTGATGATTTCCCAGATTTTTATCCAGCTTTTCAAAAGATGGAAAAGGCGACGAAGGCCCACTTATTTAACATGTTTATCATGAAGCGAGAAGCGTTCGATGATTACGCTAGCTTCTTGTTTGGTGTTTTGGATAAAGTCGAAGGAAAGGTTGACTTATCCACACTAAGTGGACAAGATTTGCGCGTATATGGCTTTCTATCTGAACGCTTAATGGATACTTGGTTGTATACTCGCGGTTATTCGTTTATCGAAGCACCTGTCGTATCGCTTGAGAAGACGAACTGGATTGACAAGGGAACACAGTTCTTAAAGCGTAAGTTTTTCCCTAATTCAAAGAAAAAGGTACATTTCTAATGGCTAATAAGTTTAATACAAAGAACTACGATTACTTGATTGTTGGTGCCGGACCTTTCGGTATGACATTTGCATACGAAGCAGCTAAGCGCGGAAAGCGTTCATTGGTTGTTGAAAAGCGTGCTTTCATCGGTGGAAACACTCATACGCACGTTGAAAATGGAATTACAGTGCACGATTTTGGGGCACACATCTTCCACACGGATAACAAGCAAGTTTGGGATTACGTGCGTCAGTTCGCTGAATTCAACGGTTTCCAAAACCAAGTGATTGCTAACTATAACGGTAAGCTTTACAACTTGCCATTTAACATGAACACTTTCTACCAAATGTGGGGAACGAAGACTCCTGACGAAGCTAAGGCTAAGATTGAAGAACAAAAGACAGCCGCTTTGAAGGAATTGGGTGATCGTCAACCACGTAATTTGGAAGAACAGGCCATCTCACTGATTGGTACTGATATTTACCAAGCATTGATTAAGGGTTACACGGAAAAGCAGTGGGGCCGTAAGGCAACCGAATTGCCAGCCTTTATTATCAAGCGTTTGCCAGTTCGTTTTATCTACGACAACAACTACTTTAACCACCGCTACCAAGGAATTCCTGTTGGTGGTTATACACAAATCTTTGAACACATGGTGGAACGTGCCGATGGTTTGATTGACGTCATGACTGATACGGACTTCTTTGACCACAAGGACGAATTCTTGGCTGAATTCCCTAAGGTACTTTACACGGGAATGATTGACCAGTTCTTCGATTACAAGCACGGTGAATTGGAGTACCGTTCATTGCGCTTTGAATCTGAAACAATTGATTCTGATAACTACCAAGGAAACGCCGTTGTGAACTATACGGATGCTGAAACGCCATTTACACGTCAAATGGAATGGCGTCACTTTGATGGTTTGGCTGACGAAGGTAAGACGATTATTACGCGTGAATACCCACAAGATTGGGATCGCACGAAGGAAGCTTATTATCCAGTTAACAACGAGAAGAACACGGAATTGTACAAGAAGTACGTTCAAGAAGCTCGTGAAAATGCCCCTGAAGTGATGTTTGGTGGTCGTTTGGGTAAGTACCGTTACTTCGATATGGATCAGGTCTTTAACGACGCGTTAAATACTGTTCGTGCTGAATTTGGGATTGATGATGATTTCAACTTCGCACATGATGAAGTGAAGTAAGTTATAATAAAAAGGCTTGACGGCCTTTGTACATATTAAATTAGGGAGAGAAATCATAATGAATCAAGAAAAGGATAAAGTACTTTCTTTAGTTGTTCCGGTTCATAATGAAGAAGATACAATTCATCTTTTTTATCAAGCAATTGAAGAAATCAAACCAAAGATTAATGCTACCATTGATTTTCATTTTATTGATGATGGTTCAACAGACTCAACTTTATCAATTTTGCGTAATCTATCAAATCAAGATGAACATGTTCATTATATTTCTTTCTCGAGAAATTTTGGAAAAGAGGCGGGCCTTTATGCTGGGCTCGAACAATCCACAGGTGACTATGTTGCCGTAATGGACGTCGATCTTCAAGACCCTCCAGAACTTCTACCAGAAATGTTGAATGAGGTTGAATCTGGAGAATACGATGCTGTTGGTACGCGTCGTGCGGATCGAAAGGGCGAAGCAAAAATTCGTTCCTGGTTTTCTTCACAGTTTTATAAGTGGATGAATAAAGTTTCACAAACCCATTTGGTGGATGGTGCTCGTGATTATCGTGTCATGACCCGTCAAATGGTTAATGCTATTCTTTCAATGTCTGAGAATCAGCGTTTTTCAAAGGGAATTTTTACTTGGGTTGGATTTAAAACAAAGTACATTCCTTTTGAGAATCGTGAACGTGTGGCAGGAAATACCTCTTGGTCTTTTTGGTCCTTAGCAAAGTATGCAATTGAAGGGATTGTTTCCTTTTCAACGATGCCTCTAACTATTGTTACCTTCCTGGGATTAATCAGTTTTGGTGCATCAGTTTTAGCTGGAATATTTATTGTAATTCGAGCACTAGTTTCAAACACCTCAGTTGCTGGATGGCCTTCAATGGTGACAATCATGTTATTTATCGGTGGCATTCAAATGTTAAGCCTCGGAATTATTGGTCGTTATATCGCTGCAATTTTTATGGAAACAAAAAAACGACCAATTTATATCGCTAAAGAAGAAAAGTAGAATTTAATTGTTCGAGTAGGAGAAAAATTATGACGAAAACAGTGTCAGCTGTTGTGGTTACATATAACCGCTTAGCCTTATTAAAAGAAGTTATTCAAAGTTTACAAAATCAAATTGTTCCAGTTGATCATATTATTGTTGTTGATAATGCAAGTGAGCAAGATACCAAGGATTACCTTGAGTCACTTGGTAGTCAGATTGAGTATCTTCGTTTGGAAGAAAACTTAGGTGGAGCTGGTGGATTTAACCGTGGTATTCGTTATTTTATGGAAAACACCAATGATGACATGGTTTGGGTAATGGATGATGATACGGTAGTTCATCCTGATACTTTACAGAACTTATTGGCATTTGCTGAAGAAGAACCTAATTTTGGCTTTTTGGCATCTGATGTACGTTGGACTGACGGACACCGAGCAAAGATGAATCAACCTGCTCCTATGAATCGATTAAAAGTTATTCCAGAAGATCAAGTTGAACCTATTCAGCTACAAAACGCTACTTTCGTTTCATTGCTATTACGTCGCCAGATTGTTTCTCAAATTGGCCTTCCAATTACAGATTTCTTTATCTGGGGAGATGATATTGAATACACGGAACGAGCAGGTCGTGTAGCACCTGGTTATTTTGTACCTTCAGCCAAGGTTACCCATAAGATGGCATCTAACGTTGGATCAAGTTTACTTAATGACGGACCTAACCGAACGCCAAGATACTTTTATTCTTACCGAAATAAAGAATATTATATTCGAAAGCGTGGATGGTATCGACGTAATCGCGCAAAGGCACGTATTTTAGCAGAATATTGGCAAATTAAGCTATCCAATACTGAGCGAAAAGAAGAAAAATTAGCAACTATGAAAAAGGGAATAAAAGCCGGTAAAAAGTTTAATCCTGTAATTGAATTTGCGAACAATAAATAATTGTGTCAAAAGGGAGAGAAAAATGGATAAATTAGCGATTTTAATTCCTGCGTATAATGAAGAGCAAACAATTGCTAAAGTTGTAAAGGATGTCAAAAATATTATTACAGATATTCCTGATTCTGTAGTTTATGTGTATGATAATAATTCAAAGGATAAGACAGTTGAACTTGCTGAAGAAGCTGGTGCTGTAGTTCGCCATGAATATGCTCAAGGTAAGGGCGCTGTTATCCGACGTATGTTTAGGGAAATTGATGCAGAAGTCTACATAATGATTGACGCGGATGATACTTATCCTGTAGAAGCAATTCCAGAAATGTATCATAAGGTTATTCATAAGGGTGTTGATATGGTTGTTGGTGATCGTCTATCTTCAACGTACTTTGAGGAAAATAAGCGTCCATTCCATAATATTGGGAATAGCTTGGTTCGTAAATTAATTAATACACTATTTAAAACGAATATCCGTGATATTTTGACTGGTTACCGTGCTTTTTCATATCAATTTGTAAAGACATTTCCTGTTCTATCACGTGGATTTGAAATTGAAACAGAAATGTCAATTCACGCGACCGAAAAAAGAATGTTGGTTGAAAATCAAGTTATCACTTATCGTGATCGACCAGAAGGATCTGAGTCAAAGCTCAACACATATGGTGATGGACTAAGAGTGATAAAAATGGTGATTAATCTTTATCGTGGATATCATCCTTTTACTTTTTATTCTGTTTTTTCACTTTTATTCTTTTTAACATCTATGATTCTCTTTATATGGCGGGTAATGATACCTTTCTCTGCAGATCATACTGTGCCTAATTTTCCTACGTTAATTGTATCGATGATTCTTCTTGTATTATCATTTATTACTTTTTTCTCTGGGTCGATTTTAGCTGCAATTCAAACTAATGATAAACGAAATTTTGAATTAGCATTGGTACACGCTGAAGAACAAAAGAAAGCAATAATTAATGAGTAATAAAATGAAAGCTATTTTTAAGAAAATAACACCTTTTCAATTATTGGTAATCCTCATAACAAGTGTCACCTTATCTTTTTTTAACAGTTTTGCATTATCTGTTTTAAATAATGGTGGTTGGGGCACAATGAAAGGTTCCTTCACACTAAAAAATATTTTTGCTTTTTGTTTCTTAACAATATTTTTTTCGTTTTTGTCGATTGTTATTATTGAAATTTCGAAAAAAAAATATAGATTTACAAAAGTACCTAATATTTTTAACAAAGTCAATAATTTCTTCTCTAGTTATAAAAGAACAGCAATATTTTTAATTATTATATGGGGATTTTTTCTTTTACCATTTTTACCAGTAGTATCCGGATGGGATATTGTGGGATCTTTCCATGAAATGGTTGATACTCGTTCTGCTGATTTTACAAAAAATATTTTTAATATTTATCCTATTGCTAGTTATTTAACTGATGGTTCAAGTACCATGTGGACTAATCAACATGGAGCATTTCTTACTGCTTTTTATGCTCTTACATTAAAATACAGCTGGCTTCTTTCAAAATCATTTTTACCTGGTTATGTTTTCTTGGGGTTATTTCATTTCTTATTTGCAATATATGCTTATACAAAAGCAATTGTATATTGTGAAAGGAATGTTCAAAACTCGATTTTAAAAATCATCGGTTTAATTCTTATTATTTTCAATCCAATGATTTTTTTAAATACCATTTCTTTGTCTAAAAATCCTCTATTTGTTAGTTCATTTATTCTATTTTTTGTATTAATGTTTGAATTTTATCGTAATAATGGTATTGTGAATAAAATTTGGAATATTAATATGTTTATTTCAGTTCTAATTGGTATTTTAGCTGTTAAATGGGCATTATATGTGTATCTAATTGTTGGACTTTTATATATTCTTATTTATAAAAAAATTGCTTTAAAGTCTGTAATAATTTCGATTATTTTTCCTATTGTATTATTTAAAGTTTCTTTGCTTATTCTAGTTCAGCAAGGAGTTGTTTTAAAAGATGACCCAATTGAATCTAAAGGTGTTCAGATACAGCAAGTTGCACGTTATGTTCATGATGATCCATCTATTCTTACTAAAGATGAGTATCAAAAATTAAATAGAATTTTTGATGTTGATAATATTGGTAATTTATATAGTCCTGCAATTTCCGATCCGGTAAAGTCTTCTGGTGGTGGTAATTTTAATGACGATAGTAAATTAGGTTATCGTTATAGGACTGTAAAAAAAGGTGACTGGAAAGAATTTAATAAAGTATGGTTAGATTTAGTTAAGCGTAATCCACAAATTGCAGTTGATGCGACTGTTGCTCAGGTTGGTTCATATTTATCACCATCACAACAGCCATTAGCTGACTATGCTTTAACAATGCCTAATGATGTCATTGGACATGGGTATGGAAGTTTATCAATTTCTAAGTGGATATATCATTTTTATCACAACAAGATTCGTACTAAAGCAATCTCCGTTGTATTTGATTTATTTACTAATAAGTATGTTGGCTACATACTGCATGGTAATTTTTGGATTTTTATTTTGATTTTAATTTTACCGGTTTTTGTAACCTCTATAAAAAAATTAGTATTAGTAATGCCTATTTTGTTACAGATTGTTATTTCTATGCTTTCACCTTTAGCAAATTCTGAGAGATATACCTTGGGTATTCTTGCTGTTATGCCGTTAGTCTTGATAATTACTTTTATGAATAGTGATAAAAATTCCATGGTGACAATAGGCCAGGAGAAAAAATGAATTTAATAAAAAAAATTGAATATAGTGAAAAAGTCAGGTTAGCGCTTATCAATACTATAGTTATAGCTGCTTTTGCCACTCTCTCTTTATTACCGGCTTTTATAGGCCATTTTTATAGTCTTTCATTCGATGGTATTTTCCATTTGGATCGTTTTGCAAGCGTTTCTTCTTCTTTTAAAGATGGTAGTTTACCAACGCTTTTCAATTTTAAATACGCTCCTTCGAATAGCCAACCTGGTGTAGCAATTAATGCTATGTATCCTTGGGTTTCTGGTTTGATATTTATTATTCCATCCTTGTTGATTAAGAATCAACTATTGGCATTAGCAATTGGTTTTTTTATTCTAAATGTAATAACAATTGTTAATATTAAGGCGTTAATTTCATTTTGGACCAAAAAGCCATTGCTTATTTGGTTGGGCGTTATTGTTTATCAATTTAATAATCTTCATTTTATTGATTTATATTCACGCTCAGCTTTTGGAGAAGCTTTGGGATATGCATGGATGCCATTAGTGATTCTTGGTGTGCTGAAGATTCAAGAAAAGCAAGTATCAGGAACATGGATTCTAGGCCTGGCAGTTGGTATGATTATCAATAGCCATGTATTATCTGTTATTTTTGCCGCAGCATTTATACTTATTTTTGAACTATACCAAATCTTTAATAAAAAATTTGGTATGACTCAATTCAAATTATTATTTTTTGCTGGAATAATTAGTTTACTTATTGGAATTTATTCACTATATAATATTGCAATTATGTATCTACATGCAAGATTTTTAGAACCTGGTCATTTTGTATGTAGTGTAGATCCTGTTCAATTTTTTGACGCTTTATTGCAAAATGATATGAATGAAAAACCATATTGGACATACGGTTTGCCATTATTTACCATTCAAATTATTCTTACAGTAATCGCTTGGAATACAAATGAGGGGAAAAACTGGAGGAGTTGGCTTTTTGGAGCTAATGCTATTACCTTAATTATTTTTTCATGGTTACCATGGTATAAATTCCAAAATACACCACTTTCTCTTCTACAATTCTTTGCTCGTTTGGAAGTGATGATTGTGTTACTTCTTACTATTTCAATTATTCTTTATTTCTTGAAGGATAATAAGCTAACAGTAAAAAAAGTTCTTTACATTGAATTCTTCATAATAATATTTTCAATGTGCGGTACTTACCAAATGCACAAGGCTTACAATCAGGTTCCCCAACATCATAATTTAACGTCTAAAAATTATTATGATACGTTAAATACTGCTCCAACTGCGATTGACTATTTACCTGTTGATAAAACTAATAATATGTCAATTGGTGTTGGTGAATCAGTAAATATGTTTTCAACTGAAAGCTATAAAGAGTTGGAGAGAACATCTGATTCAGTAAAATATCAGATTTCTTCAGATAGAGAAAAGACAATTACGCTTCCTGCCGTAATGTATGACGGATTTAAGTATGATATTCTGTTAGATGGTAAACCTGTTAAGAGCCAAATGACGAATCTTGTAAAAATTAATGTTACCGCTGGTGAGCATTCATTAGTATTGAAGAGTGTTCACTCCCGGAACTATCCTTTATTTGTAGTTTCTATAGTAATGATGTTTACATCAACATTCTTTATATTTAAAAAGAAAACTAATAAATAATTTTATAAAAATAAAAGGTTTGAGTGTTACTTACACTTAAACCTTTTATTTTATATTTTTTTATCTTTAACTTTTTTTTTATTTCAATTTTTTGTGGTATGATTGCTAATATATTTCGTTTTTTTCATGGAGAGAGTAAATGCATAAAAAATTATATAGGGCTGGTAAATTCTGGGTAGCGACGGTAGTTGCTGCTGCCGGAATGACATTTTCGTTCTGCACAGTTTCGGCGGATAGTTCAAATATAGATAATTCATCTGCGACTTTAAGTCAATCTAACACTAACGTTAATATACAGTCATCAAGTATTCAAAATGGAAATACTTCCATAAACAGTCAATCAACACCGTCTACCCAAAATGTTGGGAATCAAACTAATGTACAATCAAATGTAGCTGAATCTCCACGTGATGCAGCTTTGGCAAAATATGCGAATGAACACGTTACTGGATATATTTTTTCACCTGACGTGTCAACTGCTAATGGTGGTTACAATTGGTTTGAAAACGGTCAGCTATTTTCTGGATTCCGCCACTACATGGGAACATATTATTGGTTTGTAGATGGCGTTCGTCAGAACGAAGGTTGGCGTCAGGCGTGGGGAATGACCTACTATACTGATGATCAAGGTCGAGCTGTTCAGGGCCATCGTAATATTAATGGTCAAGATTTCTACTTTGGTGACGATGGTTCATACTTCCTACGTTCAACTGGCTACTTGTTTGATGGATCAAGCCAGAACGGTGGATACCGTTGGTATGAAAACGGTCAGTTATATACTGGTTTCCGATACTACATGGGAACGTATTACTGGTTTGTCAATGGTGTTCGTCAAAATGAAGGTTGGCGTCAAGCATGGGGATTAACTTATTATACTGATGCCAATGGTCGTGCCGTTCAAGGAACCCGTGTTATTGATGGTAAAGTTTATGATTTTGGTACTAATGGAACCTACTATAGCCGTCCAGTAAACGGTTATGTTTGGGATGGTTCAAGCCAAAATGGTGGATACCGTTGGTATGATAATGGTAATCTTTATACTGGATTTAAGTATTACATGGAAACGTATTACTGGTTCGTAGATGGCGTTCGTCAAAATGAAGGTTGGCGCCAAGCATGGGGACTAACTTATTATACGGATGACCAAGGACGTGCCGTTCAAGGAACACGAGTTATTGACGGTAAGGTATATGATTTTGGAAATGATGGAACCTACTATAGTCGTCCAGTAAACGGTTATGTATGGGACGGATCAAGCCAAAATGGTGGATACCGTTGGTATGATAACGGAAATCTTTACACCGGATTTAAGTATTACATGGGAACATACTATTGGTTCGTGGATGGTGTTCGTCAGAATGCTGGTTGGCGTCAAGCATGGGGTCTGACATATTATACCGATAATAATGGTCGAGCCGTGCAAGGTTGATATTGGATTAATGGTGGACAATACTTCTTTGGAACAGATGGAAGTTATTTCTTGCGTACAAATAAGTATGTCGCTGATAATGACGGTGTATATTTTGCCGGGGGCGATGGCCGATTCTTAACTGGTACACAAGGTATCTATGGCCGTACGGTAAACTTCTTTGGCGATGGTCGTTTGAATACCGATGGCTTGAACATTGATTTTCCACACTGGTCTTTGAATCAAGTTTCATTAGGAGCACCTGAAGGTTGTGAAGGGGTATCTTTCCAAATGGCTTTGTCTGCCAAGGGAAAGCATGTTCCTAGTTTGCAAGAAATCTATAACCGTATTGGATATGGTGATGGTGTTTCGCCTTATGAAGGATTCGATGGTAACCCATTTGGGGGAGCCCGTTCTTATACGGAGACTGTTCTTGCTGCACCTTTGGCTGCAAAGTTGAACAATGCCTTTGGCGTTCAGACACAAGATATTACGGGTGCTGGACCAAACCAAATTTTGGCACAACTTCTTTCATGGAACCCAGTTATTTCATATATTCCTTGGGATTTCCAAGTTGGTGCTGGTCGTGATCACTTCCACGTACAGATGATTTATGGCTACCGTAACGGTGGCTTCCTTGTTGCTGATCCTTTGCAATATGCACGAGGTGCTAACTATTGGATTTCAACTGGTGAATGGTGGTACCTAAACAGTAACGTACAGCCTGTTGGATTTGGGGCACCTGCTTCAATGAACGTTGCTGTGATTTAATTTAAGCTTTAAAAATCGACTGTTGATATCTTTATCTTCGTCGATTTTTTTATGGATATTAATGGTTATTCTTTTGTTCGTTTTGCGATATCTAGCAAGAGAGTAATACGGAGAGATAGTATGGAAAGACGTAAAAAGTATAAGAAAAATAAGCGTAAACAACGATTGTATATGTTGTTAGGTTTAATTGTTGTTGCTGTGATTGGAATTACTAGTTCGTTCTTGATGAATGGACAAGAAAAACACAAAAAAGGGACTAGTAACACAAGCACAACTAAAGTGGGTGAGGTATCATTTTATACTCGCTCAGATATGAATAAAATTCCGGATTTGTTATCGAATAAAAAATATTTAGCACCAACAATTGACCATGATTCTTTGAAAAAGGATATTCCAAATGCAAAAGTTGTTGACAGTGCGACAGGAAAGACTGTTCCCATGGATGTATGGGATTCTTGGCCAGTGACAACCCCAGAGGGAGAGATTGCTAATTTTCATGGTTATCGTCTTGTTGTTGGACTAACGGCTAAAAATGGTCGTTAGTCCGGGGCCCCAACGAAGATGGGACTTTTCATGCAAAAGAACGACGCTAAGCAGGATGATTTGAGTACTTGGCAATTTGTTGGCTATGTTTTCAATTCCAAAACTGAAGGAATCGCTGATAAGGATTATGATCAGTACTTGCAGCACACGGGTGGTGAATGGTCTGGTTCAACAGTGATGATGGATAGTAAGGATGATACACTACGTTTCTTCTATGCTAATTCATATAAAATGAACGGGGTATCTGCACAGGCGTTGACTACCGCTCAAATTACTTTGAATCCTAGCGATGGAAAGAAATGGTCAAGTGGTTTGACTATTGACCATAGTAAGACGACCGACCATAAAACGGTCTTTTCAGGAGACGGTAAGATTTATCAAACTCCAGCTCAAGGGGAAGGGAAAGGCGCTCATTTCAGTGATGACTTAACCCTTCGTGATCCACACTTTGTTAAAGATGGTGATAAATACTATCTTGCCTTTGAGGGAAATACAGGACCAGATTATAACTATCAAGGAAAAAATAATTTCTCAAACAAGGCATACTATGGTTCTTCTTCATACTTCAAGAAGGAATCTGATCGCTTGAAGGCAGATACCAATAGTTCTGAATATGAAAAGACATATTTTGCTAATGGCGCTATTGGAAAATTAGAGTTGAACAAAGATTTCACGGTTAAAAAGGTTATGCAACCAATGGTAACTGGAAATGCGACAAATGATGAGTTAGAGCGTATTAATTTGTTTAAACATGACGGTCGCTGGTATCTCTTTACGTCTACTTGGGGATTCCATATGGCAACGGACGATGAGAAGATTACGAAGAACTCTTACCTTCTTGGATTTAGTTCAAAAGATGGTATTAATGATACGTATAAGCCTCTAAATGATAATGGATTAGTGATTGCTGGACAAGGTGAGGGCGCTAATCCTACTAGCTTTACTTATTCATATCTGGTTGTTCCAAATGGTAACAAGAAGAACAATCAGTTTGTTGTGACATCATTTGAGCACAACTCGACTTTTGCACCTAGTTACTTATTGAAAATTAAGGGCGATAAAACAACGATGGTGAATAACAAAGTTCTTGGGCAAGGCGTATTAACGGATAATAAGAAATATTATTCTGCCCATGCACAGAAATTGAATTAAGGATTAAATTGTTTGTTTCTTTAATATTTGTCCTGTATGCTATTGGTTATAGTATTATTTGATTGAGGAATATAATGACTAAATTAATTGATTTATATAAGAAGTATGAAGAAACAATTCTTTACTTGTTCTTTGGTGGAGCGACTTTTGTAGTTTCTGTTGCCAGCTATGCTTTATTTTCAGCTATATGGCATTGGGATTATACCTGGGCATACATTGCTTCTTGGTTCTTAGCAGTGCTCTTTGCGTATTTAACAAATCGTATTTGGGTATTTAAATCAGAAGTAAAGGATTTACCAGGCCTATTTCGTGAAATTTGGCAGTTTTACTTAGCACGAATTGTTACTGGAATTTTGGGCTGGTTGATCTTGGCCTTCGGTGTTCGAATTTTGCATCAGAATGACCTGATTTGGAACGGTATTCAAAACATTTTTGTTATTATTTCCAACTATGTTTTGAGTAAGCTTTATATCTTTAAGAAGATTGAAGAAATGGAAGAGTAAAGAAGAGCAGTTGCCTGGGCAACTGCTCTTTTTATTGCTTTAAAACTTTGTGAGTTAATTATTGAAAAAATCTGCTCATCTCATTGCAATCTTAAAGAAATGTATATAATATAGGGGTTGAAAAGATATTCCGAAGGTTTAGGAGTGTCGATATCATATTTAGGAGATTGACCAGTGTGGTAAGACAGAAAAAATTCTTGGTAACAGTTTTCGTTACCATTATTTTGACTGCGGGCGCTGCGACTTTGGCGGTGAGGGATTTGGATTCTTCGACTGCTGATGGAGAAAAAACGGAGCGGAGCAGTTCAAAAAGTTCGACAAAGGATACGTCTTGGAAGAAGAACATCCAGTCGGAAGGAACTGTTGATGAAGAGGTGAATGAATCAGGTAGCTCATCATCAACTCAGGCAAGTAGTAAACGGAGTTCAGCTAGTAAGGGGGACTCTTCGGTTGTGCAGCAATCAAATACGCTGAACGAGGACGATTTTCGTTCGAGTGATGATTTAGCCTATCGAATGATTGCAATCTATGGGATGGTGCATGGCGATAGCTCGTGGAAGGGGCTGGCGTCAGCATCGGGGATTACGATGACTCGTCAACCAGGTTCAGCACCTGTATTTATTGCTACCGATACAAAGGGTGGTAAGTATAAGGCGTATTACCGTTATGTGATGAGCTCAAATGATACTGAATCACAGAAACAGCCACTTTCCTTTAGTGAGAATGATGCTAAGGAATATCGAGCAACGGTGGATGATGTGTTGAATTACGCGAATGCTAACGGCGGTCGTACGACGGTAGAAAAGTTGAATTTTAAGTTAGTTAATTAGTATAAAAAGGACCTGCTAAACAGTAGGTCCTTTTTTGTATAACATCGATTAAGACTGTTGTGATAGGAATCTTAACCTGTTATGATTACGGCAGAAAATACAATGTAAAGGAGAAAAAGATGACCACACAAGTTCAAATTAATTTAGATAGTCGCGATAAGGTATCCTTTGATCGACTCTGCGAAAAATTGGGGATGACAGCGGAGGATGCCTTTCAGAATTTTGTGATTAAGTCGCTAGATGTAGGAAATATTCCCTTTAAAATAGAAGAACCGAACGAGCGATTGAAAAGGGCCTTGGCAAGTCGAGACTTTGTAAGCTTTGAAACGGCTGAGAAAGGTTTAGCATATCTGAACGGTGATGAAGATGAATGATTACCGATTCAAGCCGAGATTTATTAATGGATTTAAAAAGCAATATCGAAAGTTACTGAAAGGGGGACGATATAAGAAAAAAGATTTTGAGCAAGTCTATGAAATACTTTTGCGTGGACTAGCCATTCCTATTCCATATGAAGACCATCAATTAACTAATCGTGAAGGTGACCGTGCACTGCATATTAAACCAGATTGGGTTCTGATTTACCGCTATAATGGGGATTATGTTGAATTCATCGAGACTGGTAGTCATACCAATCTATTTTAAGTAAAACAAAAACCCCCTCGACCAATAGGTGAGGGGGTTTATTCATTAATATGAATTACTTAACGTACTTAGCCAAACGTGACTTTTGACGTGAAGCCTTGTTCTTCTTGATCAAGCCCTTTGAGTGGGCACGGTCAATAGCAGAAGAAACTTGCTTGTACAATTCAGCAGTGTCTTCTGAACCTGCGTTAGCAGCCTTAACGAAACGCTTTACAGCAGTACGGTAGGCAGAACGTTGAGGTTCGTTACGATCGTGTTGCTTCTTAGTCAAGCGTACACGTTGAATAGATGATTCAATGATCGGCATATGTCTATCTCCTTAAATTTGATGCTGGTTTTTGAAAAGCAGTAGCTTAACGACGCAAACCTAAGCGCTTGATCAATTCACGGTAACGAGGAACATCGGTACCACGGAGGTAACGAAGCAAGTTACGACGACGACCGATCTTCTTCAAAAGACCACGTTGTGAGTGAAAATCATGCTTGTGCATTTCCATGTGGGCGTTCAATTCGTTAATGTCAGCAGTCAAAACTGCAACTTGAACTTCCACTGAACCAGTATCGCCTTCATGGCGGGCATATTCTTTCATGATTTCGTTCTTACGTTCTTGTGTAAGGGCCATAATCATTCCACCTTTCTATAATGTCGCCAAGTTCTGAGAAAAACGACGGTGAGACGTTAATCTAAGAAATTGGTCAGTTGTTTTGACAACAGTCTTAATTATACGGACTTTTGCTAGAAAATCAAGGGGCAAGAAAAGCCGTTTAATGGTAGAATAGAACAGTAATTAATCTAGAAAGGAAAGCCGTGGTATCGCCTTTGTGGCGTGCCATGCAGGTGAATACATGGCAACATCAATTTCAAAAGAAGAAGTCGCCCACGTGGCCGATTTGGCCAAGTTGACTTTTACAGATGCTGAACTAGAAGCCTACACGAACCAATTGCAGGATATCGTGTCCCTTGTTGGTAAGATGGCCGAAGTTGACACAGAAGGCGTTGAACCAACGTTTTCTGTTACGAAGAATGTCAACCATCTTCGTGAAGACAAGGCCGATAACTGGCATGAAAAGAAGGCTTTGCTCAAGCAAGCGCCTGAAGAAGCAGCGGACCTTATCAAGGTTCCTGCCATCTTGTCGGGAGGGGAAGAAGCCTAATGACATACAATTACTTCGAACACTCACTGGAAGATATCCACGCAGCTTTGCAGTCTGGTGAATTAACTGCTACGCAGTTGACTAAGGATACTTTAGAAAACATCAAGCAAACGGACGGCGAATTGGAAGCCTTTGTTCGTTTGCACGAAGATGCCGCTTTGGAAGCAGCACGTGTTGCTGACGAAGAAGGAAACTTTGATAATATCTTGGCTGGTATTCCAATGGCCATGAAGGACAACATCTCAACGGAAGGCCTTGAAACAACTGGGGCTTCTAAGATTTTGTCTGGTTTTGAACCCGTTTACGATGCCACGGCTACTAAGAAGTTGAAGGCAGCCGGTGCTGTTATCGTTGGTAAGGCCAACATGGATGAATTTGCCATGGGCGGTTCTACCGAAACTTCTGCTTACAAGAAGACGAAGAACGCCTGGGATTTGACTCGCGTACCTGGTGGCTCATCAGGTGGTTCTGCGGCAGCCGTTGCGGCTGGTCAAGTGCCATACGCTTTGGGTTCTGATACTGGTGGTTCAATTCGTCAGCCAGCCGCCTTTAACGGTTTGGCTGGTATGAAGCCAACTTATGGTCGAGTATCTCGTTTTGGACTCTTTGCCATGGCGTCATCATTGGACCAAATCGGTCCTTTGACTCGCACGGTTAAGGATAACGCTTTGGTTTTGAACGCCATTTCTGGTTTCGACGAGCGTGACTCTACTTCTGCTGATGTGGCTGTTCCTGACTTTACTGAAAAGATGGGTCAGTCCATTGAAGGTATGAAGGTTGCCGTTCCGAAGGAATACTTCGAAGAAGGTATTTCTGACGAAGTCAAGTTGCAAGTCAACGCCGCCATTGCTGAATTGAAGGCAATGGGTGCTGAAGTATCTGAAGTATCTTTGCCACACACGCAGTACGGTGTTGCCGCTTACTACGTATTGATGTCATCTGAAGCTTCATCAAACTTGCAGCGTTATGACGGTATCCGTTACGGATTCCGTGCACCAGATGCCAAGACTTTGGAAGAAGTTTACAAGAAGACGCGTTCTGAAGGATTTGGTCCTGAAGTGAAGCGTCGTATCATGTTGGGAACTTACTCATTGTCAGCCGGTGCCTACGACGCCTTCTTCCGTAAGGCCGCTCAAATTCGTACCTTGATCATCGAAGACTTTAACAAAGTCTTTGAAGACTACGATTTGATTGTCGCACCTACGACACCAACTCAGGCCTACAAGATTGGTTCTGAAATTGATGATCCAAAGGCCATGTACATGGGTGATGTTTTGACGATTCCTGTGAACTTGGCTGGATTGCCTGCCATGTCAGTGAACGCCGGCTTTAACGCTGGTTTGCCAATTGGCTTGCAGATCATTGGTAAGGCTTTCGACGAACAAACAATTTACCAGTTGGCTTACGCCTTTGAGCAAAAAAATCACTTTGCTGAAAACGTGCCAGCAATTGGTAAGGATTTCTAAGGGGGCCAGCTGATGGGAAATGAAAATTTTGAAACAGTAATTGGACTCGAAGTCCACGTTGAGATGCAAACAAAGTCAAAGTTGCTCTCACCATCCCCCGTCCACTATGGGGATTCACCTAACGAAAACACCAACGTGATTGACTGGGCCTACCCAGGTGTTTTGCCAGTTGCCAACAAGGGTGCCATTGATTATGGGATGCGTGTTGCCATGGCCTTGCACGCCGACATTACGGAAGATATTCGTTGGGACCGTAAGAACTACGTTTATCCTGATAACCCTAAGTCATACCAGACGACTCAATTGCATACGCCAATTGGTCGTAACGGCTACTTAGACGTGAAGATGCCTGATGGTAACGTTAAGCGCATTGGTATCGAAGAATTGCACGTCGAAGAAGATGCGGGTAAGAACACCCACGGAACCGACGGCTATTCATACGTCGATTTGAACCGTCAGGGAACACCACTGGTCGAAATCGTTTCAAAGGCTGAGTTGAACTCACCTGAAGAAGCCTACGCTTACTTGGAACAATTGCGCCGCGTGATTCTCTTTACCGGTGTATCGGAAGCCAAGATGCAAGAAGGGCAGATGCGTGCCGATGTTAACGTTTCATTGCGCCCACACGGATCATCAAAGTTTGGTACCCGTGTCGAAATGAAGAACGTGTCATCATTCCGCTACGTTGAAGCCGCTTTGGAATACGAAGAAAAGCGTCAGGCAAAGATTATCCGTTCTGGTGGTCAACTTCGTCAGGAAACCCGTCGTTACGATGAACCAACCAAGTCAACGGTTTTGATGCGTGTGAAGGAAACGGCCGATGATTACCGTTACTTCCCAGAACCAGACTTGTCACCAATTCACATTGACCAAGCTTGGATTGACCGAGTAGCAGCTGAATTACCAAAGTCAGCGGCTGACCGTCAAAAGGATTACGTTGACGAACTTGGCTTGGAACCATACGATGCCGAAGTTTTGACACAGACTTTGGCCATGTCAAACTTCTTTGACAACACGGTTAAGGCAGGGGCTTCTTCAAAGGCTGCTGCTAAGCGTGCAGCCAACTACTTGATTGGTGATGTGAACGCCTACATGAACAAGAACCAGGTTGAGTTGCAGGAGACAAAGTTGACTCCTGAACACTTGGCCGGCATGGTGAAGTTGATTGAAGACGGTACTATCTCAACCAAGCAGGCCAAGAAGGTCTTTGAGGCCATCATGGAAGGTGAAGAACCTGAAGCCTACGCTAAGGCAAAGGGCTTGGTACAGATTTCTGACCCAGCCACTTTGTTGCCATGGATTACCGAAGTCTTGGACGCTAACTCACAGTCTATTGAAGACTTTAAGGGTGGAAAAGATCGTGCTACTGGCTTCTTGATTGGACAATTGATGAAGAAGTCAAAGGGACAGGCTAACCCAGGTGTCTTGAACAAGTTGCTCTTAGAAGAGTTGAATAAGCGATAAAAAAGGTTGCTAACGAATGAAGCGATGAAATCGAGTCGTTTGTTGAAAAATACCTTTTAAAACGGGGGTTGTCCCCCGCGTACATAGAAATTTAGGAGGAAGAGTCAACTCCGGTCGAATTGGCTCCGATTGTGAAGATGAAACGTGCACGAATTATTTATAACCCTAGCTCAGGACGTGAGATGGTCAAGCGGGACATGCTTGATATTCTAAACGTATACGAAGAAGCAGGGTATGAGACCTCGACTTTTGCAACAACACCTGCTCCATTATCAGCACAAAACGAAGCAACCCGTGCAGCAAAAGACGGATTTGATTTGATTGTGGCTGCCGGAGGGGATGGCACCATTAACGAGGTTGTTAACGGGATTGCACCGCTTGAGAAACGCCCAATGATGGCCATTATTCCTGCGGGAACGACCAACGATTACGCCCGTGCTTTGAAGATTTCACGTGATGATCCTTTGGAAGCGGCTAAGGCAATTTTGAACAAGCAAACCATTAAGATGGATATCGGTGAGATTCAAGCTTACCAACCTGCCACTGATGGTGGGGAAGCTGTTAAGCAACCTGTTCATTACTTCATGAACATTGCGGCCCTTGGCACTTTGTCAGAGTTGACCTATGCGGTGCCATCTTCTTTGAAGTCACTTTATGGTTACTTGGCCTACTTGGTTAAAGGGGCCGAATTATTAACTCATTTGAAGCCTTTTTCAGGGAAGGTAACCTATGATGACGGTGAGTATGAAGGAGACATCTCAATGGTCTTCTTGGCTCTAACGAACTCAGTTGCCGGATTTGAAACGATTGTGCCCGATGCCAAGTTGGATGATGGGAAGTTTACTTTGCTCATCGTAAAAAAGTCGAACATGTGGCAAATCGCCCAGTTGGCGGCCCAAGTGTTGAAGGGTGGCGCCCACGTCAATAACCCTCAATTGATTTACAAGAAGACGTCAAAGGTCGATATTCAGCCGTTGAACGGTGACCCAATCAAGGTCAACTTAGATGGGGAATATGGTGGTGATGCACCAATGACTTTTGACAACTTGATGCAACACATCGAGTTTGTGGCCAATGTGGCGAGCGATGTGAAGGACGAAACAACGACCAAGGTTCAAGAACAGTTCGTTGAGCAAGTTGAGAAGTTAGAAGAAACCGGGGGTCATGAAGACCTTGCGGATACGCCAGCTAAAGAGGCTGATAAGTAAGCAATCTGGCTGTACCGTTTGGTATGGCCGATTTTGCGTTAAAGCAAGAATTATAGGGGATTAAAATGGCTAAAGCCAATCGAGTAATTAAACAAAAGGCGCCGGTTGCTAAAAACGACCAGGTGGAAGCAAGCATCATTGATTTGACCTACCAGGGGATGGGTGTGGCAAAGGTGGAGGGTTATCCACTCTTTGTAGCTAACGCGCTGCCTGGTGAAGAGGTGATTTTGACGGTTACCAAGGTCTTGAAGAACTACGGCTTTGCCCGTATTCAAAAGATGGTGAAGCCATCACCAGACCGTGTTGAATTAAAGGACAAGTTAGCTTTGACGACTGGCATTGCCCCAATGGCTAACCTCTCTTATCCAGCACAGTTGGCTTGGAAGCAGCGTCAGGTACGCGAGCTCTTCAAAAAGGCCCAGTTAAAGGTTTCGGTAGCACAAACCATTGGGATGGAAGACCCAACGCACTACCGTAACAAGGCCCAGATTCCAGCTCAGATGGTCAACGGCCGTTTGGAAACTGGTTTCTACCGCCGCGGTTCCCACAAGTTGATTCCAACGGATTCTTTCTACATTCAGGATGAAAACGTGGACGAAGCCATTCGTGCTACTCGTGACGTTTTGCAGGAATTGGGTGTGACTGCCTATGATGAAGAGACTGGTAAGGGACTCGTTCGTCACGTGATGGCCCGTTACGGTAAGGCCACTGGTCAGTTGATGGTGGTTATTGTCACTGCCAAGGAACGTTTCCCACAAAAGGAAGCAGTCATGACTGCTTTGCGTGAGCGCTTGCCAAAGATGGTTTCCCTCGTTCAAAACGTGAACAAGGCCAAGACCAACGTCATCATGGGCCAGGAAAACCACTTGATTTGGGGTCACCCTGAAATCGAAGACCAGTTGCTTGGTAAGGCCTACTTGATTGGTCCTAATTCCTTCTACCAGGTGAACCCTGTGACAACGGCTAAGTTGTATTCATTGGCCAAGGACATGGCCGATTTGAAGCCAACGGATACGGTTATCGATGCCTACTGTGGTATCGGAACAATCGCTTTGACGGTTGCTGACCATGTTAAAAAAGTCTTGGGTGTTGAAGTGGTTGAACCAGCCATCGAAGATGCCAAGAAAAATGCCAAGTTGAACGGCATTTGGAATGCGGACTTCGTTGTAGCCGATGCGCCTGAACAGATGCATAAGTGGGCTAGCGAAGGAAAGACGGCGGACGTCGTCTTCGTTGATCCTCCCCGTAAGGGCCTTACCCATGACTTCATCGAAGCTGTTGGTGTCATGAAGCCCGACCGTTTGGTCTATGTTTCATGTAACCCAGCTACTTTGGCACGTGACGTCAAGGACCTGTTGGAACAGGGCTATGAAGTGGATGGCCGTGTACAACCGGTTGATCAGTTCCCACAGACGATGCACGTGGAAGCGGTCGTGAAGTTGGTGCGGGCGAAGTAAAGGTATCAGAATGGAAAAGTCGATTCAAAATCAACTGAAGGTCAACGATGTTACCTTTTGGATGATGATGGATGGGAAGCGGATTGATTTTGAGGTTTATGACTGTTCTGGGTTTGAAAATCTACGTTGGAAAGTCGAAAATCATACTGTAAAACATGAGTACGTGATTCGCCCTAATATTTCGGATACGACGAAGTTTAAATCATTAGAGCTTCGAACGGACCGGGTTGTTGGTGATTTTGAATATGTGAAAGAAGCTGATTCTGAGTTTTGCGATGGTGGTGTCTTTAACGTTGGTCAGACAATGTTTGGACTAGCTATTTATGATTTATTTCATTGGTCAGAGAGCTTTCCATATAATAAACCACCTAGGATTAGTAAATCAGCTAAGGTTAACGTAGAAAAGTTTCGAGCTGAATACTCGGACATTACTCTTCACAATAATAATTGGTTGTACTTTCAAATTAGTACTGAGTCGAAAACAAATTATGATCAACAAGTTGCTTCACGTGGATTTGATGTGGCCCTCAAGCAATCTTTTGAAGTAATGCGTGATGTGCATGATGACATAAGAGAGCAAGCTAGTGTTCATCTAGATGATATGACTTTTTCAAATTCTGAAAAAAGTGGTAAGGACATTCATATAGGACCCATCAAGTTTTGGATGGAACGAGATGGTAAGAAAATAGATTCCGACTTAATTGATGTGACGAAAGAAACTCAGTGGTTGCTTAATCAAGACAAAATATATAGCTATCCACTAAATATTAAACGTGCATGGTTATTTAAACCGATTCTGCCTTATAAGTACGCATTTGATGAGTTAAAATTGTGTTCACATTATGACCATAAGGAAATACTTTTTGACACATGCGAGAGTGATGAATATTTTCAATCTGCTTACTTTGATGCCGGCCAATTCAAATTAGGATTTGGTGTTCAGCAGATTGATGATACTATGATGACATTTTCAAAATATAGTAATACGTACCGGGAACATGTATACGTAGATAAAAACATGGAAGCTGGTTATGATTCAATGAACCAGGATAACCGAGAAGACTTGTTGTTTTTATTTGTAGTAAAAGAGAAAGAACCATTCCCATATTGTGATCCAGAATATTTAACTAAGCCTCACGAAGATTTCGATTCATTATTCACAGCAATGGATATTATGTTTCCTTTTTCTCACCGCGAATTTTGGGACTACCCTAAGAGCTAATTTTATTAGCTCGTACATATATTTTTGACCTATAAAGGAGGGACCGCTATGGCCAAAGCAACCGACACACCAATGATGGTGCAGTACCATAAGATTAAAGATCTCTATCCTGATGCCTTCTTGTTCTACCGTCTTGGGGACTTCTATGAACTTTTTGAAGACGATGCCATTAAGGGAGCAAAGATTCTTGAGCTGACGCTGACAGCCCGGAACAAGAATTCTGAGAACCCAGTGCCAATGGCCGGGATTCCTTACCATGCGGCCTCTAACTATATTGATATTTTGGTCGATGCGGGTTATAAAGTCGCCATCGTTGAACAGATGGAAGACCCTGCCACGGCCAAGGGGATGGTTAAGCGTGACGTTGTGCAGTTGATTACGCCAGGAACGAAGTTAGGTGGTCAACACGGCGATGGGAAGACCAACAACTTTTTGGCTGCCGTTGTGCATGATAACGCTGGGATTCATCCTGCGAAGAAGGGGGAGGTACCTCGTCCCTATGCGCTGGCCTACATTGATTTGTCGACCGGGGAGCTGAAAGCGACTTTTCTAGAGTCTGCTGAAGAAGTCATGGACGAATTGGGCGCCTTGGAAGTTAAGGAAGTCGTTTTGGCTAAGCAGGACGATCTGCAGGCTGGCGACGTTGCCCAGTTAGTTGGTGAAAAGGGCTTGGTCGTTTCCTTCCAGGGAGAAGCGGAAGCCTCTTCGACCATTACTTATTTGACCAAGGGGTTGAAGGATAATTTGGGTCAGGCTGTGACGGGACTGCTCTTGCAGTACCTCTTTGATACGCAGAAGCGTTCCTTGGACCACATCATGCCGGTTCAGGCCTATGAACGACAGGCCTATTTGGTCTTCAACCAGGTCACCCGTGTTAACTTGGACTTGGTGCAGAACGCCCGGACCAAGCAGAAGGCGGGTTCTCTTTTTGCTCTCTTGGATGAAACCAAGACGGCCATGGGAGGACGTTTGCTCAAGCAGTGGTTGATTAAGCCATTGAAGAACTTAAAGGATATCAAGGCTCGACAGGATGTTGTAGCTGCCTTTAAGGAGGACTTCTTCACCCGTGGAACCGTTCAGGACCAGTTGAAGTACGTCTATGATTTGGAACGTTTGGCTGCTAAGGCCGCTCTGGGAACTTTGAATGCTAAGGATATGGTCCAGTTGAAGAAGTCCTTGCAGGCCGTACCTGCTTTGCAGGGGGCTTTGACTGGAACCTCAGCCGACCCAATTCTACAAACACTGGGGAATGATTTGGACCCCGTTTCTGATTTAGCTGATTTGATTGAAGCAGCCTTGGTGGAAGATCCGCCCGTATCCGTTCGTGATGGCGAATTGATCAAGGAAGGTTATGACGACCTAGTTGATTCCTACAAGCAGGCTTTAACGGATAACCAGGATTGGTTGGCAAACTATCAGGAAGAGGAGCGCCAGGCCACTGGTATTCCAACTCTGAAGGTTAAATACAACAAGAACTTTGGCTACTTTATTGAAGTGACAAAGGCCAACTTGTCGAAGTTGGAAGAGGGTCGCTATACCCGTAAGCAGACTTTGACAAACGCTGAACGTTTCACGACGGCTGAGTTGAAGGAGCACGAGGACCTGATTTTCGCGGCTCAAACAAAGCGTTACGACCGTGAGTATGAGCTCTTCTTGGAGATTCGTCGTCAGGTCAAGGCTGAGATGCATCGTTTGCAGCATTTGGCTCATGATTTGGCAACCATTGATGTTTTGGCTGCTTTGGCCGATGTGGCGGAAAACTTGCATTTTACACGCCCGACTTTTCATGGGGATGGCTCCCGTGCAGTGAATATCACGCAAGGACGTCATCCAGTGGTGGAATCACTCTTGCCAGCTGGGGAATACGTGGCAAATGACGTGACTTTCCCACAGGACAAGTTCATCCAATTGGTGACTGGTCCGAACATGGCTGGAAAGTCAACCTACATGCGTCAGATTGCCATCATCGTGATTTTGGCGCAGTTGGGATCATTTGTGCCAGCTGATGCGGCTGAATTACCAATTTTTGACCAAATCTTTACCCGAATTGGGGCCAACGATGATTTGGTCGCCGGTCGTTCAACCTTCATGGTTGAGATGGCTGAAGCTAATCTGGCCTTGCAAAACGCGACGGCCCAGTCCCTAATTCTCTTTGATGAGTTAGGACGTGGAACGGCGACCTACGATGGAATGGCGCTAGCACAGGCCATCATTGAATTCTTGGCTAAGCACCTACACGCCACGACCGTCTTTGCTACGCACTATCACGAGTTGACGGCTTTGTCAGAGGCCTATTCAGCTATTGAAAACGTGCACGTTGGCGCTAAGTTGACCGATGACGGTCGCTTGCACTTCTTGCACCAGGTACAGCCAGGGGCGGCGGACCGTTCTTACGGTATCCAAGTTGCCGCTTTGGCTGGCTTGCCAGGCTCACTCTTGCAAAATGCCGAGAGCATTTTAGCAACTTTGGAGCGCGAGGGTGCCGGACAGGTTGAGGTAGAAGAAACCGTTAAGCGGGCGGCGGAAGGTAAGCAGGATGGGGCTGTGGCAACGGCTGCACCTGCAGATGATTTTGCTGTTAGCGGAGCGAGCGACTTTGCCCAAGAAAACCGTCTGGCAGAAGAAGTACCACTCTTTGAAATTGCCGAGGCAAAGCCAGAAGGTAAGACACTGAGCGATGAACAGGCCTCCGTTTTGAAGCGATTGCAAGAAACGAATTTAAACAAGTTGACGCCATTGGACGCCTTGAACCTGCTCTATCAATTGCAGGAGATGGGGGAGAACGATGGCTAAGATTCACGAACTATCGGATTTAATTGCCAATCAGATTGCGGCTGGTGAGGTGATTGAGCGACCAGCTTCGGTCGTCAAAGAACTGGTGGAAAACGCCATTGATGCCAGTGCGACCCAGGTCGACGTTGTCGTTGATAATGCCGGTCTGGACATGATTAAGGTCATTGATAACGGGGATGGAATTGAAGCGGACCAGGTCCCACTGGCCTTCGTTCGTCATGCCACCTCTAAGATTGAAAACCGTCATGATTTGTTCAAAGTCATGACCCTGGGCTTCCGAGGTGAAGCCCTGCCATCAATTGCATCTGTTGCCGATGTCACTTTACAGACACGGACTAAGGATGCCAGCCATGGCTTTACCTACCAGGTCAAGGGTGGCCAGGTTGTTCAGCAAACACCGGCTGCCGGACGTTTTGGAACGATTGTGTCCGTTCGCAATCTTTTCTACAACACACCTGCACGGCTGAAGTATTTGAAGAAACCACAGACGGAATTATCATTGATTGTCGATGTGGTCAACCACTTGGCTCTGGCTCATCCGGAAAAGGCCTTGACGCTAACTCATAACGGGAAGACTTTGGTGAAGACGGCCGGAAACGGTGATTCGCGCCAGGTCCTAGCCTCGATTTATGATCGAAAGACAGCCGAGAAAATGGTTGATTTCTCGGGCCAGTCCGAACATTTTAAGGTGTCCGGCTATTTGACGCTGCCGGAACAAACCCGAGCCTCGCGTTCTTACTTAGCCGTTCTGGTCAACCACCGTTTTGTTAAGAATTTTTCGGTGTCGAACGCCATTATTAAGGGCTATGGTTCCAAGTTGATGGTTGGCCGTTTTCCGATTGGGGCGGTTTCCATTGAATTAGACCCACTCTTGGTGGATGTGAACGTTCACCCTCAAAAGGCCGAGATTCGACTCTCGGAGCAGGGCGAACTGACGGACTTGCTGACACGGGTGATTGCCCAGCGTTTGGCTAAGGAGAACCTGATTCCCGACGCCCTGGAGAACTTGGGGCAAGAAACCGATGAATTGGTTCATCCGGGGATGGCCCCTGTCGAGAAAAAGGTAGAGAAGGCGGAAGCGGCCGTGACGACTGCTGGGACTTTCTTGAATCCGGCTGAACGGTCGGTTAAGTTGGCGACTTTGCCAGCCATTGTAGTTGATGAAAAACGCGTGATTCAGTTAACCGATAAGGCCTTCTTGAACGATGCGGCGGTCTTGGTCTTTACGAAACGTTATGAAGCTGAAGGGTTCTGCGAACCATTTGGACCTGCGCCTTCTAAGAAGAACGCGGTTGTTAGCGAAGAGGTGGACGAGTTCTTTGAGTCCGCTGACCGGGTAGCCGAACCGACGGCGACCTATGAGGCGGAAAACGTTGATTTGTTTCATCAGCCAGCGCATGAAGAACTGCTAGTTTCAGATGCACCAGCGCCTACTAAAAAAGTCAAAGTTGAAAACGTCGATTTGGACGTGGACGAACAGAACGCTACTGATAACCCACAGGGTTTCCCAAACTTGGATTACATAGGGCAGATGCACGGGACCTTCCTCTTTGCCCAGGACAAGGACAAACTTTACTTGATTGATCAGCACGCCGCCCAGGAACGGTTGAACTATGAGTTCTATCGCAAACAGGTGGGGGAAGTGTCGGACAACCAGCAGGTGCTCTTGCAACCATTGACTTTGACCTATTCGACGGCCGATGTGTTGAAGATTATGGACCACAAAGAGATGCTGGCTGAGGTTGGTTTATCGGTCGAAGAGTTTGGTCCGAACACGGTTGCTTTGTACGAGCACCCAACCTGGATGAAGGCCGACCAGTTAGCCGAAACAGTCAAGGAAATGATTGATTGGACTTTGTCTGGTGAAAAGCTAACGGTGGCTGCATTCCGTGAGAAAGCGGCCATCATGATGTCATGTAAGCGGGCGATTAAGGCCAACTGGCACCTATCGGATGAGCAGGCGCGACAGTTGCTAAAGGATTTGGCTAAGGCTGAAAATCCCTATAACTGTCCGCATGGCCGTCCAGTGTTAACGGCCTTTACGTTGACTGAAATGGAACGAATGTTTAAGCGTATTCAGGATTCACACGAGTCTTGGCAGAATTACGATACCCACCCTTTCTAAAAGAGCTGGGAAATAAGGAGAGAATCCAGATGATGAACAACAACGACGTTGTGATTCGATTGCGTTATGCGTTGTCGTTGACCAACAAGCAAATTGAAGCCATCTTTAACCTTGGTGGCGTGAAAGTCACTGACAGTGACTTGGACCGCATCTTGACTCGTCAGGATAAGGAAGCCCAGCACGATGCAACGCTTTCAAACCATGATTTAGAAGCCTTTTTGAACGGATTGATGATTGATAAGCGCGGTCATCGTAAGGATAAAGACGGTAATATTGTCCCAGCAACTTTTGACATCAAAAACGCCAAGTTGGTGAACAACGTAACCATCAAGAAGATTAAGATTGCCATGGGCTATACTTCAGATGACATCCAAGAGTTGATGAAGTTAGCAGGGGACAGCATTTCAAATGGTGAACTTTCAGCTATTCTTCGTCGACCAGATCATCGTAACTACCGTGAAGCGGGTGATCGCTACGTTCGTAAGCTTTTGGCTGGGATGAGCAAGAAGTACCGCGGTTAAAGTGCTAGTTATGACAATTCTTTGATTTTGACGGCCAATTTTGGTCGTCTTTTTTCATATATAAATGGTAAATTTGTTATGATAGAAGAGATAGAACACAAATGGAGAACATGATGTCAAAGACTGAACCAAAGCTTTTAAAAGACACAGTGATTGCACCTTACGCCTATACACAGGCTGGGGGTAAAGCTGATTATTTGGCGATTCCAAAGTCCCTGGACGAATTAAAAGATTTGCTAGCATGGGCTGAAGAACGAGAGCTACCGGTTCACGTCTTTGGGCGTCTTTCCAACTTGGTTGTTCGTTCTGGTGGATTGCGTGGTTTGGTCATTATTATGACCGAACTAAAGTCAGTCCAACAAGAAGGTGAGTTACTAACCGCTGATGCCGGTTGTGACATTATCTGGTTATCTGCCATCGCACAGGATAAGGGATTAGCTGGCCTTGAATGGGCGGCTGGAATTCCTGGTTCCGTTGGTGGCGCTGTCTTCATGAACGCTGGTGCCTACGGGGGCCAGACCGACATGGTGGCAGAATCAGTAACCGCCTTAATGCCAGATTTGTCTTTGAAGACTTTTACACGGGAGCAATTAGCCTTTGCCTACCGTCATTCTGTTTTCCAAGATAACGGTGGAGTTATTGTCCAAGCGACATTTAAGTTGAAGAAAGGAAATCGACAAAAAATTCAAGCCAAAATGGACGCAAATAATTACGCCCGCGCATTGAAGCAGCCTCTTTCTTGGCCGTCAAACGGTTCTGTCTTTAAGCGGCCAGAAGGGTATTTTGCTGGAAAGTTAATCATGGATTCCGGATTGCAGGGAACTGCGGTCGGTGGTGTCATGGTATCAACTAAGCACGCCGGCTTCATGGTCAACGTTGACCATGGTACCGGAAACGATTACGAGGATCTGATTCACCTGGTTCAGCAAACCGTTTATAAGAACTACCAAGTCCGACTAGAACCTGAAGTTCGTATTATAGGAGACCGCTAATCCATGACCTTGATTGAATTAATGGTTGTCTTAGTGACTGGGGTGGCGCTTTCAAGCATCATCTCGCACTTTGTCCCGGCCATTCCCATCTCACTTTTCCAAATTGCCATTGGTGTCTTGCTAGCAACCATGGGTCACATCGACGTGGAAGTCGATTCCCACTGGTTCATGATGCTTTTCGTTGCACCAATCCTGTTTAACGATTCCTGGCGCTTCCCCAAGCGAGAGCTTTGGGAGTTACGAGCACCAATTTTGCTGAATGCCATCTTGCTGGTCTTAGTGACCACCATTCTTGGTGGTTACGCCATCCACTGGCTGATTCCGCAGCTACCTCTGTCAGTTGCTTTGGCTTTGGCCGCGGTGCTGTCGCCAACCGATCCGGTGGCCGTACAAGCGATTGCCAAGCGAGTGAAGTTGCCAGAAAACCTGTTACACGTTGTGACTGGTGAAAGTCTGGTTAACGATGCAACTGGTTTGGTTTCCTTTAACACCGCGGTGAAGGCCACGGTGGCTGGTACCTTTGTGCTAGGGGATGCCCTGTTAAACTTCGCCTGGATGACGGTCGTTGGAACTATCATTGGAATTGTCCTTGGGGCGGGAATCATTACGTTCCGTAACTGGGTGTCTCAGGCTGGTCTAGCGGATGTCGTCTTTTATACGATTTTGACGATTTTGATGCCCTTCATGATTTTCTGGGCGGCCGAAGGGGTACATGCCTCCGGCTTGATTGCCGTGGTAACTGGTGGTGTGGCCGCTAAGATTTTGTCCGACCGCAAGGCCAACTTGCTCTCGGCTGAAGCGACGATTGTTTCCGTGCATTCCTGGGAAGTGATTGTCTACGTTTTGAACGGATTGATTTTCGTTCTGTTGGGAATTACCTTACCAAACGCCTTGCACAGCATCTTAAAGAACACGGCCATTGCTAACTGGCAGGCCTTTCTATATGGTTTTGCCGTTTGGTTCATCGTCTTTGCTCTGCGTGTGCTTTGGGCCTACTTCATTCAGTTGGGACAACACTGGCACCACCGTCAGACGGCTGTTTCCTTCCGTTCTGCTATCGTATCTGGTTTAACTGGTGTTCGTGGGGCGGTCACAATGGCTGCTGTTTTGACGGTGCCAACCGTCACGGCGACAGGGGCTGCCTTTGTTGGACGCGACCTGGTGATTTTTATCGCTGCGGTTGTCGTTGTGCTATCCTTAGTGATGGCCTCGATTATGTTGCCCTTGGTCACAAAGGAAGCCAGCCAGCATGATTTCACGCAGCCGGAATCGGTGACGTCGGTTAACGATAGCGATGAGCGTCCGAAGGCGGATTTGTCGGAACGGCGGGCGCGACTTTGGATTACCCGTGTGGGGATTCAGCAGTTACGTGAGATGCAGACGGAAGATAATCGTCGGATTATCCACGAATTGATTTCCCGTCGTCAAAAGTCGGCCCGTGTCTTGCGCCATAGCCTGCATGATAATCAGGATCAGTCGGACTTTGCAGCCGAAAAGGAACTGGAATTGCAGGAACTGGCTTTGCAGGCACAGCGGGACCGATTGCAGCAGTTGTTGGTCGAAGAAACAATTTCGCCTGTCACTTACGGTGTTCAAGCCAAGCGCTTGGATCAGTTTGAAGCCGACCTTGGTTCGGACCGCGATTTGGTCTGGACAAAGCGTTTGAAATGGCTTTACCGCCGTTTGCTAGCTGATATCCGAATTTGGTGGTCAGATGAAGAATCTGACACCGTCTACGAGGAATCGGGTATTGCCAAGCGGGAGATGGCTAAGGCGGCCATCAAGGCCCTGTCTGATTTTGTCAGCGGGCAGGTGGGGGATACAGTAACCCACCGAATCATTCGACAGACGGCCTATAACTTAATTGTTATCTACCGTTATCAAATCGAAATGACCAAGCACGTGCCATCCTTTGACCAGCAGGAAGAGGATGACCGCAAGCGCTTGGAATTAGAATTAAAGGCTCTGTCAGCCGAACGCGACATGGTTCAACAGCTCTACGACCAAAAGCGGATTACAAGGCAGACAAGTATTAATTTAAGACAGTATATTAACTATGCGGAGACCCGAGCTTTGGTCGGCCGTAACGAGGAGTAAAAAATGGGAATTTGGGCGTACATGACCTCAAGCAACCTGGCCCACGTGGCAGATATTTTGATCATTTGGTTCTTGTTGTACAAGGTCATTACATTTGTTGAAGGAACGCGTGCCCTCCAGATTTTATTTGGAGTTGGTGCTATTGTTCTGGTCAAAGTCATTGCCTGGTCACTCGGCCTGGTAGTGCTTTCATGGTTGATGGATCAGATTATTACCTGGGCGCCAATTGCCTTGGTAGTTGTCTTCCAGCAGGAGATTCGAAGGGGACTGGAAAGTCTGGGCCGCCGGATTACGGTTCGTAAGCAGCACCTGGATAACGAACAGGCCCGTGAATTGATTCGCGGATTAGACATGGCTTTACAGTACATGTCCAAGCGCCGTATTGGGGCCTTGATTACAATTAATGGGAAAGATTCCCTTGATGAATATATCAAGACGGGGATTCCATTGAATGCGACCGTGACCGGTCAGCTTTTGATTAACATCTTTATTCCAAACACACCATTGCACGATGGTGCGGTGATTATTAACGATGATCAGATTGCCGTGGCCGCCGCTTACTTGCCACTATCTGAGTCAACTCGTATTCCCAAAGAATTGGGAACCCGTCACCGTGCCGCCGTTGGTATTTCGGAAGCAACGGATGCTGTTACGGTTGTTGTTTCAGAAGAAACTGGAGAGGTTTCAATCACGCAACGTGGTGACCTGCTTCGTAACATGGATCAGAAGTCTTACATGAACTTCTTTGAAAAGCAGTGGGTTGAACCGGTTGAAAAGCCACGCCGATTTGCTTGGCTCCAATTCTTAACGAAAGGGAGGAAGTCATGAAAAAATTAGGTTCATCAAAAATCATTAACATTATTTTCTCCTTGCTAATGGCTATTCTGTTAGCAGCCTATGTTCTTTCAGTTAAGAACTACTCGAATTCAACAAATTCGAATAGTTATTCGTCATTAATTCCAGAAAAAAAAGCAACCCTCACGGTTCCTTTGACTTTCCAGTATGATTCAGATGACTATGTTATCGTTGGCGGTGCTTCAACGGTTTCAGTTAACGTTCAAGGTTCATCTGCCTTGGTTACTGCAGCAAAGAACCATAACGATATTGCTGCTTCCGCTGATTTGCGCGGTTTGGGCGCTGGACAGCATACGGTTAACGTGGCTTTGTCAGGCGTCAACTCATCACTATCAGCGAATGCTTCACCTCAAACGGTGACGGTTACCCTGGCTGAAAAGTCTTCTGCTAAGAAAAATGTTAAGGTTCAGTACGATGATAGCAAAATTGCTTCTGGTTACTCGGTAACGGATGAAAGCACAGACGTGAACTCTGTGACTGTTTCAGGACCAAAGACAAACGTCGATGCCGTTTCATACGTTGGGGCCGATGTTGACTTAGATAAGAACACGAAATCCAATGTATCGGAAGCTGCCAAATTGACGGCCTACGACAAGGATGGAAACGCTGTTCAAGTGACCTTATCTCAGACAAAGGCGAACGTCAAGTTGACGTTAACAAAGGCTCAGTCAAGCAAAAAGGTGCAATTAGCAGCTCAAGCTAGCTCTGGCTCACTGAGTGCTTATGATATCTCCTTTGATCCGTCAACAGTGACAATCTACGGTTCAAGTGATACACTTAATAGCATCGATACACTGCCTGTGAGCTTAGATTTATCAAATATCACAAGTAAAACGACAAAAAGTATTACGCTAGATAAACCATCCGGTGTTGATCAACTGTCTGACCAAAAAGTCTCGGTAACCATTACACCGAAATCAACGAATAATAGTTCGAGTGCCAGCTCAAGTAGCGCAAGCTCAAGTTCTAGCAGCAACTAAGACTTTTTAATGGCTGACAGTGAAACATATTTGGAGATAAAACAATGACAGAATCACAGTTAAAATATTTTGGAACAGACGGGGTCCGAGGGGTGGCCAATCAAGGTTTAACGCCTGAATTGGCCCTCTCACTTGGTCGAGCAGGGGGAGCTATTCTCACTCGTCATAACGATAATCCCGACAAGAAGCCAGTTGTTGTTGTTGGTCAAGACACACGTATTTCATCCGAGATGTTACAAGAAGCCTTGATTTCAGGACTCCTTTCAGTGGGTGTTGATGTCTTGAACTTGGGTGTGATTACAACTCCAGCCGTTGCCTACCTAGTTGAAGCCTTGGAGGCTGACGCTGGTATCCAAATTACTGCTTCACACAATCCTGCTAAGGACAACGGAATCAAGTTCTTTGGCCAAGATGGTTTTAAGCTTTCTGATGAATTAGAGGGCGAAATCGAAGCTATTTTGGATGGAGAAGATGGTGACCAATTGCCACGTCCTTCAGCCGAAGGATTGGGTGTGGTTTCTCACTATCAAGAGGGTGCTCAGAAGTACTTGGCCTTCTTGCAAAAGACGGTTCCTGCTGATTTGGCTGGTTTCCGGATTGCTTTGGATGGGGCTAACGGTGCCACATCTGATTTGTTGCCACGTTTGTTTGCTGATCTTGGCATTGACTTTGAAACGATGGGAACTGAACCCGACGGTTTGAACATCAACGACCATGTTGGGTCAACACATCCCGAAGCCCTTGTTCAAATGGTTCAAAATGGTGAATTTGACGCTGGTTTGGCCTTTGATGGCGACGGTGACCGTTTGATTGCCGTTGATGCCGAGGGAAACATTGTCGATGGTGATAAAATCATGTATATCACTGCCAAGGCTTTGAATGACCAGGGCCGTTTGAAGCACCAGACTGTTGTGTCAACGGTGATGTCAAACATCGGCTTCTACAAGGCCTTGGAAGCAGCCGGTATTTCCTCTGTTAAAACACAAGTCGGTGATCGTTACGTTATGGAAAAGATGGTCGAAGACGATGACAACTTGGGTGGGGAACAGTCCGGACACATTATTTTCCGTGACTGGGCCAAGACTGGTGACGGCCTTTTGACAGCCTTGCAACTCTTGCAGGTCATGAAGGATTCTGGCCAGACTTTGCAAGAATTGGCAGAACCAGTGACGATTTACCCACAGAAGTTGGTGAACGTGCCGGTTGCTGATAAGAAGGCAATCATGGATAACCCTGTTTTGAAGGAAAAAATTGCCGCTGTTGAAAAGCAAATGGCAGGGGACGGTCGTGTCCTTGTGCGCCCTTCAGGAACGGAAGCCTTGATTCGTGTTATGGCGGAAGCTAAGACACCTGAACTAGTGGATGGTTATGTCGCCCAACTAGTTGAAACTGTAAAAGAAATTACAGCTGAATAATGGATTTAAACCAAGAAAGCGAGTCTCGTTTTCTTGGTTTTTTCGTGTCAGTCTGGCCAAGAAAATACCGGTAAATCTGGTATAATAGTAACTAATTGAAACATGAGAGGAAGACAAAGTGTCACCAGAAGAATTCATAGACTATCTAAGTAAGAATTACCATGTCAACTTTGACAACGTGGACCTGTTAAAGGAAGCGTTGACACAACGAAACTACCTAAACGAGCATCCAAAGGAAAAGGGCCGGGACTACCAACGTCTCGAGTTCTTAGGGGATGCCATTATGCAGGCATCGGTAACAGAGTACCTTTTCAAGCGTTATCCTGACTGGGACGAAGGTCAACTTACTGAAATGCGAATCACAATGGTTCAAACCAAGTCCTTCGCACACTTTTCTCAAGTTATCCACTTGAACGAAGCCATTCGTTTGGGTAAGGGGGAAGAGATGAACGGTGCTCGCCACCGTCCTTCACTATTAGAGGATATCTGGGAAGCCTTCATTGGTGCCTTATTCTTAGATCAAGGTCAAGAAGCCGTGGTAAAGCTATTAAATCAAACAGTCTTTGCTGCCATTGACGAGCATTTCTTCGACCAATTTATTGACTTCAAGTCCCGTTTGCAAGAAAAATTGCAGGCCAAGGGAACGGTTGATATTACCTACAACATTGAAGATGAAGAACGTAATGAGGACAACAGCCAAGTCTTTAAGGTATCCGTTGCTTTGAACGGCCGTATCTTAGCCTATGGCTTTGGTTCATCAATCAAGGATGCTGAAAAGGCAGCCGCACAACAAGCATTGGTTGATCTATCTGAATAAATTGAGTAGAGAAGTATGAAACTAAAAACGCTGGAGATTATTGGCTTTAAATCTTTTGCCAATAAAACCGTCATTGACTTTCAGAAGGGGATGACGGGAATTGTCGGGCCAAATGGTTCTGGTAAATCAAATATTATTGAAGCAATCCGCTGGGTGATGGGCGAGCAGTCTGCAAAGGACTTGCGCGGTAACAAAATGGCGGACGTTATTTTTGCTGGAACAAAAGACCGTAAAGCCTTAAACCGTGCGGAAGTTTCGATTACTTTTGATAATTCAGATCACTACATTCAGTCCGATTTCTCTGAATTGCGAATTACCCGACGACTCTATCGTTCAGGTGAATCTTCTTACCAAATGAATGGGGCTGACTGCCGTTTGAAGGATATTCATGAGCTCTTCATGGATACTGGATTGGGCCGCGATGGTTTCTCCATCATCTCCCAGGGGCAGGTTGAAAAGATTTTCTCTGCTAAGCCGGAAGAACGGCGCGGTATCATCGAAGAAGTTGCTGGTGTTTACAAGTACAAGCAGAACAAAACTCAGGCCGAAAAGGACCTAGCTGTGACTGACGATAACCTCGCCCGTGTGGCGGATATCGTTCATGAAGTGGAAGGTCGTTTGACACCGCTTGAAAAGCAGGCCGAGAGTGCCAAAGAATACTTGGAAAAGCGGGAACGCTACGAGCAGTTGGACCAGGTCCGCTTGACCCGTTCCATCCTTTCTTTGCAAGGTAAAGTCGTTGCCCAGGGCAAGACTTTAGACGAAAAGAAGCAGGATGTCTCAGAAAAGCAGACTGCCTTAGCTGCTCACAAGGAGTTACTTGCTAGCACTCGTGCTGAATTAGCTTCCGTTCAAGAGGCAAAAGACCAGTTGTCACAGGACATTCTGACTAAAACGCAGCAGCGTGAGCAGATGATTGGGAACCAGAAATTGGCTTCTCAGGAGGCTGACTCCTTACAGCGTGAGTCGGAAACCTTGGTGAAGCAGCAAGCGACTTTGACCACTCAGGGTGAACAGGCCGCTTCGCAGTTAGCCGAAGTGGATGAGCAGGCAAGTTTGCTCTCAACAAAGGAAGCTGAATTAAAGAAAACGATTCAACAGATTGAAGCTAACCACGGCCAACAACAGGTTGACCGAATCAAGGCTGATTTGGAAAGTAACCGGCAGGCTTACGTGGCGGTTATGCAGGATTTGGCAACCTACCACAACAAGGTGACTTTTGAAGAGAAGGCCTTGGCGCAAAACCAGGAGCAAAAGGCTCGTAAGCAGGAGCTGTTGAAGGCTGCTGAAGAAGCATTGGCAGTTGCTCAAAAGAACTTGGCGGACTATCAAAAGGAACACCCAGACCAGCAGGCAGGGGAGAACCCTTACCTTGCGCAGTTGGATGAGGCTAAAAATCAGTTGAACCAGGCTAAGCAGTCCTATCAGGCGGCCCAGCAGGACTGGCAGAAGGCCTCCTATGATTTGGATAAGGCGCAATCAGTTTACCAGGCAGAATCATCTCTGGATGAGTACGCTGGTTTTTATCAGGGTGTTAAAAATTTGATGGCACCGGCCGTTAAGCGCAACTTCCCAGGTATTCGGGGAGTTGTGGCTGAATTGGTGGAGGTACCTCAGCAGTACACCAAGGCTGTGGAAACGGTCTTAGGTGGTGCCTTGCAGAATGTGGTTGTGGATTCAACTAAGACTGCTAAGAGCATTGTTCAATATTTGACTAAGAACCGAAAGGGACGTGTCACCCTTCTTCCTGAAGATAGTATTCGTTCCCGTACGGCCCGCGATGTCTACCGTGCCGAACAGGAACAGGGCTTCATTGGCATTGCTTCTGATTTGGTCACCATGCCAAAGGGAATGGAAAACATCCTGACCAATTTATTGGGAACGACTTTGGTTGTTCAAGACTTGGATGCGGCGACCCGTGTCGCTCGTGCTGTTCAGAACCGCTTGCGTGTGGTTTCTCTTGATGGTCAGTTGGTGAACGCTGGTGGATCGATTACCGGAGGTGCTAACCACCGTCAGGGTCCATCTGTTTTGTCACGACAGGTTGAGTTAAAGGCGAAGACGGATGCTTTGGCTGAACAAAAGGCCCGAGTTGAAAAGTTGGTTGCTTTACGTAATCAAGAACAGGCCCGTGTGAACCAGCTTTCTGATAAAGTGCAGGAGCTTTCGGCTTCCTACTACGACTTTGAAAACCAGGGTCAGCAGGTTGACTATCAGTTGACTGCTTTGAAGGATGCTTTGGCACAAGTAGAAACCAAGGTGCAAACTTTGACCCTTGATTTGGCCGATTTGAAGGCTGATGAAGAAGATAGTCAGGCGGAACTTTCGCAATCCAAGCAGGCACTGCTAGAAAAGGAAAGTGCCCAAGCCCAGGCTGAAGCGACGACCGCTGACCTAACTGAGAAGTTAAGCCAGGTGGAAGAAGAACAGGCCGGCTATCAGGAAGAAAAAGCCAACTTCCAGGCTGAAATGGCCAAGATTTCGGCTAAGCGTGAAGCGGCGCAAGCCGATAAGGAACGCTTGCAGGCCTTGTTGGCTGAATTGCAGAGTCAAACAAACGAGTTGATGACACGCCAGTCTGAAATTAAGGAACGTTTGGAACAGGCTGCAAATGGTCCGGCCTTGGCTGAACAGCTGGCTGGCTTAGAAGAAGCCCTTCAAGCCGCCGATGACCAGTCAAAGACTTTGGCAGACCGCTTCCAGAAGCTGACACAAAAAGTCAGTGAGTTGGAAGAACAACTATCTGTTCAACAAGAAACGGTGAACCAACTCTTGATGGATGAATCAAACGCTGCCCATAGTTTGCAAACCATGCAGGAAAAGTTGGGTAAGCAGGTTTCAACTTTGCAGCAGACCTATGGTTTGACTGTTCAAAGTCAAGATGATGTTAAAGAGTCTGAACTGGATGACGGTGAAATTGATAAGACTTTGGCGCAGATTAAGCGAGCCTTGGATTCCTTAGGCCCAGTTAACATTGCAGCCATCCAAGAGTACGAAGAAATTAAGGAACGTCACACTTTCTTGACTCAACAGGCCAGCGATTTGGAGCAGGCGAAGGCGACTTTGCAAGCCACCATTGATGAGATGGACCAAGAGGTGAAAGTGCGCTTTAAGGAAACCTTTGACCAAGTGGCCGAGCACTTTAAGGATGTCTTTACGAAGATGTTTGCCGGGGGCCAGGCTCAAATTGAGTTGACGGATCCCGAGCACTTGCTCACCACTGGAATTGATATTAAGGCTCAGCCCCCTGGCAAGAAGTTCCAGCAGATGTCCTTGCTATCTGGTGGGGAAAAGGCTTTGACAGCGATTTCACTACTTTTTGCCATTTTGCAGGTTCGGCCAGTGCCGTTTGCTGTTTTGGATGAAGCGGAAGCGGCCTTGGATGAAGCCAATGTTGATCGTTTTGCTGCTTATCTAAAGAACTTTGGTGGTAGCACACAGTTTATTACCATTACGCATCGTAAGGGAACAATGGTTGCCGCAACTGTTTTGTATGGTGTCACTATGCAAGAGGCCGGTGTCTCGAAGATGGTCGCCGTTAACCTAGAACAAGCTGAAGAGAAACTCGCTTAAAGGAGGGAACACATGGGACTTTTTGATATCTTTAAAAAGAAGAAGCAGGAAGAACCGGTCGTTCAACCGGAAGAGGACAAAAAAGAAGAATCTGTTCAACATGAGTCTGAAGAATCTGAACAGGTTGAAGCTGTTGAAGAAGCCGAGGAGCAGACGGAAGATGATTCTGCCCCAGTTGTTTCAGACGAACAGGAAGATGAAGAAGATTCCGATGAGAAAACTGTCTTAGAAGCAGTGGATGCAACGGAAGAAAAGATTGAAAAATCAACGGCATTAGATGCAGAATCAGTTGAACAAGAAGCTCCTGTTGCTGCTGTAGAAGACTCATCTGAAAAAGCAGATGAATCAGTTGCAGAGGACGAAGAAGATCGTGCGGCCGAATTGTCAGTAGCTGACTTGGAAGAAGTTTCTGATCAGGCTGATGAAGAATCTGACGATAACGTTGAGGAAGAGGAATCAAAGCTCGAAGAAGAGAACGAACAAGCCGTTTACGAAAAGGGCTTGACGCAATCTCGTAAGGGATTTGCGGACCGTTTCAACCGTTTCTTGGCTAACTTCCGTTCGGTTGATGAAGATTTCTTTGAAGATTTAGAAGACACCTTGATTGGGGCCGACTTGGGCTTTGATTTGGCCATTAGTATTTCAAACAAGGTTCGTGAAGAAGTCAAACTTGAAAACATCAAGGATAAGGGAGCCATTCGTGACTTAATTATCCGTTTGATGGTTGAATCCTACGAAGAACAGGGGAAGGAAGAAGACCAGAGCATGCATTTTGCACCTGCTGGTCAGCCAACGGTCATTCTCTTTGTTGGTGTCAACGGTGTTGGTAAGACGACAACCGTTGGAAAGATGGCCCAGCGTTATAAGGACGAAGGAAAGTCGATTATGTTGGCAGCTGCCGATACCTTCCGTGCTGGAGCGGTTAAGCAGTTACAAGAATGGGGTAATCGTGCTGATGTGCCGGTTGTCTCAGGCCCTGAAAAGGCGGATCCATCATCTGTTGTCTATCAAGCCGTCGAACGTGCTAAGAACGAACAGGTCGATGTGTTATTTGTTGATACGGCCGGTCGTTTGCAAAACAACGTGAACTTGATGCAAGAGTTGGCGAAGATGAACCGTGTGATTAAGAAAGTCCTACCAGATGCACCGCAAGAAGTGCTTTTGGTGCTGGATGCCACGACTGGGCAAAATGCCTTACAGCAGGCTAAGTTATTCAAGGATTCATCTGAAGTTACTGGATTGGTTTTGACCAAGATGGACGGAACCGCCAAGGGTGGTATCGTCTTTGCCATCCGTGACCAACTCCACCTTCCTGTGAAGTGGATTGGCTTTGGGGAAAAGGCTTCTGATTTACGTGTCTTTTCCGCCGAAGACTTTGTTTACGGACTCTTTAAAGACTTGGTACAAGGCTAATGGATATTGAGCAGAAGAACAAAGTGAACGGCCTGCTTGCCTTTTACGGGGATCTACTGGCTAAGAAGCAGCGGGCTTACTTGCAGTACTACTGCGAGGACGACTTTTCAATCATCGAAATTGCCGAAGAGGAGCAGGTTTCTCGTCAGGCGGTTTCGGATAACTTGAAAAAGGGTTGTGAGGCCCTGGACCATTACGAAGAAGTGTTGTCACTCTACCAGGATTCACTGAAACGACAGGCATTGGAGGAGAATCTTCTAGCCTACGTTGGTGCACACTATGAGCAGGACCAGAAATTAAAAGAATTAATTAGCCAAATGGTTAATCAAGAAATCAATTAAAGAAGGGGGCAACTGGGTTTGACCCAGTTAGCAGATTATGGCTTTTGAAAACTTAACAGACCGCCTATCGAAGGCGCTCAAAAACCTAACCGGTAAGGGAAAGATTCATGAAGAAGACCTTCAAGCATCTTTGAAGGAAATCCGCTTGGCTTTGTTGGAAGCCGATGTTTCTTACCCAACCGTCAAGAAGTTTATCGCGGCAATCAAGGAAAAGGCGAAGGGCGCCGAAATTCTTGATGGCTTGAACGCACCTCAGCAAGTTGTCAAGATTGTGAACGACGAATTGACAGCCTTGATGGGTGAAGAAGCCGTTCCGTTGAACAAGTCCGAAAAGATTCCAACCATTATCATGATGGCCGGACTTCAGGGTGCTGGTAAGACGACGACGGTTGCTAAGCTTGCCTACAAGTTGAAACGCGAAGAAAACGCTCGTCCAGTGTTGATTGCAGCCGATGTTTACCGTCCAGCTGCCATCGACCAGTTGGAAGTCTTGGGTAAGGATCTAGACATTCCTGTTTTCTCTGAGGGAACGGATGTTGACCCACGTAAAATCGTTGAAGATGGATTGGCAGAAGCCAAGGCCAAGAACAACGACTACGTCTTCATCGATACGGCCGGTCGTTTGCAAATTGATGAAGCCTTGATGAACGAGTTGAAGGACATTGCAAAGATTGCCAAGCCAGATGAAATCTTGCTGACGGTCGATGCGATGACTGGTCAGAACGCAACGGAAACGGCGGAAGGCTTTGCTAACGCCCTTGATTTGACCGGTGTTGTTTTGACAAAGTTGGACGGGGACACCCGTGGTGGTGCCGCCCTTTCAATTCGTGACGTAACGGGTAAGCCAATTAAGTTCGTTGGACAAGGTGAAAAGCCTACCGACCTTGATGTCTTCTACCCTGATCGTATGGCCTCCCGTATCCTTGGAATGGGGGACATGCTGACTTTCATCGAAAAGGCACAACGCGAAGTCGATGAAAAGAAGCAGGCTGAGCAATTGGAGAAGATGCGTCAAAACACCTTCGATTTCAACGACTTCGTTGACCAATTGCGTCAGGTTCAAAACATGGGCCCAATGGAAGACTTGATCAAGATGATTCCTGGTATGGCTGGAAACCCTGCTTTGAAGAACTTGAGCATTGACCCTAAGACTTTCACACACATGGAAGCCATTGTCTCATCAATGACCAAGCAGGAACGAGAAAACCCTGATTTGTTGAACCCATCACGCCGTCGCCGTTTGGCAGCCGGTGCTGGTCGCCCAATTGTTGAAGTTAACAAGATGCTGAAGCAGTTTGACCAGATGAAGAAGATGATGAACCAGGCCACGAAGGGAAACTTCTCTGGCATGGAACAAATGATGGGTGGCGCCGGTATGGACATGTCATCCATGATGGGTGGCGCTGGTATGCCTGGTGGTAACTTTGGACAAAAGGTTCAAAAATTTGCCATGAAGCAGGCTGCTCGTAAAATGAAAAAGATGAAGAAGAAGCGCGGTAAGAAGTAAGAAACTTAAGAGTTTGTCTTATAACTAGTACTCTAGGAGAAGGTTCATGACAGTTCAGTTAATTGCAACGGATTTAGATGCGACTTTTTTAAATGATGAAAAGGGCTTTGACCACGCCTTGTATAACGAGATGGTTCAAAAGGTGAAGGCTGCCGGAGGTATCTTCGTTGTCGCCACTGGGAACCACCCCGCCAAAGTGAGCCATTTTTTCGATGGGGTTGACCAATCCTATACGTTGATTGCTAACAACGGTGCTGAAGTAGTGGGTGCTAAGGGAAATGTTTTAGCAACCTATGCTATTGAAAGCTCAGCCTTCGCCCCCGTTGTTGAGGAAGTGACTGCTGAAGCTGACCGTGCCGAAATGGGGCTCGTTTTCACTGGGACTGACAAGGCTTTCATGTTGAAGTCACAGGCTGATTATGGCTTGGGCCGTGATAAGGCGGCATCTTACTTTAAGTCTTTGACTTTTATTGATGATTTATCTGAAATTGATGAACCAATCCTCAAGATGACGGTTAATCTGCCTGACTATGAGTTACCATTTATTAAGCAAATTGAAGCAATGAACTTACCTGTCCACATTACTACTTCAGGTTATGGAGCCATTGATTTAGTGGCACCAAATGTGAATAAGGGGGTTGCCTTAGCTGACCTAAGCAAACGTTTAGGAATTAAGGCTGAGAATATGGCTGCCTTTGGGGATGGCTTGAATGATTTAGAGATGTTGAACTACGTTGGTCATCCCTTTATCATGCCAAATGCCGATCCGCTATTACGCGGTCGTGGATTTGAAACAGAAGTTGCGGATAATAACCATGATGGTGTATTAAAGACAATCTTACAAAAATTATTCTAGAGGACTTCTGGTTGACATGTTGTTTTAGTAAACTAGGGGTATCGACAGAGGGAGAGAGTCATGAAGGAGAAAATTCGGAAGTACTTGCACCGCTTTTTCGGTTTGTTAACCATCGTCTTAGCCTGTTTGCTGGCCTGGCAGTGGGTTCAGAGTCAACCTGCAACTAGCCCGGTTAAGAAGACGACCAAGAAGGTATTAACACAAAAGCAAGGAAAGTATTCTACTAAAGAGCGGTCATCCTTAAAGGATGGGGTTGGTACGCAGGATCAGCAGAGTTTAGGGTTAACCAAACAGGGTTATGTAGCGATACCTAATCTCAGCATTCTATTACCAATTTACGACAACGCTTATTCTAAGGTTGCCTTGGATAAGGGTGCGAACACCGCTCAAAAGGATACGGCTGTTCCTGTTATGGGACAGGGAAACTACACCCTGGCTGCTCATAATTGGAACAACGGCTATACCGGATTTTCTGCTCTGCAACAAAAGTTGAATCAAAATGCCCCTTACGAAAACGCTGATGGGACGCTTGGTAATTCCGATTGGTTGAACGGCACGATGATTTATTTGGCCAATAGCAATGGTATTTACCGCTATCAAATCACCGGTCAGACAACGGTTGATCAAAACGATTCATCGGTTTTGAATCCTGATGATCGAATTGATAAGAAGGCTAAGGTAACGATTATCACCTGTCTTTTCCCTGATACAACGAAGCGTATTATTACGAATGCCAAGTACGTTGGTTACCATAGTTGGACTCAAGCGAAGAGCGATGAACTTGGTTACTTTGACTTGTCGAAGCAAAAGACGAATATCTTACCCTAAGGGAGCACAGTGATGTACGAATATTTTAAGGGTCGAATTACTCAGATTACACCTGGAGCAATCGTGCTTGAAACAAAGGATGGCATTGGGTATAAAATCTATCCGGCTAATCCCTATCATTTTGAAGTGAACCAAGAGGCCCAGGTCTTTGTCGAACAAATCGTTCGTGAAACAGAATTGTCACTGTATGGTTTTGCGACGCTGACTGAAAAGCAGCTCTTTAACAAGCTATTGAACGTTTCTGGTATTGGCCCAAAGTCGGCCTTGGCCATTCTAGCCGGGGCCAAGCCCGCCGATTTGGTTGCTGCCATTGAAAATAGCCAGGTTGCTTACTTGACTCAGTTCCCAGGTGTTGGAAAGAAAACGGCTCAGCAAATTGTTTTGGACTTATCCGGTAAAATGGATGACTTCTCAAGTTTGGTTGACCAAACGAGTACGACTTTTGCAGATGCAAAAAGCACTGACCCGGTACCTTCACGGTCGAACCTCGAGGACGCTTTGGCGGCCTTGGAGGCTTTGGGATATGCCAGTCGTGATTTGACCAAGGTGAAGAAGGCCTTAGTCGGTGAAGCTGGTAGCACTTCTGATTTAATTTCCAAAGGGTTGACACTTTTGGTACAAGGATAATCGGACTATCGTTTTTTAAGAGCGAAATGAAAAAGAAAATGGAGTAGATATGGTGATAATTACAGCGGGGATGATTGGTGTCGGAAAGACAACCTTAACAGAATTAGTTGCAAAGCACTTCGGCACACAGGCTTTCTTTGAACCAGTAGGGGATAACCCTGTTTTGCCACTCTACTATAAGGATCCTAAGCAGTATGGTTTCTTGCTCCAGATTTTCTTCTTGAACCGTCGTTTTTCAATGATTAAGAAGGCTTTGGCAGATAACAACAACGTCTTGGATCGTTCAATTTATGAAGACGAACTCTTTACGGAAGAGAACCATAAGGACGGGAACATTTCTGATATGGAAATGGATGTCTACCATGATTTGATTACACGTATGATGGCGGAGTTGGACGAACTGCCAAAGAAGGCACCGGACCTTATGGTTTATGCGGATGCTGACTTTGATACCATTCTGCACCGCATTAAGAAGCGCGGTCGTGACTACGAGCAGTTCGAAGATAATGATGAGCTATACAACTATTATCACAAGATGTGGGAAGCTTATCAGGGTTGGTACGACTCATACGATAAGTCACCAAAGATGCGTGTCGATTTGCAAAAGTACGATTTGGAAGATCCTAAGAACCAAGAAATCGTCTTGAAGCAGATTGAAGATGAATTGAAGAAGATTCGTTAATAATATCTACAATAAAAAAGCCATCCGAATGGATGGCTTTTTTATTGTGCTAATGTTTACTTTGATTCGGCTTGCTTTGCCAAGAGTTCCTTGATTTCGCGAAGGGTAACCAATTCGTCAGATGGCTTGGCGGCTTCCTTAGCCTTTGGCTTCAAAACCGTCTTGTTCAAGAACTTAACGATTAAGAAGACAACGAAGGCAGTAATCAAGAAGGTAATTGTATCGTTAATGAATGAACCGTAAGTAAAGACTAAGTTTGATGAAACACGTAACTTCAATTCGGTCAATGAATGGTCAGAACCTGTAAAGAACCCGAGAAGGGGGTTGATGAGGTTATTGGTAAATGATTTTACCAATGTCGTGAATGCACCACCAATGATAACACCAATGGCCATGTCAACGATATTTCCGCGGTTAATGAACTGTTTGAATTCTTGTAAGATTTTCATGTCTTTTTTCCTTATTGAGTTATTTCTTGAGTTTTTGTACTAAAGTTGCATCTGGCGTTACGTAGGTTGTTTGCTGACCTTCGAAGATAACAAAACCGGGTTTTGCACCATTTGGCTTACGAAGTTTACCGGCAGGTAAGTAATCAACGGGTACGTTGGCTGAATCGCGGGCCTTTGAGAAGTAGGCCGCTAGTTGCGCTGCTTCTTCTAAGGTTTCGGCCGATGGGTTGTCTGAGTCAATTAGGACGTGTGAACCGGGTAGCTTTTGGACGTGTAGCCAAATTTTGTGACGATTTGTCTTTTTCAGAGAAAGTTGATCGTTTTGTAGATTGTTCTTTCCAACTTCGATGAGCGTACCATCGGTTGAGACGAACTGATCAGGTTTTCCCATGACGTGCTTTGGCTTACGAGTTTGTTTACCCTTTGTTTTGACTTTGACTTTTTCACGTAAGTAGCCCTGCTCGATTAACTCGACCTTGATGTCAGCAACGTCCTTTGGTGAGGCAACGGCTAGTTGGGTTTGAATCTGGGAAAAGTAGTCGATTTCTGCTTGTGTTTCTTTTAGTTGACCCAATACGTGGTCCTTAGCCAGTCGTAACTTACGGTACTTGTGGAAGTAACGATTGGCGTTTTGCATACCGTCGAAACGGGGATCCAAGGCAATGGTTAGCAGATTGTTATTATCGTAGTAGTTTTCAATCTGAACCGAATTCATACCCTTCTTTACTAGGTGAGGGTAGGTAATCAGCAAATCACCCTTAACCTTTAAGTCTTCCGCGTTTTCAGAGTCGACCAGCGTTTGGTTGAGTTTCTTTTCCTTACTCTGGTTCTTCTTCAGCTCGTTCTTAACTAAACGAACGAGGGAAGCTGCCTGCTGGTTAACACGGTCGGCTTCGGCTTGGCCAGCAAAGTAGGCATCGAGAAGGTCACCCAAAGTCTGATAAGATTCGGCGGTGGAACCAACTTCCCCCCAGTCAAAGGCTGCGTAGCTCAATTTGTTCTTTTCGGAACGGTAGAGCGTTGGCTTTGGGCTGCTAAAGTGGTTGAGCCAATCAGTGGCCGTAGCCATGGCGTCGGAAGCACCGGATAGATGTCCTGCTAAGTTTTTGGCAGAGATACCAGAAAATCCCTGGTATTCTTGCTGAATCGCTTTGCCCCAATCTGCCTTATCCGAATCGAGAATGATTTTGGCAAGTCCACCTAGGTCAGAAGTGAAAGGATTTTCCTTATTCTGTGCCGGTGGCAGGATGTAAGTGGCCCCTGGAATCAAGGAACGGACACGGTTTTGGTCCGAGGGAACGTGCTTGATTAGTTCAAGAATACGTTGATCTTTTTCACGAACTAAGAAAAGGTTTGAATGTCGTCCCATCATCTCTAGTGTTAGGAGAAGGGTTTGTTCATCTCCTAGTTCATCGTGAGTGTTCACGGCAAAGTGTAGGATTCGGTCGTTTTCCACCTGGGTAACAGAATCTAAGCGGGCACCTTCCAAATTGCGACGCAAGAACATGGCAAAGTTAGTTGGCGTCTTTGGGTTTTGGTATGGAATACGTGTGACCTGGGCACGGGCGTAGGCAGGGTGTGCCGATAGTAGGACAGGATAATTTTGTCCATTGTTACGGACAACTAAAATAATTTCGTTTGGATAAGGTTGGTGGACTTTGGTGATGCGACCGCCAGCAAGGGTTTGATTTAGTTCATGCGCCAGGGCATGAACAAATAGACCATCAAGGGGCATGGGCTCCTCCTTTTTATAAGTAACTATCATTCATTATAAAGCATGATAGTGGGGAATACATGGAATGCTTGCAGTCTTAAGAAAAGCAAAAGAAAAAGCCCCATTCTGCATAGCAGAACAGGGACTCTTAAATAAATTACTTCTTTTCAGTAACTTGCTTACCGTTGTACATTCCTGAAGGAGAAACGCGGTGAGCAACGCGGTATTCACCAGTAGTCTTGTCCAAAGTAATGTTTGGCACGTTCAAACCGATGTGTCCGCGGCGGTTACGCTTGTGAGACTTTGAGTTCTTGTTTGATGGGGTAGCCATTACAGCACCTCCTTTCGGTTCAATTTATCAACTTTTTAAGTTTATCTAAGATTTACCCTAATGTCAATAAGTAGGCCAGAAACAATCAAGAAATTTCCGGACTTTTACGTATAACTAAGTATGGGAACGGTTAAAGTCGTCTTTGTGGTATTTGCTGACTCCCGACAGTTAATATTATAAACTATGTGTGACAACCGGTTGCCATGAAATTTTAACTTTGTTCAAAATAGAAAGGTGGACAAAAAATGAAGGCTCTTGTTTATCGTGAACCGCAGGAAATGATTGTGGCTGATGTTGATTTACCAAGAATTCAAGAAGAGACCGATGCAATCGTTCGAATGGTGAAAACAACCATTTGCGGAACGGATTTGCATATCTTAAATGGTGACACACCGGAAGTAGAGGCTGATACTGTTCTTGGCCATGAGGGAATTGGTGTGGTTGAGAAGATTGGTTCGGCTGTTTCCAACTTCCGTGTTGGTGACCGAGTCATTATTTCCTGTGTGACGGCTTGTGGGCACTGTACTTATTGTCAGGAAGGAATGTATGCCCATTGTGAAAACGGGGGGTGGATTCTAGGACATGAGATTGATGGAACGCAGTCAGAATTTGTTCGAATCCCCCAGGCTGACCATTCTCTCTACCTTATTCCAGAGGGAATGTCGGACGATGCAGCGGTTATGATGTCTGACATTTTCCCGACCGGATTTGAAATCGGTGTTTTAAATGGACGAGTAAAGAAGGGGGATACTGTTGCGATTATTGGTGCTGGGCCAATTGGAATGGCAACCTTACTGACTGCTCAATTCTATTCACCTGCCAAAGTCATTATGGTTGATCTTGATGACTACCGTTTAGGAATTGCTCGGGACTTTGGTGCAACGGATACGATTAATGCCGGTGATATGGAGACGGCGATTGAGAAAATTTATCAGTTAACGAATGGTAAGGGAGTTGACGTTGCCATTGAGGCGGCAGGATTCCCGGCAACCTTTGATTTCTGTCAAAAAATTTTAGCAGTAGGTGGGCATTTGGCTAATGAAGGGGTGCACGGTCGACCTGTCCAATTTGATTTGGATAAGCTATGGATTAAAAACGTGACGGTTACGACGGGATTGGTATCGACGAATTCAACGTCCCGTTTGATTGAAGCCGTTGAAAAACAAGAACTTTTCCCTGAACGCTTGGTAACCCACCATTTTGATTTCACAGAGATTAAGAAGGCCTATCAGATTTTTGAGAACGCGAGTGACAGTCAGGCGATAAAAGTCATCCTGAGTTTTTAATGGATTGACTAGCTCGATTTAAATAAGTAAAAAAGAACCGCGAGTTTTTGGACTCACGGTTCTTTTTCTTTGAATTAATTATTCTGAAACGAGTTGATAGGGGTGCTTTAAGGCAATGAGTATCTTGGTAAAGTCTAGCCAACTCATCACGACTGTTGCTTCGTTTTGATTGGGGTGTACCGCAATTACACCTGCATCAACAATGTTTTGATCCACAATCACTTGGACTATTCCGTGTACATCGTGCATTAAAGCGAGGGGAGTAACCGTTCCTGGTTGAACGCCAAGTAATTCTTCGAGGTCATCGTTGGAGGCAAAGCGTAGCTGGCTCTTCGATGTTCCTAGCTCGTGGGCTAATTTACTAAAGTCAACGCGCTTGTTCGCTTGTCATATAGAGATAGTATTGATTATCTCGTTTCGTTTTTAATAGAAGGTTTTTCATTCGAGGAAGGTCTTTTGGTGCGCCTTCATCAGACAAGTGGTGGAGTGCGGCGTGTCGAACAAGCTGGTATTGAATGTGCAGCCGGTCCAATAATTGAATCGCTTCGTTTTCGCTTGCTTGTGTCATAAGTCCTCCTTTTCCTTAATATCTATTATACAAGGGAATGGATAAAATATCAGGAGTAAGACCTATCTTTCAATTCGGTTAAAAAGTCTGGAAAGTCCTTAACGGTGGGACTTATATCTGTTAAAATAGTAGGAGTTGTATACCGTTTAAATTGACAAAGAGACATGACTTTAATAGCTAAAGGGTAAGCGAATGTTTAAGAAAAATACTAACAATATGATAATGGTTCACCTTGTTGTACTGGCATTCATTGCTTTTGTCTACTTGACGCCAACCCACTTTGATTTCTTGATGTGGAATGTTTTCTTAGCTTTGCTGCCATTGGATTTCGCGCTATTGGCCTTAGCATCACGGTTGAAGATATCACAGATTATTTTTTCTGGGCTCTGGTTGTTGTTCTTCCCGAACACCATGTACATGATTACGGATTTTATTCACTTGCAATACATCTCAACGGCACTGGATGTTCGTTACCAGTACTTTAACTACTCAGTCTTGGCTGCTGGTATCTTCGTTGGTGTTTACCTTGGAATTCTTTCATTAGAAATCATGATGCGGATTTACCTTCGCAATCGAACGGGCTGGTCAGTGTTGATTACTCTGGGAATTGTTTCCTGGTTGTCATCCTTTGGGATTTACCTAGGCCGTTTCTTACGTTTAAACTCTTGGGACGTCTTTACGAACTTTGACGTGGTAATTGCCAATGTGCAAAGCTCAGTTTCGAAACACATGTTTGCCTTCGTTGGGCTCTTTGCTTTAGCACAGTTTGCTATCTTAATTGCCTACCATTACGGTGGCCGAATCCTATCTTCATTGGATTTCGAAGAAAAGATTGAAAGTAGCGAAAAAAATCAATAAATTCGTTGACAGTGGGTGTTCTATCGTCTATACTTAATGACGTTGAACAAGTAGAAGCACCCGCTTCTCGCCTCGTGACTCGCGTTGCCAGGCAGATACACGTTGCACTTAATTGTGCAGTAAGGTAAAGTGGGTGAACTTCGGTTCACTCACTTTTTTCTTCGTTGTTCACGCAAAAATATTTTGGAGGTATCGAGCCATAGCACGTCAACCAAGACAAGTTGATCTAGTCAACGATAATATCCGTGCAAGTCGGGTTTTACTAATTCACGATGGTAAGCAAGAGGAAATGTCAACGCGCGAAGCACAACAGCTCGCCGATGATAAGGGCCAAGATTTGGTTCTGGTTCAGGCAAACGCCCAACCACCTGTTGCTAAAATTATGGATTGGGGTAAAGCGAAGTTCGAAGCGCAAAAGCGCCAGAAGGAACAACGCAAGAACCAAAAGATTGTTCAGGTTAAGGAAGTTCGTATGTCGCCAGTTATTGATTCTGGAGACTTCGAAACTCGTAAGAAAGCAGCCATCAAGTTCCTTGAAAAAGGTAACAAGGTGAAGTTGAACTTACGTTTCCGTGGCCGAATGATTACCCACCAAGATATTGGACGGGAAGTCTTAGAACGGATGGCCAACGAATTGGACGACATTGCCAAGGTTGAGCAACGTGCTAAGATGGACGGTCGGCAAATGTTTTTGGTTTTGGCTCCTAAAAAGGGCTAAGCCAAGCAAACCGACTTTGATACTTGAAAAACGATAGGAGAATGGACACATGCCCAAGATGAAGACTCACCGCGCTGCTGCGAAGCGCTTCAAGAAGACTGCAAAGGGTGGCTTCAAGTCAGCCTCAGCTTACACGTCACACCGTTTCCACGGTAAGACTAAGAAGCAACGTCGTCAATTGCGTGGAACACGCATGATGAACAAGACAACAATCAAGAAGTACGCAAAGATGTTGTCAACCCTTTAATTTCAGGGTGTCTATAAGTTACTAATATTTAGGAGGATTTTCCCATGCGAGTTAAGGGTGGAACAGTTTCACGCGCACGTCGTAAGAAGTTTATTAAGTTGGCCAAGGGTTACCGTGGACAACGCCGTATCAACTATAAGGTTGCCAAGCAACAAGTTTACAAGTCATACTTGTACGCTTACCGCGATCGTAAGAACCGCAAGCGTGACTTCCGTAAGTTGTGGATTGCTCGTATCAACGCAGCAGCCCGCATGAACGGTATGTCATACTCAAAGTTGATGCACGGTTTGACTTTGGCAGGTGTTCAATTGAACCGTAAGATGTTGGCTGACTTGGCCGTATCTGACTTTGACACTTTCTCAAAGATTGCTGAACAAGCAAAGGCCGCTTTGGCATCAGAAAACATCTTGGTTAAGGAACGCACTGCTGCAACTACTGACAAGACTGTTAAGGTTTCTCGTTAATCTTACTTTTAAACCAGCTTTCGGGCTGGTTTTTTTGTGCTCTTTTTTAGTAAAGTCGGGTGGCTTTTAATTGGTAAATAGAATGTTTCGTCGAAGATTTGATAAATATGATAAAATAGATGTAATTGAAATCGAGACAAGAGTTTGATTCTCACGGTTGAACTCAAGTATTAAATTGACAAAACTCTAAAGGAAACATTATGACTGATTTGAATATTTTGCCCCTTGGGGGTGTCCGCGAAAATGGGAAGAACATGTACGCGGTTTCCGTTAACGATGAAATTTTCATTCTTGACGCTGGTTTAAAGTACCCAGATACTGAACAGTTAGGAATTGACGTGGTCATTCCTGATTTTGAATACCTATTAAAGAATCAAGATAAGATTGCGGGAATTTTCTTGTCTCACGGTCACTCAGATGCCATCGGGGCATTACCTTACTTGTTACAGCAAATTCAGGCGCCAATCTTTGGTTCAGAATTGACCATTGAATTGGCTAAGATTGCCATTAACGACGAAAAGGCCATTAAAAACTTTGACGACTTTCACGTTGTGAACGAAAAGACTGAAATTGACTTTGGCGATGTGAAGGTTTCATTCTTCAATACAACCCACACGATTCCTGAAGCACTTGGAATTGTTTTGACTGTTGATGAAGGACAGATTGTTTATTCTGGTCACTTTAAGTTTGATCAGACTGTTGAGGCTGCCTACCAGACGAACTACCAACGTTTGGCTGAAATCGGTCAAAAGCCGGTTTTGGCTTTGTTGGCTGATGCAGCGGGTACGGAAGAAAGCATCAAAACACCTGCTTCAGAGCGTCAGATTCATTCTTATATTCAAGAAGCTTTTGAAGAAGCAAAGGGTAAACGCATTATCGTTGCTGCTGTTGCTTCAAATATTCAGCGTGTGCAACAGGTGATTGATGCGACGGCTAAGACAAAGCGTCGCTTAGTGATTACTGGTCATGATGCCGACAAGATTGTGAAGACGGCTTTGGATTTGAAGCTGATTAACTTACCAAAGCCAAAGAGCGAGCTATTCGCTTCAGTGAAGGAATTGGACGACATGCCTGATTCACAAACAGTTGTTTTAGAAACTGGTAAGCTGGGCGAACCAGTAAAGGCTTTGCACAAGATGGCTAAGGGTGAAGACCCAGTTGTTAACATTGGTTCAAACGACTTTGTCTTCATTACAACGAATCCTTCCTTCGCGGTTGAATCTTACGTCGCTCAGACACGTAACATGCTCTTTAAGAAGGGGGCCAACGTTAAGCAAATCTCAACTGACCTTCGTTCATCAGGACACGGATCAAAGAGTGATTTGCAATTGCTGATGAACTTCTTCAAGCCAGAAGTTCTCCTTCCAGTTTCAGCTGAATTCCGTGTGATGGTTTCTGCTAAGCAAGCCGCCGAAGAAGTTGGCATGGCAGAAGACAAAATCATCATGGCCAAGCGTGGTGATGTGATCGCTTACGACGGTCAGACTTTTGAAAAGGCAGATGCGGTACAGGTTGCTGAAACGATGATTGATGGTGACTCATTGAAGGATATCGGAAACGTTGTTCTTCGTGACCGTCGTATTCTTTCAGAAGACGGGGTCTTCGTAACGGTTGTGACAATTGACCGTAAGAAACGTAAGGTCGTTTCGAAGCCAAAGATGACTTCACGTGGATTCGTTTACGTGAAGGCTAACCGTGACCTAATGAAGGAAGCGGGTAAGTTGACAATTGAATCAATTGAAGATTACTTGAAGAATGCCAAAGCCTTTGATTGGAACGAATTGAAGAATGGGGTTCGTGAGAAATTGTCACGTTTCTTGTTTAACGAAACTCGTCGTCGTCCAATGGTGATGCCAGTGGTAATGGAAGTCAACCAAAACCGCCGACCACACCATAAGGGTGAACCTGAGAAAAAGGGTAACAAGAATCATAATAAAAAGGGCCAAAAGCAACAGGGCAAAAATAAGAAGTCCAAGGGTCAAGTAAAGAAGCAAGAACAGGGTAAGCAGAATCAAACTGCTGAATAAGTTCTAAAAAAGAGACCTTCACGGGTCTCTTTTGTTCTATTTTAAAGGGAACGTTTGTGCGAAAGGATACGACTGTAAAGAGCTATGACGATAGACATCAACCAGCTTAAGGAAGAAGGACTAGAGGCATTTGCTAACCAAAATTATCAGCAGGCAATCAGTTTGTTGAATGAGGTTTATGAGAATGAACGGACCTTTACAAATAACCAACTCTTTGCAAAAGCACTAAAGGAAAACGGTCAAATCGATTCGGCTTTGACGATTGCCCAGGAATACGTTGGTGAGTATTTGGGGAAAAAGGAAGATTATCAATTTTACTTTGACCTTTGCTTAGCTGCGGGTTATTTCATTATGGCCCGGCGGATGGCGATGGAATCGATTTTTACGGAAGACCGTGATGAAAGGCTTCTTCAGATTCACGAGGCGGAAGAATTAGCCTGGGAAGAAAGAGCGGCGGACATTCAAAAAACGCACCGTCAATTTAAACATTTGGCAGGTTATGATGTATTAACGCAACAGCAAATTTACCAAGATGCTCAAACACTGCCGGTTGAAGAATTCGTAGATGCAGCAAACACCGTCTTGCTTGATCCGGATTGTATGCCGATTATTCGGGTGTCAATTCTTACTGATATCCAATGTTTAGAACTTCATCGTAAAGTGAAATACCTCTACATTGATGGAAAAGAGTACACGACCATTCTCTGTGAGCAACCCAAGCCGCTCCGTGACGATGTTTACTTTGAGGCCCGTGACTACTTATCGGAAACTGTTGGTCAAGAAGATCCAGTTGCTAATCAAATGTTGCAGGAACAATTACGCTTAGAAATGAACGTTCTTTTCCCTCAATTGGAACGAGTGACTGACCCAATTGCATGGATTCAAGCGGACATTGCCATGATTAATGGTCAGCGTATCTTGAATGCCCATCGTGAATCAGTTGAACAAGCGGCTATTCATGACTTTACCCATCGTTTACTGTCAGAGATGGGCGCGCTGTAAAGCATTTTATAGCAGTGATGTTTTAGGTAAAGAGTACTTGAATTCTTCATAGGTCTTTTCGTTTAAAAAGTGTTTACAAAAAATTAAGAAGTTAGTATAATTGAATTCGGCTTATGAGCCAGAAAAACGTTCGGAACGGTTGTTTTTATCGTTCAAGCGTTGTAAAATATAAACATACGATTTTCTTGGGTCAATCCCAAGAAATAAAATTTTGGAGGAAACTACATTGGCTAAGGAAACATACGTTCGTAACAAGCCCCACGTTAACATTGGTACTATCGGTCACGTCGATCACGGAAAGACTACTTTGACTGCCGCTATCTCAAAGGTATTGGCTGAAAAGGAAGGTAAGACTGCTACAGACTTCGCCGAAATCGATAACGCCCCTGAAGAAAAGGAACGTGGAATCACGATCAACACGTCCCACATCGAATACGAAACGGACGCACGTCACTACGCCCACATCGATGCCCCAGGTCACGCGGATTACGTTAAGAACATGATCACTGGTGCCGCTCAAATGGATGGTGCCATCTTGGTTGTTGCCGCAACTGATGGTCCTATGCCACAGACTCGTGAGCACATCTTGCTTGCCCGCCAGGTTGGTGTTGAACACTTGGTTGTCTTCTTGAACAAGACTGACCTTGTTGACGATGAAGAATTGGTTGACTTGGTTGAAATGGAAGTTCGCGAATTGTTGTCAGAATATGACTTCCCAGGCGATGACATTCCTGTTATCAAGGGATCAGCTTTGAAGGCACTTGAAGGCGACAAGGAACAAGAACAAGTTATCTTGGACTTGATGAAGGCCGTTGACGAATACATCCCAACTCCTGCACGTGAAGATGACAAGCCATTCTTGATGCCTGTCGAAGACGTATTTACGATCACTGGTCGTGGTACTGTTGCTTCTGGTCGTGTTGACCGTGGTGTTTTGACTACTGGTACTGAAGTTGAAATCGTTGGTTTGAAGGAAGAAATCCAAAAGACTACGGTTACTGGAATCGAAATGTTCCGTAAGACTTTGGACGAAGCACAAGCTGGTGATAACATCGGTGCATTGCTCCGTGGTATCGACCGTGACCAAATCGAACGTGGACAAGTTTTGGCAGCCCCTGGCTCAATCAAGACTCACAAGAAGTTCAAGGCCGAAGTTTATGTCTTGACTAAGGAAGAAGGAGGCCGTCACACGCCATTCTTCACTAACTACCGTCCACAGTTCTACTTCCACACAACTGATGTTACTGGTGTTGTGGAATTGCCTGAAGGCGTAGAAATGGTTATGCCTGGTGACCAAGTAACGTTCGACGTTGAATTGATCGCACCAGTTGCCATTGAAAAGGGATTGAAGTTTACTGTTCGTGAAGGTGGCCACACTGTTGGTGCCGGAACTGTTACTGAAATCGAAGGCTAATTCATTAGTTTTCAAAAAAGTCTGCTAACGCAGGCTTTTTTCTTTTGCACTTTTTTAAATTACGATTTAATTACAATTGGTTTTTAATCGACTTTAATGTTTGTTATCTGTAACAGAAGTAGTACAATGGGTAACGTATTTGAAATATTCAATAATAAGTAATTTATATAGGGTTGGAGAGTTTTTTATGTTGAAGCGTTTTATGGTGTTAATCGCTGTTTTCTTGCTTTCAGGGGTGTCAACTGTACAGACTTTCGCCGATGAAGTGAATCCTCAGACGAGCAAGTATGTGAACTCCATTGAAATGAAAGACGTCACGGATAGTCAGGCTAAGCAATATAATGTTGACGATATGATGTTAATCACTTGGAACTTCGACATTCCAGGTGGTTCTGATATTAAAGCGGGGGACACGACGAAGTTTTACGTTCCTTTAAATTTTTCAATTGATAAGGCGACCGCTATACCTGGAGCTGATAGTAATGGTGCAATAGACTTTACGGATCAAAGTACAGGGAAGGTTCTTGGAAAAACCACTGTGGAAGACCACTACGTTGTGATTACCTGGAATCAAGACGGTGCAGACTTGATTAAGAACCAAGGATTAAGTGGAAAATCTGATGCATTGGTTGGATGGAACTTACCAGATAAGAAACACGAGTCTAAGGAGGTACCAATTAGTTGGGGTGTCGATAGTTCGGTGAAAACGCCAAGCGCTCCGACCGTGGAACCTTCTGATCCAACCCCTGCACCAGTCACGCCTGATGCGGGTAACGACTTCATTATTAATAAGTCTGGTGATTATGGGAATAAGACTGAAGCTGGTTACATTTACTGGAAGATTCGTTTAGATGGTAAGCAGGAAAAATTGACGGATGCTGTTTTGACCGATACCATTGGATCAGGGCAAACTTTGGCAACGGATAAGGGAATCGCTGTCTTCACGCATGATATTGCGGCAGACGGTACCTGGGGACCACAACAATATGTGAATCCACAGCCTAAGATAACAACACATTACGATAAAAAAAGTAAGGGAATTACTAGTTTCTCAGTTGATTTAGGAACGATTACCAAAGGAACTGTCGTTTATTACTATACAAAGTATGATTACAAAAACACGTCAGATGGTACAGCCTTTACTAATAGTGCGATTTTGCATGCAAAGGAAACGACCGATACTGCAATTGATGTTCCAACTGCACATAAGTACTTCGACTATAAGACCATCATCAATCCGCATGGCCGACCAAAGGCAAGTGATTGGAAGGCGGCGCCTTCCTCGACTTTTGCAGCGGTCACAGATACTAAAATTAAAGGCTATAGGATTGCTGATGATTCAGAAAACAAAGATGTTTCAACAACTGCGGATAGCTCTTCTTCAGAAAGTACCATTTACTATGACCGGAATGTGACGCCAGTGACGCCGGATAATCCCCATGGGCATGCGAGTGATGTTTTGAAGAAGGTTCGTCACGTGATACACTATGTCGACCGTGCTGGCCATAAAGTTCATGATGACACTGTTCAGGTGATTGTCTATAAGCGTGATGGCGAATTGGATGAGAACGGGAACTTTACGGCAACCAGTGATTGGAAGGCCGAACCTTCTGATACATTTGCTGCTGTAGAATTACCTACGGTTGATGGCTATAAAGTCTTTGACGACTCAGAAAATAAGGCGGTTATCACAACTGCTGATAGTACTGACTCAGAAAGTACTATCGTCTACGATAAGGAGGCAACACCAGTACCCGATGTGAAGCCGGTTCCTAATACACCGGATACTCCACAGCCTGATGTTAATCCAAGTCCGAAGGTACCCGGGGTAAGACCAAAGTCAAATCCTTTTGTTTTACCTAATACGGGCGGTGGAAATGAGAATGATGCTGTTTCTGAAAAATCAACAAATTCAACATCGACCGAATTACCTCAGACTGGTAAGAACGAGAATAATCGCGTTGTTGGGCAGTTTGCAATCTTTACAAGTGTTCTTGGCATGAGCCTATTCTTCTGGTTTACGAGTCAAAAGAGAAAAAACAATAAATCGTAACTATAAATAAAAAGAGCTGCTTTTACCCTTGGTAGAAGTAGCTTTTTCATTTGTTTTGAATTATTCTAAAATTACGAAATGATGACGATACCGTGACTTTTTTGTTAATTTCTATTTACTGCAAATATATATAGTATACTTACGCTAGTCTTCCGCCAAGAGACATAAGAGTTAGAAGATTATGCCTTTTAGAGAGAGAGTATATGGGAATTAAACAATTTATTATTACTGCAGCAGCCTTTCTGTTTGCAGCTGTTATTGGAATCAGTGTCCTTCGTAGTGAAGCGGATGCTTTCAATAATTATATTACGAGAGTAGAGTTAACGGATTTAGATAATCCGAAGGCCAAGTCCTATGGGCCCTACGATAACATGCAGATTAAGTGGAGCTTTACTGTTAAACAGGGGACTAATATCAAAGCAGGTGACAGTATGGATGTCATCGTGCCTAAGGTGTTTAACCTAGAAGGTGTACCGGACTTTGATATCAAAGATAGCGATGAGCACGTTATTGCACACTGTACCACAGCATCCGATCGACAGGTTCTTGTTGTGACCTGGAAGGATGAGGCTGTTCAAACTTTGACTGAAAAGAACCTTGAAGGTTATTTTTATGTCACTTCCAAGTGGAAGGTTGATATTGTTAACTGGAAGCAGCATTTTATCATCGATTGGGACGTGCCTGGCAATATACCTGCACCAAACGCGGATATCACGCCAGCGCCACCTTCGCCTAATCCAGCGGATAATAAGCTTCGTAAGGATGGCGGTTTCGCTGGGGAAGCGCCTGGCCTGATTTATTGGGTGGTTCGTGCTAACTGGGCCCAAAACGAGATTAAGGACGCCAAAGTGACCGATCATGTTGGCCCGGGCCAGACATTGGACCGGAGTCGTCCAATTCGAGTAATTAAATGTAAGGTTGAAGGAAAGAATGTTGACGAAGTTTGCGATATTCAACCAAAGAGTATTACTTATCTTTCCGATACTGAGTTCGTGGTGGACATCGGGGATATTGATTATCCGGTCAATGTCTTCTACTACACCAAGTTTGATACTAGTCTGCCAAAGGGAACAACATTCTCAAACTCAGCCGAGTTAAGTGGGGATGACTATGAAACGCAAAAGGTAACGGCTTATACAAGTTCTTATTCTGGTTCTGGTTCATCGGATGGACCTGGTGGTAGTCCTGTGAATCCTGCACCAGGGCCAAGCCCCAAACCGGATCCTAAGCCAGCGCCGAGTCCAACCCCGGCACCACAGCCAACACCAGAACCTACGCCGAGTCCAGCACCAGCGCCACAGCCGGTTCCAAGTCCTAAGGTTCAGCCAAAGTCTAGTCCTGCTCATCGGTTAAACCCGGCTCCAGCAGCAAAGAAGCAAGAGCAGCCGGTAGTTAGTCAACCTGAACAAAAGGGAGGGGGGCTTCCTGAAACAGGACAAAGCCGAGTAGCCCAAAAACAAGTGCTTGCACTTGGATGGGTGGCAATCGTTTCATCAGCCTTAGCCACTTGGTTTACTAAGTCAAAGAAATTCTAAATCAATTGATGCATAAGAAAAGCAGCCTTGTAAAAGGGCTGCTTTTTTTAATGCTTATTTTTCATCTTTAGGGTGTTGGCCTAGGGCTTTTTCACGCTCGGACTTTTCCTCATCGGTAATGGGGTCGGGGAATGAAATTAAATCTTCAAGTGGATTGTTTAAACGTTCTTCTTTGTTGACGATACGTGCCATTGCGTACTCCTTTAGTTTTGCTAAGTCTATTATACAAAAAACTACTTTAAGCCTAGATAAAAGTCTGAGGCTAATCTTCTGATTGTTCTTTTTCAAAGAGAAGGGTTGACCCGTCCTTTGCTGAGAAAGTGGCTGCTCCAAATGTACCATCAAAGTCAGCTTCGAGTGCGCTTTGCAGTGTTGTCACATTTTCTTCTGCTTTCACTAGGATGATTAGTTGACCGTCGTCTTTGATGAATGACCAGGCCGTTTCGCTTTCTGCATTGATTTGGTGTCGGCTGATATTTTCGGCCTTTGTGTAGTCCAAGATGATGAGGTCAACCTTAGTTAGGCGACCGAGTTCTTTTTGGAGTCCTTCTGCAGAGAGTACGCCGTTTTCAACGGTCACACGGTCTTGCAGACCGGCCATGAAAAGTGAGGCGGCTGTTTTATTGGCTTCTTCTCGTTCTTCGTGGAAGGAAAGTACCATGCCGTCTTTGCCAACGTGTGAGGCGAGGAAACGGGTCTTTTGACCGTTACCGGCGCGACCATCGACAACAAGCATTCCGGTTTGTACCTGGGTTTCCAAGTAGTTTTGTACAAAGCTTTCGTTTGAAAAAGACATGCTTCACCTCCAGTGAATTCTACTGATAGTATAGCGAATATTATGTTATAATAATAGTACTTTTCAACACTAGTAGTAACAGCGGAGCATCAGAAAGTAAGCGGGGCTGCAAGCTTACCAACCAATGTTATGAACTCGGTTGAAAGCGCGATTGGTGAATAACAGTAGTCAATCCGTTATACCGCGTTAAGGTACTGAGGCAGAGGGTGACCTTTGCAAAATGTAGGTGGGACCGCGGTTTCAACCGCCCTACGTTGGCTTTTTTGAGCTGACGTGGGGCTTTTTTATTTAAATAAAAGGGGAAAATAGATGGGATACGATCATAAAAATATTGAAAAGAAGTGGCAACACTATTGGCAGGACAACAAGACTTTTAAAGCCATTGATGGTTCAGACAAGAAAAAGTACTTTGTAATGGATATGTTCCCATATCCATCTGGACAAGGCTTGCACGTTGGGCACCCAGAAGGTTACACAGCAACGGATATTGTCTCACGTTTCAAGCGTGCACAAGGCTTCAACGTCTTGCACCCAATGGGATGGGATGCCTTTGGTTTGCCAGCTGAACAGTACGCTTTGAAGACTGGTAATAACCCAGCCACTTTCACAGACGAAAACATTCAGACTTTTAAGAACCAAATCCAATCACTTGGATTTTCTTATGACTGGGACCGTGAAATTAAGACGACGGACCCTAACTACTACAAGTGGACACAGTGGATCTTCGAGCAGCTCTACAAGAAGGGCTTGGCTTACGAAGACGAAATGATGGTTAACTGGGCCCCTGACTTTCCAGGTGGTGGTTTAGTTGTTGCCAACGAAGAAGTGATCGACGGTAAGACGGAACGTGGGGGATACCCTGTTTACCGTAAGCCAATGAAGCAGTGGGTTTTGCGTATTACGGCCTACGCTGACCGTCTGATTGATGATTTGGATGACCTTGACTGGCCAGAAGCTATCAAGGAACAGCAACGAAACTGGATTGGTCGTTCAATTGGTGCCACAGTGCGTTTTAACGTGGAAGACCATGCTGAGGACCAAATCGAAGTCTTCTCAACTCGTGCCGACACGTTGTTCGGTGCATCATACATTGTTTTGGCACCAGAACATGATTTGGTTGACCAAATTACGACAGAAGACCAAAAGGCAGCAGTTGCTGAATACCAAAAGCAGATTTCTTTGAAGTCTGATTTGGAACGTACGGACTTGAACAAGGATAAGTCTGGTGTCTTCACCGGCGCTTACGCCATTAACCCAGTGAACGGCGAAAAGTTGCCAATCTGGATTGCCGACTATGTTTTGGCATCTTATGGAACTGGTGCCGTGATGGGTGTGCCAGCCCACGATCAACGTGACTGGGACTTTGCTACAAAGTTTGGAATGGACATCACACCTGTTATCGAGGGTGGGGACATTACCAAGGAAGCTTACGCTGGCGAAGGTGTCCACATCAACTCTGGTTTCTTAGACGGTATGGGCAAGCAGGAAGCCATCGACAAGATGATTGACTGGTTGGAAGAACACAATGCCGGTGCTAAGAAAGTCAACTACCGTCTTCGTGACTGGATTTTCTCACGCCAGCGTTACTGGGGTGAACCAATTCCTGTTATCCATTGGGAAGATGGTACACAATCATTAGTTCCTGAAGATGAATTGCCACTCCGTTTGCCTCGTTTGACGGAAGAGGAAATGAAGCCTTCTGGTACTGGGGAATCACCATTGGCCAACGCCAAGGATTGGTTGGAAGTAACTCGTGAAGACGGTGTTAAGGGCCGTCGCGAAACGAACACGATGCCACAGTGGGCCGGTTCATCATGGTACTTCCTCCGTTACATCGATCCTAATAACGCCGACCAATTTGCAGCTAAGGAAAAGTTGGACTACTGGCAAAACGTCGACTTGTACGTTGGTGGTGCCGAACACGCCGTTTTGCATTTGCTCTACGCCCGTTTCTGGAACAAGGTCTTGTACGACCTTGGCTTAGTACCAAACAAGGAACCATTCCACAAGTTGGTGAACCAAGGAATGATTCTTGGTGAAAACCACGAGAAGATGTCTAAGTCAAAGGGAAACGTTGTTAACCCTGATGACATCGTCAACCAATACGGTGCTGATACCCTTCGTATCTACGAAATGTTCATGGGTCCATTGACTCAGAACAAGCCTTGGTCTGAAGAAGGTGTTACTGGATCACGTCGTTGGCTCGACCGTGTCTGGCGTTTGCTCGTTCAAGACGATGGTTCATTGACAGACAAGTTGACGGACCAGCCTTCAGATGAATTGAAGAAGGTTTACAATGAAACAGTGAAGAAGGTAACGGATGATTTGGAACAGCTCCACTTCAATACGGCCATCTCACAACTTATGGTCTTCGTGAACGAAGCCTACAAGCAAGACAAGTTGCCTGAAGCCTACATGGAAGGTTTCGTTCAATTGTTGGCACCATTTGCGCCACACTTGGCCGAAGAACTTTGGGAAAAGTTGACCGGATCTTCTGAATCAATCGCCTACGTTGCATGGCCAACTTATGACGAAAAGGCTTTGATCGATGATAGCAAGGAAATTATTTTCCAAGTGAACGGTAAGGTTCGTTCAAAGCAAGTGATGCCAGTTGATGCTTCTAAGGAAGACATGGAAGCAGCCGCACAGGCTGACACGAAGGTGCAAAAGTACCTCGACGGTCTTGATATTAAAAAGATTATTGCCATTCCTGGCAAGTTCGTCAACATCGTTGCGAAGTAAAACGAGTTGATATAACCGTTTTGGGCTGCCCTCGGCTAGCCCATTTCGGGTACATAAATAAAGGGGAGTTATCATAACATGACCCAGAAAGATTCAAATCAAACTCATGGTCGTGTCAACCAGACAGAAGTTGACGGTGAGTATTTAACAGCTGAGGAGCTCTTGGCCAAGTTAGAAATTAACTTGCAACCCAAGAAAAAAAGTAAGCTCGCTTCCATGTTTACGCGTAAAAAGGAAAAAGAAGAAGACGCAGAAATTCGTCAACTTGTTTCCCGAGGTCAGTACCTACGCGATGAGTATGATTTAGATGAAAAGAAGACCAAGCAATGGTTTGAGAAGCCTGAGAAGGAAAAGTCTGACTCGCAGAAGTTAGAGAAGAAGCCTTTAACAGGGGATGGCCTATCCTCTACTCATCTTTCAAAAGCTGATTTAACGGATGAGAACCAAGTAAAAGAGGGACAGGACCGTTCTTCTTTAACTGCTGATGCCATCGAAGAGCTGGCTGAAACACCATCAGAATTAGAAAGTGTTGAGCAAACGGAAGCAGAGGGGCAGACTGCTGAAGTGAGTGAGAAGACAGCAGCAGTTGCCACTCCTGCTGCCTATCCAGCCACTAATACAGTGCTGTCGGATGAAGAAAAGGCAGCCCATCAGAAGAACAAGGATGACCAGGCCCTTGTGCGTGGTTCCTTCTGGTTATCGCTAGGAAACATTATTTCCCGTTTGCTCGGTGCGGCCTTTATCCTGCCATGGCTGGCCATGTTGGGAGCTGCTGCTAACCAGGCGAACGCCTTGTTCTCCCAGGGTTACAACATCTATGGGATTTTGCTATCGGTTGCGACTTTTGGATTCCCGTCAGCTATTTCCAAGGTAATGGCCCAGTTGATTGCCAAGGAGGATGAAGACGGTCTCTGGTCATTGACGAAGCAGTCGCTTCAAATTGGAACACTCTTAGGATTGTTCTTTGCGGTCTTGTTATATGTTAGTGCGCCACTCTTGTCTAACGGAAACGCCAACGTGGTGCCCGTTTTGCATTCATTGGCACCGGCTGTCCTTGTTTTCCCAGCAATGTCAATGGTTCGCGGAATTTTCCAAGGACATCAGTTAATGCACATTTCGGCTCTATCTGAAATTGTGGAGCAAATCGGTCGAATTATCTACCTGTTGGTTGCCACTTGGATTGTTCTTGGGCACGATGCTAGTAACTGGACCGGGGCGGTTGTTCAGGCAACCTTTGCCGCCTTCATCGGGGCACTCTTTGCCATTGCCGTGTTGGCATACGGTTGGGTGCGCTATAAGGACTTACTACATCCACGAAAGCCAATGGATGGTAGCCTCGTTTATCAGCCAAAGCAAAAGTCCAAGGCGAAGGCCAATCTCTTGTCCTTCTTGAAGCCTGACAAGGCACAGTCAATGGTTCTGAACATTTTGAAGGAATCTTGGCCCTTTGTCATCATTGGTGCTTCAACGAACCTTTTCCTTTTTGTTGATCAGTACACCTTCTTCCCATTGATGAAGGTCTTCTTTCACAGTAGCGCTGATAGTTTGCAGGTTCAATTCGCCTTGTTCTCAGCCAACCCTAACAAGTTGGTCATGATTGTGATTTCCTTTGCGACATCGATTGCCGCAACTGCCTTACCAATTTTAGCGGCTAAAAAGGCAGCCAAGGATGGCCTTGGACTGAAGCAGCAACTAGTGGCGACACTTCAGCTGACGGCCTTGGTCTTGTTGCCATCCGCTTTGGGAATGTATGCGATTTCAGATGTGCTTTATAAGTTCTTCTATCCAATCGATAGCACTGCCCAAGAGGGGATTTATCTTTTGCAGTTCTCATCGTTATTGACGATTATCATGGCACTCTTTATGCTCTTGGCTTTTGTGCTACAGGCACTATCTCATGGAACAATTGTGATGAAGTCCTTTGGTTACGGTCTGTTAATTAAGATTGTGACTCAAGTACCTTTGATTTACCTGTTCCAGGGAATGGGCGCCCTGATTGCAACTGGACTTGGATTGGGTTGGTCACTCTACCAGATGATTGCCTTCTTGATGAAGAATTATAATTTGACTTGGAATGACATGAAGTCGACTTTGCTAACTGCTTACCTTGCTTCTATGGTCATGGCAGTTGTCGCTTTCCTAGCGACACAGTTTTCGACCAAAGTCTTGCTCGCTGCAAATAGCAAGATTGGGGCTGGATTAGCAACCTTTATAGGGGTTGCTGCTGGGGGATTTGTGCTTCTATATTTGTATAAAAAGTTTGGATTACTTCGTCAGGTTTTGAATCGCGGACGCGTCAGTTAAATAATTTAAAAAAGCAGGTTTAGAGAGCTATCTAAGCCTGCTTTTAACTTTATTTAAATAAAGTCGGAAGTCCTTTAAAGGGCTTGGCTATCTATGTTACCATGGTACAAGTAACTAAAACGTTAATAGGGGGATGGCAGATGTCAAAGCAAATGAAAAAGTGGCGTAAGATTGCCTTAACCACATTCTTCTTCTTTCTATCCGTTGCTTTGCAGGTAGCTGGATTGAATTTCTTCTTAATTCCAAATAGTATTTTTTCTGTTGGATTGAATGGTGTCTCACAGCTGCTTTCCTTGTCAGCTTGGCAGTTCTTCCACTGGCACATTGATACTGGGCTCTTCTTCTTGCTCTTTAACATTCCAATCGGAATCGTTGGATTCAAGATGGTTGGTGGTAAGTTTACTATCCTGTCCTTTATTAATGCCGTTGTGGTTTCACTCTTCCTGATTTTCCTACCAACTTACGCCTTTACAACACAGCCACTTTTGGCTTCCTTGTTTGGGGGCTTGCTGGTTGGTGCCTCTGTTGGAATCGCCATGCGTTATGGATTTTCAACGGGTGGTTTTGATATCATCGCCATGATTATCCAGAAGCGTACGGGTAAGTCGATTGGGGCCTTCATGAACGTGACCAACGGGGTCATTGTTTTGATTGCCGGTTTCTTTATTGGTTGGCAAAACGCCATGTATACCTTGATTGGTATCTATGCAACCGGCCAGGTGGTCGATACACTTTATACGGGTTACCAGAAGCTAACGGCCTTGATTGTTACTTCAAAGGGTGATGAAGTGATCGATGTTTTGCACCGTGACCTCATTCGTGGCATTACGGTCTTGCCATCATCTGGGGCTTACACCAAGCGCGAATCAACGACCTTAATGATGGTTCTTTCCCGTTTCGAATTATTCGAAATGCAGGAAGCGGTCCGTTCGGTGGATCCAAAGGCCTTCATTAACTTGCTGTCAACTGTTTCTGTTTCAGGTGAATTCTGGGATGCCGACCGTCAGTTGCAAATGAAGAAGTCCATGGGGCCAAAGGCCGTGACAATCGATGCTCAGATTGAGGCGGAACAGCAGTTGGAAGAACAACTGGCCCAGCTTGAATTGGAACAAGACGATCAAGCAAATCGTGTTAAATATGATAAATAAAAGAAGCTTTCTGTTATTAGCAGAAAGCTTCTTTTTTGGTGTTTATCGTTTCCGTTCGAAGAGCAACATGTTTTTCTTACGACCAGCAGGGCTGAAACCGTTCTTTTCAGCAACCCGCTGGCTGGCCTTATTATTTTCGTCAATCTCTAAGAAAGTCGAACGGAAGTCCAGGTTCTTGAAGGCATAGACAAGTAGCTGATCAACAGCCAAAGAGGTGATGCCTTGGTTATGGTACTCGGAGGCTAACCAGTAGCCAATGGCCCCAGTTCTTTCCTCCTCATTGACGTCATGGATATCAATCATACCGGAGGGAAGGCCGTTCACATTGATAATGAAGACGAGGGGATGACCCTCAAATTCACGTTCCTTTTCTCGGTATAAAAAATCTTTTTCATCTTTTAAGGTTAATTCTTTTGCCCATGGCAAGAAGCTTTCCAGGTCAGAGCGACTCTCGGCAATTTTTTGGTAAATGGCTGCGGCGTACTTTGTTTGAGCAGGAAGTAACTGGACTTTACCGGCGGCTGTTTGAAAAGCTTTCATGGGGTATACCTCTTGTTAATCTGTGAGCGTGTCGTTATCTAAATATTAAAATAAAATGAGAGAAAAGGCAAGGGCCTGAAATACTGATGTAGTCGACTGGATTCAACTTGCGGTTAGGGTTTGCATTTTGTATAATAAAGCATAACAATTCAAGAAAATTTACAGATATATCGCTGGAAAATGGCCAGCAGTCTCTACCGCGCCCCCAAAGTCGTGACTATCCGTGAATGTTTCGCTTTTTAAGGGGGCATTCTGCGGATCTGGTATAAGAGACTGCAGAGTGTCCTTTTCTATTGATATGGATGATTGAAGGAGAATCATGGCAGCTTTTGATATGAAGAATAAGTTTGTCCCAATGGGATTGACTTTTGATGACATGGCGATGTCTTATGACGATTGCCAGTCAATTAAGCCCGCTGACGTTTCACTCCAAACAGAGTTAACGCCTAGCTTGAAGTTGAACATTCCTCTCTTGTCAGCCGCAATGGATACGGTGACAGAGGCGAAGTTCGCCACTAAGTTGGCTGAATTCGGTGGCCTTGGTGTTATTCACAAGAATATGACCATTGCTGCCCAAGCCGAAGAAGTTGCTAAGGTCAAGAACGCACCCGTTGATTTGACGAAGACGCCAAACGCTGCCGTTGATGCACAAGGTCGTCTCCTAGTTGCCGGTGCTGTTGGTGTGACTAACGACACGGTTGACCGTGCCAAGGCAATGGTTGATGCTGGTGTCGATGCTATCATCCTTGATTCAGCTCACGGTCACTCTGAAGGTGTTCTCCGTAAGGTTTCAGAAGTACGCGCAGCCTTTCCAAAGTTGAACATCATCGCTGGAAACATCGCCACTGAATCTGGTGCTGCCGCTCTTTATGACGCTGGTGCTGACGTTGCCAAAGTCGGAATCGGCCCTGGTTCAATCTGTACAACCCGTGTGGTTGCCGGAATCGGTGTGCCACAGCTGTCAGCCGTTCGTGATGCTGCTAAGGAAGCAAAGCGTCGTGGCAAGGCTATCATCGCCGATGGTGGGGCCAAGACATCTGACGATATCTTGAAGGCCATCACGATGGGTGGAAACGCTGTCATGCTTGGTTCTATGTTCTCAGGAACCAAAGAAACACCTGGCGAAGTCTTCGAAGAAAACGGTAAGAAGTTTAAGTTCTACCGTGGAATGGGCTCAATTGCTGCCATGGAGAACGGTTCAAAGGACCGTTACTTCCAAGGTGAAGTCAACGAAGCCAAGAAGATGGTGCCAGAAGGTATCGAAGCCCGTGTTGCTTACAAGGGTGAACTAAACGATATCTTACAGCCAATCTTGACTCACTTGACGGATGGCTTGGCCAAGATGGGTGCTCATACAATCCTTGAAGCCATTGCTCACGCTTCTTCAATTAAGAAGACGACAAAGACTTTTGATTACCAAGCCGCATTGTTTGCCGGTGATGCTGATATCGCTAAGCACGGTCTTGGTTATGATGAAACATTGCTCGTGCCAGCCGCATCAAACGTTTTGCCTCACAAGGTTGTCCTTGAAAGTAAGATTGGTTGGACGGATTTGGCGAACCCATTGATGGCCGCTGATTTGACGGATAAGCGCTCTGTTGCCGTTGCCGTTGACATGGCCAAGTCTGGTGGTTTGGGTGTTATTCCGTTTACGGAAGACACTGACGGCCAAGTGGAATTAGTGAAGGAAGCACTTTCTGTTGATGATGAAGCGGCAATCGCTGCTGAAGTTTGGTTGACAGAAGATTACTTCGACCGCATCAACGCCTTGTTAGATGCTGGTGTGAAGGCCATTGTGCTTTACTTGCCAAAGGCAGTTGACCAAGAAACAATCGATACGATTCAAACAATCAAGGCAACCATTGATGCTGTTACCTTGATTGTTGGTACGGTTGAAAAGCCTGAAGTTGCTAAGCAAATTTCTGAAGCCGGGGCTGATGGCATCATTGCCGGTCGTTCTGTTGATTCAGAATGGCCTGACAACGCCCACTACCCATTCTTGACGACGGTCATGACTGTGGCCGAAGCACTGGATGGCAGCCAAACGTCTGTTATCGCTCAGGGTGGTATTCACTATTCTGGGGATGTCGTAAAGGCAATTTCTGCTGGTGCTGATGTTGTTATGGTATCCGACTACTTGGCAAGGGAAGACGTACCGGCTGATGCTATCTTCCAAATCGATGGTGGCTTGCGTGCCGGTATGGGTTACACGGGTTCACACGATGTTGCCCAGTTGAAGGCTGAAGCTCAGTTCGTTCAAATCACCGATAACGGTTTGAAAGAATCACATCCACACGATGTTGAAATTACGAAAAAAGCTCCTAACTACGTTGAACAAGAAAGAGATTAAAGATGGCCATTTCAAATGACAAAATCTTGGTACTGGACTACGGTTCACAGTACAACCAATTGATTACTCGACGTGTCCGTGAATTGGGCGTTTACTCAGAATTGAAGTCGAACAAGATGACGGTTGCTGAGATTAAGGAATACAACCCAAAGGCCATTATCCTTTCGGGTGGTCCTAAGTCCGTTTACGATGACGACGCGTACTCAATTGATCCAGAAATCTTTGAATTGGGTATTCCAATTCTTGGTGTCTGCTACGGTATGCAATTGATTGCCTGGCACTTGGGCGGAAAAGTCGAAGCCAACCCAGGTAATGGTGAATTCGGTCAAACTGAAATCACTTTGGAAGCACCTTCAAAGTTGTTTGCCAACACACCTGAAAAGCAAATCGTCTTGATGTCACACTCTGACAACGTCACGCAGTTGCCAGAAGGCTTTACTGTGGCTGCTTCAACTGCTAAGACGCCAATCGCCGCCATCGCTAACGATGACGCTGGTATCTATGGTGTTCAGTTCCACTCTGAAACAACGCTTTCAGAACACGGTAAGGAAATCATCAAGAACTTTGTTCTAAACATTGCCAAGGCTGACCCATCATGGTCAATGGCCGGCTTCATTGATGAACAAATCGAAAAGATTCGTGCCGAAGTAGGGGACAAGAAGGTGCTTCTTGGTCTTTCTGGTGGTGTTGATTCATCCGTTGTTGGTGTGCTCTTGCAAAAGGCCATCGGTGACCAGTTGACTTGTATCTTCGTTGATCACGGTTTGCTTCGTAAGAATGAAGCTAACCAGGTAATGGAAATGCTTGGTGGTAAGTTCGGCTTGCATATCATCAAGGTCGACGCACAAGACCGTTTCTTGTCTAAGTTGGATGGTATTTCTGACCCAGAACAGAAGCGTAAAATTATCGGTAACGAATTCATCGAAGTCTTCAACGATGAAGCTACGAAGTTGAAGGGAATCGATTACTTGGCTCAGGGTACTTTGTACACTGACGTTATCGAATCTGGTACTGATACTGCTCAGACAATCAAGTCTCACCACAACGTTGGTGGCTTGCCTGAAGACATGCAATTCAAGTTGATTGAACCTTTGAACACTTTGTTCAAGGATGAAGTTCGCGAATTGGGTGAGCAGTTGAACATGGACCACGCCTTGGTATGGCGTCAGCCATTCCCAGGACCTGGTCTTGGAATCCGTGTCATGGGTGCCATCACCGAAGACCGCCTTGAAATCGTTCGTGAATCTGACTGGATTCTCCGTGACGAAGTTGCCAAGGCTGGTTTGGAAGATTCCGTATGGCAGTACTTCACCGTTTTGACAAACAACAAGTCTGTTGGTGTCATGGGTGATTTCCGTACTTACGAGTACACAATCGCCATCCGTGCCATTACCTCAATTGATGGTATGACGGCCGACTTTGCCCGTTTGCCATGGGACCTTTTGCAAAAGGTTTCATCACGTATCGTAAACGAAGTGGATCACATTAACCGCGTAGTGTACGACATTACGGCCAAGCCACCTGCAACTGTTGAGTGGGAATAAGATTAATTTAAAAGCACAACTCTGAGAGTTGTGCTTTTTTAATTGCCGCATAAAATAATTCGTCCTATAATGTCTTTGGTATACATGACAACCTTTATGACACTTGATGCTGTCGATTTTCAATCAATAACGTCTTATCACAAAGGCTATATGAGAGTGAAAGGTGGAGAAGTCATGAAACTAAGTAAAATATTAAGGGGACGAGTCTTTATTACCAGTTTGGTATCGGTGGCCGTTCTTGTGACTGTGATTGTGGTTTTGGGACAGCACGATGCCCATGCTAATCATTCGGGAGAAGATAACAAGGCAACGGTGACGAAAACAAAGTTATCGAACTCATCGAAATCAACTGAGAGTTCAGTAAGTTCAACTAGCTCAGCTTCGAGTTCAGCTCTTTCTGAAGCCAATTCATCATCTTCAGATGTTAAGTCTAATACGGATGAAACGAAGTTTAAGGAACAGGACCAAAAGATGCAATTAGCTGAAATGGTTGACTATGTTGGGTATCCAATTTTCCCAGAATCAAATTATAAGGTCTACTTAAAAGATCCCGATAAAACGATTATTTATGATGACGGAGAAGGTGCTGGCGACCCATTCGAGCACGCAACCCTTTATCAGAATAACCATGATGGCACCTTTACTATTTATACCGGCGATAGCGTAGCTGACTGTTCAGCTGATGCAACGGCTGACAACTCCTATTGGGATAAAACAAAGACGGTATCAGCTAGCGATTTGATGAACCAACAAAGTACGAAGGCGGATGATTTAAATAAAATTCAGCCTAAACTAGACTTTTCACAGCAAAATAATGATTTCGAATTCATTCATATTAATCAAATGACAAAGCCTAATAATTAACATAAAACACATCAAAAGTCCTGCTAGATTTCATATAATTTGGCGGGACTTTTTCCTTTAAAAAGGCTTGACCACTTCCCTGTATAGGACTATTCTTAAGTTAAAGGGAGGGTAACTCCATGCAAGTCATTAAAGAACATTTATCTCGTAAACGTGCATATTACATTACCGGTTTGTTTATTGCGGTTGTCGTGGTTGTTGTGGTCGCTTTTGTTCTTGGCCAACAAAGTTCGCACACGCAATCTGAAGTGGTTGTCAACAAGCCAACGACTTCTCAGCAATCATCTGCCGCTAAGGAATCAGAAATGAAGTCCGAAAGTGCTAAAGTTGCACAAGCCAATGGTGATCAAAATAATCAAGGTAAGGGATAATTTAGAAAAAGGGCTAATCTTTTGATTAGTTCTTTTTTTATACAAAAACGAGGCCGCTAGGGTAGCGACCTCGTTGCTGGAAAGGAGGTAGTGCTTATCGAGTTAACAATAAGCGAAAAATTAAAGAAAGGAGAACTTGATTAGCTAAACTGACTGAATCAAGTTGTCGGAGATAACTTCGTTATCTCAGTGTTATTTTAGCAAAGTCCTTTTGAAATAGTGATGAAGTCTACGAATAAAAAATTCTGAAGAGCTATTGGTGCGATTTTGTCACCAATCTGTTACTTTTGTAATGAATGGTGTTATAATTCGTTTAGATTCCTTTAATATTTATTATCAATTTTAAAATATACATTTTTTTAGCCAGGGCAAGCAAGCGGAGACTCTTAAAGCATATCAATTGATTGATTTTATTTACATTAACTAAGTAGAAAGAAGTAAAATGCCAATCAATACAAATCAATTATTAAACGGGAAAGTTTGGATGACTGCCTCAGTTACAGCAGCATTGTTAGCTGGATTTGGTGGCTCACAGCTGGCACAGGCGGACAATACCAATGGTAATGCGAATGCAACTTTTTTGCGTTTAACGCAGCTAAGGGGATTATCAGCCAGCCTTTCACCCAATGCTAAGTATGCAAAAGAAAATCCAGCCATTGCTGGTAACCTCTGGCAACAAAATTTCCACTATACGACACCACAAGGGGAAATGAATGACATTGAGTCCATTACGCCCCATTACGATACTTCTGGCAATCTTGACTACTACGAGGGTTACTGCCTCTGGGCGCCAACTGGCTCTGGTAACGAATGGTATCATTTTAAGACAACGGACTTTAGGACCTTTACTCCCTATGATGAATCTGACCCTGTTGGTACGGGAAACATCGCGATTCCCAATGGTCAAATTACCATCGATGGGCAGGTTAATTCACAGCTCGACCCCACACAGAACACCAGTGTGCCATGGACGATGCCAGTTGGTGGATCAACGATAAAAAACAATACTAAGGCCAATAACGGTCAGTGGTTTACAACCGATTCGAAGGGCCGTTCCATTTCTAAAAACGCTACCTTAGCCTTGTTTTCAGACATGGATCCAGAGCACAACGGGCAGCAGCGCCTGTGGTGGGCCTACTCGAACAATGGCGAACAATTTAAGCCTGTTTTTGATACAGCCGCAGTTGTTCCTGGTGATGCAGGTATTGCAGTTGGGGATGATTTCCGTGACCCAGAGGTTACTACCTCAGCTAATGGCACGGAGCTACAAATTACCGTTGCGGGTGGAGCGAAGGGGAAGTTTTATAATTTAACTTCTTCTGATGGAAAGAAATGGTGGCATTCGGATACAGGCGCTTATGATATTAACATCGCTGCAATTAACCCTGAGTGGTCGAATTCATTGATGGAAACACCCCATGTTATTACTGTCGATGGCCAAGCCTTAATTGTTTTTGGTATTCAGGGATTAAACGCTAATGATAAATTTAATCGCGAAGCATATGCAACTGGGACAATTGATGCTAACGGTATCTTCCACTTAGATCAGAATCCTAAGTATGGCTATGTGGATGAGGGATTCGATGATTACGCGGGTAACCTCGTGAAAACAACTGATGGCTGGCGTTATGTCGGTTGGCAGGGTAACTGGAACTACAATGAAAGTTATCGAATTGGTTCCTTTACATTAGCTAAGAAGCTCACTTACGATGGCACAAATGGTCTCCAAACTGCTTTAATTAATCCGGAATTGGATAAACTTGTTGAAAAGCAAAAATCGACAAGTCAGCAATCGGATATAACCCCTGATTCCTTACTAAAAGTTCAATTAGCTAAGGGACAGGACAAGGGTTCCTTTAAATTAGGACGAGTTGCTACTGGGAATCATGCAGCCGCTAACACAAGCATCACAGTGGATTGGCAAAAGGTTGATGGTAAGATTCTATTTACAGTCGTACGAAAGAGTGCAAGCCAGGGACACTTTATTAACAATGGTCAAACGGATCAGACACACACCTTTACGGTGAATGCGGATTCGGTTTCTTCGTTTAACTTGTATCTTGATAACATTTCCGTGGAAATGGAATTCCCTGAAATTGGTAAGACTTTAACCATTGCATCATTTGCTGCCGACAACAGTTCATGGACTTCTCAATATAACTGGAACTTTGAAATGACTGATGGCGGAAAGGCGGATATTAATACTTATAAGAAGAATGCTGCTCCCTACACCCGAAAGGTTACCCATACGGAGAAAATTATCTATAAGGGTTCAGACGGCAAGGAGTTGGGTTCTGCAACTAAAGTCATTAACGAAACCATTCATGCGCATCTAGATGATGCAACGGGGGATGAAGTCATCGATTCCCGTGAATATGATAATCAGAGCGGGCAATTTGCTGCGGTAGAGAATCCGACTTTTGATGGCTATGTCTTGAATCCTAAGGAAAGTCAGGCAGTGGCTGCTTATCAGGCGGGAACTGACGAAGATGCCGACAATGTTCGAACGATTACTGCTCGTATGTCAATAAGTTAGACACTTTTTTTACATCACTAGGTTCGATTCATAGGTATGAATCCGTTCATGATTATATCGATGGATATAGCGTGATATTCGCGTAACCAGCTCAAATTTACTCTTAAACTGGTTCGGATAAATAAGTTCTCTTTTTAAAATTG